>JAZQFH010000029.1:0-4394 GCA_045539425.1 Erysipelotrichaceae bacterium
ATTCATGATATCTTTCACTTCCTTTCTTTGAGAAAGGCAGATAATACATCTTCATTATCTTAGAGTAATGACTTTCTTTCTATAGGCAGACTAAATTGCATTTTCGTTCTTCAAAACGGATTTTACTTTGGCAAGTTTTACTATATTATCAGGAAAGCAACAGGAGCGTAGGCTTCTGTTTTTCTTTTATGAAATACGTTATGATTATAGTAATGAAGTGAGGTAGTTATCATGAGTCAGCAGACAGAACGCATTGAGTTAATGGAAAACAATATGAACGCTTGCCGCAAGGTGATCGATGCACTCAAAACGGCATTGGAGGACTATCAGAATAACCTGGAAACGCTGGAAGCATTCAGTAAATATTACGGTTCGAAAGAGTGGATGGAAGACTTTGAAGCGGATGAGATGGGACAGTTGCCGCAGGATCTGAAGCGCGGCGTGCTTTCGGAAGATCTCGGTTATGAAGTTCTAGTGGACAACCATGCACTGATCAAGGAGATGCTGAAAGTGGCATCTTTGGGTCTGGACAGTGAAGATCGCTGAGATCCGCTGGTTAAAAAATGTGAAAGTTCAGCTTCTGCTGACTTTTTGTGCGCTTTTAACAGCCTTGGGAATCGCGGTTGTACGCAATCAGGACATCGGGGTTTACGGAGACGGCCACTTCTTTCGAAAGACGGAAGAAGGGTACGTTTACCGTGCTTACCGTATTGTAAAAGAGAAAGACGCCTATCAGATCTTCCATAAGGAAGAGGTGTATCAGGCCATAGCGGGTGAAGACGCGGAAAGTACGCTCATTTCACCGCAGGCCGAAGAAAAGATGGAGGAATCCCTGAAGGAAGCGGTATGGAATCTGGAGAACGGAGGAGTGCGTAAGCGCTCCAACAGTGTTCCGCTCTGGATCTTCAGCTTCATGTTTCTGATCGGGGCGTTTCATTTCTATCTGCCGTATCTGGTAGCGTACCGTTTCAAGCAGGATGAGGCGCAGATGATCGCCTCCACCCAGGGCTTGCGCAGAGCGGGGCTGATCAGCATGATCGTCAGTCTTGTCATGATGGTCTATACCCATGTATAAGGAGAAAAAGAGAGTGGAATATAGAAAAGAGATAAGAGATCTCTTGGCACAGAAGAAAAGCTGGAAGGAGATCTCACGACTAGTGGAATTGAGTGATGAGGAACTGACGGCAATCGCCTGCGGGACCATGGAATATCAGAGCGGGGATACAGCATGCCATGCTCTGGGAGATGAAGTGCTCTTCTTTGTGGATGAAGAGGAGTATTATCTCGGGAAAGTCGCGGAAATACTTCCAAAGCGCGGGGAGATGTTCCCGGAATTTGAATATGTGATCGAGTGGCAGGATGGCTTACGGGAAACCCTCTGGGAGCAGCAGGTCACAAACTACAAAAACGAACTGAAGCGCAACAGCTGGCTGTTTTAGGAAGCAGTCATAGCAACCTCAAGGAGAATCAGAGCATCAGACGAATCTGGTGCTTTTTTCTTTCCCAAAAGAAAACTGCTGCAGGCAGCAGTTCTGTTTTTTCGATGGAATATTACATGAGATCTTCGCCGTTAGAGGCAATCAGCTTCTGATACCAGTAGAAGGAATCCTTTTTATAACGGTTGCCCGTTCCTTTTCCCTCATCATCGATATCCACGTAAATGAAGCCGTAACGCTTTCGCATCTCACCCGTGGAAGCGGAGACGAGGTCAATGCAACCCCACCAGGTATAACCAATCAGATCCACACCGTCTTTCACGGCTTCCTGCATCGCTTTGATGTGCTCTCTCAGGTACTCGATGCGGTATGGATCATGGATGACGTTTCCTTCTTCCAGCTGATCATAGGCACCCAGTCCGTTTTCCACGATCATGATCGGAATCTGATAGCGGGCATAGATGTCATTCAGCGTAAAGCGCAGTCCGTCCGGATCAATCTGCCAACCCCACTCGGAAGATTTCAGATACGGGTTTTTCGCCCCTCCGAGAAGGTTTCCCGCACTTTTGGCAACCGAAGTATCGACAGTAACGCAGTTGGTCTGATAATAGGACATGGAATAGAAATCGACCGTTCCCTCTTTCAGATAAGCCAGATCTTCAGCGGTGATATTCAGGCAGATGCCGTTTTCCTCCCAGAAGCGTCTGGCATAGTAAGGATATTCTCCGCGAACCTGCACGTCAGCGCAGTAATACTGCATATCCCGCCAGTTTTTCTGATACAGCAACATGTCTGCAGGATTCGGCGTCAGAGGATAGACGGGCATCATGGCAATCATATTGCCGATTTTGAATTCCGGATTGATGCAATGTCCCTCAATTACGGCTCTTGCGGAGGCGACAAACTGATGGTGCAGTCCCTGATAGCGCAAATTAATATCATCCACCTGTGCCAGGAAATTCCTTGTGCCTTCATTGCGGATGCCCAGAGACATATAGTTCCCCAGCGGTAAGGTGCCGCAGTTGATCTCGTTGAATGTCAGCCAGTAGGTTACATCGTCCCGGAAAGCCTGAAATACCGTTTTGGCATAGCGGATAAAGAGGTCGATCACTCTTCTGTCAGCCCACCCGTTATATTTCTCCGTCAGATTGAGAGGGATCTCATAGTGGGAAAGGGTGACGACAGGTTCAATCTGATACTTTTTCAGCTCCGCGAATACCTTTTTATAAAAGGCAATGCCCTCTTCGTTCGGCTTTTCTTCTTCTCCGGTCGGATAGATGCGGCTCCAGGCAATGGACATACGGTACGCCTTGAAGCCCATTTCCGCAAACAGGGCAATATCCTCTTTGTAGTGATGATAAAAGTCCGCTGCCGTGCGGTTGGGATAGTAGAGTCCTTCTTCCGTTTCGGTTGAAATCGTGCGCGGGGAAGTATGCGTCCCGCTGCTCAGCATGTCGGCGATACTCAGACCTTTTCCGCCTTCGTTGTATCCGCCTTCAACCTGATTGGCAGCTGTGGCACCGCCCCACAGAAAATTCTTGGGAAATGACATATAGTTCCTCCTTTGAAACATCATGCAGGCACAAAAGCGCCTGCATGACGATGAATCATATTAGTTGTTATCTTTATACAGAACCCAGGTAGCCGCAAATGTGGCAGCCATGCCGATCACTGTAGCAATGATCATGTACATCAGATTGCTTGGACTATTGGCTGAGGCAAACAGCGGCAGGGCAATGATGGAAGATGCACCGGCAAACGCCTGAATGGCACACTTGAAGATACCTGCAACCAGACCGCCGACCGCGGAGCCAATCATGGCACCGTATAACGGTGTCTTGTATTTGAAGTTAACGGCATACATGGCAGGTTCCGTAACACCGGCAACGATTGCCGTAACGGCAGTGGAGAAGCCCGTGGATTTCAGATCTTCCTTTTTGGTCTTTAAGGCAACCGCAAGTGCCGCAACACCCTGGTTGATGTTGGAGATGATCAGAGCCGGGAAGAAGATCGGTTCATAGCCGATCGTCGGATCCGTCAGCATCTGTAACAGATACGGAACGAAGGCGCCGTGCATGCCGGTCATGATGACAAATGGCATGATTGCCGCAAAGAGGGCAACACCGACGAAGCCGATCGTGTTATACAGCCATAATACGAAGGCGCTTAAGTACTGACCGAGGAAGGAACCGATCGGACCTAAGAGGCAGTATGTCAGCGGGATCATGATCAGGATCGTGCATAACGGCTCTAACACCGAACGCAGTACTTCCGGGGAATGCTTGGCGATGAATTTTTCAATCGGAGCCATCACAGCACAGCTGAGGATGACCGGAATGATCGTGCTGGAGTAGGAATTGGTATAAACCGGAATGCCCAAAAAGTTCAGACCGGAAGCTGCCGCAAAGCTCGGATAGACCAGCATGCCGCCGATGACCATACCCAGACCCTGGTTAGCACCGAATTTCTTGGCCGCAAAGGCGCCGATGATGATCGGCAGGAAGTAGAAGCCGGCATCACCGGCAAAGCTCAGCAGCTGGTAGGTGCCGCTGGTCGCATCTGCTCCCAGCATATCCGCAAAGATCAGGATGACCTTGATCATGCCGGAGCCAATCAAAGCCGGAATAAACGGTGTCAGGGAACCGGAAATACCGTCAAATACCTTGTCGACGATTCCTTTGATGCCTTTTTTGCTATCCACTTCGTCAACAACTTCATCGATGGCTTTTTCCATCTGCAGGCTGTTCTTCTCGCAGATTTCCCTATAGACATCACCGACAGCCTGTCCGATGATGATCTGCAACTGACCGTTCTGCCACTGGGAGCCTAAAACGCCCTTCAGCTGATCGATTGCTGCCTTATCTGCTTTTTCTGCGTCTTTCAGATTGAATCTCAGTCTGGTAACGCAATGGGTGAAATACGAAATATTGTCTTTACCGCCGACCAAATCGACGATTT
>JAZQFH010000030.1:0-90077 GCA_045539425.1 Erysipelotrichaceae bacterium
CGGACCGACAGTTTGCCTCCTTCTTCCTTCAGATTCCATCTCGCAATGGACACCCTTGAACTTGGCTAAGCCTTAGGGGTTACCGCCCTTGGCTGGAGGTGCGTTTCAACCTCCGAGATATGTGCCATGCCCGGCACACAAAAGAAACAGCGCAGAGATATCTCTGCACTGTTGTTTCTATAAGGAATTCATATAACGCGTGACTTCTTTGTCGCACTCTTCGAGAAGTACCTTTGTTTCTTCCAGCGGCATGGCCTTTGTGCCCGCTGCCTGCTTGTGCCCGCCGCCGCCGTGATGAGATGCAATCTCATTGACGATGGCACCGCGGCTTCTTAAGGAAGCGTTGAACTGTCCCGGATGATCCATGTAATCCTCAATGAAGAGGACCCAGATCTCCACATCGGAGATGATGCCGAACTGATTGACAAGATCCTTGCAGTCGTTATACTCGACGCCGAACTCATCCATCAGCGCTTTATCGCAATAGGCATAGCCGATATGGTTATCGGTGAACTGCATGCGGTTACGGAATGCGGAAGTCAAACGGAAGACTGCGGAAGTCTGGCGGTTGACCAGATAATGAATGCTGGAAAGGCTGATTCCCGTCTTTGCCAGTAACGATGCCAGATAGAGGCTTTCATAGCTGGCAGAAGTAATGGAGAAATCCTGTGTATCGCTGATGATACCCGAGTACAGATACGTCGCCGTCTCCTGCGGGATCTTCGATGCGTCTTCCACTTCGCTGATCATCTTTACGATGACTTCCGCGCAGCTTGCCTGATGCGGCATAACCACTTCATAATCGGCATACGGTTCACTGGAATCGTGATGGTCGATCTTGCAGGTTACTTTGGCAAGAAACATCCGCTGATCATCCACGCGCTCTTTTGTACTGGTATCCACGGAGATGGCCAGAGAAGACGCAATCAGCTCATCCGTCACGACATCCGCCTTCGGGAAAAGCCCGCTGTTGCGTCCTTCATTGCTGCCGACGCAATAGACTTTCTTTTCAGGATAGCGGTAGCGGATATAGGATGCCAAACCGAACTGCGATCCGTACGCATCACCATCCGGGCGGATATGCCGGAAGATGGTGATGGTATCATTCGCTTCAATACATTTGAAAATGTCTTCAAACATTCTACAGACCTAAGATGCGGACCGTGTCACGGACGATGGCAAGTTCTTCATTTGTCGGAACGACATAAACCTTGACCTTGCTTTCCGGAGTGGATAATTCCGCTTCCTTATGACATTTGCTGTTGAGTTCGTAGTCAATCTTGACGCCTAAGCCTTCTTCCAGCTTGCGGCAGATCAGCTCACGGATCAGTGTGGCATGTTCACCTAAACCGGCTGTGAAAGTGAGAGCATCGACATGTCCCAGTTGCATGACGTAGCCGCCGACCATGTTGATGACGCGGTTGACATACAGTTCAAATGTCAGCTTGCATCTTTCGTTGCCTTCATGATATCCGGCTTCGACATCACGGGCGTCGGAGGAAACTCCGGAAACACCGGCCATACCGGATTTCTTGTTCAGATATGTTTCCATTTCATCCGGTGTGCAGTTGAGTTTCTTTGCCATAAAGTAGACGATCGTCGGGTCAATATCACCGCAGCGTGTACCCATCATGATACCGCCGAGCGGGCTTAAACCCATGGAAGTATTGATACACTTGCCGCCTTTGATGGCTGTGATGGAAGCACCGCTTCCCAAGTGCAGTGTGATCAGGTTCAGATCCTTGATATCCTTGCCCATTAATTCCGCTGTTCTCTGAGCAACGAACTTGTGGGATGTGCCGTGTGCGCCGTATTTTCTGACTTTGTAGTTTTCATACCATTCGTAAGGTACGGCATACATGTAGGAATCGCGTTCCATTGTCTGATGGAAAGCTGTATCGAAGACGAAGACATGCTCGATTTCCGGTAATGCTTTGCGGAAAGCTTCGTAACATGTCAAATGAGCGGCATTGTGCAGCGGAGCGATCTCGATCAGTTCCGTAACTTTATTGACAACATCCTCATCGACTTTGACGGAATCATGGAAATAGGCTCCGCCCTGAACGATACGGTGACCGGCAGCTTCGATTTCTTTCAGATCCTGAACGACACCGTTTTCGATTAAGGCATCCAGTAACAGACGGACTGCGACGTCATGATTCGGGATCGGGACTTCCTTGACTTTCTTTTCTCCGTTGTAGTTGATTGTGAAGATTCCCATCGGCAGACCGATACGTTCAGCCTGACCGCTTGTCAGTACGATTTCTTCCGGCATCTGATACAGCTGGAATTTCAGTGAGGAACTTCCGGAGTTGACTGCGATAATTTTACTCATTTTGTTTTTGTCTCCTTATTCTAAATTCTTAAGCTCTTCTACCAGAAGGCTGATCTCTGGATTATCTAACTCCTCCAGCTTCCGGTATATTTTCTGCCTCTTCTGATAATTGGAAATCAGAGAAAGCTTTGCTTCATAGTTTTTCAGCTGATGCAGCGTGCGATTCAGTAAATCACTCACGGCAGAGCGGCTGATGGAAAGATCTTCCGCAATCTCGCTTAAGGATAGGTCTTCCTTGAAGTAAAGACTGAGAACATCTTTCTGCTTATCGGTTAATAAATCTTCATAGAAATCGAGAAGGTCATTCCCCTCTTCCTTGCTAACGGTCATAATTGACTCCTTCGGCAATGGAATAGAGATAGGAATCCAGTTCGAATTCTCTCAGAGCTTCCACGCTCTCCCCGCATCCGACATAGACTACGGGTACCTGCAGCTGATCCTTGATGGCCAGAATGACGCCGCCTTTGGCAGTTCCGTCCATCTTGGTCAGAATGATGCCGGATACGTCCGTCGCATCCATAAACACGCTGGCCTGGGATAAACCGTTCTGACCCGTCGTCGCATCGATGACAAGCCATACGGCATGCGGTGCACCTTCGACTTCCCTGCCCGCAACGCGTTTCATTTTGGCCAGCTCATTCATCAGGTTGGTCTTATTCTGAAGTCTGCCGGCCGTGTCGCAGAGAACGATGTCGAAATCATTCTCCTTGGCATAGCGAAGACCGTCAACGATTACGCTGGACGGATCCCCGTTTTCCTTGCCTTCCAAACATGGAATGCGCAGCTTCTTCGCCCACTTGGCCAACTGCTCAATCGCACCGGCTCTGAACGTATCTGCCGCAACCAGAAGAACGCTCTTGCCCTCTTCCTTGTATTTTGCGGCAAGCTTGGCGGCACTGGTCGTCTTTCCGCTGCCGTTCACGCCGACTAAGAAGATCACCTGCGGATGGCCTTCCTTAATACTGAAGGATGCATCTCCGTAAAGTTCTCCCATCGATTCATACAGCAGTGTTTTCACTTCATCATAGGAAATGTTCTTGTTTGTGGCTTTCTTACGCAGAATATCGATGATTTTCTGCGATGTGGATACACCGATATCACTCTGGATCAGAGTGACCATCAGCTCTTCCAGGAACTTATCGTTCAGGACGGAATATCCCTTGCGCAGAAAATTCAGCCGTTCATTGATGGAGCGGGATGTCTGACGGAATCCGCTCAGATAATACTGGGAACCTTTCTTTTTGAAAAAGGCATTTTTAATAAAATCAAAGAATCCCATTATTCCTCCTCTTGAATCATCTGTTCAGCTTCGGCAAGCTGAACCTTCAGGATGTTGCTGACGCCGTTGTTCGCCATGGTGACCCCGTAAAGGACGTCGCACTTTGCCATGGTAGACGGATGGTGCGTAACGACAATGAACTGGGAGTCATTGGCAACGCTCTGCAGATAGTTCGCAAAGCGGTCGTTATTTGCCGGGTCCAGAGCCGTATCCACCTCATCGAATACGCAGAGCGGCAGCGGTCTGGCCTTCATGATCGCAAAGAGCGTACAGAAGGCAATCAGGGTCTTTTCCCCGCCGCTGAGGACGCGGTTGTTGCGGATGACTTTTCCCGGAGGATTGGCTTCGATTTCGATCCCCGTATTCATAAGATCATCCGGATCTTCCAGGTATAAGCGGGCTCTTCCGCCATGGAACAGCTGTGTGAATACCTGAGAGAACTGCTCATTGACGCGATTGAACATTTCGGAAAACTTCTCCGTCATTACAGCATCGAGATCCGCAATCGTGGACAGCAGTTTTTCCCTGCTTTCCATCAGTTCATCGTAGTTCTTCTTCATCTCTTCATAGCGGGCGCTCTTTTCGGCATATTCCTGCGGAGCATCCATATTGACGTTGCCCAGTGACGCAATCTTCTTGCGCAGTGTGGCAACTTCTTCCTTGGCATTTTCCACCACATCGCGCTTGACGCGTTCTTTGGCGAACTCGTATGTCATATGATATTCGCTGCTGAGGCGCTCCAGGTTCTGGTTCAGAACCAGTTCGACTCTGGCGATATCGATTTTCACTTCATTGATCTTATCGCGGAGCTTATTGGCTTCCGTGCGGTACTGGCGTACCTGAGCTTCCTTGCGTTCCACTTCGGCGTTGGCTTTATAGCGGCTTTCACGGTTTAACCGTAAGGCCGTTTCCAGCTCGTCTTTTCTCAGACGGTCTTTCTCCAGTGTGGAAACAAGTTCGTTTTCCACTTCTGTTTCCGCCTGCGGATCCTCATCCGGATTCAGCATCTGATATTCCGCTTCCATGGATGTATACTTGGCTTTTTTGACTTCCAGTAACGGTTCCATCTTGGCGGAGTTCACGCGCAGTTCCCAGAGCTTGGCATCCATGCCTTCCTTCTCGCGGCCGTAGCGGCTTACGCGCTCCTCCCACTGGCGGTAGACATCTTCCTGTTTTTCGATGTCCTGCGCGATGTGGTCATATTCCTTCTTCATCGTCATGTAAGACGAGGATTCTCTCGCCTTGCCGCCCGTCATCGATCCGCCGCGGTGAATGATTTCACCGTCGAGGGTTACGACGTTATAGCGGTATTTGAGAATCTCTGCCAGATTGTTGGCATTCTTCAGATTATCCACCACGATCACGGAACCAAGCAGATAATCGGTTACGATTTCAAACGGTTCCGCACAGTCGACAAAGTCACAGGCAACCCCGAGATATCCCGTGATATTGCCGCAGACGATTTCGTCTTCTTCCTTGATATAGCGCGGACGGAGAATGTTGCGCGGAAGGAACGTCGCTCTTCCGCTTTCGTTTCTCTTTAAAAACTCAATGGCGTTTCTTGCCGATTCCGGATCCTTTGTGACGATATTGTACAGAGCACCCTGTAAACCGACAGAGATGGCTTCTTCATAGCCCTCATGAGCATGCAGTTCCATCGCAACGCATCCGAGGACGCCCGGTAAGGAATGGATGGCATCCATAACGGCCTGCACCCCTGCCTGCTGGGTAAACGGACGCTTCATGAGGTTCTCCAGAACCTCTTTCCGGTTATTCAACCGCTTCAAAGCGGCACTTGCCTGTTCAAAATTCTGCTCAGCATCGATTTTCTTCATGATTACAGCGTTCTGCTGCTTTTCCAGTAAATCGATATCGACCAGATACTTATCGTAAATCTCCTTCCGGGATTCATATTCCTGCTTCGCTTCCGTATAGGCGTTGCGAAGCGCTTCTTCTTTTTCCTTGCTGCTTCCGCTTTCCAGTGTGTACTTCCGCTTCTCGTTGATTTCGATCTTACGGCTTTCGAGATTGGAAATCTCATTGACCAGTCGCATCAGCTCACTCTGTGCGGCATCGATCTCACGGTCCATGCGGCGGATGTTTTCCCTCTTTTCGGCAATGCTGTTTTCATTGACCTGCAAAGTGGTCTCGCTGACGGCGAGTTCCGTCTCCAGATCAAACTCCGCCTTCTTGGCTTCCTCGTGCTTACCCTGATAGAATTCGATATCACTGACCAGAACACTGGTTTCAATCTCTTCCAGACGCTCTTTTGCTTCCTGGTATTTTCTGGCTTTCTTTGCGGCATTCTCTAACGGGATGACCTGCATTTCCAGCTCATTCATGATATCCGCTGCCCTGTCCAGATTATCCTGGGTATTGGCGAGCTTATTCAGAGCTTCCGTTTTCTTTTTCTTATATAAGCTGACACCTGCGGCCTCTTCAAAGACTCCGCGGCGGTCTTCCGGTTTGGCATCGGAGAAATTGGAGATATTGCCCTGGGAGATAATATTCAGGGAATTCTTGGCGATTCCGCTGCCCATGGTCATCTCAATGACATCACGCAGACGGCATGGGGTTTTATTGATCAGATATTCCGAGGAATTGTCCTTGCGGGTGATGCGGCGCGTGATGATGATCTCATCGTCTTCGCGGTTGAAATAATGTTTGGTATTATCAAAAACCAGGGATACCTGGGCGTAGTTTACCGTTCTGCGGGAGTCGGATCCGCTGAAGATAATGGAACTCATTCCCTTATCCGCTCTAAGTGCGCTAACCGACTGTTCTCCCAAAACCCAGCGGATGGCGTCCGTGATATTGGACTTGCCGCATCCGTTCGGTCCGACGATTCCGGTGATCGGAGAATCGAAGTTCAGCACTGTTTTATCTGCGAAAGATTTAAATCCATCTATTTCTATGCGCTTTAAAAACATATTCTACCTCAATTACCATATTATATCGGAAAGTGTTCTTATCTTCAAACCATTTCCTCATATTTTCATAGAAAGAAAAACCACACCGTTTTGCGGTATGGTTTGGATTTAAACTTCGGAAAAATCCGCATCCAGCGTGATGAGAATCCGGTTGTTGGGATAGAGCACCTGCAGCCTGTGGAAGAGATCTTTCAGTATCTGGTTACGGTCTTTCGCATCGAAGGATATGATGATGTCGAAGCGGATTTCCTTTTCCTCTTCATCATAATGAAATCCGTGCATCTGCAGGATTTCCGGGTATTCTTTTATGATGTTCTGTACCGTCTCGCGGATGGCTTTGGCATCATCGTTCTTGGTATTCTGCGAATAGATACCGACAGCCGTCAGGATGATGTGGTGCTTCTGATAGACTTTCTGGGTAATCCGGCGGGAAAGCCTGTCAAGCTCTTCCACACTTAAGGTGTCCTTCACTTCGATATGGCAGCTTCCGTTATAGGTATCCGGTCCGTAATTATGCAGAATCAGATCGTACGTGCCTAATACATCGTCAAAGGAGTTTACCGTTTCCTTAATGTCGAGAGCAAGCTGAGCATCAATACGCTTGCCAAGCAGCTCGGAAATCGTCTCCTGCAGCATCTCATAGCCGCTCTTGATGATAAAGAGCGAGATCACAACGGAGAAATACGCTTCCAGCTGCCAGCCCTGCCAGAGGAAGAGTAATGCCGCAATCAGAGTACCAAGCGTGATAACGCTGTCCATGGTGGCGTCCTGTCCGCTGTTTCTAAGAGATTCGGAGTTCACCTCCGTACCGACCTTTTTGAAATAGCTACCCAGAAGGATCTTAACGATAATGGCAACGACGACAATGATCAGCGTCGGAGTGGAGTAGGAAGGAACTTCCGGATGGAAGATCTTCTTTACTGATTCCACAAAGGATGTGATACCTGCATAGAGAACCAGCACGCCGATCAGCATGGCGCTGAGATATTCCACCCTGCCGTGACCGTAGGGATGTTCCCTGTCCGGTTTGCGGTTGGCGATTTTGGTTCCGATAATCGTAATAATGCTGCTGGCGGCATCGGAAAGATTATTGACGGCATCCATTACAATGGCAATGGAGTGCGATGTCAGTCCCACGATGACCTTGAATGTTGCCAGAAAAGCATTTGTGACAATACCGACAATACTGGTCTGAATGATCTTTTTATTGCGGTCTTGCTGAATACAATTACTCATGTTTCAATCCTCCGATCAGACGGTAAAGTATACTATATAACATTTGCGCATCATTTGCACTTAAAGGCAGACAGCTTCCCATCTTTAACGGGACATCTTTCAGCTTTTCCTTAAGATGTTTTCCCTCTTCGGTAATGGAAACCATCTGGATACGCTCATCCTGAACGGAATGGTTCAGTGTGACATAACCCTTGTCTCTTAACTTCCGGATCAGAGGAGAGATGGTACCGCTGTCCAGATAAAGCGCATTGCTCAGCTCTTTTACGCTGACACTTTCCTTATCCCAGAGAACCATAAGGGCAATGTACTGGGTATAGGTCAGTCCGAATTCATCCAGATGCGGTTTGTATAAACGAACGACTTCTTTGGATGCGACATAGAGCGGAAAACAGAGCTGATTTTCAATTTTCAGGCAATCGAATTCACCACTCATATTTCCTCCTTTTTAGAGATATTCCAATACTCTCTTTTCGATATCTTTCGGATCCACCGTGGATTCAAAGCGGTCCACAACGTTGCCTTCACGGTCAACCAGGAATTTGGTGAAGTTCCATTTGATGTTGCTGGAAGTCTTCCAGTCCTTGTCCATCTTGGAAACGATCGGAACCAGAAGTTTTCCCTTTAATGAGAAACCCTTGAAGCCCTGCTGACTCTTTAAATAGGTGTAAAGCGGTTCTTCGTTTTCCCCATTGACATCGATCTTCTTGAACTGATCAAACTGGGTGTTGTAGCGTAAAGTGCAGAATTCATGAATTTCTTCATCCGTGCCCGGAGCCTGTCCTGCAAACTGGTTGCATGGGAAATCCAGGATCTCCAGACCTTTTTCATGATACTGTTCGTATAATTCCTCAAGTCCTTTATACTGTGGCGTAAATCCGCAGCCGGTTGCCGTATTGACGACTAAAACAACCTTCCCCTCATATTGTTTCATGCTGACATCTTCACCTTTTCTGTTCTTCACAGTATAGCTGTAAAATTCACTCATTTGTACGTCCTCCCTGTATTTATATTGTGTACAATTTAATTTTACGCATTCTATTATTTTCTGTCAATAAAAAAAGGAGAATTCTCTTCTCCCGTTTACTTCATAACCCGTTCCACCCGCTCTGAGATACCGCAGAGGATCTCGTAATTGATGGTGTCGCAGATCTTTGCGACTTCTTCGAGTGTGATGATTTCATTATCGAATAAATATGCCTGATCCCCGATGGCGACTTCTTTCAGATCGGTCACATCCACCATGAACGAATCCATGCAGACCGTACCGATGATCGGACACTTCTGATTGCGTATGACAACGCTTCCCTTATTGGAAAGAGATCTTCTCACTCCGTCCGCATATCCCATCGGTACCGTGGCGACTTTTGTCTTTCTGCCTGTTTTATATGTCTGGGAATAGCTGATGGCCTCCCCTGCTTCGACTTCCTTTAAGAAAGTGATCTCGCTGTAGAACTTTGCGGTCGGTTTAATATCGAGAAGCTGTTTCACGCCCGGATAGCTTTCATATCCGTACATGATCAGTCCCGGACGCACGGCCGTGGTAAAGGACTGCGGATAGTTTAACAGGCCGTTAGAGGCATTGCAGTGAATAAATGTAATCTGAGGGAACTGCGCTTTTGCCATCTTAACCGCTTCTTCAAAGGTGTGGATCTGCTTCAATGTATACGCTTCATCAAAGTCCGCACTGGAAAGATGGGTATAGATGCCTTCGACCGTGATATGCGGATTGGCTTTTACCTTCTCCATAAAGGAAGGGAGTTCACTCAGCGTGACACCGGTACGGTTCATGCCGGTTTCGATTTCCAGATGCACCTTGACATCTTTCTGAATGGCATCCAGAAACTCCGTGCAGCTGACACCGATGGTGATGTCATAATGGTAGATATTGATCAGATCGCTCTTTGCCGGCTGGTTGATGACCAGAATTTCTTTCTGATAGCCGAGCTTTCTGAGTTCCACCGCTTCGGAGACCAAAGCGACGCCGACGATGCTGAATTCATTGATCAGATCCATCTGACGGTTGATAAAAGTACCGTAACCGCTGGCTTTGATAATCGGGATCAGCGTTTTCCCGTTGACATATTTTCTGATTTCGGCGATATTGTGCCGGAAGTTATCTTTACTGATTTCCAGTCTTGTTACTCTCATAGGTATCACTCCAAGTATACTAAAACATTATATAACAAAAACGGCAAATGCGCAGAGAACATCCGAACTTTCCTTCCCTGTATCTCTATTAAGAATAACCAACGAAAAAGCGCCCGGCATGCGGACGCCTCTGTCTATTATTAAATGAATCGCCTAGAAGAATTTCTTTCCGGCAGAGAAAGCCTGACCGGCTTTTTCCTTTACAACATAATAACCGTAATTATAAGTGTCATAAATCAGACCTTCCAGCCTGGAAATATCCAATTTGCCGTCTTCCGTAAGATAGGCTTCGTCCGCGGAAACATTGACGATCTTTCCAATCACGCCCAGGCCATAGGTATCATCCTGATATTCAATGAATTCACACTCGAGCGTCAGAGGATATTCCTCAATCAGAGGTGCATTCACATGCTCGGATTTTACGGCATGGAAACCTGTTCTTTCAAACTTGTCTTTGACCTTGTTGCCGCTGGCCATACCGAAATAATCGGATTCGCTTAGTGTTGCTCTGGTCGCAAAGCTCACCGTAAATGCCTGATTGCGGCGGATGTTCTCCACTGTTTTGTGTGTTTCCGTCAGATTCAGAGCCACGACATCATTATCTACCATGGTTCCCCAAGCCGCATTCATCACATCGACCGTACCGTCTTCATTGTAGGTCGCGATCATTAAGACCGGCATTGGAAAGATTCCGCCGGTAACGCCAAGATTCCTTCTCATTCAACTTCCTCCTTTGAGATGGTATATTCCGCAACAAGTTCCCTCACGCCTTCATTTATAAAGCGGAACCTGCGCTCGTATTCATATCCTTTTTCCTTGAGCACGACTTCCACATCCTTTAAAAAGATGCCCATATCCACGCGGTTCATTTTAATCAGATTTCCCGTAAATGCCTTCAGGTACCCAAAGCGGCTCACGCGGTAGATCTTCCACACGTCACCGTCCTCCACGATCTTCCACGGCTGGGAGTTAATGGCGCTTGGTGCATAGCGTACTTCCCGAGCAACGGAAAGATAGCGGTTGCCTTCATAGATCTCATGCAGTTTCTTGCGTTTGATGCTGCTTTGATCATAGCGGAAAGCGGAAGGATCAACTTTTCCGATTGCCATCATAATGACAAAATCAAGACCGTCTTCCTGCTTTACTTCTTCCTTTCCCATACCGTAAAACAGAACACCGATATTACGCGGGATCAGTAAGAGTTCCGCTTCTTCCATCAAATAGCCGATCTGCTCGATACATCCCGGATCATTTGAAGCATAAAATGAAATATAATATTCCGCATTGATGGGATTCTTCTGATCGCGGGCGTTTTTGATTTTCCAGAGATAACGCCATTCTTTTTTCCATGGCGTAAAGCTTTGAAAAATCTCCTCCAGATATGCAAGATCTTCCCGGCTTATCCTGTTTTCACACTCCGGAAACTTATGAAACGATCTGCGCTTGCGATAGGATTCATACATTACATGATTCATAGTCATCTCTCCCGTTTTTATTGTAGCGGAAAAAGTCCGTCCGGTGTCATTTCATACACCATGGATGGTACTTCCTCAATAAAACGGCGGTCATGCGATACCGCTATGATACATCCCGTAAATTCCGAGAGTACATTGCGGATCTTCGGATTGCTCAGAGGAGAGACATTGCGCGTCGGTTCATCCAGAAGCAGAACGTTCACCCCGTCCAGAACGAATTTTAGAAGATAAAGTTTGGCTCTGGACCCGTTGGAGAGATCTCTGATCTTACGGACCATCTCCTCTCTTGTAAACTTCATGTTTCCAAGATACAGCCTGGCTTTGGTTATATCTTCCTTTTTTTCTGAAGGCGCAAGATACTCAAGCACCGTAACATCATAATCCATCTGATCCTCATAGTTCTGCGGCATGTACCCTAGCTTAATGTCATCACGGTCCTGCAGTAATTCATACATTTTTTTGATCAGGGTACTCTTCCCGATACCGTTTCTGCCGATGATACAGATCTTATCCTGGCCGTATACCTTCAGGTGGATTTCCTTACTCAATGGTTTCCCTTCGACGCAAAGCGTGTCCAGATCCACCTCCAGAACGGTTTTCCCTTTCGGCAGTGCGTTTTCCTCAAAGCGGAAGCTGATTCCTTCTTCGACGTCCACTTTCTCCGTCAGCTGTGTCTCATCGAGTTTTCTTTCCTGGGCTTTTAAGTTCCGCATGTGTTTCTTTAAGAGGAAGCCGCCATGCGGATCCCCACGGGAGATGGTCCTTTGCTGGTGCTCCACCTTCTGCATGATCCGATTCAGCCGCTCGCGCTTCTCCTTGTATTCCCGCCGTTCGCTCTTAGCCATCATATCCTGCTTTTCTAAAGCCAGTGAGCGTTTTGAAGTATAGGTGTCATAGCCGACTCTCTCAAAAGTGGTACGGCAGACGCTCTTCTTGCGGATCTGTTCAATGTGCAGAATGCAGTTGGCGCAGTGAGACAGCAGCGTTTCATCATGGGAAACAAAGATTACCAGTTTGTTATAGTTTAAAATAAAGTCTTCCAGCCAGAGCAGTGTTTGAAGATCCAAGTCATTTGTCGGCTCATCCAGCAAAAGGATATCCGCTTTCTGCAGTAACAGGCGCAATATGGCGACTTTCACCTTTTCGCCGCCGCTCAGCGTCTCAAATTCCCGCTGCAATATCTCTTCACTGAATCCGAACGTATCCAGATACAGATAAAAGGAAGCGTAGAGGGCGTAGTCCTTCTCCTCCTTGCCAAAGAGGAATTCCTCCACACGGATTTCTTTCTCCTCTTCATAGCTCTGCTTTAAATATCCGAAGGTATAGGGAGATGACTGGATACTTCCGCTGACTTCGGCATAATCGCACTCTCCCAATAGTACTTTTAAAAGCGTGGACTTTCCGTTTCCCTCTTCTCCGATAATGGCAAGCTTATCCGTGGCATTCAGATAAGCACTGAAATTGTTGCATATTTCTTTTCCGTTTACACGGATGGATAAATTACGAATTTCTAACATGAATAACCTCCGATTCAATAAAAAAACACCCGGTTATGTCCTGAGTGCCTAATCGAAATGAAAACAAGTAAAAAGCAGATAAAACAGGTAATCAGATACATAACGGTACGTACAGTCTTTGATTATCCGTTATTTCTCATTCGCTTTCTCCTTCCGTATTCCTGTCTTCATCTTATCATATCCGTAAAAAGAAAAGAAGCCTTTACAGGCTCATTTTCTGAGTGGATAGAGATCATGTCATGTGGTGTCAGAAAAACAGAAAACGTTTTTCCTTAGCTTCTTCCTGGTTCACGGAGAGAAGCCCATATCCGGTTTCTTCAATGATTTTCGCAATTTCGTCTTGATTTATTGCATGCTCGGAAAGGATCACGCACTCGCCTTTCCTGTGGGAAGAAGTTACTTTTTTTACATCGAAGTGGTTTCGTATCGCATCATTGATATGAGCCTCGCACATGCTGCACATCATTCCGTCGATACTTAAAGTAGTCTTGATCATAGAGCATCTCCTATAGTTAGCATCTGCTAACTATGGTTTTATTGTACCTGTATTTCCTTACTGTGTCAACTTCTGAAATTCTTTTTTGAGATAAAGATAGCGCTGATATTTCTCTTCGCTGGCAAAGTGCTCTTCTCTTTTCTGCGGGTAATTCAGCGTGTACTCTAAAACTTCATTCCCGAATTGTTCACTGGTTAAGTCAAACATCTCTCCCTGCACCGCATTGAAACAGTGTACGGAGCCGTCATTCAGCGGAACGCCATACACTTCTCCGCCGAAAACATCCTGCACGAGAAAGGACGTGATGGAGCACTGTCCCAGTGTTTTATTTTCTTCGCTCCAGTCCTTGCGCATGCGCGGAGCACAGGTGTATTCACACCATACTTTACTTAAAGCATCATAGAGATCTTCCGGTGTATGAAGGTTGGGATATTCCGGATTCTCCACATGGATCTTCGTCTGATTTGCCTGATAAAAATGATAATTCATAGATTTCCCTCCCTGAAAGGAAAAAAGAAACTGCCGCAGTGCGGCAGTTTCCAATTTCACGTGATTAGTCTTCCTTGTAATCTACTTCGGAATCGGCATTTGCTTTAACGGATTCGACGCCGTTTAAAGCTGCAGCTTTTGTTGTGTAGCCTTCACCGCAGGCGAGGATGTTACGTCCGTTACGGGCATGTAATTTGAATCTTGTTTCGCCCTTCTTGTCCGTGTAAAGAACGAATTTCGGATTCTTTAAGACTTCATAGTTTTCAACTGTCTGGTCTTCGAGCGGTGCTTTCGGAGCATTGACTCTGACACTCTCGATGCTATTGAGGCATGTCTTTTTGGCTGTGAAGACTTCGGATGTACCGATAACGATACCGTTGGAAGCTTTTAAGTCAAATTTGATACCTGTATTGGTCTTCTTTACTAAGTATTTACCCATTATTATTTCCTCCACACGTGTAAATTTACTTATAAATAGTATAGCATAGAAATCTGCTTTATGCATAAAATTGTAAAACAGATGCATCGGAAATAGATGCATCTGTTTTTTCAGTAATTATACGTTCAGGCTGAAGACCTCATAGTCCGAGTTGGAGCTGTCTGCATCCAGAGATACCTCTTCATTGATAGCGGTATCCTCCTCTTCCGGCAACATGTCGATGATCTTCACCTCTTCGATTCCCTTCAAGTAATAGAAGGCTCCGATCAGTTTGTTCAAAGCGGAGAGAGAGGCTTCCTTATCCATCAGCGTGATGTCCTTGGAGACAAGCGTACGCGTATCTTCGCCAAGGAAGACGAGCTCATCGTACGTCTGCGTCGCAAAGAGGTAGCGCAGATAGGACGGATGGGATTTCACCTTACGGAAGAGAGAGTCCCCTTTCACCGGACGGTTCATGTGGGCGATATCGCTCAGCTTCACCCTCTTTGTCGTTCCTTCTTCCGAGATCACCGCAAGATTAAGACTCTTTTCATTGGCAATACACATGGAAGAAACCGTATCGTCTTTTGCCAGGTTCATGGCCTTGACACCCTGTGCCTTTAAGGAAGTCTTCGGGATCTGGTTCATCTCGTAGCGGACCGCATTGCCGTTCCGGCTGCCGATGATGACTTCATTGTTACGGTAAAGCAGCTGGCAGTCAATCAGACGGTCGTTCTTCTTTAAGCCCATCAGTCCGATCAGGCGTTTTAATCTTGTCGGTTTAAGTACGTTGAACGGCGTGCGCTTCACCATGCCGTTCTGGGTAACCGTAATCAGCCACGCATCCGTGTCATAGTTTTTGACCGTATAGGCCGCAACGATCTTCTCCGAACCGTTGAGGTTGGTGTAGGTACTGATATGAGCACCAAGATCCTTCCATTTGAATTCATCGATTTCATAGATCGGTAACGCCAGATAGTTTCCGGCTTCCGTAACAACTAACAGCTGATCCAGAAGATCCACTTCCCGGTATCCGATCAGCTGGTCTTCTTCCTTTACCGGCGGAACGGCCTGCTCGCTTGCGTTAAAGCTGCGTAAGGAGACACGTTTGACATATCCGCCTTTGGAGAGTGAGAGCATGACGCGTTCATTGACCAGCATTTTCTCTTTGGAGATGACGATGTCGCTGACCTCATGCTGAATCTCCGTTTTGCGCGTAGACGGACAGAGCGTAATGACTTCCCTGAGTTCTTTTGTCATGAGCTGACGTAAGAGTTCCTCATGGCTCAATACACCCTTTAAAACATTCATCGTCGCCTGTAAGCGGGCGCTTTCTTCCTTCAGTTCCACGATATCCGTCGAAGAGAGACGGTAGAGCTGTAAGGTGACGATGGCTTCCGCCTGACGTTCGGAGAAACCGAACTTGGCGGAGATATTCTTCTTCGCATCGGCTTTATCCTTGGACTTGCGGATCACGCGGATCACATCATCCAGAATGGAGATACATTTAATCAAGCCTTCCAGAATATGCAGGCGGGCTTCGATTTTATTCAGCTGATAGCGGCAGCGGCGGGTCGTGACATCACGCCGGTGATTGACGAAGGCATTCAGAATGTCTTTTAACCCCATTAACACCGGGCGCTTATTGACGATCGCCGTCATATTGGCACTGTAGGAAACCTGCAGTGATGTTTTCTTGTAGAGATAGTTCAAGATCATATCCGCATCGTTCTCCTTGCGGATATCGATCACGATCCTAAGGCCGGTACGGTCACTCTCATCACGAACGTCGAGAATTCCCTGTACGTCCTTGGAGTAGCGGACATCATCGATCTGACGCACCAGATCGCTCTTGACGACTTCATACGGGATCTCCGTGATGATGATCTGGTTGCATGTCTTCGTCTCTTCGATGTGCACGCGGGAGCGGATGATGAATTTCCCCTGCCCCTTGCTGTACATGTCCCTGATTCCCTCAATACCCTGTACGATGCCGCCGGTCGGGAAATCCGGACCCTGTACAAACTGCAGCAGATCATCCAGTTCACAGTCCGGATGGTTGATCAGATAAATGGCCGCATTTGTGACTTCTTCAAGGTTATGCGTCGGCATATTGGTCGCATATCCGATGGCCATACCCTTGGAGCCGTTGACCAAGAGGTTCGGGAATGCCGCCGGCAATACCGTCGGTTCATTTTCCGAGTCATCGAAGTTCGGTGCGAACTCGACCGTATCCTGATCGATGTCCTTCAGCAACAGATCGGCAATGCGGCTGAGACGCGCTTCCGTATAACGCATGGCAGCGGCGGGGTCATCATCGATAGAGCCGTTGTTTCCCTGCATTTCGACAAGCGTCTCCCGCATCTTCCAGTTCTGGCTTAAGCGCACCATCGCTTCATAGACCGAGGAGTCGCCGTGCGGGTGATAGTTACCGATGACAAGTCCGACTGTCTTGGCGGATTTGCGCGTCGGTTTGGAGAACGTGTTGCCGTCCTTGTACATGGCATATAAGATCCTGCGCTGGACCGGCTTTAAGCCGTCTCTTGCGTCCGGCAATGAGCGGTCCGGGATGATCTCTCTGGCGTAGGTTTCAAAGCGCGAAGCGAAAACATCCTCCATGTTCAACGTGAGGATCTCGCTTCTGTTTTCAATCACTTCTTCTTTCTTTCTCGCCATACTTATTTATTCTCCGTAAAGAAATTATCTTCCAGTGTAAAGGAGACGTTTTCCTTGATCCAGTTTCTTCTCTGTTCAACGTTTTCACTCATTAAGACAGAAACCCGCTTTTCCGCCAGAACCATATCGCTGATATTGACCTGGATCAGCGTACGCGTCTTGGGGTCCATTGTTGTATCCCAGAGCTGCGTGGCATTCATTTCCCCTAAGCCTTTATAGCGGGAGATTTCATATCTGCCGTACTGTTCTTTCAAGCGGTTGAGTTCATCGTCCGAATAGGCATAGTCAAACTTCTCGCCGCGCGAGATCTTATAAAGCGGCGGATTGGCAATATAGACCATTCCGTGCTCAATGAGCGGACGCATGTAACGGTAGAAGAACGTCAGTAATAACAGCTGAATGTGCGCTCCGTCCGAGTCGGCATCCGTCATGATGATGACTTTGTTGTAATTGCTCTTGGTGTAATCGAAATCGCTGCCGACCCCTGCACCGATGCAGTGGATCAGCGTGTTGAGCTCTTCGTTTTGAATGACGCGGCTCAGCGGTTCCTTTTCCGTATTGAGAACCTTTCCTCTGAGCGGCAGAATGGCCTGGAACTTGGAATCTCTTCCGCTTTTGGCGGAACCGCCGGCGGAATCGCCCTCCACGATAAAGAGTTCATTCTTGCGGTAGTCCTTGCTCTGGGCATTGGCGAGCTTTCCGCTTAATACCCCTTTTTCCTTCTGGGCATTCTTGCCTTTTCTGGCGTCTTCCCTGGCCTTACGGGCTGCTTCTCTGGCAACCGCGGCTTTCTGGATCTTCTTTACGATGGATGTCGCAACATCCTTGTTTTCATCCAGGTAGTAGGAAAGCTTCTCATAGACGACGCCTTCCACAACCGCCTTGGCTTCAGGGGTACCCAGAATGCCTTTAGTCTGTCCTTCAAACTGCAGCAGGTGTTCCGGAATCTCACACAGCACAATACTGGTCAGACCTTCACGGATATCGCTGCCGTCAAAGTTCTTGTCTTTTTCCTTTAAGATATTCTGCCGTCTGGCATAATCGTTGACCGCTTTGGCAATACCTGTCTTTAAGCCCGTGACGTGCGAGCCGCCGCCCGGTGTGGCGACCAGGTTGGCAAAGCTGAAAGTATTCTCTGAATAGTCATCGGTATACTGCATGGCAACCTGCACGTTGATATCGTTCTGCTTTCCGCTGAGCGAAATGATCGGCGAGAACGGTGTGCGGTCTTCATTGATATACTGCATGTAGGCGTCCAGTCCGTTTTCATAGCACATGGTTTCTGCGCGGTTATTGCGCTCGTCTTTTACCGTGATCGTAATACCCTGCAGTAAAAAAGCAGTTTCCCTGCAGCGCTCTAAAATCGTGGAGTAATTGAATTCCGTAACGGAGAAGATCTTCTTATCCGGAATGAAATGAACTTTCGAGCCGCTCTTGTTTGTCTTGTTTAAAAGTTTCAGTCCGCTGTTTTTCTTTCCGCCGTTTTCAAAGCGCATGAAATACACCTGTCCGTTATAAGCCGTTGTGACTTCCAGATAGGAAGAGAGCGCATTGACAACGGAAGCGCCGACCCCGTGCAGACCGCCGGCAGTTTTATAGCCGCCTTCTTCATTGAACTTGCCTCCGGCGTGTAACACCGTAAAGATAACTTCCAGCGTGGATTTCCCGCTGGCATGTTTCCCTGCCGGCATACCGCGTCCTTCATCCTCCACCGTAAGCGAACCATCTTTTTCGATGGTGATTCTGATTGCCTTGCCATATCCGTTCAAGGCTTCATCGACTGCGTTATCCAAAAGTTCCCAGACCAGATGGTGGAGTCCTCTGACGTCTGTGGAACCGATATACATACCCGGCCGGACACGTACCGCTTCCAGCCCTTCTAATATCTGAATACTTTTCTCATTGTAAGCCTGAGCCATAAGTACCTCACATTCTGTTATCTATTATATCTTATTTCCGCCATTTTTTCATTCCGAGTGGCTGAGTGGTGTACTGTAACGGAATAAAAAGATTGTGATACAATATTTCCTGAGGTGATTCAAAAATGTCTTTTGTATGTATTATCGCCGGATATCTGCTCGGCAGTATTCCGATGTCACTGATTATCGGACAAAAGCTGTTTCATACCGACATCCGTGAACATGGATCCCACAATCTCGGCGGAACAAACGCTGCCCGAGTTTTGGGACTTCGCGTCGGCGTAGCAGTAATCATCCTTGATGCCCTGAAGGCATTCCTGTCCGTTTACATCGGCTCTAAAGTCTCGCCAACCATCGGTACGCTTGCCGGCTTTGCGGCATGCATCGGTCACTGTTATCCGCTGTTTGCGAATTTCCGCGGCGGAAAAGCCGTTGCCTGTACGTTCGGTTATTTTCTGGGTCTGGGTGCTTTTGTCACAGGCAGTTATCTGATGTTCATTTTAGCAATCTCCGTATTTGCGGGCGTTCTCTATAAATTCCGCATGGTGTCATTTGCCTCACTTGTTTCACTGGCGATCGGAAGCGCCGCTTCCATCTATCAGCCGAGTTACCTTGTGATGTTCTGCACCACAGTCGCATATCTCTTGGTTGTTTACCGCCACAGAGAAAACATTGAGCGCATCCGCAATAATACCGAAAGCAAGATCAGCTTTGGCGGGATAAAGAAATCATGATTTACAGAAAAGAAAATACCGATTATCAGATACGTGAATTAACAACCGACGATGCAGAGCAGTATAACAAGCTTCTTCGCTATACCTTCCAGGTCACGGAGCAGGAACTCTACGAATCCGGATGGCGCAATGATGAGATCATTCAGTCCAAATTCCCGGTCTTAAAACGGGCGGATGTCATCGGAGCCTTTGATGAAGATGAGCTGGTATCGCAGTTTGCGGTCTATCCGCTGAAGATGAATATCTATGATGAAGTCTATAGTGTCGGCTTTATCACAAGTGTGTGCACCTATCCGGAATATACCGGCAAAGGTCTCATGCACACCTTAATGCATCTGTCCATGGAACGCATGAGAGAGAAAGGCCAGTCCTTTGCCCTCTTATACCCCTACTCGATTCCGCTCTACCGCCACCGCGGCTTTGAAATCATTTCCAACAAGATCAGCTATGTGGTGAAGGACCGCCAGGTGCCGCGCAATGCCAAAGCACCGGGATATGTCCGCCGAGTCAGCTGGGAAAACGAAGAATTCAAAAACCTTCATAACCAGTTTGCCCAGATGACGCACGGCTGCCTCTTCCGCAATTCCCTGGCATGGGAAGAGTACTGGAGATGGGATGAGGATGATACAATCGTTGCCGTGTACTATTCCGAGCATGATGTACCGAAGGGATATATGGTTTACATGATCAAGGATGACATCATGTACATCAAGGAAATGATCTATATCAACTATGAAGCGCATCAGGGGTTATGGGAGTATATCCATGCCCATGACAGCATGATCGATGAAGTGCACGGAAACACCTACGATTCCGAATCCATTGCTTTCGAGATGGATGACAGCGATATCACGGAAACGCTGAAACCGTATGTGATGGGTCGAATCATCGATGTCTCGCAGTTCTTCACGCAGTACGCCTGCGATGATTCCGTAGCGGAAACTCATATCACCTTTGATATCAAAGATGATTTCCTCGCATGGAACAATGCGAAATTCACCGTCTGCTTCAAAGACGGCAGCTGCAGCTTCATTCATGATCCGGACGCCTATATGATCAAATGCGACATTTCCACGCTCACAACGCTCTTACTCGGCTATAAGACGGCAGAGCAGCTGTACAACATGGAACGTTTGGAATGCTCGCATAAGGCGATGGAAGCCTTAAATGACTGCATCCTGCATGAAGTGCCATGCATCAGTGATTATATTTAAAAACAGAGAGAGATCCGTCGGATCTCTTCTTTTTTTGATGCTATATTCGGTTTATAATTATAGCGAAAAGAGGATTTATGTCACAATTTCAGGAATTTCTTCAGGCACGGCTCATCCCGCTCAGGCTGGTGCTGCATAATTACCGTGAGCTCATCCGTTTTGAATTTTTTTACCGTATCCTGAGCCTTACGGTCTTTTTCCCGCTACTGATCTACACGGAGCGGCTGCTCTTAGTGCTCAGTTCTTCCTCCAGCATTACCGCCTATAATATCTGGGAGCTGATACAGAACCCCTTCACCTATGTGATTCTGGCACTGATCGGTATTCTGGTATGCGTCTTTGTACAGCTGGAGCAGTTCGGCATCATCTCGATTCTGCATGCCGCCCATGAACAGAAGCGCATCAGCGCCTCCCAGGCGTTCAGCAATGCCGTGGACTTCATGGTGAACTTCTTCCATCCGAAGAACATCTTTCTGATTTTCTATTTTCTGATCATCTTCCCCTTCAGTGAGATACTGGATACCTCGAGCATCACGCGTTTCATCCGCATGCCGGGCTTCATAGTGGAACATTTGCAGAAGTATCCCATTCTAGGGGTTCTCTATACGCTCTTTGGCTTAGGCATGCTCTACCTCGGCTTTCGGCTCGTCTATTCCCTGATCATCATGTGCATTGAGGAATGTGACTTTACAAGCGCCGCAAAAAAGAGCTTCCGCTACACCAGGGGAGAGCGCGCAAAACAGCTGATTATTGCCATACTGAAGCGCAGCTTCTATCTGATTCTCTCCTTCGCATTTATCTTTCTTGTACTGGCGCTTTTATCCGTGGCGGTTCTGAAATGGCTGGAGCCGGGATTTGATCTGCAGCGTTTAATGGATATCCGCTATCCGTATCTGCTTGTTCTTATCACCTTTATGCTGTACAGCTGGTTTGCTTCCCCGCTCATGCGGGCGGTCATCATGACATATTACTACCGCTTTATGCAGGAAGACGCGGAAGTAATACCGCCGTATGAAGAGAACCAGAATCTGCTCTCACACTGGCCGGTGAAGACATTCTGCATCCTGATCATCGTCATCTGTTCCTACTTCTCGATTCCGGAGCGCTACCAGCAGTTCAAGTGGATCCTAAGAGGAAACTCGGAAAACACGCTGATCATGGCACACCGCGGCTATTCCGAAAAGGCTCCGGAGAATACGCTCCCCGCATTTGAGGAAGCCTACAAAGCCGGCGCTACCGCCATTGAGCTGGACGTACAGATGCTGAAAGACGGTACGATCATCTGCATGCATGACGATTCCTTAAACCGAACCGCACGGCTAAATAAAAACGTCTGGGAAGTGACGTACGATGAGATCAAAGATCTTGATAACGGTTCCTTCTTCTCAAAGGAATATGCGGACGTGCGCATCCCGACACTGCAGGAAGCACTTCAGTACTGTAACAACAAACTCTATGTCAATATTGAAATCAAGCGCACGGGACACGACGAAGGGATTGAGGATGAAGTGGTACGCATCATCCGCGAGGAAGATTTCCAGAATCAGTGCGACATCACCTCTCAGGACTACGATACGCTTTTGGCCATAAGGGAAAAGTATCCGGATGTCCTGTTAGCCTATACCTCCGTCATCGGAATCGGCGATTTGCCTTCCTTAAGTGCCGCTGACATCATCTCCATTCAGGAAACCTTCGCCAGCTATCCGAATGTGGAAGCACTGCACCGCGCCGGCAAGAAAGTCTTTGTCTGGACGGTCAACGATGAGAGTGAGATGGAGCGATTGATTGCCCTGAATGTCGATGCGATATTGACAAATGACCCGGAGACAGGTGTGCGTATTCTGAAATCCCACACCGGGATCATTGATTTCTATAAGCGTCTGGAGCAGATCCTCTACTATCTGAACTAAGTAAAAGGCCGGCTGTAACAAGCCGGCCTGTTTTTTAGAATAACATCGGCAGAAGCCACTGCCAGAAGGAGTAAGGAAGCAGATAAAGATACGGCATGGTGAAAAATGCCATGTTGAAGGCGTGCCGTTTTGCCTCGCTTAGCTCCATGCCTGCTTTTTTAAAGATGCGCTTATCCAACAGATAAATGCACAATCCGCTGAGCAGAATGGCCAAAAGTACGATCAGAAATGACGGCAGGTTCTTTGTGGGCTGATACGAGATCCCGTTGGCGATGCCGTAGAGCTCATCCAGCGGTTTTAAAACGCTGTCGCTCAGTAACAATACCGCAAAGAGGAAAACAGAGCCGATCAGATCCGCCAGAAAGCCGACGGCACAGATTTTCATTCCGTATTTTTCGCAGATTTCCCTGTATGGTACACTTCTCCCCATGGAAAAGCAGAGCACAAGCGTGTCCACCAGGAAATTCAGCGGAATCAGTAAGAAGATCCACGGTCCCGGAACATAGATGAGTAACCACACCGGGAAGATGAGATTGTAAAGCGTATTTCGTTTCATGGTTCTATTATAACGTAAAAGGCACGGATGTTTCACCGTGCCTATGTGTTTCATGAATTAATCGTGAATGCCGTCCGGATTCTTTGAAGCGAAGTTCCATAAGTCACGGCACATATCATCGATGTCGTAGCGTGCCGTAAAGTGCAGGATCTCTCCGGCTTTGTGTGTATCCGCATAACATTCGGCAATATCGCCGTCTCTGCGCGGGAAGATCTTGAACGGGATCTTGACCTTGCTATTACGTTCGAATGCACTCTTGACTTCCAGAACGGAATAGCCGACGCCTCTGCCGAGGTTGAAGGTTTCCACTCCTTCATGCTCATCCAGATAATGCAGCGCGAGTAAGTGGCCGTTGGCCAGATCGACGACATGGATGTAATCGCGTACACCCGTTCCGTCAACCGTATTGTAGTCATTGCCCCAGACTCTGAGGTAATCTCTTTTTCCCGTGGCAACCTGAGCGATATACGGTAACAGGTTGTTCGGAATGCCGTTCGGGGTTTCCCCGATCAGTCCGGACGGATGGGCTCCGATCGGATTGAAGTAACGTAAGAGACATACGCGCAGCTGAGGATCCGCATGGGCGGCATCGCGTAAGATCTGCTCGATATAGAGTTTGGTGGTACCGTACGGGTTTGTGGTATGCAGCTCGGCTGTCTCCTTGATCGGGACTTCCTTCGGATCGCCGTATACTGTTGCGCTGGAGGAGAAGACGATCTTCTTCACGTTATGTGCTCTCATCTCTTCGAGTAAGACCAGCGTTCCATAAATATTGTTGTCATAGTATTCCAGCGGTTTTTCCACGGACTCACCGACCGCTTTGAGGCCGGCAAAATGAATGACGGAATCGATCTGATTCTCTTCAAAAACAGCTTTCATGGCCGCATGATCGCGGATATCGGCTTCATAGAACTTTGGAAGCGTTCCCGTGATCGTCTCAATCCGTTTGAGTACTTCCTTAGAGGAGTTATAGAGATTGTCAACGATGACAACATCGTAGCCGTGTTCAAGCAGTTCAACAACTGTATGGGAACCAATATAACCTGTTCCGCCGGTAACTAATACTTGCATGTGTGTTCACCCCATTTAGTAGTTCAAAGTTAATGTATCAACTTCGAAATATCATTATACATGACAAACGCGAATAAAAGGAAGACCAGAATTAAACTTCCGTACATCAGGATATTCTCCAGCCGTTTATCCACCGGACGGCCGAGAATGATTTCCGCCAGCGTGAGAACGACTCTTCCTCCGTCAAAGAGCGGAATCGGAAGCAGGTTAAATATGCCGACGTTCAGGGAAATCAGAGCCCAGATATTAATGAAGTAGAGCAGTCCTTCCTTGAAGCTTGTCGCCTGCGACATGACATCATCCGTCGCCTGATAGATTCCGATCGGACCGGAGAGCTGTTCCAGTCCCCTGCCCATGACCAGATTGCGAAGTGAAGTATAGATATCCTTCATCATCGATACGGAATACTTGAATCCGTAAAGCGGTGCGTTGTACCACTTCACTTCTTTTCGTATGATATCCCCCATCGTAACCCCGAGATAATAGCGGTTTGCTTCCGCATCATAAATCGGATCAATAACGGCTTCAAATGTGGTTTCGCCGCGCTGTACTTCGCACGTTACTTTGCCGTGATAAATCTGAACGTAATTGCCGATCTCATCAAAGGTGACCGGATAGACCGTGACGCCGTTTTCAAATGTCATCTTGGTGATCTTATCGCCTGCCGCCAAACCTGCCGCTTCTGCCGGCATTCCGGCGCTGACAGAGGCGATTGTCGTATCCGGGTATTCCGGATAGCTGCCGATCATTAAGAAGAGTGATGAGAACAGAATGAGTGCCAGAACGACATTCATGCAGATCCCCGCCAGCATGACGACGATCCGCTTCCCCGGCTTTAAGCCGCTGAGCTGACGCTCTCTCGGGATTTCCGTATCTTCTTCCAGTTCTTCTTCCCCTGCCATCTTCACATATCCGCCAAGCGGGAACGCACGCAGGGAGTATTCCGTTTCCTTGCCTTTTTTTGAAAAGATCTTCGGTCCCATGCCAATGGAGTATTCATGGCAGTAGACATTGAACATCTTGGCCGTAACTAAGTGGCCGAATTCATGGATGGCAACCGTCAGCCCCATGATCAGAATAAAATAGATGACTGACAATGTTATCCTCTCCTTTCCAGTACATAGTCTCTGGCTTTTCTGTCGTAATAAATCAGATCATCCAGAGTGATTTTTTCCTTATATTCGAATGCCATACAGGCACCCTTGACAAGCGTCTCGATCTCAAGGAAGGAGATTTTGTCATTCAGGAAGAGACGGACCGCCTCTTCATTGGCCGCATTCATGATGCACGGCATATTCCCGCCCATGCGTCCCATGTTGTATGCCAGCTCCAGTAACGGATATCTGCCGAAATTCGGCTTCTCAAAATGGAGCGTGCCGATCTCGGTGATGTCAAACGGTGTTTCGTTTAAAACTTCTCTATTCGGATACATCAAGGCATACTGAATCGGCAGACGCATATCCGGTGAACCGAGCTGTGCAATGATGGCGCCGTCATTGTATTCCACCATGGAATGAATAACGCTTTCCTTATGCATCACAACATCGATATCATCATAGTCCACATTGAACAGATAATGGGCTTCAATGACTTCAAATCCCTTATTCATCATCGTTGCGGAGTCAATGGTGATCTTCGCACCCATCGACCAGTTCGGATGCTTCAAAGCCTGCTCCTTGGTTACATCTTTCAGTTCTTCCCTGCTCTTATCGCGGAAAGAACCGCCGCTTGCCGTAATAAGCAAGCGCTTGACCTGTTTCATCTTATTGCCGCGCAGACACTGCAGGATAGCGGAATGTTCCGAGTCGATCGGGACAATGGAGACACCGTTCTTTTGACATGCCTCTTTTACCAGTTCCCCCGCAACAACCAGCGTTTCCTTATTGGCAAGACAGATTTCCTTTTTCGCTTCAATGGCACACAGCGTCGGTTTCATGCCGACAAAGCCAACCAAAGCGTTCAGGATGACGTCCGCTTCTTCATAAGCGGCGACTTTTAAAAGTCCCTCTTCCCCGAAGACGAATTCCATGTCGTTATACATCTGGGAGAGATGATAGGCATCCCTGCCTTCCGCCACGCAGACAAGTTTCGGATGAATCTTCTTAAGAAGGTCCATCAATATTTCCGTGCGGTGTCCGCAGCTGACAGCGACGACTTCAAATTCATCGGGATGTTGCAGACAGACATCCACGCTCTGGGTACCGATCGAACCGGTGACCCCTAAGATTGCTACACGTTTCATAAAACTCCTAATAAGATATTCATTGCGACCAGCGCAAAGATCAGTGAATCAACCCGATCCAGCATTCCGCCATGTCCCGGGAAGATATTGGAAAAGTCCTTGATTCCGTAATAACGCTTCACGGAAGAGAACGCGAGATCTCCAAGCTGTGAAATCAGAGGAATCGTTAACGATGCCGTAATAACCAGCAGTTTGGAATAGGACGTGAAGAAAAGCCCGCAGATTAGTCCGCCAAGAGCTCCCACAAGATATCCACAGATAAAGCCTTCCACGGTCTTTTTCGGAGAGATGCGTTCATTCAGTTTATGCTTGCCAAATTTCATTCCGCCCAAAAGCGCAAAACTGTCGGCCAGATAGCACAGCAGTAAGACAAAGAGCGTTTCCGCAAAGCCGTGCGAGCGGACGCTCACAAAGCACTCAAGTCCTGTTGTCAATAGACGGTACATTAGAAACAGGAAACTGATTTTGGAAAGATCGTACTTCTCTACATTTACGTTTAGAGCAAATAATAGAACGATCAAGAGTGCGCTGAGCGAAAAGTCATATGCTCTGAGATAGATGGAAACCATCGTGACAAGAAAGAGGATTGCCGTAAAGAGATAGAGCTCCTTCTTCTCATCCGTAACACATTTGACGTATTCATATGTGCCCAGTAAGGCGACAGCACCCAATAATACATTCAGTAACATTCCGCCGTAAACAAGCGGCGGTACGGCAATAAGAATAAGTACCGCAGCGGTGATCAGTCTCTGTTTCATGCCTTGACACCTCCATATCTGCGGTCTCTTTTTGTAAAGTCACGGATACATTCCTCAAACTGGTCCTGTGTGAATTCCGGCCACGGGGTATCCACAAACATGAATTCGGAGTATGCCATCTCCCATAAGAGGAAATTGCTGATGCGCTGCTCTCCGCTGGTGCGGATCATCAGATCAACATCCGGATACTCCCCGCCCATAAGATACTGCTTGAATTCCTCTTCCGTCAGATCGTTAGAACGGATTCCCTGCTGTACATCCTGTGCATATTTCTGCGCAGCAAGTACGATTTCCCGCTTTCCTCCGTAATTGAAGGCAAAGTTCAGAATCATGCCTGTATTGACCGAAGTCTCTGAGATTGCTCTCTCCAGTACTTCACGGGTATCCGCTGGGACATGTTCCCATTCCCCGATCATGCGGATGCGGATATTCTTTTCCATCAGTTCCTTCATGAATTTCTTGAAGAATATTTCCGGCAGCTTCATAAGAAAGCTGACTTCCTCCAGCGGACGTTTCCAGTTTTCCGTGGAGAATGCGTATAACGTAAGAACTTCAATGCCGAGATCATTCGCACGGATCGCAATGTTTCTGACATTTTCGACACCGATCGTATGTCCGAACGTGCGTTCCCGGTTCTGTTTCTTTGCCCAGCGTCCGTTGCCGTCCATAATGATGGCAACGTGTCTGCAGCTCTGATTCGGTTCCATAAACATCTTCCTTCCATAAGGGTCTTTTTTTACCCTTATGATTATCATACCACAAATATGTTATCCTACAAACGCAGAAACCAACCGTCAAAAAAAGGAACCTTGCGGTTCCCTGATTGTGTGTTGTTTTGATTTTAGATTAGATCTTCATGATCTCGTCGGCTTTTTCCTTGCACATGACATCTAACTTCTTGATGTAGTCATCCGTCAGCTTCTGGACCTGATCGAGTGTATCCTTTTCCAGATCTTCCGTCAGTTCCTTGTCTTTCTTAATGGCGTCATTGATGTCACGGCGGATATTACGGATCGTAACCTTGGCTTCTTCCAGCGTCTTGCCGAGTCCCTTGACTGTCTGCTTTCTCACATCTTCCGTCATGATAGGAACATTGATGCGGATGCATGTACCGTCGTTCTGCGGTGTCAGATTCAGATTCGCGGCATAGATTGCCTTTTCGATATTCTTTAAGGAAGATGGGTCATATGGTTTAACCAAAAGCTGTTTGCCTTCGACAACGCTTAAAGAAGCAATCTGGTTTAATGGAGTCGGAGCTCCATAGTAGTCGACTTCTACCGGGTCCAGCATGGAGACATTGGCACGGCCGGTTCTGACCTGACGTAACGCGTTATCAAAAGCGTTTCTGGATTTCTCCATCTTTTCCTCACATAACTCTAAATAATATTCCTGTTCCATACATTTACTCCTTTACGATTCTTGTACCTACGGCTGTACCGAGAACTGCATTGCGGATATTATGTTCGACACTCATATCGAACACAAACGATTCCATATTGGCCTGCTGGCACATACTGATACCGGTCAGGTCAATGACATTCAGATTCTTTACGAGTACATCCTTATATGTAAGTATATCATACTTTACGGCTGTTTTATCAATATTCGGATCTGCGGAATAGACACCGTCCACACCGTGTTTCGCCATTAAGATCACGTCTGCCTTGATCTCGGCGGCTCTTAATGCCGCACAGGTATCCGTCGAGAAATACGGATTGCCGACGCCGCATCCGAAGACGACGATCTCATTGTTTTCCAGGTGGGCAATCGCCTTTTCGGCATCTGCCAGTTCAGCGATCTTATTCATTTCGATCGCACTCATGACGACCGCTTTCATGCCGGCATTGCTTAAGGCATTCTTCAAGGAGAGTGCATTCATCATCGTGCCGAGCATGCCGATGTTATCGGCAATGCAGCGGTCCATCTTCATCTCCTGGGCAAACTTGCCGCGTAAGAGATTTCCCCCGCCGACAACGATTCCGATCTGGACTCCCATATCGTAAACTTCCTTGATTTCCTGAGCTGTTCTTTCCAGAACTTCCGGATCAATGGCCTTTCCTTTGGAACCTAACGCTTCTCCGCTGAGTTTAAGTAATATTCTATGGTACATATAACCTCCATCCGTTTCATTTTTACTAAACCTATTATAATGGATTCAACCGTCTTTTTAAATACGGAAAAGGCGTCATCTCGACGCCTTGGGTTACTGATTATTCGGCGCGGGTAACAAGCCGGTTAATATGGATTGCCAGATAGAGCCTTTCCTCATCATTCAGATCAAATCCCGTTTTCATAAACAGATACTCGCCAAGCGACTGGGCACACGCCACGCTTTCCGGATAGCTCTGTTTCAGCTGCTCATACAGATCCTGATTCTGCGTGACGATCTGCTCGCGGATCGTCATACGGCGTATCAGATAATCAAGATGGGTCACAAAGCGGCTGTAATTGAAGCTGTCCCGGTCAATATGGAGAGAAAAGCAATCCTCAATGATTTCGGTACACTCTTCGCACATGGCTGCCGTATCCAGCTTTTCCACTTTGCTCTGATCGATCCGGTCATTGATAAAATGAAGTGCCAGGGTTCCCGCTTCCATCGGCGGAAGTTTGACCCCGGTCATTTTCTGAATGATGCCGAGGGACTTCTTGGCCAGATTCATCTCCTTCGGATACAGCATCCGCAGATCCTGTATCAGCGGCTGTGCCAGGTAGATATTGGAATCCTTGCGCTGAATGGCAAACTGCAGATGGTCTGCCAAGGCAATGGCACTTGAGGATGGATAGACGTACTGAAGCTGATCGCTTACCATATCCAGAATCGTAATGGCACAGTTGATGATGACGGTCGGAATCGTGCGCAGAATGCCGAAATCCGAATCCTTAATGTTATAGAATGTGCGGTTGATCTTGCTTAAGGGGATCTCTTCATCGGGACGATAAAAACCGATTCCCTTTCCGAAGACGACAACTTCTCTCCGCTTGGAATCCAGACACAGTGATACATTATTGTTAATGCTTTTGATCACTTTCATGAGTTCTGCTTTCCCCCGCAAAAAACATAACTACATTCCAACAACTCGATTATTCCATTTCATCTAAAAAAGATGAGATACATCTCTCTTTTCATTATAGATTCCCGTGAAATCCGTGTCAAACGCAGAAGGATCAAGACAAAAGAAAAAGGACACTTGCGTGTCCTTTCAGAGATTAGAATGCGTTTGCGACTTCTTCTGCGAAGTTCTCTTCGCGTTTTTCCATGCCTTCGCCAACCTGGTAGCGGACAAAGTTCACAACAGAGGCACCGTTCTCTTTTAAGAACTGACCGACTTTCTTGTCCTGGTCTCTGAAATAGACCTGGTCAACTAAGCAGATTTCCTGTAAGGATTTGCTTAAACGGCCGTTTAAGATACCCTGTAAAACTTTTTCCGGTTTGCTTGCGAGGGATTCATCGTTCTTGATGATTTCCCACTGGATGGCTTCTTCACGTTTGATGAAGTCAGCGTCCATGTGATCGCGGTCGATATACTGCGGGTTCATGCTTGCAACCTGCATTGCCATATCTTTCGCAACAGCTTCGTTTCCGCCTTTGACAACAGCTAATGCGCTGATTGCGCCGCCATTGTGCATGTACTGGCCGAATGCTTCGTCATCGTTCTTTGTAACGATAACGAATCTTCTTAAGCTGATCTTTTCACCGATCGTTGCAGTTGCGTTGACGATTTCGTCTGCGACTGTAGCGCCGTTTAATGCTAATGCATTCGCATCATCTAATGTTTTTGCATCACTGTTTAATAATGCTTCGGTAATACCATCTAATAAAGCCACGAATTTATCATTCTTTGCAACGAAGTCTGTTTCGGAGTTCACTTCGACTAAAACGGCTTTATTTCCGCAGGATTTGACTCTGCTTAAGCCTTCCGCAGCGATTCTGCCGGATTTCTTAGCAGCTTTGGAAATACCTTTTTCACGGAGCCAGTCAGTAGCTTTTGCAATGTCGCCGTCACATTCCGTTAAGGCTTTTTTGCAGTCCATCATTCCGGCGCCTGTTTTATCACGTAATTCTTTGACTAAACTTGCTGTAATCTGCATGATTAATTCTCCTCGTTCTTTACTTCTTCAACCTTTTCTTCGGCTTTTTCTTCAGCTTTTTCAGCTTTGACTTCCTTGTTTTCTTCTGCCTTATTGTTGTCGCGTTTTACCCACTGACGTCTCTGGCGGTTCTGCTGCTGAGCTCTGCGTGCTTCAGCTGCTGCTTTACGACGTTTTTCGTTTTCTTCATACTGCTGTTCGACATTGACGATAACATCCTTCATTGTGATGTCTTCGCCTTCTTCAGCCTGGAATGCATATGCTAAGACACCTTCCTTAGTGTCGCAGATTGCATCAGCCATGATGCCGACTGTTAAGCGGATGGATTTGACTGCGTCGTCATTTGCCGGGATAACATAGTCGAGTAAGTCAGGATCACAGTTCGTGTCGGATAAGCCGAATACTGGGATTCTTAACTTCTTGGCTTCCAGAACAGCGATCTTGTCTTCTGTCGGGTCAACAACGAATAATGCATCCGGAAGTTTCTTCATTTCCTTGATACCGCCTAAGTTGTTTTCCAGCTTGGCAGCTTCTTTACGTAAGATAGCCTGTTCTTTCTTCGGATAGATTTCGATGGAGCCGGAAGCTTCCATTTCTTCGATCTCGACCAGTCTTCTGATACGTTTCTGGATCGTACGGAAGTTCGTTAAGATTCCGCCTAACCATCTCTGGTTGACATAGAAGGAACCGGAACGTAATGCTTCTTCCATAACGATTTCCTGAGCCTGTTTCTTCGTACCTACGAATAAGACTTTTCCACCCTTTTCAGCGATTGCATGCATTGCTGCATAAGCTTCGTCTAATTTGTTCTGGGTGCATTCAAGGTTGATGATGTAAACATCGTTTTTCGCCGTATAAATATATGGCTTCATTTTTGGGTTCCAACGACGTGTCTGATGACCAAAATGTACGCCGTTTTCCAGAAGTTTTTTCATCGATACAACTGACATTATTCTTTTACCTCTCTTCCGTTGTGTCCTCCACTATTTCGAACAGCGCTAACTCTTTCGAGCACGGAGCACTGAATCCATAGTGTGCGATGTGCATCTCTCTTTCAAGATGCCAGAATAGATTTTACCATACGAGGTGTTCCAGTTCAATATTTTTTGTCGAAAAATGTCACGTTTTAAAGCATGAAAAACGCCCGATTCTACGGCACTTTCCGCTTCTTTCCCGCCAGGCGGAACCCTATCCAGGTAAAAACACGTTTATTTTACATCATTTTCAAAAAAACATCGCAATTCGTTACGATTTTTCTTGCCTTACGCAAAAGAAAATAAGAAAATGTACGTATCAAAAAGTGAGGTATGTCAGAGATGGGAATTGCAGTATTCGGCGCAACCTTCGTGGATATCAAGGGATATCCTTTAGCTCAGTATATTCCGGCCGGCAGAAACGTCGGCAGAGTCATCCAGGTGCATGGCGGCGTCGCCAGAAATGTGGCGGAGGATATTGCAAATGTGGATCTTGCTCCGACATTTATAACGGTACTGGATGAGAGCGGCATCAGCACGGATGTTTTGGAGAAGCTCAAACGCCATAAGATCAATACCGATTACATCATCCGCTCCAAGGACGGGCTGGGCAGCTGGCTTGCCATCTTCGATAATAACGGGGATGTCATCGCCTCCATTTCCAAGCGTCCTGATTTATCCCCATTGGAAGAAGTTTTGGATCAGCATGGAGATGAAATCGTCTCGAAATGCGACAGCATCGTCGTGGAGATCGATATGGAAGTATTCCTTCTGAAAAGGATCTTCGCGCTTGCAGAGAAGTATGATAAAGCCATCTACGCCGTTGTATCCAACATGTCCATTGCCATGGAGCGCAGGGATCTCATTCAGCAGGTTGACTGCCTTGTCTGCAATGAGCAGGAAGCCGGCCTTCTTTTCTCGGAAGAATACGAAGGAGAATCCCAGGAGGAACTAAGGGAAATCTTGGTGAAGAAGATCGTTTCCGCCAATATCAGACGCATGGTCATCACACTCGGAGATCACGGTGCCGTATACGCGGAAAACGGCGGTGAAAGCGGAATCGTACAGGCGCAGAGAGTCGATGTCATTGACACCACCGGTGCCGGGGATTCCTTCTTTGCGGGAATCGCCATCGGCCTGACATACGGGAAAACACTGGAGGAATCCTGCATCATCGGAACGCGTCTTGCCTCAAGCGTCATTTCCACCAAAGAGAATGTCTGTCCGCGCTTTCTGCCGGAAGAATTCGATCTCATTCTGAAGTAAAACAAAAAGCGGTGACCCGCTTTTTTCATGTCATTATTTCTGTTTGGAGCGCGGATGTGCCGCCTGGTAGATACGCGTGAGCTTATCGCTGGAAACGTGGGTATAGACCTGGGTTGTGGAAAGATTCTCGTGTCCCAGCAGTTCCTGCACGACTCTGAGATCCGCTCCGTTATCCAACAGATGCGTCGCAAAGCTGTGACGGAACATATGCGGATGGATCCTCAGGTTCAATCCGCTTTTTTCCGCCTGCTTCTCCATGATCTGCTGTATGGCACGGGAAGTCATCTTTTTGCCGTATTTATTGACAAAGAGTGCCTGTGTCCCTTCTTTTACAAGTTCTTTTCTCTGCGAACCAAGATAGTCCTCCAGAAGAGTATGACAGAGCGGATAGAACGGTACGATCCTTTCTTTATCCCCTTTGCCGTGCACTCTCAGAATATCCGAAGAGAGATCCACGTTCTCTACTCTCAGATCCACGACTTCCGAAACACGCAGTCCGCACGCATACATCAGTTCAAACATAGCGCGGTTACGTTTGCCGAATTTTTCAGAAACATCGATGGAATCCAGAAAGGTTTCCATCTCTTCAAAGAAGAGGAACTCCGGCAGTTTACGATTCTGCTTGACCGTTGAGACCTTTTCAAAGGGATTGACTTCCATTCCGTAATTCTCGATTAAGAAGCGGTAAAACGTGCGCAGTGCACTGAGATTGCGGGCAATGGAGGCGTTCTGCAGAGGCTTATGTTCCTTATTGCCGGCGCGCAGTTCCCTGAGATAATTGGCAATCAGGATGCGGTCCACTTTGGAGAGATCTTCGATTCCCTCTTTTTTCAGAAAAGCCAAAAAGCGGGAAATATCCCGCGAATAGGAGTCAAATGTGTGAGAGGACGAACTGTTTGTCGTCTTCAGATAAGTCTGAAACGCTTCTAGATACTGTTCCATTTCTCTATATAAGGCTCAATGACTTGCAGAGCCTGCTTGCTGAGGTATTCTTTCCGCATGTTCTTCGGACAATCCGTCAGTAAGCGCATGATGCCGAAATTGGCATTCATCGGCGCAAAGGAATCCTTGCTGGCATGGGTGATGTAATTTGCCATCGCTCCCATCATGCAGGTGTCCGGCAGAATAAACGGTGTTTCTCCCTTAAGATAAAGCGCCATGTTCACTCCCGCCAACAGTCCGCTGGCGGCACTTTCGATATATCCTTCCACACCTGTCAGCTGACCGGCAAAGAAGAGATCCTCACGGTTTTTATCCTGATACGTCGCCTTTAAAAGCGACGGGGAATTGATATAGGTATTCCTATGCATCTCACCATACCGCGCAAATTCGGCATGTTCCAGTCCCGGAATCATCTGAAAGACACGTTTCTGCTCTCCATACGTCAGATGTGTCTGGAAGCCGACGATGTTATAAAGCGAATCGCGGGCATTATCCTGTCTGAGCTGGACAACCGCATAAGGTCGATGTGTCTCATCGCTCAGTCCGACCGGTTTCAGCGGGCCGAACAGCATCGTCTTCATGCCGCGGCGTGCCATCTCCTCAATCGGCATGCATCCTTCAAAGAAGACCTGCTCAAATTCATGAAGATCGATGGTTTTGGCATTAATGAGTTCCTGATAGAAGTTCATAAATTCCTCACGGGTCATCGGGCAGTTGATATAGTCATCCTCCCCGACGCCGTAGCGGCTTTTATAATAGGCTTTATTGAAATCCACGGAATCCTTATAGACGATCGGTGCAATGGCATCGAAAAAGTGAAAGAAATCCTTGTGGAAATATCCCTGCAGTGCCTGGCACATCTTCTCCGAAGAAAGCGGTCCGCTGGCAATGATCGTCGGACCTTCCGGAATTTTATCCACTTCCACTTCTTCCACGCGGACAAGCGGATGTTCTTTGAGTGTTCTGGTAATATAGCTGCTGAAGCCTTCCCTGTCTACCGCCAAAGCGCTCCCTGCCGGGATCTGATAGAGCTCTGCCGCTTTCAAAATGAGCGAGTCAAAGCGTCTCATCTCCTCTTTCAAAAGTCCGACACCATTGGTCAGAGAGTTGGAGCGCAAGGAGTTCGAGCAGACAAGTTCGGCGAAGTTTGCGGTTTTATGAGCCGGTGTACTGTTTTTTGGACGCATCTCGTACAATACGACCGGAATTCCCTTCTTGATCAGCTGGTAAGCTGCCTCACTTCCCGCCAGACCGGCACCGATAATCTTAACTTCAGGCATTGGCTTTCTTCTTTCGCGGATAGAAACGCCTCTGCGTCTTCTTGGCATTTTCATCCGGTTTGATGTAGTGGCAGCTCGGATAGTTGGAGCAACCGATGAAATATGTGCCGTAACGGCTCTTGCGCTTGATCAGCTCGCCGCCGCATTCCGGACAAAAGATGCCGAGCCGTTCCGGCTCTTCTTTCGGCTTCTCTTCGAGATTTCTTGTGTATTTGCATTTCGGATAGCCGCTGCAGGAAATAAACTTGCCGTACTTTCCGTCACGGATGACAAGTTCCTTTCCGCATTCCGGGCAGACCTCACCGGTCTTTTCCGGCTGGATCTTTTCCATCTTCTGATAGGCGTTATCCATCAGCGGCATGAAATCGTTGTAGAACTGCGTTAAGACCTGAAGGGACTGCTGCGAGCCGTCCGCGATCTTATCGAGTTCCTTTTCCATATCCGCCGTATATTTGACATTGATGATATCGCTGAAGTATTCTTCCAGCTTCTCGTTGGTCAGATTCCCCTGTTCCGTCGGAATGAAGACTTTCGTCTTGGAGCCTTCAGAGCTCTTTTCCAGCGTAACATATTTACGTGCCACGATCGTATCCAGAATCATCGCATACGTAGACGGACGGCCGATGCCGAGCTCTTCCAGTTCCTTGATCAATCTGGCTTCGGAATAGCGGAGCGGCGGTTCCGTGAAGTGCTGTTTGCCTTCCACCTTCTTTGCGGATAAAGCTTCGCCTTCTACGAACTGCGGAAGCTGCTCGTTCTTATTGGATTCATAATCCTTATAGGCTTTCAGATAACCGTCAAATACCATGACGCTTCCGCTGAGAGTGAAATCATACTGCTTGGAAGTAAACGTCACTGTCGTGGAGTTCATCTTCACGCTTGCCATCAGTGAGGCCAATGCGCGGCAATAGATTAAACGGTACAGACGGTACTGATCGTTTGTTAAGTAATCACGGATCTTCTCCGGATCATTCTGCAGAGATGTCGGACGGATGGCTTCATGGGCATCCTGGGCATTCGCATCGTTTTTCGTGCGGTAGTAGCCGACATATTCCTTGCCGTATTTTTCAGAGATTAATCCTCTTGCGGCTGAGACGAAGGTATCGCTTAAGCGCGTCGAGTCGGTACGCATGTAAGTAATTAAACCGGTGTATTCCCCGTCAATGGAGACACCTTCATATAACCGCTGAGCGACCTGCATGGTCTTTTTCGCGGAGAAGTTCAGTTTGGTGGATGCTTCCTGCTGGAGGGTGGATGTGATAAACGGCAGACGCGGGGCTCTGGTGGTCAGCTTTTCGGTGACCTTGCCTACCGTAAAGTCTTTGCCGCAGTCCGCAATCAGCGCATCCGCTTCTTCTTTGGAAGTGATATTCGGCTTCTTGCCGCCGACTTTCGCGAGTTCGCTGCTGACCTTCATACCGTCCTTTTCAAAGTCCGCATGAATCGTCCAGTATTCTTCCGGCACAAATGCCTGAATCTCCTTCTCGCGCTCACAGATCAGTTTCAAAGCCACCGACTGAACACGGCCGGCAGATTTGCTTTTGATCTTGGACTGAAGAAGCGTGGACAGCTTAAACCCGATGATACGGTCCAGCATGCGGCGCGTCTCCTGGGAATGGACCAGATCCATATCCACGTATTTCGGAGACAGGAAGGCTTTTTTCACCGCATCTTTGGTGATTTCGTTGAAGACAACACGGTTTTTGGAATTCAGATCCAGATTCAGCTCCTGGGCTAGATGCCAAGCGATGGCTTCTCCTTCACGGTCCGGGTCAGTGGACAGGAAAACTTCATCGGCATTCTTTACTTTGGATTTCAGATCCTTTACGACCGCTGTTTTATCCTTATTAATGACATACGTCGGTTTGAATCCGTTCTCCACATCGATACCGAGTCCACCCTTTCCGCTGGTGGCCAGATCACGGATATGCCCTTTGGAAGAGACGACCTGATAGTCCTCTCCGAGATATTTTTCAATTGTCTTGCTTTTCGACGGTGATTCCACAATCACGAGTTTCTTCATACGATCACTTCCTATTTTATTACTATAAAGACAGTGTCTGATTTTTGTCAAATAGATTTTGCAGTTTTTCAACTTCGCTGAATTCGCAGAGGATATTGGCTCCCTGCTGGATCAGATAGTTGCAGCCGCTGATTTCATCAATCAGAGGATACGGTACCACGTAGACATCCCGGTTCAGATTCAGCGCTTCATTTACCGTCAGAAACGTCCCGCTTTTCATGCTTGCTTCCGTTACGATCAGTACTTTCCCCAGTGCCGCAATGATGCGGTTACGGAACGGAAAGTTGTATTTATACGGCGGTATCCTGGCGGGATATTCACTTAATAAGAGCTGCGTCAGCTTCATTTCCGCATACAGCTTTTCATTCTCCCAGGGGTAGATATAATCAATCCCGCAGCCTAAGACTCCGATGGTTTTCCCAAACGGCAGACAGCTTTTATGCACCAGAGCATCGATTCCCTTCGCCATACCGGAGATCAGCGTAATGTTGCCGGAAAGCGTCTGACAGATCCGCTCCGTTACGCTCTTACCGTATCTGGAAGGCGTGCGGGAGCCTACAACGGCTATTTTATTACTGTTTAGTAAAGACAGATCCCCTTCATAAAAGAGCACCAGAGGCGGCTCTTTGAGCTCCAGCAGTTCTTTGGGATATCTCTCATCCAGTATGGTCAGAGCGTTCCCTTCATATCTGCGCTCTTCCACCTTTTCCTTCTGCTTGATAGCCTGGTACATCCGGCGGTAGTTTCCTTCATACTTTAAAGCCAGTGAAATCAGTTCTTCTCGATTCATATGCAATCCTCCCCTTACATATAAGGAAAAGCGCATAAAAATCCTCACAGACAAAAAGAAAACATTCCGTAACGGAATGCTCAGAACAGTTTTGGCTGTGTGCTTTGAAAGACCGGGGCGAAGCTGTAGCGATGGATCGGACACGGTCCGTATTTCTCCAGTGCCGCTAAATGTTCCTTTGTGCCGTAGCCCTTATGTTTCTTGAAGTTGTAGTGAGGATAAATCGCATCGTATTCTTCCATGATACGATCCCTTGTGACTTTCGCCAGAATGCTGGCGGCCGCAATCGAGATGCTTTTGGCATCCCCCTTGATGATGCTCTGTACGTGTTTCTCAATGGAGAGCGGCATGGCATCCGTCAATACTTCATTGACCGGCAACAATTGAGCAATCTCGCTCATGGCGTTTTTGGTGACCGCATAGATATTGGATTCATCGATTTCTTTCGCGCTGACGATGCGGATCTCATAATAGAGCGCATTGTCTTTGATCTCATCAAAGAGGGCTTCGCGCTTTTTGGCGCTCAGCTTTTTGGAGTCATTGATCTCCGGATGATAATACCCGGCGGGAAAAACAACTCCGGCAATGACGACCGGGCCGGCAAGCGGACCCCGTCCGGCTTCATCGATGCCGACTAAGAGTTCGCCCTTCTCCCAGACTTCCTTTTCATATTGTAAAAGATCATTGCTCATATTCCCAAGTGATCCTTCCCAGAACATCATTTCTTAATTCATTGAGGAATGCCTGCACCGTCTTGGCAGAGTCCCAGTCATCTCCCTTTTTCTCGCCTCTTTTTTCGGCAATCTGCTCCAATAGCTGCAGTGCGCTTTGCTCTTCAACTACAATACCATAGCGAGAAGTGAGCGCCTGCGGATAGTGCGCACGCAGAATGTTGAGCGCATAGAGCGCCACATCTTCGAGATTGATGATGTTGTCATTGATGGAGCCGATAATGGCCAAAAGATAAGCGACATCCTGATCCTCGAATTTCGGCCATAAGACGCCCGGTGTGTCCAGTAACTGCAGGGTATTGCTGACATTGATGACACTGATGGAGCGCGTCACGCCCGGCATATTGGCCACCTTCGCGGCTTTGCGCTTGGCCATGCGGTTAATCAGAGTGCTCTTTCCGACATTCGGAATGCCCACCACCATGGCTCTTGTGGCGCGCGGATTAATGCCGCGGGCGCGCTGTTTGGCATGCTTTTCCTTCATTGCTTCGGCGCATGCTTTTTCCAGCGGTGCAATCAGCTTGTCCCTTGTCACATCCAGCGAAAGGACGATGTTTCCTTCTTCTCTGAGCTTTTTGACCCATTTTTCCGTCTGCGATTCATCCGCCTTATCGGCTTTGGTCAGAATGATGAGGCGCGGTTTGCCCTGAATCAGATAATCCAATAACGGATTGCGGGAAGCTCCGGGAACTCTGGCATCACGCAGTTCAATGACCATATCCGCGCCTTTCAGCGCTTCCTCCATCTGCCGTTTGGCTTTGGTCATATGCCCCGGGAACCAGTTGATATTCGATCTGTTCTCACTCATGCGTTTCACATCCTTCCTCACTCACCGTAACACGCATGCCGACACCGACTTCGTGTATTTCAAATGCCTCCGCCATCTTTGTTTTTACTTTCAAAGAGACACAATGGCACGGACAGATATCTTTGATCTGTTCGTTTTTCAGATAGGCAATGGTTTCTTTGGTACGCGCGTCATCCTCAAAGAGATGGAATCCGCCGATCACACCCAGTACCTTGTTTTTACCGCTTACCTGCTTGGCGTATTCAATGATACTGCAGATCCCGCTGTGGGCGCATCCGCTGATCACGAAGATGCCGTTCTCATTTACGTAAATTAAAGCGCTGTCATCTCTGATCTCATCGCTATATAGTCGGTCATCCCGAGAGATTGTCCCGATTGGAATCCGCTTTTCAAACGGTAAGAGCGTCGGGATTTCCCCGAGATAGTAAAGATGTTCAGAAATCTGAAGTACATCTTTTGTATAAGTAACCTGAGCACATGTTTCGATTTCCTCAGCGGAAAGCGGTGAGCCGATAAAGAGCCCGTTATCATCATAGCGCTTCGCAAATGTTTCGGGATGCGCAACGATATGCAGGTCGGGATGCGTCTTCAGTAACTGATTCAGTCCTCCCGTATGGTCATTGTGCCCGTGGGAGAGAACAACACAGTCCACTTTCGAAAGGTCTTCCCCCATCAGCTCTGCATTTTTTGTGAAAATGCCGGAATAGCCCGTGTCAAAAAGAACGGTTGTATTCCCGTCTTCCATAAGAAAGGAAAGCGCGGGTTCCCCGAAATAATAGCGGTCAATATAGGTGTTGTTATCAATCAGTACTCTGAGTTTCATAAATGTTGAAAAGAAAGAAAAAGCAGATGTCTGCCTTTTCACATCGTGTCAGTGTTTGATGCCGAAGTCACTTAACGGCCAGAAGACAAAAATCCCCTTGGAGTAGATTCTGTCTCTTTCAAACGGACCGTAATAGCGGGAATCCCGGCTGTTGTTGCGGTTATCTCCTAACAGGAAATATTCCCCTTCCTTCAGCTGATACTTGAAATCCTGGGTGAAATATCCGTTCTGTCTGATAACTTCGTCGACATATTCCTGATCCAGGAAATCTTCGGCAACGTATTCTCCGTTGATATAAAGGTCTTCCCCGTAGTATTCGACCAAGTCGTTCGGAAGCCCGATGACGCGCTTGACGAGGATCTTATCCGGGAAGTTGATCGTGACGATATCAAAGCGGTGGATCTCCGCATTCTTCAGATTAAAGATGGAAGAAAAACCGCGGTCATCCGGATGAAGGGTCGGATACATGCTGGTACCGTCCACCTTAACGGGAATCATGACGAAATTGATCAGTAAGATAAAGACGATCACGCTGAAGATAAAACTCTTCAGGTAATCGAGCAGTTCGTTTTTCAGTTTGTTCTTATTCATATAGATTGATTATAGCACATTCTTAAGCGGGTAGCTCAGACAGAAAAAAAGGATGAAGTCTGCTTCATCCTTAAGTCGTATAGATTCTTTAAATTAACGTTTTTCTTTGATACGGCTTTCCTTACCGGATTTGCCACGTAAATAGAACAGTTTTGCTCTTCTGACTTTACCAACACGTAAGACAGTGATCTTATCGATAACCGGGGAATGCATTGGGAAAGTTCTTTCAACACCAACACCGTTGGACATCTTTCTGACAGTGAAAGATTCACCGACGCCCTTGCCATTGATTGCGATGATAACGCCTTCAAATGCCTGAATACGTTCTTTTTCGCCTTCTTTAATCTTGACGTCAACTCTGACTGTGCTACCGGCACGCAGGTTCGGGATGTCTTTACGGAGCTGTGTCTTTGTGACTTCATTGACTAAGTTTAAATTCATAGTTTCCACGCTCCTTCTCTATTTGTTCAAACCGATTCATTCGTATCTATACCTACCAGCGGAACCGGAGTGCTTTTCAGCCTTATTAAAATACCATAAAATAACGGATATTTCAATACAAAATTACATTTTCTTTGTCTCTTCCGCAACGACTTCAGCAAGCAGTTCCTGCTCCTCAGCTGTCAGCTCTCGCTTTTCCAGCAAATCCTTGCGGTAGCGGTATGTTTTTCTCAGGGATTCCTTGAGATTAAATTTGCGGACATTTTCGTGATGGCCGCTTAAGAGAACTTCCGGTACGACCTTTCCGTCGTATTCCACGGGACGCGTGTACTGCGGATGTTCCAACAGTCCGTTTTCAAACGATTCATAGACGGTGGAATCCTCCGTGATGACACCTTTTACCAAACGCGTCAGAGCATCCGTAATGACCATGGAGGCCGTTTCACCGCCTGTGAGGATGTAATCCCCGATAGAGAGAACTTCATCACAGTAGTCCAGAATCCGCTCGTCATAGCCCTCGTAATGCGCACAGAGCAGGATGATATCATCGTAATCCCGTACCAGCTCGTGTGCCCGCTTCTGGGTGAAGGTCGGAGCGGCAGGCGTCATCATGATGACGTGACTCTTCTCGCTTTTCACGCTGTTTAAGGCATCGATCATCGGCTGCGGGAACATGATCATTCCCTGTCCTCCGCCAAACGGATAGTCATCGACGCGGTTGTGCTTGTTCTTGGTGAACATGCGCACATCGACCGTTTCGTATTCCACTAAGCCTTTCAGCTTCGCCTTCTTGATGATGGAGGAGCTGAAGAATCCTTCAAACATCTCAGGGAACAGTGTCAGAATGGTGATTTTCATAATAAGCCCTCCACGCGTCTGACGACGATGCGTTTTTCCTTCTTATCTACGCCCACAATAAAGGCATCGACAAACGGGATCAGAACGTCCCTTTCATGATACTCGCAGCGCAGCACCGAATTTGCCGGGTAGGTTTCGATGTCCTTGACTTCACCAATCACTTCCCCGTCTTCAAATTCCGCGCTCATGCCGACAAGCTCAAAGGTATAATAGCCGTCTTTGAGCTCTTTTATCGCATCTTTCGCAATATACAGCTCGCATCCTTTGTAGATCTCGACCTGATTGATGTTGTCATAGCCTTCAAACAGGATCATCGCAAAACCCTTGTGATAGCGGACGGAGGCAACTTTCAAAGATACATCCTTCCCGTTGAGGGTCACGAAAAGCTCTCTGCCTTTCGCAAAGCGGTCTTCCGGAAAGTCCGTGATGACTTCCACTTTTAATTCCCCCCGAATCCCGAAGGTATTTACAATTCTTCCGACTCTGATTTTTTCCATATTCCCAAGAAAGAAATAGGATGCAGAAGCATCCTATTCAAATGATTCAAATTTAATTGAAATCTTTTTCTGATTGACGCGGGAAGCGACATTCATCATGGAACGGATGGAGTTCGCCATGTTTCCGCGCTTGCCGATCAGACGTGCGATGTCATCTCCGTTGGCGTAAACGCAAAGGACGATCTCATCGTCTTCCAGAGACGGTAATTCCTTTACGGATACGGATTTCGGGTCATCGACCATCGGAGTAACAAGGTTCAACAGTACGTTCTCTAAATCCACCATATTAGTTCTTCTTTGCTGCGTGTTTGGCATCATTGAATGCTTTCATAACTCCAGCCTGGCTGAGTAAGTTACGAACAGTATCAGATGGCTGTGCACCGTTGTTTAACCACTTCAGAGCAAGTTCGCTGTCGATCTTGACTTCTGCAGGGCTCTTTGTCGGGTTGTAGTAGCCGATTGTTTCAATGAAACGTCCGTCTCTCGGATATCTGCTGTCTGCAGCGACAACACGGTAGAAAGGTGCTTTCTTAGCGCCCATTCTCTTTAATCTTAATTTAACTGCCATAGGTAATTTCTCCTTTATCTGTTTCTTTCAACATGCTCTATTATACCATCACAGAAAAAGGTGTCAAGTATTTTTACTTGACACCCTGAACTATTTTTTTTTAGAAGTGGAAACCGCCCTTGGCAATCTTGCTGATAAGACCCATCTGCTTCTTGCTCTTTTCATATGTCTGCAATAGCTTTCGGACCTGGGCAACGGATGTGCCGCTGCCGGCAGCGATTCTGGACTGGCGGGAGGCACGGATAATGGAAGGATTCGCTCTCTCTTCTTTCGTCATGGAATCGATGATGGCCAGATTGATCTTCATCTCGCTCTGTGCCTTGTCTTCATCCACCTGGGCGGAGAACTGGTTCATTCCCGGAATCATGCCGAGGATGCCGCGGATCGAGCCGAGCTTGTTCACCTGACGGAGCTGATAGGCCATGTCATTGAGGTCGAACTGCCCGCTCATCATGCGTTCTGCCATTCTCTCCTGCTCTTCCATATCGAACTTTTCTTCGGCCTTTTCCACCAGTGAGACGATATCGCCCATGCCGAGGATCCGTTCCGCAACACGTTCCGGATAGAAAAGTTCAAAGTCATCCATCTTTTCGCCGGTACCGACGAATTTGACCGGTACGCCTGTGACGGCACGGACGGAAACCACGCCGCCGCCTCTGGCATCGCCGTCAAACTTCGTGACAACTAAGCCGGTAATGCCGACCTGATCATTGAAGGACTGAGCAACGTTGATGATGCCCTGACCGGTCATGGCGTCAACCGTTAAGAGGATCTCATCCGGTTTGACCGTACGCTTGATGTCCTTTAATTCCTTCATTAAGGCTTCATCGACGTGCAGTCGGCCTGCCGTATCGATAAAGACCGTATCGTAGTTATGGTGCTTCGCATAGTCCATACCTTCACGTACCGTCGTGTAGGCACTGACTGTCGGACCCTGGGAATAGACGTAGACACCGATCTGCTCGCCTAAGGTTTTCAGCTGTTCAATGGCGGCTGGCCGGATGACGTCTCCGGCGATGATCATCGGATTGCGTCCCTGTTTTTCCTTGGCCTGCTTTGCCATTTTGGCCAGGTTGGTTGTCTTACCTGTACCCTGTAAACCAACGAACATGATCGTTGTCATGCCGTTCATCTTGTATTCAACGGTTGCTTCCTTTTCACCCAGAAGTTTGACAAGTTCGTCATGAACGATCTTGACGACCATCTGGTCCGGATTGACGGAAGCGTAAACTTCCTTACCGATGGACTGTTCCTTTACGTTGTTTAAAAAGTTCGTAACGACCTGATAGTTGACGTCTGCTTCAAGTAAGGCAAGACGGATCTCCTGCAGCATTTCATCCATATTGCGCTCGGACAGTTTGCCCTTGCCGGTGATGTTTTTAAATGCCTTGGAAATTCTATTTGTTAAATTCTCAAATGCCATAGAATCTCATCCTCCTGATATTAGAAGTAATCATCCTGAACTTCCGGATCATTGAAGTTCATGGTATATGTTTCCACGTTGTCGATGCATTCCTGCACCATTGTCGCATAATCCCACTTGCTTTCGAACTTCTCGCACTTATCAATACGCGGTCTTGTGACCGGATTATGTGGCGTAAAAATTGTACAGCAGTCCTCAAACGGTTCAATTGAGATGTCATACGTATCGATCTTATTGGAGATGTCAATGATCTCCAGCTTATCGAAGGAAATGACGGGACGGATCACCGGAGTCGTGGTAACGGCGTTGATCGCCGCCAGGGAATCCAGTGTCTGCGATGCCACCTGACCTACGCTCTCTCCGCTGACTAACGCCTTGCAGTTGCGCTTTTCGGCTAACCCTGAAGCAATGCGGTACATCATGCGGCGCATGATGGTGATCGCGTAGGATTCTTCCGCGTGCTTATAGATCTCTAACTGCAGATTGGTAAACGGTACGACGTGGACCTTGATCGGGCCCTGATAGATGCTCAGCTTCTTTGCCAAACGCAGCACCTTATCCAGCGCCGCCTTGGAAGTATACGGCATGGAGGCGAAGTGGATGCATTCGATTGCCACGCCTCTCTTCTGCGTCAGATAGCCGCTGACCGGGGAATCGATTCCGCCGCTCAGCATTAACAGCGCCTTGCCGCCGATTCCGACCGGATAGCCGCCGGCTCCTTTGATCACTTCCGGCATGAGATATGTGCAGTCCTTGCGGATCTCGACAATATAGCGATGGTCCGGGTTATGCACATCCACCTTCATCTCGGTATTCTTTAAGATCTTTGTGGCGATATGACGGTTGACTTCATCCGAAGACATCGCAAAGAGCTTGTCATGACGGCGGGTCTCCATTTTGAAGGTACCCGTATCGTTTTTCACCAGATCAAACACCGCTTCGGTGATGGTTTCAATCTCACTCGGTACACGTAGTGCAAAGGAGAAGGAAGAAATTCCGAAGACACGTCCAAGACGCTCCTTCACCCCTTCGACATCGGCCCCATTCAGATGGATGAACAGACGGTCATACTGCGCATCAAAGGTCAGCTGATCGTACTCCTTCAGGGCATATTTCGCATTATCTCTGAGCTTACGTATGAAATCCTTGCGGTTTTTCCCTTTGGTGGATAATTCCCCGTAGCGCACGAGTACATATTCATAGTTATATTCTGCCATATGATTTGATTATTCCTTTCAGTGTGGCGATAAAGGCATCGATCTCCTGCATCGTGTTGCGATGGGAAAGACCGACACGTACCGCACTTTCCGCCCTGGCTGAGTCATAATGCATGGCGGAATAGACATGGGAGATGGATTTGCTTTTGGAGTGGCAGGTCGACTGGGCACTCAGCGCAAACCCCTGGTTGTTGAAGGCGTTCATCATGACTTCACTGCTCAATTTCGGATAGGAGAAATTGACAATAAACGGAGAGCCTTCCTCAAAGCTGTTGAGGATCACGCCGTCAATCTGCTTCAGTTCACTGACAAGATGATCTCGTAAGCGGGCTACCGCTTCATAGTGTTCCTTCTGGGAATCGATTGCCAGACGGATCGTCTTGGCTGCCACGATATCCGGGGCGAAATTGATGGTGCCTCCGCGGATATTGAATTCCTGCTGCCCGCCGGAAATGAGCGGGACAACCGGAATATGCTGCTTCTTTAATAAGATTCCGCTTCCCTTTAAGCCGAAGATCTTATGCATCGAGCAGCTCATCAGGTCGATGTTTTCCGTGTTTATCGGTAATTTGCCGAGCGCCTGTACGGCATCCACATGGAAGACGGCCTGGGAGTGTTTCTTGAGATATTCTCCAATCTCTTCCACCGGATTAATGGATCCGATCTCGTTATTGACATGCATCAGAGATACCAGAATCGTATCCGGACGCAGTGCATTTTTAACGGCATCGAGTGTGATCACACCGCTCTCATTCGGCGAAAGATATGTTACATCAAAACCGAACACTTCCGCAAGCTGATGGGCCGCTCCGTCCGTGGAGGAGTGCTCATAGGCGGATGTGATGATGTGTCTGCCCTTTTCTCTCAGCGCCCATGCGACGCTCTTTAAGGCGATGTTATTGCTTTCGGAGGCACCGCTGGTGAAGATGATCTCATTGTCCAAAACGTGAAAAAGAGTCGCTATCTGATGACGACTTTTTTCAACTAAAACACTGACTTCACGACCGAGGTCATGTAAAGATTCGCTGTTGGCAAAATACTTATGCAGAATATCCTGATAAGTTTTATCGATCTCCTCACTTAACGGCGTTGTACTGACATAATCCAGATAAATCATACGTTATACAGCGCTTGCGGCATTCTCCTTGATCAGATTTTCATAGGAATCCAGTTTCAGTTTTTCCACGGCGTTGATCGCAATGGTAAGAGCCTGGGTATATTCTCCGTTACGGAAGCTTAATTCGCTTCGGGCAAGTTCAGAGTCAAGATCGATATTGTCGCTGCGGTATTTGTTGGCAAAGACGATGGTATTCTCGACCATCTGGGCCATACCGACGATATTGTTGACATTGTTGTATAACTTGTAGACGAAATCGATGGTTTCGTTTAGTGTTGCGGATAAGAGTGTCGTATTGATTGGTTTCTCCTCTAAGAGCGTCTGCAGCGTGTTGATCTGACGGTACGCTTCCTTGACGTCTCCCTCATACTGTTCGGAAACGGCCGGGAGCTTGTAGCAGCGGATCTTGACCTGAATCTCATTCATGATCAGATAGAACTTCAGAAGCTGCTTTCTGGCGCGTTCCTCATCGCTTCTCACTTCATCCAGCTTGCCCTTGATGGCCTTTAATTCATCCAGCTGGCTTTCCACGTTGTGGTTGAATTCCTTTAAGGACAGTAAGACTGTTGTGGAAGGAACCGTATCCTGTGTCACGAGTTTTGCCAGTTTTTCCTTGACCTGGCTTAATTCGCGGTTCTTCTTCTCTAAGTCCGGCATCATCTCTTTCAGATGATCAAAACCGTATTTGTCTTCGATCTGAACGAAGATCTCATTGATGGTATCCGTTAAGGCCTTGGTGCTATCCAGTTTGCGGAAGGATGCTTCACTCAGTTCCTTGACTTCGTTAAATGCCGCATCTTCCTTATTGATCTGCTCTAAGAGCTGATTGAGTCTTGTCTTGTAATCCGCAAAGTGGGAATCCACGTTTTTCAGATTGATGTTGCGGATGGCCTGCAGATCCTGCTTTAAGGAATCCGTCAGGATCTCGATGTTCTTGGCAACATCCAAGTGCTGCAGATAGACGCCCTTCTGCTTTACCAGCGCATAGGTTTCCGAGATCTGGTCGATCTGTTTCGGAATGATGCCGCGGGCTTCCTGCAGTAAATCCGGTAAACGGTTGAAGATCTCTTTCAGGGATGCGATATCGTTGTTGATCTCCTGATTGGTCTGCTTTGCCTTGTCATATTCGGAGGCATACATGTTTTCTTCAAAGACCGTGAACTTCTTTTCGACGTTTTCCATCTTGCTGATGATGGCATCGGCGGAGAAAGCGAGTTGGGCATTGTTCATGTTCCAGTCATTCTTCAACTCGCGGAACTGTTCCTTCGCCAGATTGATTTCCTCTCTCTGGTCCGTTTCCGGCTTCAGTGCGATATTTAAGGCATCATCCAGTTTCTTGATGCTCTTTTCACCGTTATTCAGTAATCCGTCGAGGTCGATCACTGTCAGTTTTAAGCTCTTCAGTTTGCCGGCAACGATCTCATCTTCCATCTGGGCGAGCATGTCGGTGATATTCTTGAAGTTGTTCTGAATGGATTCATAGTCTTCCTTGTAGTCATCGATGGTTTCCGCCAAAGAGGCATCCATTCTGCTCAGGGAGACGACTTTGCTCATCTTGAAGGTAAGCGGAATACTCTTGATATTGTTATAGCGTACCGTGAATTCCTGAAGCTGTTCCTTATATGCTTTCTTCTTGGAATTGCGTACCACTAAAATGACAATTAATAAAACCAATAACGCCACGATGGCGATCAAAACTTCTTTTCTTGCCAGAAATGACATAATATCCTGTAAATTCATATCGTTACCTCGCTCTTCTAATTGTACCATAAACCTGCTGAAATATATATCTCAGATTACGGTGCACACCTTTCGTGCATATAAAAAAATGAAGGGATTTTCTCCCTTCATTTTAACGCTTTTTTGCTTATTTTACAGCATTGCGCAGTGTATTTCTTACCGCACCCTTGCCTTTTGTCATCTCTAAGAGGTAGTTCAGAACCCGTTTGGCAAGTCCCGCTTCAAAGAGGTCAACTCCGAAGATGTTCTTGTTTCTTAAAAGCGGTGCGACCTTTTCGCATAAGCTCTCAAGTGTTTCTTCCCCTACCTTCACCTGATCGGTATAAACGCTGACTTCCTCTAAGAGCGGATCGCTGGAGAGTTCCATCGCTTCCAGATTGTCATCCAGTTTCATAAGATAACGGATCCATGCCGCCTGTACTAACGGGATCAGATGCAGATCTTCCACTTTCAGCTCGTCACTGGCAAGGTATGCCTTGACTGTTTCACCAAAGCGGATGCTGAGCTTCTGGGAAGTATCCGTGGCAATACGCTGCGGCGTATCCGGCATGAACGGATTCGGAACGCGGACGTTGATGACCGTGTCGATGAATTCCTTCGGATTGAGAATCTTCGGATCCGTAACGACCGGTAAGCCTTCCTTGTATCCGACGCCTTTGACCAAGGCCACCAGATCTTTATCCTTCATCTCATCGGAGATCTTCGTATAGCCTAAGAGGCAGCCGAAGACGGCGAGAGACGTATGCAGCGGATTGAGGCATGTGCAGACTTTCATGCGTTCCACCTTGTTGACCGTTTCGCGGTCCGTGAAGTAAACGCCCGTCTTTTCCAGTGCCGGTCTTCCGTTCGGGAAGGCATCTTCCACAACCAGATATTCGCTTTCTTCCGCATTGACAAACGGAGCGATAAACGTGTGGCGGGAAGTTTCGGCATATGTCAGATCGAGTCCGTCCGCTTCGAGGAGCCGGCGTACGCTTTCATCCGGACGCGGTGTGATCTTATCGATCATGCTCCACGGGAAGGAAACCTGATTCTTATCTTCAATGTAGTCAACAAAGCCCTTTTCCACTAGGCCGTTCTCATCCCATGCCTTCGCAAAGGCATCGACTGCCGCAAACAGCTTGTCGCCGTTATGGGAGCAGTTGTCCGTGGAAACCATGGCAAGCGGTGTTGCGTTAGCAAGATATCTTTCATAGAGCAAGCTGACAACTTTGCCCATATAGGATGCTGCCTTTTGAGGACCGTTCACAAAGTCCTGAGCGATGGCTGCAGGTGTGTTTCCCTGAGCATCGGTAATGGCATAGCCTTTTTCCGTGATCGTAAATGTAACCATCTGTAAGGAAGGATTGCGGAAGACGTTCTTTAAAGCTTCCATATCTTCCTTGGCTTCTCTGTCCATGACGTAGGATGCGCCGATGGAGCCGATGACTGTCTTTTCCACGTTGCCGTCAGCTTTTAAAGTCACCAGGATCGAAAGATTATCATGCGGACGGTAGTTCTTGAGGATGATCTCATAGTCGAATCCGTCAACGGCGATGAGTCCCGCTTTTTCTTCCTTCTGATCCAGCAGCTGCTGCATCAGATTTGCCTGGAAGGCACGGAAGATGTTGCCTGCGCCGAAGTGCAGCCATTTCGGTGCTTCCAGCGTGGCTTTTTCCATTTCCTTACGGTCAAACTGCGGTAAGCGGTATCCTTTTTCTTCCCACTCTTTACGGTTTTCAATTCCTGTTTGTGTCAGATATAACATGTTAAATACCTCTTGTGCTGGCTTTTTCAATGGCTTCCCAGAGACCGTTGATATAGGTTGCGCCTAAGGCTCTGTCGTATAAACCGTAGCCCGGCATGGCAACTTCGCCCCAGATCATACGGCCGTGGTCCGGACGGATCGGTCCGTCGAAGCCGATGTCGTATAATGCCTTGACGATCTCGTACATATCGAATGTACCGTCAGAGCTTAAATGTGCCGCTTCTTCAAAGTTCGTCGGTGTGTGGAACTTCAGGTTACGGACATGCGCGAAATGAATTCTGCCCTTTAAGGAGCGGATCATATCCGGCAGATCGTTCTCGAGGTTTGTTCCATAGCTGCCGGAGCAGAATGTAACTCCGTTATGAACATCATCGACCGCATGCATCATGCGCAGGATATTTTCCTTGTTGATGATAATGCGCGGTAAGCCGAAGACGCTCCAGGCCGGATCATCCGGATGGATCGCCATCTTGATGTCGTATTCATTGCAGACCGGCATGATGGCCTTTAAGAAGTAAACCAGGTTCTCAAACAGTTTTTCGTTATCGATATCCTTATATAATTCGAAGAGTTCCTTTACCTTCGCCATGCGTTCCGGTTCCCAGCCCGGCATGACCGTGCCGTTCATATCACCGGCGATGCTTTCAAACATCTGTTCCGGATTGATGGCATCGACTGCTTCCTGAGTGTAGGCCAGAACAGTGGAGCCGTCTTCTCTCTTTCTGGCAAGTTCCGTTCTTGTCCAGTCAAAGACCGGCATGAAGTTATAGCAGACCAAATGAATATCTTCCTTGCCGAGGTTGCGCAGGCATTCGACATAAGTCGCAATATCCTTGTCTCTGTCCGCACTGCCCGTCTTGATGGCGTCGCTTACGTTGACGCTTTCAATTCCGGCAATGTGCAGACCGGCAGCTTCCACTTCTTCTTTGAGTGCGCGGATCTCTTCCCGGGTCCATAATTCACCAGGCTGTTTGTAATATAAAGTTGTGATGACGCCTTTGACTCCCGGAATCTGACGGATCTGTTCCAAAGTTACAGTATCGTATTTGGAGCCGTACCAGCGTAATGTCATTTCCATAATTATTACCTCACTATTTACTCTTCCAACAATAATAATAAAGCATCAGAAGGCCTTCATTCAACGACAATGTTGCGATTCGCTTCTGATGCTGCATGCGATTATTTCTTTTCCCAGCGGTTTCTCAGAACGAATGCCGCATCTTTCGGCTGGCGTTCTCTTGTGAAGACGCCCTTTTTGTTCCCGTTGACACGGAAGATGCCTTCCGTTGTCTGGAAATCGGCGAAGTTCCAGACCAGTTCTCCCTGAATGAAATCATACGAATCAAATACAGTGAAGTTCTGTTCCAGGTACTCATTCTGATATTCCTGTGCCCACATGACGCTTGGCAGCTTGTGTTCCGTGGAAAGTGTGTCCGTACCGAATTCAGTAAAGACAAACGGAACATTCAGGTTCTTCGCCTGCCATCTCTGCATCTCGTTATGGAACTTGTCGATGGCATCCGTGATGTCCGGACCCCCGCTGATGTACCAGCCGTAATAACGGTTCAGGCACATGAAGTCACATAACATGTAGCACTGGCATTTTTCCGGAGCGCTGTTCTTTTCGAAGGCACCTGTCAATGGACGGTGCTGCGGATCCAGCGTTCTCGCAAATGCGAAGATCTGGCTGAAATAGTCATGGGAGTATGTGGATGTCGTTTCCGGTTCATTGAATAAGCTGAAGGAGAAGACGGAAGCATGATTCTTATCGCGTTCGATCATTTCTTCCACCTGCTGTAAGTGGTTCTTCAGTAAGGCCGGAACCGTCGGTGTTTCGAAGAAATACGTGTATTTCCCCATGCCGGCATCCGCAAAGTTATGGGTGGAACGCATCATACCGACTGCCGGTACTTCGTCGATGATCAGGAACCCTTCCTCATCCGCGAACTGGTACCACTCTTCCGCATACGGGTAATGCGATGTACGGAAGCAGTTGGCATTGCTCCACTTCATGCATTCGAAATCACGTTTGACAAGCGGCCAGTTAAAGCCTCTGCCGATGATATCGAAGTCTTCGTGTTTGCCATATCCTTTCAGATAAACCGGTTTGTCATTGACTAAAATGTGGATGCCGTCGATCCGTACCGTACGGATGCCCAGGCGGTCACAGTACTCATCAATGAGTGTACCGTTATCTCTGATTTCAATTTGAATGTCGTAAAGATATGCATTCCGGACTTCCCAGAGATGCGCATCCTTTACGCTCAGAACGCCTTTTTTACCGGTGGAGCAGGCAACCTTGTTTCCTTCTTTGTCATAAAGGGAAACCGTCACTTCATGCTCACCGTTTGTGACGACTTCATAGTTCACTTGTGCATCGCTGCCAATGATTGAGGAGACAGTCCAGTAATCCTGAATGTGTTCTTCCGGGATCTGAACCAGATAGACAGAACGCTGCAGGCCGGAGTAGTTGAAGAAGTCAAAGTACGGAGCGGCAATTCTTGTGCCGTTTTTCAGTGTTTTCACTGCGCCGCACGGCAGAGTGGATTCGCTCAGCTCATTATTGGCTTTAACAGCCACATGATTGAACTCCCCTGCTTTGACATAATCGGTAATGTCACATAAGACCGGGAGGAAACCACCCTCATGTTCCGTAACCTTCACCCCGTTGATGTAGACGACACTGCGGTGGGTGATGCTGCCGAAACGCAGCTGGGTACGGCTGTGTTCCTTTACCGGTACGAAGAAATCTCTTTCATACCAGAAATCTCCGCAGTAGTTCTTGGAATACTGATCCGTGAACAGATCCGCGAAAGATGCGGGAACCGGAACGGAGATGGCTGAATCCAGATGATTCATCCATCCCTCTAATTCCCCTTTGGATTCCGGGTCAAAGCGGAAGTGCCACATTCCATCCAGCGAAACGACTGTTCTGCTGTGGTTATTCTTTGGGTATAAACTCAATTGATCGCGCATGCTTCCTACCTCCGAAATCTATATTAGTCTTCCATCATTTTGTCATTGAACATCAGGTAGCCTGCAACGAAGCCGGCGACCATGGAAATGACGATAGCAACGATACCCCATTTGCCGTAGACTGCTGCAATGGCCGGTAAAGTTAAGCCGTTGACGGAGATCATGACGTCACGAGTGACATGCATCATACCGCAGATCGCGCCGCCGATACCGTTTGCTAAGCAGACTGCACCAAACACTGTCTTACACTTCATAAGGATACCATAAATTGCCGGTTCTGTAACGCCGCCGACGAATGCGGAGATTGCAGAAGTCATAGCCATTTCTTTTGTTTCGGCTTTCTTGGATTTTAATGCGATGGCGAATACCGCAGCCGCAATACCGAAGTTTGTGCCGACAGTTAACGGAAGAATGTAGTCATAACCTAAGACTGCATGGTTGTTCATAACGATTGGAACGATTCCCCAGTGAACACCGAAGATGATCATGATCGGCCATAATGCTGCCATTAAGAAGCCGCCTAAGAGAGGAACTGTATCCAGACCCGTCTTGATGATGTTGGCAAGAACCTTACCGACGATGTCAGTGACAGGACCGACAACCAGGACAACTAACGGGAAGACGATGACTGTAACAAGCAGCGGTGTGAAGATGGAACGTAACACCTTCGGTAACACTTTGTTCAGCCATTTTTCCAAAACGGATTCCACCCATGCTGCAACGATGATCGGTAAAACCGTGCTGGAATAGCTGATCATTGTGACAGGCAGACCTAAGAACGTAACCGGAGTTTCGGAGTTGCTTAATGCAGCGAAGTTCGGATACAGCATGGCTGCCGCGATACCCATGACGATGAACGGGTTGCCGCCGAATTTCTTACCTGCGCAGTATGCGAGGAAGAACGGCAGGAAGTAGAACACGCCATCACATGCCGCATAGAGGATCGTGTATGTGGAACTGGCTTTGCTTAAGAGATTGAATGTAGTTAATAAGACGAGAACACCCTTTAAAAGTCCGGCGCCCATGAATGCGCCCATGAACGGCATGAAGATACCGGAGACGATATCAGCTAAATTGAACTTACCGCCCTTTTTATCTTCTTTCTCGTCGTCTGCAGCGACTTCACCGCCACCGACAATATTGTAATTCTTTAAGATGGCATCGTAGGCATCCGTAACATCCGTACCGATGACGACCTGCAGCTGACCTGCTGCTTCCATAACCTTAATGACGCCAGGAACTTTTGCAAGAACTTCTTTGTTGACTTTGGAATCATCTTTCACTTTGAAGCGAAGACGAGTGACGCAATGTGTCAGAGATGCAACGTTTTCGACACCACCGACGTTAGCGATGACCTGATCTGCTAATGCTTTGTAATCTTTTGCCATAATTCTAAATGCTCCTTATTTTGGGTTTTTTACGGCGGGCCCTGCCGTAAGGGATCCCCTCCCTGTTGGCAAAGATAGAATAGCATTATGAAACCGCTTTATGATAGAATAATATTGCATCATTTAGAAATATTTTTCTAAACATGGGAGTTTTTATGGATATTTCGGAAGCCTGCAGTTTTTTTTCGGATCTGACCGAGATCCGTGCAGAGAGAATTACGTCAGAGAAACAGCTGGCAATTTTTGCGCGCGCAAACTTTTTCCACAAAAGTCAGAAAGAATTCACCAGATCTTATCTGAATAATATCATTCAGGATTTTCATGATAATACCATATATATCATGGAAGACCTTCTCATGATCCACACGATCATCTACCGCAATCAGGGAGAGCTGATCCTGATCGGTCCCTATCTTACAAGGGATCTGACGGAAGCGAATATCCGCCTTTTAAAAGAGCGCTACCATCTGAATGACCTCAATCAGACAGACTACGCCGCCTACCGTGCCAACTATATACTTGTCCGTGAAGAGGAGCTTCTGCAGGGATGCCGTGCCCTTCTGAAGCGCTGCTTCCCGAATCTGGAAGAGCCTCAGCAGGTGCATCTGAAAAGTGAGGAGAATCAGCAGACGGAAAGCTGGAGTTACACGCAGAAGAATTTTGAATCCATCGTCAATGAAAGATACCGCCTGGAGCGGGAGTTCATGCAGTATATTACGGATGGGGATACCGCAAATGCCGTCGCCAACTACCGCAAGCTTCATAACAACGTCCGCTTCATGGTCAATATCGGCGGTACCCTGGAAGGCTCCATGGTTTCCAGCGGCATCACCCGTGCCACGGTCCGCGTCGCCGCCATGAATGCCGGATTGCCGCCGGTGATCATCGATGAGATCTCCGGCAAATCATCCCGCCGTATCATGCAGTGTCACAGCCGTGAAGAAATGTACCGCGAAAACGAGAGGATGGTCCAGGAATTCACGCAGGCCATCCAGCGCTACCGCAAGCGTTCCTACTCCCCTGCGATCTACCGCGCCATCCACCTATTGGAAAATCATTATGCGGACGCGCTTACGGTGGAAAAGACGGCAGAGCAGCTCGGAATCTCCGTCAGCTCCTATATTTCGCGTTTCAAGGATGAGACCGGCAGCACTCCGAATGCCTACCTGAATCAGGTCCGCATGCGCAAAGCCAGACAGCTGTTGCTCTCGACGGTCTACACCATTCAGCAGATTGCGGAAAGCGTCGGGATTCCGGACGGAAACTACTTTGTCAAATGCTTTAAAAAGGTCTATGGAACAACTCCCAGCGCATACCGTAACAACCATCCGCAAGTGGAGGAAAACCACGGAAATTAGGGCGATTTCTGTTGACTTTGCATCACGGATATCATAAAATATACGAGCATGAATAATGGCAGCATGCAAAGTTCCTGTAAATCAGCGTTTCTATCAGCTCAATATACTGTTGAAAAGTAGACTGGCTGCACAGTCGAAATCTTGAATAGAGACACCTTACGGGAGTAATTTGCACCTGTTGTTGTTTTAAGCCATTTAAAACACAAGGAGGAAATATTATGGCACGCGTAAAAGGTCCTAACTATAAGGTTGCGAGAAGATTAAGCTTCTCCATCTTAGAGACAGGCAAAGAATTACAGAAGAGAACTTACATTCCGGGACAGCATGGTCCGACTAAGAGAGTCAAGTTAAGCAACTACGGCTTACAGCTCCGTGAAAAACAGAGAATCAGATTCATGTATCAGATGAACGAAAAACAGTTCGCAAATACATACAAGAGAGCTCTGAAGATGCCGGGCAACACTGGTCACAACTTCTTAATCTTATTAGAAAGCCGCTTAGACAACATCGTCTACCGTTTAGGCTTCGCTACAACAAGACGTGGCGCAAGACAGTTAGTCGGTCATGGTCACATCTTAGTTGATGGCAAGAAAGTTGACATCCCGTCCTTCCAGGTCAAACCGGGAATGGAAATCGAAGTTAAGGAAAAATCCAAGAAGTTACAGGTCATCAACGACGCTCTTGAAAGCAAGATGACTACAGTCGCTTTCGTTGAATTAGATAAGGAAAACAAAAAAGGCAAATACGTCCGCTTACCGGAACGTAATGAACTGAACTCCGAAATCAACGAAGCTCTGGTTGTTGAATACTACAACAGATAATCCTTCGCGGATCTTCTCAGTAACGTCATTATTCAAAAAAGGAAAGCCCCGAAATCAGTTCGGGGCTTTTTCTTTCCCCTTCCGCATAAAAAAAGGATACCCGAAGGTATCCTGAATCGTACGAGTTATTTGCGCTTGATGACGCGCTTGGCAATGCTGAAGAGATAGCTGATAAAGTTTGTCGTATCTACAAGATGGAAGATATCTTCCGGTACATGGAGGAAGCTTGTGGAAAGTACATATGCCGCAACTCCGACAACACCGTAGACGCCAAGTTCCACAAGTGCAATGAGTCTTGGCTGATCCGTTACGCGGATGCCGAAGAGCCAGAGCAGCTTGAAGGAAAGATACATGCATAAGACACCGACCGCCATCTTTTTCAGATGATCCCAGTACGGCGAGTAATCCACGTCATAGCTGTTTTTAATGGCCACAAGATTTAATCCCATAATCGTCAGAGAGCAGAGCGCGGAGCTTGTAATGGCGCCGGAGTAGCCCGTGTATTTGATTAGCGGGAAGAAGGTCACAAACTTGACCAGGAAGCCGATCACCATATACGTCAGGTTCTGCCGTCTGAGACGCGTCGCCATGGCTAAGGATGTAATGATCGGAGAGATGGTTCCGAGCAATCCCGTAATCGATGCCCAGCGCAGCACTTCGCCGCCTAAGACATAGGAGCTGTGCGCACCGTACATGACGTAGTAGATCTCAACGCCGATGCCAAAAAGGAAGAAGCAGAGCGGCAGGCCGAGATACGTCACGGAATCCAGTGCATCCAGAATGTATTTCTTCATCAGGTTCATGTCATTCTTCTCATAGGAAGTCGTGACATAAGGGATGATGGCACTGGAATAGCCGATGACCAGAAAATGCGGAATGCTGGTCAGTTTGGAAGTGGTCAGATTCAGCATCGAAGTCAACAGCTTCGTCTCTTCCGCCGTATACCTGGCGGCATCCATCGCCTTTGAGAAGAAGAACGAGTTGACAATGCTCAGACTGTTTCCCAGAATCGAGGAAATCATAAACGGAATCGAGAACGATAAGAGCTCTCTGGCCAGTGCCCGCTTTGACTGGGATTCCAGCAGTTGTGCCGACGCCTTGTCATCCATCTCCTTCATGATCTTTTTACGGGTCGCATAGATATGGATTAAAGCCAGCACACTGGACACAAAGGCACTGAGTACCGCGCCATAGACCGCAAAGATGCCATCCTGCTTTAATATGGCAACGGCCAGATAGCCGGCAGTCAATAAGAAACTGATGCGGCTGAACTGTTCAATGACCTGCGAGACGGAGTAGAGTCTGAGGTCTCTGAGTCCCTGGAAGTACCCTCTCACCCCGCTTAAGAGCGGTACCGTGAAGAAGGCCAGCGAGATCAGCATCAGAACGATCTTTGTCTTCTGCAGATCCGCGGCAGACATATCGGCCGGCGTGATATAGCGGGCAATCGGGTCTAAGCCCAGCACAACGATGGCAACGCAGAGGAAACCGAATCCCAGCATAATGCCCTGTGAGAGCTTTTTGATATACTGAATGGATTTATAGTCTTCCTTTAAGGCATATTTGGCAACCATGGTCGCAATGGCATAAGGCAGACCGGCTAGAGAGATGTTTAAGAGGTTCTCGTATACGCCGTATCCGTAGGAGTAAAACGCCAGGTTTGCCTCCCCTGCAAGCGCAGTAAAAGGAACCATATAAAACAGTCCCATTAGTTTTGTCACAAATATTCCCGCGGAACTCGTCAGAGCTCCGATAATCAGTGATTGTTTGTTATCTTCCACGTTTTAGTCCGCTTTCTATTCGCCGCTGTTTTCTTCCGGGGTTTCTTCTCCTTCCGCAGTACCCTCTTCCGCTGCAGGAGCTTCTTCTTCCTCGCTTTCCGCAGCCTGAGAGGCATAATCAACGGTGATATTGTAGTATTCCTTGGTCTCCCTGACTAAGAGATAATCTTTGTAGGAAACACGGATCTTCAGATTGACGACAGGATCTTCCGTGACGCCGCTGAGGATCACGCCTTTGACATACCCTCTTTCATGGTCGATCTGATACGGAACCATGTTGATGGAATCATTGTCCAGAATGCCGATCGTGGGCATCATCTTATTGGTCAGAGAGTATTCCAGATTGTTTTCAATCGCCATTACCTGAATGTCATACATGGCCCGCTGCGGATTGTCAATGGTGATATCGTAACGGTATTCCTTCTCGGAAAGCTGACTCATGGAAACATCCAGATCATAATAGAGAGGTTCGTTTAAAAACGAGTCGTTGTCGCTGACCGTCTGATAGATATATTTATATTTTTCCATCTTGATATCTTCATCCGATTCTTTTCTGGCGCAGCCGCTCAGAAGAGAAACGAGTACAAGAAGAAAGATGAGTGATCTTTTCATAAAAACACCTCTTTGGTTATTATATCATATTTCACGGAAAGAACATCCGTCACTATTTCACGTGCCACCTGCGCCCGTCCGGCAAAAAGAAGATATCCCCTTCCATCACATTGATGACTACCCCGCTGTAAAGATCACGGAGAATTGTTCTCTCATAATACCTGTAGTTATCTTCCTCATCTTCCCACCAATCGGCAAAATAAAGCGTTCTGCCTTCGCGGAAAAAGAAGCTTTCGTGCGGAGTAAGCGCAATATCCCTGCGCACCGGATAGTAAACGGAAAGAATATCATCCTTCTCGGAAGAAAGCGTCAGATCCACGCCGTGCAGCATGAGATTATACGTTGTCACAATATCTCTCAGATTATAATGCAGACGGATCGTCACGCTTTTCGTCTTAGGATCCACTTCATAAAGATCCGCGCTTTCCTGCCTGAAATCCACTGAGAGCACATCGATCTTTCCATCCGTAAACACCGGGTTGGAATGATAGGTATTCGCTCTGCGCTCAAACGGAATAAAGAGTTCTTCCGTCTTCGCATCAATGACATAAAGAAGCGAGCCTTCGGTATGTTTCTGAAGCTGATAGAGCTCATAGGCTTCATAGAGATCGCCGTGCGGGATATCCAGGGCGTAATAAAAATTCTCCGAACCTTCAATCCGGTTAAGATACGTATTTCCGTTCAGATCAAATGTCTTCATGGCTCATCCTCCGCTTATCCGTATTATACCATAGAACCCTTTTTCCCTTATAAAACAAAAGGAAGCCTGAGCTTCCTATTTCAGTATCCATTCATAACGAACGCGCTCATTGTTTTGGATTGCTTCTTTGAGCAGTATTGCGGCGTAGGCGTCCATTAAGGCATTGGAAAGCGGATAAGGCTCTTCGCCTTCTCCCCTTACATAGTCTCCCATCTTCTTTAGTAAGATGGCGATGGCGGTTTCGTCTTCACCTAAAGCACAAAGACCAAACGGCGCTGCAAAGAGCTCCTCTGTGCCGAAAGTGATTTTTTCAACTTCGTGAACTTCCCTCAGGTTCGGATTCTCATATTCCGTCTGCGCAGTATGCCAGTCAACTTTCAGTGTCTCTTCCTTTGCGCTCAGATCCGCATCGAGATAGCGGATAGAGTCATTGAATACTTCGCCCTTCTCTCCCAGAACACGAATCGCAGAATAGCGGATTCTGGAGCGGTACTGCTCCGAGTCAAAGTCGTAATGACACGCTTTTGAGTTATCAAATTCAAAGAGTGCCGTTACGCGCTTCTTTGTCGCGATGCGCCCGTCAGTGAATTTCTCATAACGTGAGAGCGTTTCAGTGACAGGGAAAGTGAACTCTTTCGCAGAGATGTAACATCCCGTTTTCGGATTTAATTCTAAATACATGCGCATCAGACTGAAGCCGTGATACTCGTGCGCCATGGAAAGATAGAGATAGTGCGGCGTACCGATTCTGCCGTTCTCAATCAGTTTTCCTCTTGCCTGATGCGTCGGATAGAGCTGATACTGCTCGGCAATGATGTGTTTTGCGCCTTTTTTATGGTAATCCCATAACTTCAGGATCGTCTCTTTATCCAAAGCCGTCGGTGTTTCGGAAAGCACCGGAATGCCTTTCTCAAGATAGTGCATGCTGAGGGAGGCAACGGAAGCCTTATCCACGGCAACAACGACGAATTCCGGCTTTAACGAAAGCATCTCCTCTTCATTGATCAGTGTTTGAATACCGTACTCAAAGGCGATCTTTTCCGCCTTTTCCTTTGTGCGGCACAACAGTGCGCAAAGCTCAAACAGATGCGGCAAGGCTTTCGCAATGCGGACGTAGTACATCGCGCGCCAGCCGGAGCCGACAATCGCAAAGCGGATAGGCATCTTATTTTGACTCATAGAGCTGTGCAAATTCCTCGAGGTAATCGCGGATGGAAAGGTGCTGCGGACAGTTGCCTTCGCACAAGCCGCAGTGCAGACACTCACTCGCCTTGCCGTGATTCAATGAGTAGCGCTCATAGTACATGTTGGTTTTCTTTTTCGTTACGGCATACAGATTCAATAAGCCGAAGTATCCCGGAATATTGATGTTCATCGGGCAGACCTCCATGCAGTAGCGACAGCCCGTACAGGCCACCCGGATCGTCTGTTTCAGGATGGCGGTAATCTTATCTACCAGCTCCCGTTCCCCGTCTGTCAGCGGCTCTAACGCTTCCATATAGGAGGTGTTGTCATCTAACTGACTCATCTCACTCATCCCGCTTAAGACAACCTGTACCTGGCTGAGCGAGGCAACATAGCGTATGGCAAGGGAGGCCGCGGAAGGTATAATGCCTTTTTCCTTCTGATAGAACGCTTCAAAAAGCCGAGTGGCTTCTTGAGGCAGATTGGCAAGCGTACCACCTTTGACCGGTTCCATGACCGTGATCATTTTCCCGTGCCGCTTTGCCACTTCGTAACATTTTCCCGACTGTGCCACGGCTCCGTCCCAGTCCAGATAATTGATCTGCAGCTGAACGAAGTCCACTTCCGGATGATCCGTTAAAATCTGCTCCAGCGTCTCGGCGTCATCATGGAATGAGAAGCCGATCTGCTTCGCTTTCCCCTCTTCCTTGAGTTTTCTTATAAAGCCGAAGCCGTCCGTCTTCTGGACGATGCCGTATTTGTCCTTGCCGATATTGTGCAAAAGATAATAGTCAAAATACTCCACGCCGCACTTCTGAAGCTGCTCATTAAAAATGCGGGGATAGTCCTCTTCTGAGCGAATCAGATAGAGCGGCATCTTATCTGCCAATACAAAGCTGTCGCGGGGATAACGTCTGACAAGCGCTTCCCTTACGGCAATCTCACTCTCTCCGTCATGATACGGATATGCGGTATCAAAATAGGTGAATCCTCTCTTCAGAAAGAGGTCCACCATGGTTTTAAACTGCTCTAAATCGATGCTTTTCGGATCTTCCTTTACCAGTAAAGGCAGACGCATCGTCCCGAATCCAAGTTTTTTCATACGACCGGTCTCCTTAGAATTATTATAACGGAAGAGGCGTCCAAACATTATAAAGTGAATCGTGAAATCCGATTTCACATGTTTCCAGCCGATTTTTCTTCTAATGAAGGATTTTTTTCATATAAAATGTTTCTGTATTTATTTTCGGGGGAAGATACGTATGAAACAAAAGGAAATCTGGCTGATGCCGGATTATTTTGCCAAATTTCAATGCAAGGCGGATCAGTGCCGCCATACCTGCTGCCAGGCATGGAATATTCCTGTCAGCCGCTCCGTCTATCAGAAGCTGATCACAACGGAGTGCTCAGCTGAACTTAACGACCGGCTTTCCCGGGCATTTATCATTCCGGAAACGGTAACGGAAGAGCGTTACCGCCTGATCGCTCACAACTATCTGGGAGAGTGTCCGATGTTAAAGGACGGGTTGTGCATGCTCTATAAAGAAAAGACGGAAGAAGATCTGCCGAAGATCTGCCGGCTCTACCCGCGCGCATTCCGCAGAATCAATTCGCAGAATCTTGCCATCTGCTCGGGAAGCTGTGAACGCGTGGTGGAATTAATACAGTCAGAAGATTCGCTTCATCTTTCAGAGCATGAAGCCGATTACACTTCGGAGAGTGAAATCAAAATCTCTGAAGAAGGAATCCGGAAGATCCTGCAGTTTCAGTCAGTATTCCGCAATACGGAAACAACACTGGCAGAGCAGATCGAGAAAGTATGCCTTCTCGTAAATGAAGAGGAATATCTGAAAGACAAGGAGGAAGATACGGATGCGATTTCGCTTGCGCTCACCATTCTGAACCGTCTCATTTTTCCGAGCTCTGCCCTCTTTCCTTACATGAAGGAGGTCAATCAGCGCTATGAGTCAAACCGCTCTCTGTTCTTTGAAGACAGAAACCTCTTTGAAAAGCGGCATCCGGAGTGGATGGAATTCTTCCGTAAGCTGATCAACAACTCCATGATGTATGAGAACTTCCCGTTTGTGGATGATCACTTTGCAGATACCGCTGCCTACCGCGGCTTATGTGCGGTATACGGACTGTTGCGTTTTCTCAGTATTGCCTATACGGCAGATCACACGGAAAACGAAGCGTGGGTCGATCTGATTGCAGCCTTCTTCCACTTAGTGGATCACACCTCCTTCTATTACAATATCGCGCGTCTAAACGTTAACGGCGCCGCATTACTGAAGATATGAAAAAAAACCTGTTCGCTTGAACAGGTTATTTTGATTAGTCTTTGAATGTGACGACCGTGTAGTTCTTCTTGCCCTTCTTAATGACAACAAGCTCGTTTTCAATCGCCAGGTCCTTATTGATTACTAACTCGGTATCCTTTACTTTTTCGCCGTTTAATGCGATGGAATTGCCGTTGATCAGCTCTCTGGCTTCACGCTTGCTCTTGGCAATACCGCTGTTGACCAGAACATCCGTCAGTGTCAGGCCTTCTTCGACTTCCGACTTCGGTGCATCGTATAAGCCTTCCTTCAGCTCTTTGGCGCTTAAGCTTCTGAGATCTCCGCCGAAAAGTGTCTCGGTGATCTTTAAGGCTTTTTCCAGACCTTCCCTGCCATGGACGATTTCCGTCAGCTCTTCCGCCAGAGCTTTCTGGGCAGCGCGCAGATGCGGTGCTTCCTCCTGCTGTTTTGCCAGATCCATGATCTCTTCCGGTGTGCGCATGCTTAAGCGTTTCAGATAGTCGATGACATCAGAATCCGGTGTGTTGAGCCAGAACTGGTAGAATTCATAGGCACTCGTGCGTTCCGGATCCAGCCAGACGGATTTTCCGCCTTCGCTCTTACCGAATTTGGAGCCGTCGCTTCTTGTGATCAGCGGGGATGTGCAGCCGAAGACCTTGACATCTCCCTTAACCTTACGGATCAGTTCACAGCCGCTGGTGAGGTTGCCCCACTGGTCGCTGCCGCCGATCTGCAGAATGCAGTTGTACTCTTCAAACAGGTGCAGGAAGTCGGCAGCCTGCAGGATCGTGTAAGTAAATTCCGTGAAGGAAATACCGGAATCCAGACGCGAAGCGACGATGTCCTTATTCAGCATGTAGTTGATGTTGAAGTATTTGCCATAGTCACGTAAGAACATCAGCAGGTTCATATTGCCAAGCCACTTGTAGTTGTTTTCCATCGTGGCAGGGTTCTCCCCTTCAAAGCTCAGGAAATGTTCCAGCTGTTTGCGGATGCATTCCACATTATAGGCAATCGTGTCCAGTGACTGAAGCTGGCGTTCTGTCGTCGGACGCGGGTCACCGATCATACCGGTCGCTCCACCGCACAAAGCGATGACGTGATGTCCCTGTTTCTGATAACGGCGTAATAGCAGGATCTGCTGTAAGTGTCCGACATGAAGTGCCGGTCCCGTCGGGTCAAAGCCGCAGTAACATGTCAGAGGCTGTTTCAGTTTTTCACGAAGTCCTTCTTCGTCGACAACGTCCTTTACCAGTCCGCGCCATTTCAGTTCATCAAAAAATTCCATACGTTTTCCTCCAGAAAATATAAAAGCGTCCCGCTTAAGGACGCTGAACGTGGTACCACCTTAATTTGTACTCATTTGTCCATATCGCAGACCTGCGTCTCCCTCTCGGGAGAGTGCTCCGAGGTGTATATGCTTTTTCTCAGGAATCCTTTCACCGCCCGGATCCTCTCTAAACTGAGAGAGAAAGCCTTCTTCTCTTCATAACGACTTTATTTTATGAAATCACGGTTTATTTGTCAATTCCGGACTTTTTTTCTCAAACTTATACGCTTTGAGAATCGACAGTTCACTCAGATGCTTCTGAGATTCCGTACCGTTTACGTCTGTAAAACGGTAAAGGATATCATCATATGAGGAAAATGTGCCTCTGACTTCTCCACCCTGAATCATAAGCCAGTTACTCTTACCGTCTTCTCCCAGAACATTCAGGATGCAATAGTCCTTATTGAGATAAATCTGCTCATAAAGATATCTCTCATTCAGTTCAGTCAATAGAGTTTTATCATCCTTGTGAGCTACCAGATCTTCCAAAAGCTTTGCATTATTTCCGGGATCTTCAAATTCCATAATGGCTTCATCACTCTGTACACTCTGAAACAGCGGTTTATGATGGCTGTCGACATCAATGACGTAACAGTCTCTGATTTTGATATCCTCCGTGAGTTTTTTAACCCCGTCCGTAAAATCCAGCAATTCATACTGATAGCCAAGAGATGTACGGTTACAGGCATTCACCAGAGTCCACTCTTTCTTATTGCCGTCATCCGTTTCGAGCATGAAGATGTTTCCTTCCAGCATTCTCTGATAATTATTCGCATGAATCACGCTGAATACATCATGTTTCAGATCCAGATCGAGCTTTGTCTCAACGGCTTCATATGAGTCCATTTTTGCGACTTCATTAAAGGAAGGTTCCGTATCCCCGTTCAAATAAACATAAACGGTATAGAGGCATTTTAAAAAGCTGTCTTTCTCCTCCTGGTCGCTCAAACCTTCTTCAAAGGAAAACGCCACCCTGTCATGCACGCCGAAGACGGAGGATTTTGTTTCCACGGGAAGACGGTTTGCGACGCGTTTTGAAGGATAACCAAAACAGCCGTTTAACAGTAAACACAGAATCAGTAAACATATTTTTTTCATTCGAAGTTCTCCTTTCCGCTTCTTTTTTTTCGCATCAAAAGTATTCCCTGTAATAACAGCAGTTCCGGTATGATACCGGAAATACAGTAAATATATCCGTAAATGTGGTTGTAGTTGAAACTTCCCTGATTCTGTAAAACCGTCTGAATCAATTGTCCCAATAAAGACAGAACTCTGATGAGGATAAATACCAGTAATCCGCGAATATCCGCTTTCCTTCCCACAAAATACATGACGATTTCAACAAGAAATACGGCGGGAATCAGATAGTAAATCAGTAAATACAGCAGGTTGATCCGCCAGCTACCAAGCGGGAAAAACTGATATCTGATATCACAGTAAACCGTCATGAGTAACTCCAGTCCGTGAATTCCCAGAAAGAAGAGAATGATGTTCTCCGGGGTGATCTCATCTCGGTAACACTTCACAATAAAGAACGCTGTAATTCCTGATGTGATTGTTTCGGACAAAATCATTACCGCTCCGGCATTCCTCGGGAATACAAACAGATGAAGAAGCAGACGCATTAGAAAGAAGATAAGCTGCCAGCTCAGTAACATCATCTGAATCAGGGATGACTTGCGGCTCTTGGCAACCGGTTCTTTCCGTATTCTGTTTGACTCATCTTCTTTGGAGAGAAGACTGTCGATAGAAACATGGAAATACTCCGACAACATAACCAGCTCCTCGACGCCCGGATAGCGAAGCCCCGTCTCCCATTTTGATATTGTTCCCCTGCTCAGATACAGCTCATCGGCCAGCTGCTGCTGCGTCAGGTTTCTTTCATTTCTTAATTCTCTGATTCTGTCTTTGAATTCCATAACAAGTCCAATCGTAATTTATTTTTTTAACGGTCCATAGAAGATCATCCATGAAACATCTTTCTGTATGATTCCTCTAGATCCCCTGCAGTTTCATCATACATCACGTCAGGGAAAATGGCTGATCCCTTTTGGATCAAACCGTCTTTTCTGTAATAAAGCGAAAAAAAGGAGCCTGTCAGGCTCCTGAATGTTTTTTTTGTGTGATGTGTATTATTTGATATCGACGATCTTCATCATGTTGGCTGTGCCTTCGCCTGTCGGATAACCGGCGGAGATAATGATCTGATCTCCCGTCTTTAATCCGAAGAGTCTGGCGTATGCGCTGGCCAGTTCGTCGTCGTTTGTCATGTCGTTCTGCGTCTTGCTGTAGATTGGGAAGACATCCCAGTGCAACTGCAGATTACGCAGTGTCGTCTTTGTGAATGTTACGGCAATGATTGGGACACTCGGTCTGTATTTGCTCAGCTTACGCGCCGTGGAGCCGCCCTGCGTGAAGACAACGATGGCTTTGATCTTATCCAGCGTCAGGCAGGAGTCCGCAATGGAGATACCGATACAGTCCTGAATCGTCTTTTCCGAAGTATGCTTCGCGTGATCGAGGAAGTCTCTGTATGGGAAGATCTTTTCCATCTCTCTGGCGATCATGGCCATCGTACGGACGGATTCAACCGGATAGGCACCGTTGGCTGTCTCGCCGCTTAACATGATGGCATCGGAGCCGTCTAAGACGGCGTTGGCAACGTCGGATGTTTCGGCACGCGTCGGACGCGGATTCTTGATCATGCTTTCCAGCATGTGGGTCGCCGTAATGACCGGCTTGCCGGCCGCATTGGCCTTGCTGATGATCTTCTTCTGATAGATCGGAACGAGCTGGGATTTGATTTCCACGCCTAAGTCGCCACGGGCCACCATGACGCCGTCCGCCACTTCCAGAATGCTGTCAAGATTATCGAACCCTTCCTGGTTTTCGATCTTGGCATAGATCTTCATCTTTCTTCTGCCTTCCTCCAAACAGATCTTACGGATGGTCTGAATGTCGTCTGCGCATCTTGTGAAGCTGGCTGCGATGTAGTCCACATCCTGCTGGCACCCGAAACGGATATCGCTCTCATCCTTGCGGCTTAAGAACGGCATATGAATATGCACATCCGGTACATTGATGCTCTTGCGGTTGCTCAGCGTTCCCGGGTTGTCACATCTGGTAAGCAGATCACCGTTTTCGAGTTTTTCTTCCACGATGAACTTCATCTTACCGTCATCGATCAGGAAGTAGTCTCCTTCTTTTAAGTCTTCAAAGAATTCCTTGCAGCGGACCGTGAAGCGCTCTTTTGTTCCCTGGACTTCTTCCAGAGTCACCGTAACCTTATCGCCTTCCGCGAATTCGGCTTTGCCTTCCGCAAATTCGCCGATTCGGATTTCCGGACCCTTGGTGTCCAGAAGGATGGCGAGGTTGATGTTGTTTTCATCACATAAGCGGTGGATCATTTCGATCTTTTCCGCAAAGTATTCCTGTGAGCCGTGAGAGAAATTCATTCGGACAACATCCATGCCTTCTTTGGCAAGTTTTAAAATCATGTCCTCGGAATCGCTGGTCGGTCCCATCGTGCAGATAATCTTTGTTCTTCTTAAATCTTTCATTTTGCTGGTTCCTTTCCAAAGAAACTACATCAGTCTCTTCTGTAGTTCATAGAGCTGCTTACGGCTCTTCTTCGTCATGTCCAGAGCTTCCTCGATGTCATAGGACACGATCTCGTTTCCGCGGATTCCCACGCATTTCCCGCCTTCTCCGTTGGCCAGTATCTCAACTGCCTTATCACCCATCCGGGTTGCCAGTACACGGTCATATGCCGAAGGAGATCCTCCGCGCTGAATGTGTCCTAAAACGGTAGCTCTGCCGGAAAAGCTCGTATTGTCGGAAATCTTCTTGGCAAGAAGTTCCGCATCCGTCATCTTTTCCGAGATCACCACGATCGCATGACGTTTATTCCGTTTGATGTCAAGTTCTTTAATGCGCTCAATGATCTCCTGCTCATCATAACCCGTTTCCGGAGAGATGATGATTTCCGCACCGCTGGAGATGCCGCTGTATAGGGCGATGTCTCCGCAGCGGTTGCCCATCACTTCGATGACGCTGCAGCGGTGATGAGAGGCGCTGGTATCCCTGAGCTTGTCAATTGCTTCAATTACCGTATTGAGTGCCGTATCGAAACCAATCGTATAGTCCGTCGAGGAGATATCGTTATCGATGGTACCCGGCAGACCGATACAGTTGATGCCGAGATTGGTGAGTGCCATCGCTCCGCGGTACGTTCCGTCTCCGCCGATGCAGACAACGGCTTCAATGCCGAAGGACTCCAGCATTTTCTTGCCTTCTTCCACAACTTTGGGGTCTTTGAACTCCGGAAGCCTTGCTGTACCTAAAATAGTACCGCCACGGATCATGATATCCGAGACACTGCCACGTTCCATCTTGACGATATTGCCTTCCACAAGGCCTTTATAGCCGTCATAGATACCGTAAACTTCCATGCCGCGGGCAAGTCCGCTTCTTACGACTGCACGGATAGCGGCATTCATTCCCGGCGCATCACCGCCGGATGTCAGAACTGCGATTTTTCTGACCATACTCTTTTTTCCTTTCCGGACGTTAATCATGGCGGCGGTTTTTCGCCACGATCTCGATTTCGTCACTTAATACTTTAATTCGTTCGAGAACACGGGTGGCCGCAAGCTTGTTTTCCACGATCTTGCTGCTCATCGTGTAGTATTCTTCCAGAGAGCTCTGCGAATAGTTGCTGGTAAATATCGTAAGTAATCCCTGGTTCATCCGCTCATTGAGGATCGGCTGCAGGATATCGTCCCTGCTCCAGGCACTGACGCTTTCGGCACCGAGATCATCCAGTATGAGCACTTCCGCGCGCTTGGCACTGTTGAGATAATACTCGTATTCGCTCACGTTGTCAAAAGCATTCTTCAGGTTGTTCAGATATGTCGGGAAATGTACAAAAGCCACCTTTTTCCCCGCTTTTGCGAAGGCATTGGCGATGCATGCCGCCAGATACGTCTTTCCGACGCCGACATTGCCGTAAAGGTAAACACCCTTCTCTAACGGCATCTTCTCTTCGATTTGTGTGACTGCCTTAATGTAGCGGGTCTTTTCCTGCTCCATGTCGATCTTGTTCAGATCACACTCGTAGCAGTCTTTCGGCATGTCGTTTATAAGATAATTCTTCAGATACGGGGTCTTCTTCGCTTCCGCATCCGCCTTATTCAGAACATCCCTCTGGTACTTGCAGGCGGTATAGACTTCCTTTAGGCGCTTGTCTTCATAGCGCAGCGTGATAAGATATCCGCTCTTCTTATTGCAGCACTCATAGATGCCGCGGCAGTTTCTGCAGATGTTCAGCTGTTCCTTCAGACGCTGAAACTTCATCGGGAAGCGCTCGATTTCACTTGCGGGAATGGATGCACGCTTGAGATACGACAAAAGCAGCGGATCTTTCTGGAGTTCTTCCGTCAGCTTCCTCCGCTCATTTTGCAATTCTTCGTTGTCCGTAAATCCGAGATCGATGATCATGTTATTCGCTTTCCTTCAGTTTCTGATATCTGCGCAGTGCTTCCTGACGCTCCGCTTCATCCTCTTCTTCCTCCGCGCTTGTATAGGTCGGCTGGTGGATCTTCACTTCGCGTCTCTGCTTGCTCTTGGTTTCTTTTTTCAGTTTCTTGATTAGATAGAGTGCGTCCTCTTTCGTCTTCACGTTTTCTCTGGCAAAGGTTTCGGCGACACTCTGGGTATAGTTGAGATTGAGGATGCTGTTATTGACATCCAGGATGTATTCGACGATGACATTGACGACTTCCGGTGCGAAGTAGGTATCGTTCACCAGATATTCGAGTGCCATGCGGCTTCCTTTGGAGACTTCCACACCGTTCTGCTTGGATTTCAGGAAGCTGAACGGGTCGAGGGAATACGGATCTTCCACGCTCGGAACACTCAGATTCTGCAATACCTTCTTCATGAGTTTATCCTTATCAAGCGTGTTGTCCTTGATGTTGATGGACTGGCAGGCATACTCCCTTAAGCGGGCGATATCGATGCGGCTGATGGAGGCAATCCGACCGATAAAGCGCAGATTCTCATTGGTTCTGGCTTCATAGGGGAATGCGAGGTTGCTGAGCGGCTTGATGAATTCCTGATAGTCGAATTCGGAATTGAAGCCGTAGCTTCGATCATTCTGTATTTCTTCCTGCTTATTGGAAAGAAACTGGCGCACCTCATGCTCACTTAAGCCTGAGAGCAGCGCATTCTTATCGAGCTTCCGGGTGATTTCCTTATATCCGCTGAGTTTGGAAAGAGACGGCGCGTAGATGGCGCGGCTGCGTTCAAACTCGTTTGGTCCGACTAAGCTCTGATACTGTAAGCCGTAAACGGCGTGCGTGAGGAATTTGGAGGCGCTCAGCGGTTCCACTAAGCGGTAGACATATTCTTCCCGCTCCGCACAGAAAAAGCTCTTCAGAAGCCCGAATTGTTCCAGTAACTCCCGGGCGCTCTGCACGGCATCGATTTCCATTCCCGTCAGTTTGCACAAACGGGAGTGCATCGCAAACTCCTCTGCCCTGCTTTCCGCATAAATCGTCAGATAAAGGGCAGCTCCTTCCGCCTTGATCAGCGGCTGATATAACGCAAAAAAGGCAGGAATGTCCACTCTGATTCCTGTAGGTTCCACAAGATAGAAATCCTGTTCGAATAATTCCATTTCTGCCTCTTTTCTAAGTGCCGATTCAAAGACATTATAATTTATTTCTGATTCAATTCATATAGAAAAGCGTTAATTTTCTCCTCTAACTCCTCATAGCTGGCGTTATTGAAAATCAGATAGTCCGCAAGTTTCATCTTCTCGCTGACATCCATCTGAACGCTTAAGCGTCTCTGTATTTCTTCCATGCTCATATGACGGTAAGTCATAAGACGTTTGATCGCAAGATCCATATCCGTGACGACCAATACACATACATCGAAGTAGATGTCCCAGTTCTTTTCAAATAAGAGCGGGACTTCAACGAAGCAGAAATCGTCATCCTGATGCTGCATCAGTTCTTTTTTGATTTCACGGAGAATCAACGGATGCATGATGTCTTCCAGCTGTTTTCTCTTTTCATCGTCAGTAAAAACAGCATCGGAGAGTTTGGCCGTATCGATGTTTCCTTCTTCATTCAGACACTCCGGAAATGCTTTTCTGACTTCTTCCGACTCAGGTAATAAACGGCGGTTGATATCATCACAGCTCAGTGTGAAATACTGCTTGGAAATATATCTTGTCACCGTGCTTTTGCCGGATCCAAAGGAACCTGTAATTGCGATTTTTTTCATTTCTGGCACCTGGAACAGTAATATGTTCCCCTTTCATGATTCATAACTTTTGTAATGGGTCCGTGACAAAGCGGACACTCTTTCTGCTGATAGACATTCAGCGAAAGCTGGAAGAGTCCCGTTACGCCAAGCGAGGAAGTATAGCTGCGGATCGTGGTTCCGCCTGCCTCTATGGCGGTTGAGAGAACACTTCTTGCTGAGGAGATGATACGGCTTAGTTCCTTCTTTGTCAAAGAGGAAGATTTTCTGAGAGGCGAAATTCCGCTCAGAAAACAGATTTCATTGGCATAGATGTTTCCGATTCCCGCGATCACGCTCTGATCCAGAAGTTCCGCCTTGATGGGAGTGGAAATCTTACGGTAATGCTTTTTCAGGTATTCCGGGGTCAGTGCCGGATCAAACGGCTCCAGCCCGAGTTTGTTTAAACACGTATATTCTTCGTTCAGACGGTAAAGGTTCATTCTTCCGAACTTGCGTACGTCGTGATAGCGCAACTCTCTCTGATCACTTAAATGAAATACGATATGCGTATGTTTCTCTAAAGGATCATTTTCCGTCTCGATATAGAACTTCCCTTCCATTCTGAGATGCACGATCAGCATCTCATCACTTAAGCCAAGTAAAAGATACTTTCCTCTCCGCTCAAATGTGGTGAATTTCTGACCCTGTAAGCGGGTGGCAAATTCCTCCGGGGAAACATTTTCCACGATTTTTTCAAAGAGCACATCCACGTGCTCAATCACGGCATCTTTCAGCTGGACTTCCAGCGTACGGACGACCGTTTCAACTTCCGGTAATTCCGGCATATTACTTCGCCTCGTACCAGGTCTCACCGCTGACCAGATTGCTCTTAAGCGGAACGGAGAGCTTCATCGCATTGCTCATCTCTTCTTCGATCAGCGCACTGACCTGCTCCAGTTCGCTCTTCGGTACGTTCAGTAATACTTCATCGTGGATCTGCAGAATGATTTTGGAATGCAGTCCTTCTTTTCTTAAACGCTGATAGATGCGGATCATGGCAATCTTGATCAGATCCGCGGCGCTTCCCTGTATCGGTGCATTCATGGCAGCGCGCTTGCCGAATTCGCGGATCATGTAATTCTTGTCATTCAGCTCCGGGATATACCGGCGGCGGTTCCATAACGTTTTGACGTAACCGTCCTTACGGGCATTTTCCACTGTCTTATCCATAAATTCCCTGATCTTCGGATAGGACGCAAAATACTGCTCGATAAAGGCATTGGCTTCCGGATTGGAGACACCGATCTGCTCCGCTAAGCCAAACCCGCTCATGCCGTAGACAATACCGAAGTTGATGGCCTTTGCCTGACGGCGCATCAGGGATGTCACATCCTCCTCGCTTACGTGGAAGATGTCCATGGCGGTCTTGGTGTGAATATCCATGCCGTGATTAAAGGCATCGATCAGGGCTGTTTCCTCGGCCATATGCGCCAGCATGCGCAGCTCAATCTGGGAGTAGTCACAGGAGACAAGCACGCTGTCCTTCTCCGGGACGAAGGCCTTGCGGATCTCTCTTCCTTCTTCCGAGCGGACGGAGATATTCTGCAGATTCGGGTCATTGGAGCTCAGCCGGCCTGTCTGCGTTCCCGTCTGGTCGAAGGTGGTATGGATCTTCCCGTCCTTCTGAATGTATTTCTTCAAGCCTTCCGCATACGTGGAATAGAGCTTGGAAAACTTGCGGTATTCAATCAGTTCCTCAATGATCGGATGCTTGCCGCGCAGACGTTCCAATACATCTACGGCCGTGGAACGCTTCTTGTTCGCCGGTAAGCCGAGATCATCGAACAGAACCTGTGCCAGCTGCTGGGTGGAGTTGATATTGAATTCCTTCATGGCATAGAAGTAAATGTTGCTCTTAAGATCCTCAAGTTTTTCCAGTGTCTTCTCGGCAATCTCATTGAGCAGCTCTTCATTGACCAGAATTCCTTCTTTCTCCATGTCATAGAGCACTTCAATCAGCGGGCGCTCAATCTCGTTATAAAGAGCGCTCATCTCTAGTTCCTTGAGCTGATCTTTGAGTTGCGGATAGAGTCTTTTCAGAGCATATGCGATCTTGCAGGCATGCTCTCTTGCTTTTTCTTCATCCACTTCCTTGGGCTTATTTGCCTTACCGAAGAGATCTTCGAGATTTCCGGCATGGATTTCATATTTCTCATCCAGTTTCGCAAAGTCATTGACGTAGTTGTCAATCAGAAATGCCATGATCTTGATATCATCATTGTCTTTTGACATTTCCAGATCATAGCGGTCCAATAGATGATACATGTATTTCGCATCGTAAACGATCTTGTGATTTTCGCCCTTCAGCCAATTCAGGAAGGCAACCTGCTTTCCGGCATCATCGAAAGAGATATAGACGTTCCGCTCACCGTTAGAGAGTGCGAAGCCTAAAAGATGATTTTCGGATAGAGAGGCAAAATCATAGTCCGCATAAAGCGCAACATCACCTGTTAACATCTCAAGCGGTACTTCATTTACGCTTTCCGCTGCTGTTTCTGCCGGTTTCTTTGTATCGTGACTCTCTTCTTTTTCCTCGCTTAAATCCACTTTGGACATCAGCGATTTCATCTCATATTTTTTGAAGAATTCATAGAGTTTCTTCGGTTCGTAGTGGCGTACGAGGTCTCCTTCCGTTAACGGAACTTCCATTCCGGTCGCAATGGTGGCCAGTTTTTTGGACAGGAGAGCTGATTCAGCTCCCGCTTCCACTTTTTCCTTCAGTTTGCCTTTTAACTCATCCGTATGATCCAGAAGGTTCTCCACAGAACCGTATTCCGCCAAAAGCTTCAATGCGGTCTTTTCCCCGATGCCCGGAATCCCCGGGATGTTATCGCTGGCATCTCCCATTAACCCCTTGAGATCAATGATCTGCAGCGGAGCAATTCCCATCTGTTCCTTTAAGGAGGCAACGCTCATCTCTTCGATCTCCGTCAAGCCTTTCTTCATCAGCCAGACGGAAGTATTCGTGTCGATCAGCTGCAGCATGTCGTGGTCGCTTGTCAGAATGTTGATATGATAGGTGTCATTGTATTTCCGTGCCGTGGAGCCGATGATATCATCCGCTTCCATGCCCGCTTCCTCATAATAGCGGATTCCCATGGATTCCATCAGTTCACGCACGATCGGGAACTGCACCTTCAGATCTTCCGGCGTTTCCCTTCTGCCGCCTTTGTAGTCGGCATACATCTCATGACGGAACGTCTGTTTTCCCGCATCAAAAGCAACCAGAATCGCATCCGGCTGCACCAGTTCCATTGCCTTTTCTATCATCATATCGAATCCGTATACGGCATTGGTGGCTAACCCGTTGCCGGTACGCATCACCCTTCCGTACGCCGTAGCGTAATATGCCCGGAAGAGCATGGAATTTCCATCGATCAGTAACATTCTTTTCATAGCGAACACCTCGGTCTTATTTTATCATATTTCCCCTTTTGAAATTATGGTATAATTCCATAAGCGAGGGATAGATTATGAAACTTAGTAACAGCTATTTTTACACATTACGTGAGAATGTGAAAGATGAAGACAGCAATTCCGGAAACCTGTTAGCCCGCGCGGGATATGTCAAAAAGACATCCAGCGGCGTTTACATGTATCTGCCGCTTGGCCACAGAGTTTCCAAAAATATTCAGAAGATCATCCGCGAAGAGATGGAAGCTGCCGGAAGCCAGGAAGTCTTAATGCCTGCTCTGATTCCGGAGGAAGTCTATGAAGCCAGCGGAAGAAGACAGGGCTTCGGCCACTCCATGTTCACCTTAAAAGACCGCTTTGACAAGCCGTTCTGCTTAGGTCCGACACATGAGGAACTCTTTGCGATGGCTGCCGGCATGAAGATCAAATCCTACAAGGACATGCCGTTCAACCTCTTCCAGTTTGAGACCAAATTCCGTGATGAACCGCGTCCGCGCTACGGACTGATCCGTGTCAGAGAGTTCATCATGAAAGACGCCTACTCCTTTGATAAGGATGAGGAAGGTCTGGATCATTCCTACAAACTCATGTTTGATGCCTACAAGCGTTCCTTTGACCGCATGAAACTCAACTATACGATCGTCAAAGCCGACACGGGTATTATGGGCGGACTGTTATCCGAAGAATTCCAGGCACTCTCCCCGATCGGTGAAGATACGATCGTGAAGTGCGATAACTGCGACTTCTCCAGCAACATCGAAGTTGCCCCGGTCATCTCCACTCAGTCGGATGAAGCACCGAAGGTATTGGAAAAAGTCGAAACACCGGACTGCCGCTCCATTGAGGAAGTCTGTGAATTTCTGCATATGCCGACAAATAAGAGCGTCAAGGCCCTTTTGATGAATGTGGATGGCGAGCTTGTCATCTTCTTCATCCGCGGCGACCGTGAATTAAACGAAACCAAAGCGTTAAAGCTCTTAGGCGGAATGGAACTCAATTTCGCCAATGATGAACTGATTGCCAAATCCAATGCGGTACCGGGATTCTGCGGTCCGATCGGCTTAACCGGCTGCAAGATCGTGGTGGACTCCGAAGTCCTCAAGATGCGCAACTTCATCGTAGGTGCCAATGAACTGAATTACCACTGCATCAATGCCAATCCGGAAGACTTCACATATGATGTCACGGGAGACATCGTGAACATTCAGGAAGGCGACATCTGCCCGATCTGCGGCGGACGCATCTACTTCGAAAAAGGCATTGAAGTCGGAAATACTTTCAAGCTTGGAACCAAGTATTCCAAAGCCATGAATCTGCAGTATCTGGATGTCAACAACCAGCTGCAGGATGTCTGGATGGGCTCCTACGGTATCGGTATCGGCCGCTGTATGGCCGCCATCGCCGAACAGAACTACGACGACAAAGGCCTCATATGGCCGGTGGACATTGCTCCATACAAAGTCGCCATCGTGATCATCAACATGCGTGATGAAGAACAGGTCAAAGCCGGAAACGAACTCTATGAAAAGTTCAAGGCAGCGGGACTTGATCCGATTCTGGATGACAGAAACGAGAGAGCCGGAGTCAAGTTCAACGATATGGAACTGATCGGCATTCCGCTTCGCGTCACCATCGGTAAGGCACTCGCCAACGGCCAGGTGGAAGTCCGCTTAAGAACGGCAGAAGAGAATGAACTGGTCGATCTGGATCATTTGGAAGAGAGAGTACGCGAACTTCTCGCCAGCGCAAAATAAACATAAAGCCTCATTACGAGGCTTTTATTCTGAAGTAAAAAAGAACGGGGACGGCAATGCCGTCCCCTATTCTCTATGTGACTACTGCTTTTATCCTTTGGCATCGATCTCGTCGGCATTTTCATCCTTGTATAAGATCCATGTCAGAACGAATGTGACAGCAAATCCCACCACACAGGCGATGATAATGCCTCTTAAGTCTGCCATGCTGCCGTTTGCCGGATTGATGAAGACCGGGAATGTGAAAAGGTTTGGCGGGCCACCCATGTAGGAACCTACATTCAGGATAGCGGAGAGGATACCCGCAACACCGGAACCGGCCATTGCGGCATAGAGCGGTGTTTTATACTTGAATGTCACACCGTACATGCCCGGCTCGGAAATTCCCGGTACTGCATCCGAGAATGCGCAGGAGAGCGCCAGAGAACGGCGGTCCGGATTCTTGGCTTTTAAGCCGACAGCCAGACAGGCGGCAGCCTGCGTATACTGGAAGATGAAGCCCGCAGGATGCGTCAGAGGGTTCTTGCCCATCATTCCGCCCATGGCCATCGCGACTGCCATCAGATTGAAATGCAGACCCGCAATGACGATAAACGGATAGAAGATGCATAACGCCGCGACCGCTACCGGTCCAACCGCACGGTAGAGACCGATTAAGAACGTTGCGAAGAGTGCAGACAGTCTGTGTCCGATCGGAGCCAGGACCAAGAGTCCCAGCGGGACCATGATCAGAATCTCAGCCAGCGGTGTGAAGACGAAGCGGAGGCTCTTCGGGAAGTATTTGTTGCAGAACTTCTCAATATAGCTCATCACGAAGACGCACAGGATGACCGGCAGGATCGTATTGGAATACGTTGCCGGATAAATCGGAATGCCGAAGATGAAGCCGGCATTGCCCGTGCCCGGAATTACCGTAGGAGGTCCGCCCGGATTCGGAATGGTAGCGCCCATTCCGGCCTGGCATAATGCCACAAATTCCGGAGCGATCAGGATGGCACCCATCAGGATGCCCATTGCAGCCTTAACGTTAAATCTCTTTGCCGCAGCGTAACCTACCAGCACCGGCAGGAAGTAGAACGCCACATTGTAGACCCATGTGAACGTTGCGACTGTCGGGCTGTCCTTGGGAATGATATGCAGGTTGATTAACAGCATCATGAATGCCTGCAGCATACCGCAAGCCAGTAAAGCCGGTAAAATCGGGAATACGCAGGATACGATTGCCGGTAGGATCGAACCGAGAATTTCCTTTACGGATTTCTTCTTTGTGAGTTCCGGATCCAGATTTTCATCAATGGCAGCGAGGCGTTCCACACCGGTTGCCTTGACGAATTCGTCGTAGACTTCGTTGACTTCATTCCCGATGATGACCTGTACCTGGTCTCCAACCATCTGTGCTCCGATGACACCGAGCTTTTTCAGTTCATCGATTTTCACAAAACTGGTGTCCTTCGGCGTGATGCGAAGTCGCGTCATACAGTGCGCAGCATGGGCGATATTATCTTTTCCGCCGACAAGCTCGATGATACTCTGAGCAATCTGCGCATAGTCTTTTGCAGTTTTTGCCATAATCTTCTCCTTTCATGCTAATTATGATTATGTGATATCCCTGAGGATATTAAGACCCTGACGACAAAAGCGGTTCTGTAAATGATATATGATATTATGCTTTAGCAGCTGATTCTTTATAAAAAACAAAGGACTCTTTGCGACATATCCAAAAAACACAATACACTGCGTTTCTTTAGGATAAGCCTCAAACAGTCCTGAGTAACAAACCTAAACTTCTTCAACTACATCTTATCCGTAAAGGATTTCCATGTCAATATCTTTTGGTTTTCCCTGTACGGAACGATTCTCTAAGTACTTTGAAATACCGGTATTTCCTCATGTTTCCATCACTTTGATTGCACGATCGGTCCATGAAGTCTACAATGAAATTATAGAAAGAAGTGATATCATGAACCATCTGTCCCCTTCACGCAAATTCGGGATTCTGCTCGGTGCCACGCTCAGCTTTGCGATGTCACTTGTCGGCATGCTCAGCGCACGTGCTTTCAGCTTACCCTCGTTTCTGATCAATGTTCTGATCAGCTTTCTTATCAGCCAGGTGATCACCACGCTGATTTCAGTGCCGCAATTCACCTCCTACTACACGGCAAAAATGCATCTGGATAGCGGAACCGTGAAGTTCCGCGCGGTATCCTCACTGATCTCGGACTTGTTAATGACTCCGCTGTTGAGTGGCGTCATGGTGTATCTTGCCTACCGCAATGCCGTAAGCCACGGCGCAAGGATCCCCTTTGTGCCGATGCTACTGCGCTCCTTACTGATCAGTCTGGTCGTGTCATTTGTTCTGATCTATTTCCTGACGCCTCATTATCAGAGGATCGTCTTTCAGAGAAAAGACCGCTAAGCACAAACGTAAAAAAGCAGAGAATTCTCAGTCTCTGCCTTCAATGTGCTTTTATTGCTTACGCTTTGATGTGTTTCTTGAAGTAACAGGCCAGCGGATAACCCGCAATCATGACCGCCCCGTCCAACAGGAACCCTTTGGAATTGGAGATCAGGCGCTCCCAGAGCGGCACCTGGAACAAGACAGCTTCCAGAAACGGCTTGATGAAAAGGAATGCGACGGCACTGGATAAGATGATTAAAGCGATATCAATTACGCTGCGCGTGACTTTATCTGTCTGCTTCTGCGTAAGGGCAAACATCTTTCCAAGAAAGAATCCGATAAAAGTGTTCCCCAAGACCCAGCCGATCATACCGTTGTAGCTGGCCGCTAAGAGGCAGTAGATGGCCGTTCCGAAAAAGCCGACCAGAGCCCCAGAGAAAGGTCCGAAGACATAGGGATAGACGACCAGGACCACATATCCGAAGCAGAGGAAAAAGTTCCCGAGTACCCGGATCGGCAGCACCAGGGAAAAGACAACATAGAGGGCAATGCCCAGCGCATTGAGTGTGATCTGTCTGCTTTTCATGTTTCTATCATACCATAAAAAAAGATACGGCGGCATTTATCGTGCCGCCGTGTAATTTACCAGGAGTGTCCTCCGCCGCCGCCCGAGCCTCCGCCCGAGAAGCCTCCGCCGGAGAAGCCGCCTCCTCCGCCTCCTCCGCCGCCGGAAGAGGAAGACTCGTGATGCTGCTGGTTGGATGAGTGCATCGAAGAATACATGAAGTGATGGTAATGATACGGATCATAGTAGTAGCCGTAGTAGTAATGCGGCTGACGCATCGAGATGCTTTCAAACTGCTTCATCCATTTATCGGAAATGCCTAACACGTAGGTGTACGGCAGAATGTCATAGAAGTATTCCGGATCCTGATCCACAAGCTCTTCCAGCTGCTCTTTCTTTGCCGTTTCCAAGAATCTGCGGAAACCGTAGATCTGTCCGGCCAGCTCCACGGAGCGGCGCGGACGGCGTGGCATGATGCGCGCAAAGAAGAATGTTAGTAACAAAGCTAAAACACCGAGCGCATACACGATGAGATTGATCGAGTACTGCAGTGAGAAATAGGTGATCGGAATTGTAAAGAACAGGAGCCCTCCGCCTACTAACAGCGCCAGGATCGTGTAGCCGATCTTCTTCTTGTAGTAGAAGAAGCCCATGAAGATCGCTGCTCCGATGACCGTGAGCGGTGCGAAGAATAACATCTGGAACGCTCCGGCATCGATCGTCGGTTTTAATAACAGGATGAAGTAGGAGATTGCGCCAAGCACATAAACCAGATAGCGGTTATTGCGGTTGACAAACACTTCATCCACCCTCTTGTTCATCGCATTCGCAATGGCATCCGTCGTGCGGTAGAAGCGGTCATACAGATCTTCATAGTACACGGCGTTGCCTCTCTGGAACAAACCTGCCATGAAGCGGCGCTCCTGCGCATTTCCGCCGTCATATTCCCTGACCTTCTCAAAATGATAGTCATTGTTACTGAAGATTTTGGATAAGAACGACTGATCCTGCGGACGGTCATCATAGATCGCAATATAGCCCTTGGAAGCCAGATACGGTATTAAGGAAGTGACATCCGTAGAGGATACCTTTCCGTCGTAGAACAGCTTCATTTCGATCGGGTTCATGCCTTCCGGCGGATAAAACTGTAGCGATTCGACGATCGTGTCGTCTCTGCCGAATTTATCCCAGAGGTAATATGCGTAGATCAATGAGACAAACGGCAGACCCATTAATGCCATACCGAGATAGTCCCATAACGTCTTATGATAGACGAAGTACCCTTCCGGCAGCTCGCAGCGTACCGTTAAACCTTCATAGCGGTGCAGTTCATTCAGCGTGCCGCTGATGGTTGTTCCGTTGACACTGAAGTTAACATCCACCGTATTGACCGTGGAATACGGCCCGTAGGAAAAGCCCAGAAGAGATGCATCAAACGCTTTCGGCATGCGGATCGTAAAGGTGATGTCTTCGATCGGGACAGCCCAGCCGGTACCGATCAGATTGAAGTAGAGCTCATCCTTGTTTTTTAATGGATCCTTGCCCAGATCATAGTCATAGGAGATGACATACGTCACTTCCCCGTTCACATAGCGGGAAGCGGAACCGATCTGAATGCAGTAGTTGCCGTTTTCGTGATACGTGTCATAATCCTGATTGACTTTGACATTGGAGATGCGGATCTTGTTGGAAGACTGGCTCCCGTCGAGTCTGCGGATATTGTTCTTTGTCGGAATTTCACGGATGATGCCGTGTCTCTGTTCATAGAAGTCGCAGACGATCGTCTCTTCGATGTGGAACGTATTCGTCTCTTTGACATCGATGTTTACATCAAAGTGTTTGATCGTATAGCCTTCCTCTGCCAGAACATTCCTCTCCAGCATTGGACTGGTAGAAAACAACAGCAGTGCCACTAATGCCAAACTTCTAAAAACGTACTTTAACATTCTGTCTTTCATAGTCTTTTACCTCATACATCCGGAACGGTTCGAAATGGAACAGTCCCGCAATCAGATTTCCCGGAAAGTGCTGGATCCGGGTATTGTAGGCCCTTACGGCTCCGTTATAGTAGCGCCGTGACTGGGAGATGTCTTCCTCAATCGCACTTAAGCGGCTGCTCAGATCCAGAAAGCTCGGATTGGCTTTTAAGTCCGGATAGGCTTCCGAGAGTGCGAAGAGTTTTCCGAGTCCTTCCGTGAGTTCGCTGTTGGTATCCAGCTTTTCCCTTACACTCAGATTGGAGTAGATGCGGTTGCGTAAGCGGATGAGTGATTCCAGCGTTTCCCGCTCATGCTTTGTATAACCCTTGACGATTTCCACCAGATTCGGGATAGTATCCCAGCGCTTCTTCAGCGCCACATCCATCGACGAAAAGGCTTCCAGCACCTTGTTGCGCAGCGTGATCAGATCATTGTAAGTCGCCACGATATAGATGGCCAAAGCCAAGAGTGCAATCAGGATCAGATATTTCTCCAATTTTGCCACCTCCCTTATAGCTCTATGATATCACAATTCCCGCAAAATCCTCCCAGGCGGATTTAAGATGCCTCTTTTCTCAGGTAAGTGGACAGAAAAAGGCGGCAATGCCGCCCTGAAATTCTATTCTTCAATGAAACGGTAGCCGATGCCGACTTCCGTCAGGATATACTGCGGATTGGAGGTATCCGCTTCAATTTTGCGTCTGAGTGCCGCCATATAGACGCGCAGGGACTGATACTCATCCATGGATTCATAACCCCAGATCTTCTCCTGAATAAACTTATGGGTCAGTACCTTGCCGCGATTCTGTATCAGAAGTTCCAGAATACGGAATTCATTCGGCGTGAAGTGGATGTTCTCCCCTTTCAGAAATGCCTGATGACGGGTGAAATCCACCTTGAGGTCCTTGCATTCAAATACTTCTTCCTGCGGCATGTTCGCTGTCTTACGTAAGGCAACACGGATCCGTGCCAAGAGTTCCCCGATATGGAACGGCTTGGTAACGTAATCATCTGCCCCTTCATCCAGCGCTTCCACCTTTTCCTTTTCCCTGCCCCGCGCGCTTACCACGATCACGGGAGTATTGGAGATGGAGCGGATCTGATGCAGAACTTCCATGCCGTCAATATCCGGAAGACCCAGATCCAGCAAGACCAGGTCCGGACGCTCCGAAAGAAAGGAGGAGATTCCGGCGATGCCGCCTTCTTCCACCAGATATTCATAATGATTTGTCTCCAATGCCACCTGCAGCAAGCGGATGATGGCCGCATCATCTTCAATAATCAGAATATTCTTCATGCGCTACCCCTTTCTGTGCGGGATCATAAATTCAAAGGTCAGTCCGCCTTCCTCGTTGTTATAGGCTTCAATCGTACCGCCATGCGCTTCGACGATGGCCTTGCAGATGGTGAGGCCGAGCCCGTGCGAGCGGGTTCTGTCTTCTGAGCGGGCAATGGTGCCAAAGCCGTTGAAGATCTCCTTCAGCCGCTCTTCCTTCATCCCGCCGCCGTTATCCTTCACCACAAAGCGCATGCCTTCCTCCTCTTTATCGTAGTAGAGGTCAATGCGGGTATCCGCCTTGGTATGCTTGACGGCATTTTCAATCAGGTTGGTAAAGACCTGCGAAAGCAGCGATGCATCCGCATAGACAAGACACAGTTCTTCCGAAGAGTGGATATGCAGCTCTTTCTTCTGCATTCTCCGCCTCATCTTTTCGCTCACTTCCGCTAAGATATCATCGACCATCTCTTCCTTCCGGTTGAGTTTGACTTTCTCATCCAGCCGCGTCATATCCAGAAGGTTATTGACGAAGCTGCTTAAGTCGCACGACTCTTCATAGATATCCGAAATCAGCTGTTTCCTGACATTTTCGTCAATACTGTCAAAGCTTTCCATAAGAAAGCTTGATCCGCCCTGGATCATCGTCAGCGGCGTTTTGATATCATGCGAAAGACCGCGCAAGAGCGCCGTACGGAACTTTTCGTTTTCCACCTGGATCTTGGTGTTCTCCTGCTCTGCGGAGATATAGTTCTTATCCAGTACCACGATCAGCTCTTCAATGACGTTCTCAATGAACTCCCTATCCTTCTCGCTCAGCGTTGCACCATCTTTGGCACATATGACGCCATAGCTGCGGTTGGATGAGTTGATTGGGAAGATCACCTCTTTGATCTGCTTATGGTTCGGCTGTGCGGAAGAGATGACGGCATTGGATTTCATGGCTGCCCCAATGGCTTCCAATAGATCCGCATTGATTTCCGCCTCGCCGTAGAGTTTCTTCTCTTCGCTTAAGAGAAAGACTTCGCTGTTCAGCGATTCGCTGAGTCCTTCCAGCGTTTTCTGATAGACTTCCTCTTTTGAGCGGCAGTGCAGATAATCGGTGGAAAAACGGTAAAGAGAATGAATCTTCTCTTCATTCTCTTTGGCAAGTATGGTCTGTTTCCAAAGCTGTGACAAAAGGTAGTTGACCATGAACGTCACAACCAGGAACATGATAAAACTGACATAGTTGTTTGCGTCATTGACGACAAACGTATAGGTAGGTTCGGTAATGAAATAATCGAAAGAAAGCACCAGAATGGCAGAGCCGAGAATGCCGTAGTAAACGGAGCGGGTCTCGATCAGAACGATCAGAATCGTCAGCACGAAAACCAGGTAGATATTCTCATCCTTGACATTCCAGTTATGCAGTGCCAGCTCCAGGCTGATGGTAAGCACCATCATTCCCAGAAACAGCAGAAGATTCTTAAGCGATTTTTTCATGACAGATTTTCTTTTCCCTTGATATCCTTATAGCCCCGTAATATGGCTTCAAAGACAACCATCAGTTCCAGTCTTCCGAGGAACATGCCGATGATAGCTGTCCATAATATCATACCACTTGCGTGATAGTTTGTAATTCCTACCGACAGGCCGACCGTACTGATGGCACTGGAGAATTCAAACATGGAATCCTGCAGGCTGTAGCCGTGCAGCGTAAAGATCAGAGATCCGAGGAAAAAGAGACACAGATAGAAGAGGATGTAGCTGGAGGTATGGGAGATCTCCTCATCGCTCAGCTCCGACTTCTTTCCGGCGCGCTCGATAAAGTGCGTCTTTACCATACGGGGATTGCTGACAGTGTCAAAGATCGAATACCAGATTCCCTTTAACACCACGATCACGCGATACTGCTTGATACCGCCGCCGGTACTTTCCAAGTCACCCCCAAACAGCATCAGAAGCACCATGAAGGTAATAAAACCGCTTGGCAAAACGCTCATATCCTTCACGCTGACAAAACCCGTTGTCGTTAAGCAGGTCACAAACTGGAAGACGCTGATTCTCACGCTCTCCCAGAAGTTTTCCGTATAGTTGAAATGCAGAAGATTATAAATCATAAACGGCAGGATCGTAACAATCAGAACCAAGAGGAACTTCGTCTCACAATGATGCCACACGTTCCGGAAGTTCTTGCGGATCATGCTCAAATGCAGTAAGAAGTTTGTCTGTCCTAACAGCATCATGATGATCGTAACAATCTCGATTCCGAGATTATGATAGCCGTAGATGCTCTCCCCGATAACGCTGAATCCGCCGGTGGAAAGCGCCGCAATGGCCGTATTGATGGCGTCAAATACCGGCATGCCCAAAACGATATAGGCCAGCGTTCCCGCCAAAATATAGCAGGAATAGATGGAAAGGATCAGCCGTGCGCTTTTTGCCAGATTCGGCATCAGGCGGTCGTTATGTCCTTCCACATGATACAGATTCAATCCGTATTTGTCACTGAAGGCACAGGTCAGAATCAGAACCAGGCCCACGCCCCCGACAAAGAGCGTAATCGAGCGGAACATTAAGAAGATGTGTGGCGTATGATCCACGTCCACAACGGATAGCCCCGTGGTCGAGAAGCCACTGGTCATCTCAAAGGAGGCCTGGGTAAAGTTGTAATCCCCTTTCAGCATCCAGGGAAAGGTGCTGACAAAAATGGCCAGTACCCAAACCATGACTACCAATACCGCATCATAGTGCTTCTCCAGTTTGACGATCTCCGTCTCGCGGAAGAAAAAGCGGATCAGATAGCCGAGAAAGACGGCCACAGCCCCTGGGATCAGAAAGCACGGAGCGTAGCTGATCTCATCGGGATAAAACGGTAATACCAAGAGCGGCAAAAACTGGATGATGCCGATCATGATAATGAAAATGCTGAGATAGTAGACGATCAGCCGGTAATACTTTGCACTGTTCATGAGACTTTCCTCTGGAAAGCTTCCATCATGGCAGACTGATTTTCCTCATTGGTAACGATCAGAACCTTGTCGTTCTCCATCAGCTGTAATTCGCCGTTCGGAATCAGAACATTCGTACCGCGGGTCACCATGGAGATTGAGCCCAGGTGCGAAAGATTCAGCTCCTTCAGCGTTTTGTTGCAGACGGAAAGATCCCTGGTGATCTTCACTTCCATAATGAGGATCCGGTTGTCCTCAAGCGTCAGGGAATTGATGAGGTTTTCCACGTTGGCGGCGGAGCGGATCTGCTCGCCTAAAAGATAGGTGGAACAGAGTACGCTGTCGATGCCCAGCTTACGGAAAATCTGTACGTTCTTCGGGTTGATGACGCGGGCAATGCAGCGCTTCGCTCTGAGCAATTGCTTCGCTGTCTGACATGCCACATAGTTATCCATGTCATTCATGGAAAGCGAAATGAAAAGGTCCGCATCTTCTGCACCGGCTTCAATCAGATCGCTCTCTCTTGTGGAGCGGCCGAACATGACCGGAATGGCGTTATTCACCGAAAGATACTTGCAGATTTCCTCATTGTTATTGATCACGATCAGATCATTGTTGCGGGATTTATAGGTTTTGATGATGTAATCGGCTTCATGTTCGCCGTCTGTAATCACGATTTTCATCCTAAACTCTCCTCCTTCATCTGCTCGGCAAAATCATCGAGACTCAGATCAAACGGGCAGATACAGCGGATCCGCGGGTTGACGATCTTGCGCTTACGGGAATCCTTTAAGCGGATATAGATCTCCTCGATATTGTAAAGATAACAGGCGACATCCCCTAAAAAGATATTGGTGGAATCATCATCCGTCACAAAGACGGCGCGCTTCACTTCATTGATGCCGTTCTCCTCTAAGAACAGAAGGTCCGTCGCATCCCCGATTTCCAAGAAACCGGCATAGTCGATGACATTGGCGGCCTTGACTTTGTCCTTGTCAATCAAAAGCACATTGTTGTTTTCCTTGTAGAGATGCTTGGCAATGTTGCTGCCGAGCCTTCCGGCTCCCACAACGATACTGTTAATATTATTTGTCATAGACATCTCCCACGATTTCAATCGACTTGATATAGTTTTCATTGATGTATTTGATCTTATTGCTGACATTTTCCCGGATGACAATAAAATTGCCTTCCTTTTTGATGAAGTAGCCGGTACCGCTGACCCAGCCCTGTACATTGTCATAATAGATCTTCAGAACTTTTCCTTCGAAGTCTTTCATATGTTCCCTCCCAAAATACATTGGTTCTTCTGATTTCATCATAAAAAAGATTCCTGTTAGGAATCCATGGGAGTTTTCAGCTCAGGGTGTTAAGAAAGTGTTAAGAAAAACCGCGAATCTCCGCGGTTATCTCAAATTCATATGAAGTGATTTTTATTTGGCTTTCTCTTCCAGCTTTCTGGCGAACTTCAGGAAGTTCTTCGTCATATTGATCTCCACCTGAATGCTCATTAAAGTATCCTGGGCATGGGCGAACAGAAGGCTGTATCCCATCTTTTCGTCCCCTCCGCGGATATCTCCCTGAATCATCTCCGTCTGAATGCGGTGCGCTTCCTTCTGGACTTCATCCGCTTCTTTTAAGAGTTCCTCCGCTTTTGCGTAGTCCTCATCACAGATGGCATCCATCGCCTGGGAGGCAAAGAGTCTCGCATCCCCCGAATTCAGGATGATTGCCATGGCCTGCTGGATAATATCTTCTTCGCTTCTTCCCATCTCTTTATTCTTCAAACAGGGAAAGAATCTGATCCAGTGCACCTTCTCCGTTTAGGCGGGAATAAATGGCACGGTCAATAACAGCCACCTTGATCGGATGGTTTTCGCACATTTTCTGAAGTTCCTCGTACATGTTGGCCATATGAGGACCAATCATCAGACAGTCGATTTCATTCAGATAATCTTCCAGAGCACTTTCGCTTCTGGCGATGATTTCAATCGGCAGATCGCGATTCGCGGCTGCCTTACGGATATTCGCTGCCAGAAAACCGCTGGAAGCACCGGATCCGCAAACCAGTAAGACATGATGTTCACTCATAACGTTTCCCTCTCTTGTAATATGTTAAGGTGATTTTCCTTAAAATTTATCATAACACTAAATCAATGTAAGCGATTACATAAATGCTCAATCGACAAAAAAATAATCCAAAAGGATTATTATTTTTGTCCTTCACAACGGAGCACTTTTGTTACGGACAGATTAGAGAGAGGAGTATTTTTATTCCTTTTCAGAACTGAACTGCTTCAACTGATTGATTTCCTTGCGTACGACAAATTCGTAATAAAGGAACCCGATGATACCGGCGCATGCCCATGTCAGCGGATAGCACCAGTAAATATTCTGAATTACATGATTTTTTGAGATTAAATCAATCTTTTTCTTCATAGAAATCTCCTGCTGATACTATTGTAGCGACTTTTGTTTGAGACAACTTTTCTAAATGTTCCATCAACAAGCGAGTATTTTGAACGGATAATTTGTCAAATCAAGCGCAACACCATGTTAAGAATGAAGTACTTCCAATGGTGATGAATAGTTAATACATTTTCTTGGTCTGTTATTCATCAAAGCCAAGTTATATTCAAGCTCAGCTTCGTCAACTTTCGAAAGA
>JAZQFH010000031.1:0-235065 GCA_045539425.1 Erysipelotrichaceae bacterium
TTTCGAAAGTTGACGAAGCTGAGCTTGAATATAACTTGGCTTTGATGAATAACAGACCAAGAAAATGTATTAACTATTCATCACCATTGGAAGTACTTCATTCTTAACATGGTGTTGCGCTTGATTTGACAAATTATCCATTAAAAAAAGGGCTGTTAACCTTTAACTCCCGAATCATTTTAATTCGAGGTTTTTAAACAGCCCCTTACTTTATATTCAGGAATATTCAGGAGTGACGCGAGAGAAATTCGATCGCCTGCTCTTTGTTCATCACGATGGGCATGCGGTTGTGAATCGTTTTCAGCCTTTCTGAGGCGTCTTTGGTGATAATGCAATAATGATTCGTTCCGTCGATATTCCGGTAAATGGCGCCCAGATAAAGCGCTTCCTGCGCGCTGGAGGAGATATAGTGCTTCTTGCGGTTCTGATCCCACTCGTAAAAGCCGCTGACAGGGATCACGCACCTTCTATGGCGGAAATCCTCACCGTAGAAGTAGTTGGTCAGATTCTCCGCACGGGCGTTGATGACAAGCTTTTCCTTAAACGGGTATCCCCAGACCATTAACTGCGGCAAAAGCTTTCCCTCACTCAGCGTCAAAGCGATTCCGAGATTGCTGGGAAAGATCTCGCCGACAGGGAAGTCGGGGTTATGATAGCGCACGCGCACCTCTTCAATGATCTTTAGGATCTCCCGGTTTTTATTATCGAATAACTGATATCTTCCGCACATGTTACGACCTGCTTTCCACATACCATTTCTGGTCTTCATAATAGAGCACCCGGCGGCAGCCGTGAATCATACAGGTATATTGTAACCGATTCTGCGCCCTGGATGCATCCGAAGGATAGCGGATGTTGAGAACCCGGTCGATGGCGTACTTCCTCTTGTCATCCCATACGACAAACAGAGGTTTTAGCGTTCCCGTCTTGTACTGGATGCTGATGACATCGATGTAGGTTTTTCTCACGCTGCCCACTTCCTTCCGCAACTTGATTATACTTGAAAATAATTCAATTCTCAACCGTAACTTGAACAATTTTAAAGTCATTCGTTGAAATGCGCTTTTCCGTTATGTTAAGATTAATCTGGAGGTGTGGATCCATGCTGTTTAATAAGAATCAGAGATATTTACGTCGCAAGATGAAGATCGGACAGGAAGAACTGGCTGAGATGCTGGGCTATAAATCGTTTACCACGATTCAGAAATGGGAGGACGGAACGAGCATTCCGCCATACCGCGTACTGGAGAAGCTCTCTGAGATCTATCAGGTGGAAGTGGAAGATTTGATGAGTAAGGACCTCAGCACTTCCCTGCGGCAGATCCCGGTATTGGGAACGGTCCGCGGCGGCGAGCCAATCTATGCCGAGCAGTCCATTAAGGAATATGAGCCTCTGAGCGAGATCACGGGGGATCCGGAAGAGTACTTCTGTCTGGATGTCGTCGGGGATTCCATGAAAAACGCCCGCATCCTTCCGGGAGACCGCCTCTTTGTGCATAAGCAGGATACGGTAGAAAACCGTGAGATCGGTGTCGTTCTGATCGGGGAGGAAGCCACGGTCAAGCGCGTCCTCTTTGACGGCAACCGTCTGATCCTTATGCCGGAGAACGAAGCCTATGAGCCGATCATTCTCACCGAAGAGGATCAGGAAGAAAAAGGGGTTAAGATTTTAGGAAAAGTCATTTATAATAAGATACGTTATTAGTTATGTTGGAACTGTTTGTACCGGATTTGTTTATTGAAAACTATAAGGCACTGAAGATTTCGGAGCTGGAAGAAAAGGGGATCAGGCTGCTTGTCATCGATATTGACAATACGCTGGTTCCTTTTGACGTTGCCACACCGGACGCGGAGGCGGCTGCTTTTCTGAAAGAGCTGCAGCATAGCAAGGTGCAGCCGGTCATCGTCTCCAACAATCACGAGCCGCGCGTGCGGAAATTTCTGGAGGGAACCGGGGTTCCGTACTATTACGAAAGCAAGAAGCCGTTGAAGCTGACCTATCAGAAACTGCTCAGGGATTTTAAATTACATCCGGAACAGATTGCCACGATCGGGGATCAGCTCATGACGGATGTCTTCGGCGCCAACCGCTGTCACTTCTATACGATACTGACGCGGCCGCTGGTGAAGCGGGATATCTTCTCCACCAAAATCAATCGGGTGCTGGAGAGGGGAATGTTCTTTATTTTGAAAAAGAAAGGTTTATTTGACAGGGATCGCTATGAAATGTAAAGGATGCGGAGTAGAGCTGCAGTATACAGACCCGAAGAAAATCGGATACTCACCGAAAGAGGGGGCAGAGTACTGCCAGCGATGTTATCAGCTGACCCATTACGGCAAGCTTTCCTATTCCTATAAGGAAGATGTGAAATCGGGAAGTCTCTTTCAGAAGATCGCGTCTCTGAATGCGCTGATCGTATGGATCGTGGATCTTTACGATCTGGAAAGCTGCTTCCGTCAGGATATCACGGAATTCTTTGAAGGCAGGGATGTTCTGATGGTCTGCACCAAGCGGGACCTGTTGCCGGAGAGCGTCGGGCAGGAAAAACTGTCCCGTTATCTGCTTTCCCGCTTAAAGGAAAAGAAAGTGAGCGTCCGGGGCATCGTCGTTATCGGCGAGCACGGTCTGGACGGAAAGGAAGAAGTCCTCTATGCCATCGACATGTTGCGGGGTGAGAGAGACGTGGTGCTGGTCGGGACGACCAATGCCGGCAAGAGCACGATATTAAAGAATGTCTTCGGAATGGAGGATGTCACCATCTCCCGCTATCCGGGAACGACCATGGATCTGATTGAGATGCCCTATGAGGATTACCGCCTCTATGACACGCCGGGCTTCAACCAGGAAAACAGCGTGCAGATCTTAATGAAGGATGAGGACATGAAATACGTCATCCCGAAAAAGAAGGTCAAACCGCTGACGTATCAGCTGCGGGAGGATCAGTCTTTGGCCATCGGCGGAATCGTCCGGGTGGACATTATCGGTGGCACAAGCAGCAGCGTGACCTGCTACTTTGCGGAAGGGCTGAGCGTGCACCGCGGCAAGATCAGCGATGCCGATCGGCTCTGGAAGGAACATTTCAATGAAATGCTCGCTCCGACAATTGAAGGAAGTTACTTTAAAAAGAAAACGGAATATAAGAAACGTTATGAAAAAACGGATCTGGTCATCGTCGGCCTCGGCTGGCTGTGTATCAGCGGGGATTACCGGAAGGTGGAAATCTCCGGAAGTGACCGGGTCGAAATTGTCATTAGAAAGGCGATGATTTAAATGTTGACAGGAAAACAGAAAAGCTACCTGCGTGGTTTGATGAATACGGAAAAAGCGGTCTTTCAGATCGGCAAGGACGGGATCAGCGAAAACCTTCTGATCAGCGTCAGCGATTATCTGGAAGCGCATGAGATCTGCAAGTTCTCCTTACTGAAGAGCTGCGAAGAGGATCTGCGCGAGATCGCATTTGATCTGGCAGCGGGAACCAACAGTGAGATCGTCCAGCTGATCGGCCGGACGGGAATCCTTTACAGAGCCAGCAAAGAGAAGAAGATCCATCTTCCGAAATAACATGAAGGCGTTTGTAAAAGGGCTGTTTGATCCGTTTACCCTGACGGATCTCTACGTGCTGAAGGAATACCTGTATCAGGGATATGAGTCGATCGGCGTTGTCCTTTTGGAAGGGGAACGCTATAAGGAGCGGGAGGAAATCGCCCGTCTGATCATCGATACCCCGCAAATTGTGTTACAAAAAAGCGGACAGGGTGAGGAAATCCGTAACGAAAGGCTTTCCTGCGGCATTACGCGGAAAGATTTCCTGCAGCTGAATCCGGCTGCGGTTTCCTACTGTCTGAAACATATGCTCTATGTGGAAGAGCTCGCAAAGCGGACGCTGAGCGACTACCGCTTCCATCATGTGAAGTGCGTGGCCGAACTTGCCTCTGACCTTGCGGAACATTACGGTCTGCCGCGCTATATGGGATATGCGGCAGGATATCTGCACGATATCACAAAAGAGTGGGAGAAGGAGTATCACAGAGAATACATCCGCCGCTACGCTTTTAGCCACCTGCAGGAGAATCCGAAGAAATATCATCAGTATTCCGCAGCCGTTTTTTTGCGGGATGCCCTGCATGTTTCGGAAGAAGACATCATTGATGCCGTAGGCAATCATGTCAACGGCACAAGCGACCGCCTTCTTGCCAGGATCATCTTCTGTTCCGATAAAATTGATGATTCCCGCGGCTTTGACAATACCTCCATCAAAGCGCTCTGCTTTGAGAATCTGGATCAGGCGTATGAACAGATCCATCAGAGACAGCTGGAACATCTTCACAAGAAAGGGATATGGAATGAGTGATTTACTGAAAACTGCCGTGAAAGCGCTCGATGAGAAAAAGGCAGAGCACATCACGGTGATGGATTTCCGCAGTGTTTCCCCGCTGGCAGATTACTTTGTCATCTGCGACGCGGATAACCAGCGGAAGCTGAATGCCATCAGCGAAAATGTCGTGGACCGTCTGGAAGAGGCCGGGTTCACGATCAAAAGCTTTGAAGGAGACGAGGAGTCCCACTGGGTTCTGATCGACGCCTATGATGTCGTCGTTCATGTTTTCCTCAGGGAAGACAGGGTATTCTACGGCCTGGAAAAGCTGTGGATGGACGTACCGAGGGTCGCAGTCGATGAGTTCCTATAAGATACTCGCAAAATACTATGACGAGCTGATCATTGATCCGGAAGGAGTCTTGCAGTGGGCGGACTTCACGGAGCGCTTTCTCAATAAAGAGGGGAGTGTGCTGGAACTTGCCAGCGGCAGCGGCGCCATCTCTGAAGAGCTCTTAAAGCGCGGATATTCCCTGACGCTGAGTGATCTTTCGGAAGAGATGCTTTTGCGTGCAAAGGAGAAGTTTGGAAACTCACAGAAGATCGTCGTGGCGGATATGCGCGATTTCAGCGTGGAAGAGCCTTATGACGGGATCCTCTGCTATAACGATTCTCTGAACTATCTGACGGAAGAGGACGAAGTCAGAAACTGCTTCCGTTCAGTATATAAAGCCTTAAAGGATGACGGTGTCTTTCTCTTTGATGTCCATACGCCGGAAAGGCTTACGGAATTCGAAGAGGAATACATTGAAGAAGGGGAAGTGCTGGATGCCGAATATCAGTGGAGCATCCTTGCGGAAGAGGACTACATCACGCATCATCTGACCTTCTGGGTAAACGGTGAGACTTTTATGGAGGAGCACGTCCAGAGAGTCTATCCGAAAGAGTTGTTGAAACAGTGGCTGAAAGAAGCCGGATTTGAGACGGAAGTCTATACGGACTTTACGAAAAACGAGTGGGCAAAAGGCGAGAAGTACTATTTTGTCTGCCGTAAGAAAGCGGGGAAATAACATGCTGGGAATCGTATGCGCCATGGAAAAGGAAATCGTGCATGTTCTGAACCGCTGCACGGATATCACAACGGAAGAGCTGCACGGCATAAAGGTGCATAAGGGAAAACTGGGCAATACGGAAGTTGCTTTGATTCAAAGCGGCGTCGGTAAGGTTGCTTCTGCCATTGCGACCGCCGTTCTCTGCGAACAGTTCCCGCTCAAAGCCGTAATCAATGTCGGCATTGCCGGCGCACTGTCGCCGTCACTGTCCGCGTTTGACTGCGTGCTGCCCGACAAGCTGGATCAGTGGGATTTTGATACGACGGTTTTCGGAGATCCGCGCGGATTCGACTTAAGTGAAAGAACCTGTTATGCAGATGAGAATTTACTTAAACTTATGCAGTCTGTACTGAAAAATGCTATAGTTGCACCGCTTGTGAGCGGGGATCAGTTTGTCAGTACAAGCGAACAGAAGGCAATCATTCACCGTTATTTCCCGGAAGCGGTTGCCTGTGATATGGAAGGTGCGGCCATTGCGGCTGCAGCAGCTATCCATCACGTTCCGTTTGCGGCACTGCGTACCATTTCCGACAGCGGGAATGAAATGGATTATAACGAATTCTGCAGGATTGCAGCCGAGAAAGCTGCCGAATGCATTGCCAGAGTCGCTGAACAGATGTAAAAAGCCGGAAGCGGTTTTTTTCTTTCGAAAGGACATGATTTCTTGAAGATTCAGAAATATGTCTCAAAAAATACGGAAAACAAGTGTAAAATAGAATCAGGGAAGTACCTTTATAGTGCAAGGAGAGTAGTTTATGAGTGTTGATAATGCGGTATATGTCACCGGCCACATCAATCCGGATACGGATTCCATCGCATCCGCAATCGCCTATGCGTTCTTTAAACGTTCTACCGGCGTTCGTGCCGTTCCATGCCGGCTTGGCAAACTGAATGTGGAAACCAAGTATCTCTTGAATCGCTTCGGCTTTGAAGAACCGATGCTTCTGACGGATGCCAGAAAAAAACTCAGCGAGATCGATCTTGATAAGCCATATGCAGTAAATCAGTCCGCTTCCATTCAGGAAACCCTTCAGCTGATGGAGAGAACCAACCGTACGAATTTCGGTGTCATCGATGATGAAAAACGTCTGGTCGGCATCGTCTCCAAGAGTGATCTGGCGAATGTCGGTCTCGGCGATACGGCCCTCGGCATTGAACTGTTGCGTCAGACTCCGGTCAGCTATATCAGCAAGGCAATCAACGGAACGCTCATCTATGATGACAGTGAAAGCCATATTGACGGACGTGTTTCCATCATTGCCATCACGCGCTACCACCTGGAAAACTACAAGGTGGAAAACAGGATCGTGATTGTGGGGGATGACCCGGAATCACAGATCGCCTTAATCAAAAAGGGAGCAGGGGCTCTGATCGTGGTGTGGGCAGACAGCATCCAGGAGGATGTTATCGAAGTAGCCAAACAGTATCACTGCCCGCTGATCATCTCCGGACACGGCTCCATGAACACTTCCCGTTACATCTATTTCGCTCCTCCGATCCAGCTCGTCATGGGACGCAAGCTGATCAGCTTCAAGGAAGATGAATTTGTTGAGGATGCCGGAAAACGGATGGCGAACTACCGCTACCGTGCCTTCCCGGTCACGGATGAAAACGGACATCTGGTCGGCTATGTCAGCCGTTATCATATTCTGAACTACCATAATAAGAAAGTCATCATGGTGGACCACAATGAATTCTCCCAGTCGGTGAAATCCATTGAAAAAGCCCAGCTGCTTGAAGTTTTGGACCATCACAGAATTGCGGACTTTTCCACTAATCAGCCGGTGCAGTTCCGTAACGAGATCGTCGGTTCCACGGCGACCATCGTCTCCAAGATTTTCCGGGAGAATCAGATCCCGGTACCGCCGGAATATGCCGGACTGCTTCTGGGAGCAATCCTCTCCGATACGCTGATGTTTGAATCGCCGACAACTACTCAGCTGGATCATGACTGTGCCAATATGCTGGCGGCAATTGCCAATCTGGATATCGAGGATTTCGGAAGCGAGATGTTCAGGGCAGCATCCGAAGCGGAAGATCTCACCATGAAAGAGAGACTGAACCAGGATATCAAGTACTTTGATATTCACGGCTGCAAGACGATGGTTTCCCAGATCATCGTGGCGGAGACGGGAAGTTATACCGAGCGTGAGATGGAAATCATGCATGCGGTGGAAAGCCTCTCCAAAAAGAAGAGTCTGGACCTCTGCGTGCTGGCTCTTTCCGGTGTCATCGATAAGGGTTCCCGCTTCTATGCGGCAGGGGAAAAAGCCAAATGGGTCACGGAAGCATTCCCGAATAAACCGGGAGAGGAACATTCCCTTCAGGAAGGGGTACTTTCTAGAAAGAAACAGATCGTTCCGATGCTGACGGATGTCATCGCAAAATATGCATAAAACAAAAGGTGTCCTGCGGGACACCTTTTTAATTTATCAAAAAACGATAAACAATTATTGTGAAACATGATATTTGTTGTTATGATAATGATGAAAAGGGGGGTGTATCTCTTGGAACAGAAAACACTTTCGCAGCTTTTAAAGGTTGCCGTATGGATCATTTTGTTATTGGGAATCGGAATCTATGCCGTTTTTCTTCCGCTGGAGGGAAGAGCATTCGCAGAGATGTATCCGGAATTTGCCGTATGGTACTGGCCATGGCTGCTCTTCCTGTTCGGAACAGCTCTCCCGGTTCTCGCAGCGTTGTTTCTTTTATATCGTATCAGTGTGAATGTCGGCAGAAATCAGTCTTTTACCCGCCGCAATGCGACCTATATGAAGTGGATCTCTTTTCTGGCGTTTATTGATGTCGTCTATTTTGTGCTTGGAAATGTCGTATTTATCTTTCTGAATGCATATCACCCGGCACTTCTGTTTGTGGCGCTGTTTCTTGTCCTATTGGGACTTGCCATTGGAATTGCGACCGCTTCCGTTTCGCATCTGATTCTGAAAGCGGCCAGACTGCAGGAAGAAAATGATCTGACGGTCTAGGAGAATCGTATGGAAGAAGAAATTGTTGTCCATATTGATGTCATGCTCGCAAAACGGAAAATGAGTGTCAGCGAACTGGCGGAAAAAGTAGGCATATCCCTGGCGAATATGTCCGTATTGAAAACCGGAAAGGCGAAAGCAATCCGCTTCAGCACGCTCAGCCGTTTGTGCGAGGCACTCTCTTGTCAGCCGGGAGATTTGCTGGAATACAAAAAAGATACGGAGCAGAAATAAACCGGTTCAACCATTACATGAAAAAAGTTCCCTTTTGGGAACTCGTTTTTTCTTTTGGCTATTCGAGCGGCTGATCAATCCGTTCTTCCTTTTCGTAATCTCCGTGCCAGATGGCATTCTCATACATCCAGTCCTTCAGGTGGGAGGAAGTCATCGGGTTGTCCTTGTCCCAGCTGAGCGTGGAGAGAATGGTCATTTTGCCTTCCACATTCTGCACGGCAACAAAGGCAGGGATGAATTCCACACCCCAGACGCTGCTGCGGTAATGTACCGTGTCCGGAGCTTCCGCGAAGTCTACCATGAGGATGTCATCAAAGCTGGTTTCTTCCAGCTCATCGAGCAGCGGCTGGATCACATAGTCTCTGACATAAATGCAGTCCGCATCTGCCGGATCGCAGAGCCAGAAATAATGGATGTCCTCATCCTTTAAGACGTACTGTTCGGCATTCGCGTAGGTCAGCTTTGCCGTATCGGAAGCAATCGGGTTTTTATCTATCAGCGTGGCTTCCTTCGGCTCAAAGTATGCATGAAGCAGTACGATGGCCAGAATGAAACCGATCGCCAGAAATGCCAGTTGCGTGATTTTCGTTTTCATAGACATTACTCTAACATGTTTTTTGGATAAAGGCAAACCGCAAGAGGGAGAGAATCAGGGGAGGGGTATTGTATGGCATGTTATAATAAAAGTGGAAAGAGGTGAGATGAACATGGAAAAATGGTGGAATGAAAGCTTTTTTAACCGCCGTAACTGGATTCTGGAGAATTATCAGGATCTTAATCTCGGCGCAAACGAAGGGCTGATTCTTTTGACAATTGACTTCATGAATGAATTTTCACAGGATTTTACGATTCAGTCGCTGGCGGAAAAGCTGCATCTGGATGTGAAAACGGTAGATCAGAGCATCTCGCTTTTAGCAACCAAAGGGTATCTGAAGATTGCCTCTGACGGCAAGAAGATCCGCTTTCTGATTGACGGTGTCTTTGATCGTCCGAAGGTTTCTCCAACCAAACTGTCTTCCATCTTTGAGATCTTTGAAGAGGAGATGGGCAGAATGCTGAACCAGAACGAACTGCGTGAGATCAACGAATGGCTGGAAAAATACAAGGAAGAAGATATTCTCTACTCGCTGCGTCAGGCCTCGATTTACGGCAAGAAGAATTTCAACTACATCCGTTCCATTTTAGAGGATAAGGGTAAAAACGGATGAAACCGCTGGAAATCTATGATCAGCTATTGCTGATGTTTCCGGATGCACAGTGCGAACTGACGCACCGCAATGCGTTTGAGCTGACCATCGCGGTATTGCTCAGCGCGCAGACGACGGATAAAAGCGTGAACCGGGTTACTCCGGCGCTCTTTGAACGCTATCCGGACGCCGCCTCGCTGGCCAAAGCGGATCCATTGGAGGTGGAAGGGTATCTGCATTCGCTCGGACTTTACCGCAACAAGGCAAGAAACATCATTAAACTCGCTCAGGAGCTCATAGAGCGCTTTGAGGGCGAGATTCCCTCTACCAGGGAAGAGTTGATGACCCTGAGCGGAATCGGGCGCAAAAGCGCTAATGTGGTCCTGTTGGAGTGCTTCAATGAACCGACGGTGCCGGTGGATACCCATGTCGAGCGCGTCAGCAAGCGCTTAAAGCTGGCAAAGGAAGAAGACAGCGTGCTCGAAGTGGAAAAGAAGCTCATGCGCAAGTTCCCCAAAGAGTACTGGCGCAAGATGCATCATCTTCTGATTTTCTTCGGCCGATACCGCTGCAAGAGCCAGCGGCCGGCGTGTGAAAAGTGCCCATTTGTGTCATTCTGCCGCTATGCGAAGGAAAACGGCATCCGCTGAAGCTGATACTGATAAAGAATACAGGTAACGAAAAACTGCAGGATTTCTCCTGCAGTCTTTTTTATATGTTCAGATCCTCATCGGTAATGGAGAGGATTGCTTCATTGGACAGAAGCGATAAGTCCATCCGGTTGATCCGTTCGTTGTGCTTGTTGATGACGCTGTCGCAGAGGTTGCGGATACCCCGGGCGTTGCCGAAATCCTTTTTCCCGCTTTCCTTCTCAATGAGGACATTGAGCCGGTTTGGATCATACGCAAGCAGATAACCGCGCTTCTTCATGTCGAAGGTGAAGATCTGGGCCAGTTCGTCGCGGGAGTAATCCGGGAATTCGATGATGCGGGCAAGGCGGGAGCGCAGTCCCGGATTGCTGTCGAGGAATTCCTCCATTTCCTTTGTGTATCCGGCTAAGACGACGGCCAGATTGTCCCGGTTGTTTTCAATTTCGCTGACCAGCGTATTGACCGCTTCCAAGCCGAACGAGTCATTGGAATCCATCACCAGGGAGTAGGCTTCATCAATGAAGAGGATTCCGCCCAGTGCCCGGCGTACGACATCCTTGACCTTAATGGCGGTTTCGCCCTGATAGCGGCCGACGAGATCCGCACGGACACATTCCACAAAGACATCCGGACGCTTTAATAAGCCGAGATGGAAGTAGATCTGATTCAGAAGGCGGGCTACCGTGGTCTTGCCTGTACCCGGATTGCCGGTGAAAACAAGATTGAGCGGAATGCTGTTCTGTGCGATGGCCAGTCCGCGCTTTTTGGATTCATTCTGGATCTTGATGGACTGCACCATGGAGTTGACCGTGTTCTTCACGGACTGTAAGCCAATCAGCCCGTTCAGCTGGGAAAGGGCGCTGTCAAGCGTGGAGAGATCCTGCTGTAAGGAACCGAAATCTTTCGCGACAAGAATCTGCAGATCATCCACATTCAGATTGTCGATCTCTTCGCTTAAGCGCAGCGCCTGTTTTTCGATGGCTTCATCCAACAGGCGGCGGGCGAAGCGGGCGTTATCAAAGGTGTCGTCCACTTTCTCCTTGCGGATACGGGAGAGGATCACTTCGCGGGCATCGGAGCGGATCTTGAACTGGCGCCCTCTGGCCATGGATACCAGAATGTCCAATAACTCCTCAGCGGAATAATCCTCAATGTTGATCTTGTGGTCAAAGCGGGAAGCGAGCCCCGGATTGGCATTGCGGATCATGTCATTCATCTCATTTGCGTATCCGGCTAAGATCACGCAGTATTCTCCGCGGTGATCTTCCATATCTTTCAAAAGTGTATCGATGGCTTCCGAGCCGAAGTCCTTCTCGTTGTCTTTTTTATACAGGGTATAGGCTTCATCGATGAAGAGGGTGCCGCCTCTGGCGCTCTCGATGATTTCCGATGTCTGTATGGCGGTCTGACCGATATACTGGCCGACAAGTCGCGAACGGTCGACTTCCACAAAGGTATCTTTCGGAAGGATGTTCATCTGATAGAGCATCTTGCCGATGATGCGCGCAACCGTGGTTTTGCCGGTGCCCGGATTGCCGGTGATAATGAAATAGTAGCCCTGCTTTCCGCTGGAGACGCCGAGCGTCAGCTGACGCATGGAATCAATCTTGAAGCGCTTGTACATCGTATCGAGCTGTTTCTTCACACCATGCATGCCGATGATGCCCTCAAAGAAACCTGCCATGACCGGCGAATAGGAGGAGTTATCCTCTCTGGAGACGTGAAGGAAACCGTCGTTGAGGTTTTCCTCTTCTTCCGTGAAGGCTGCTGTTTCCTTTTTTGCGGCAGGGGACTTGATCTCGTTGCCGTACTTGTCCTTATGGAAGATGACGCTGACAAGCTGGTCATTGCGGAAATCGCAGATCTTATGAGAGCCGTCCGGATAGGTGATCTTAAAGACGCCTTCGCGTTTACCGGCCACAAAGCTGCCTTCCTGTACCTCACCGTTCGCCAGTGTCAGCCTGGCCTGTCCCTGCCGGGTAAAGGTGTTGTCGATATTGGGCAGATCTCCCTCATAGAGGGAATTCTGCAGATAGGCAGGCTGATAGTTGGGACCGTAGTGGGCAACGCAGTGAACCTCAAAGTCATTGCCATGGACCCTGGTTTCAATTACGGTACCGGTTTCGACGGTGTGCAGTTTGTAATAGCCCTCTCTCTTCCCGTTGACATAGTCGATTTCCTCTTCGCTGGTAAGCGTGTCATGATCAAAATATCCGACATTGAAACGGCCGTGTCTGTCGTCGTTTGTCCAGTTGCCGATATCTACCACATCCACTTCCCCCTCGGAATTGTACCAGCGGGTCGTCACGATACCGTGGCGCTGATTGTGAACCCAGTTTCCGTCACTTTCTCCTAAAGGAGAGCCGTCCTCATTGAAAAAGCGTCCGATGCCTTTTCCGTGCCATTCTCCGTTAAGAAAATCACCTTCATAAATCCTGTGATCAGCGTAAATCAGCCTTCCCTTGCCTGTAATGGTGTTGTTTTTATATTCTCCTTCATAGACGGAACCGTCATCCCAGCGGATCACTACCGTTCCGTCGTTTCTTCTTGTTAATGACATAGGCACTCACCTCAATAATTCATCACCTATAATTGTAACAAGGAATCCTGCGAATTGTCAGGTGGAACCATCAAAAAAAGGGGACAATCTGTCCCCTGAGAGGATTATTTTAGAAGAAGCGCTCCACGAGATCTTTCGATGCGGCGCAGGTGTCTTCCATATCACCGAAGGAGATGATTTCCCCGGCGTAGTATGTGTTCTGTTTTCCCTGCATGGCTTCGAGCTTGTCATACCAGCCGTCCGCATAGTCTTTCGGGGAAACGTGAGGGCAGTAGTAGGTTTCCTGCTCATAGAGCCGTTCTTTGACCGGGAAGCCGCAGAGATCCATGTCTTTCATCATGGTATCGATCGTGTATTCATAGGATACGTCTTTGGATCCCATGTGATTGCGCAGGGCATAGACCGTGCTCGGGCAGTTGGCACCGAGGTCTTCCCAGCGGTGATAGTAGACCATGGCATGGCCTAAACGGTCATAGGTCATGTTATCGAAGATGTATCCGGAGATGGTCGGGCCGGCATTCTCATCGAATTTTGCGATGAAGTCGACGTATTTCTCGTGGATGATCTTGCTGAAGAGTTCCTTTTCCTCATCTCTTGCGTCAGCGTAATTGGCGAAGTAGTCGAGCGGTGTTGTGACGATGAGTTTATCGAATTCTTCCGTTCTCTCTCCGTCCTTATCACGGATGGTGACTAAAACTGTTCCGTTAGCCGGACGTTCGACCTTCACGACTTCCGTGTTCAGTTTTGCCGGATGAAGGAGCTTCTTGTTTGCGGCAACATAGATGGACTGTGTGCCTTCCTTCCATGTCCAGAGGCGCATGTTGATGAATTCGATTGCCGTTGTCGTATCCAGATATTTCATGACGTAGGCTGCCGGAATCTCATCGAAGTAACCGTAACCGAAGGAAGTGTACGGGCCGATCCAGATCTTCATGACTTCTTCCACACCGTTTAAACGGCAGAACTGGTCAAACGGAAGGGCGAGATCCTTTAAGTTCGGGTTGACGCCTTCGATATGCTGCAGAGCGTTGCCGACTTCCTTGGAGAGGCCGGAGTATTTGCCCTGGGCAACTCCGCGGTGGCCGTAGCAGTCATATCCCTTATATTTGGTGTTCATGATCTTGACGAGCTTTTTCATCTGGCTCTTCAGTTTCAGAAGGTCCAGTGTCTTCTTCAGGGAAGGGTTCTTCTTGATATCAAACGGGAAGATCTCCCTGCCGCTGGAATCACGGTACATCCGTCTCATGTTCGGGCCGTCATCGTGTCCCACACCGCCGAATAATTCGACTTCGTGTACGGCATGGTAAGTGATGGCACCCATGATGGCGCCGGTCTCATACGTGCGTTCTTCGCCATTCACGCTCAGCTTCGGGGAATAGGATTTTCCACCGACCTTGTTCAGTTTTTCATAGATTGTATAATTTGCATAGCCTTTCTGCTGAAGGTACATTGCAGCGGAAATACCGGCAGGGCCGCCACCGATAATGCAAATTCTGTCATTCAGATTCGCCATATTCAATTATCCTCTTTCTTTACTTGTTAAAATTATAACAAGTAAAAAAGAACCGTACAAGAAGCGCGGTTCTTCAAATTTGTGAAGTTTTAAAGTCTTTTCGCGAACGGGAAAAGAAGGGAACGTTATTTTGCCGGATTCAGCTTTTTCACTGCCTCAAATTCATCTTTGCGGATGTGGCAGTAGCCTTCAGGGTTCTTGATGAGATAGTCCTGATGATACTCCTCGGCGGAATAAAACACCTGAAGAGGACAGAGTTCGATATAGAAGGCAGGGTAGTTCGGCTTCATCTTTTCGAAATATGCGGCGATGATTTCTCTGTCCGCTTCATCCGTATAGTAGACACCGGTCTGATACTGGCTTCCGATATCGTGACCCTGACGGTTCTGAACCGTGGGATCCACGCAGATGAAATATGCCTGCAAAAGGGTGGTGAGCGAAATCACTTCGTCATCATAGGTCACTTTCACCGTCTCCCGATATCCCGTGGTGTCCGTGCAGACTTCCTTATACGTGGGATTTTCGGTATGTCCGTTGGCATAACCGACCTCCGTGTCACACACTCCGTCTAACAGCTGAAAGGCGCGCTCCGTGCCCCAGAAACAGCCTCCCGCAAAATAAATCACTTTCTTCATGGCTCTTCCTCCAATGATTCCATTATAAGCGAAAAGAAAAGGCAATGCACATGCATTGCCTGAATCTGATTAGTTGTGCTTACCGAATTTTCTTGTGCACCATTTGAAGACTTCGAGAACCGGAATCACGCTGAAGGCGAGACCCAGAGCAATCAGAAGTTCCTTGACACTGATCGGTGTGAAGCCGAAGAGGTTGGTGAAGAACGGTACGTAGATGACAATCAGAGTTAAGAAGAATGTCAGTACCAGAGCACCGAGCAGCCACCAGTTGAATGTCTTTAAGCCGAGCAGGCTGCCGCGCTGTGTACGCATGGAGAAGGCATGGAACATTTCAACGAAGTTGCATGTTAAGAAAGCCATGGTCATACCGTCATTAGAGGCACGCAGAGCGAATTCACCGGTTTCGATATATTCACCTAAGAAGTAGGAGAAGATAATCAGGGAAGCCATGAAGATACCCTGGCAGATCATGTCCACACCGGCACCGTTTGCGAAGACGGATTCGTTGGAACTTCTCGGATGACGTTTCATAATGTCATTTTCCGCTTTTTCCATACCAAGTGCCAGACCAGGAGCGGAGTCCGTGACCATGTTGACCCATAAGAGGTGGGCAGGAGTCAGGATCTCAACACCCAGAGCACTGGCGATGAAGACGACCAGTACTTCGGACATGTTCGTGGAAAGCTGGAACTGCAGGACCTTACGGACGTTGTCGTAGATCTTACGTCCTTCTTCAACTGCGTTGACGATTGTCGCAAAGTTATCATCGGCCAGGACCATATCGGAAACACCCTTGGTAACATCCGTACCCGTGATGCCCATACCGACACCGATATCGGCTGCCTTGATACTCGGAGCATCGTTAACGCCGTCACCAGTCATGGCAACAACGTAATTCTGTGCTTTTAACAGACGGACAATTCTGCTCTTGTGTTCCGGCTGAACACGTGCGAATACGCTGACTGTCTTCAGTTTTTCCGTCAGTTCTTCATCGCTGAGTTTATCCAAGTCACTGCCGATCATGGCCTGTTCCGCATCAGTGATGATGCCGAGGTCCTTACCGATGGCAACGGCTGTATCCTTGTGGTCACCGGTGATCATGATCGGACGGATGCCGGCTTCACGGCATTCCTGGATGGCGCTGTAAACTTCCGGACGGCACGGGTCGATCATACCGACGAAGCCGACGAATGTCAGGTTGTTTTCCAGTGTCTGTGCATCGAAGTCTTTTGGCAGCTTGTCATATGTGCGGTAGGCGAGGCCTAAGACACGTAAGGCGCGGTCTGCGAAGGATTTCGCATTGACATAGACGGATTTCTTGAATTCGTCATTGATCGGAGTAACTTCTCCCTTGCTGTTAAGGAAGTGAGTGCAGTGCTCAAGAACAAGTTCCGTAGCACCTTTTGTATACTGAGTGTAACCGTTCTCTTCCTTATGAACCGTACTCATCATCTTACGCATGGAGTCGAACGGAGCTTCACCGACACGCGGTTCCTTTTCATCGAGCTCGTAGCTCGGCATGCCTTTCTTCAGAGCGAAGTTGACCAGTGCGACTTCTGTCGGTTCACCGGTTGCTTCCGTGGCGCCTTTTTCAACTTTGGCGTCGGAGCAGAGTGCCATGCCTTTTGCCAGCAGGGTTTCATCCGGTGTGCAGGTATCGACAACCGTCATCTTGTTCTGTGTCAGAGTACCTGTCTTATCGGAACAGATAATCTGGGTGCAGCCCAGTGTTTCAACGGCAGTCAGCTTACGGATGAGAGCGTTACGCTTGCTCATGGCAGTGACGCCGATGGAAAGAATAATTGTAACAACAGCCGGTAAACCTTCCGGAATTGCCGCTACGGCGAGGGCAACCGCCATGATGAAGGTATCCAGAGTGATTTCAAACAGTCCGCTTCCGGATGGATGAATGACTTCACGTAATACACCGAAGATGAAGACGGCAACGCAGATGCCGACAACCAGTTTTGTCAGAACCTTGCTTAATTCCGCCATCTTTTTCTGCAGCGGTGTCTGTTCATCTTCCGCCTGGTTCAGAGCTGCGGCAATCTTGCCCATCTCTGTATCCATACCTGTTGCGACAACGACTGCCTTGCCACGTCCGTAGACGATGGTGGAACCGCTGTAGAGCATGTTGGTACGGTCACCAAGAGGAATATCCAGAACATTTTCCTGAAGCATCAGGATGTCCATGATCTTGTTGACAGGAACACTTTCTCCTGTGAGGGCAGCTTCTTCGACCTTCATGGAGTAGCTTTCCAGAATACGGCAGTCTGCCGGAATGGCATCGCCTGCTTCAAAGTTCAGTACGTCACCGACGACCAGATCTTCACTCTTCATGATGACCTGCTGTCCGTCACGCATGACCTTGCTGGTGGCAGCCGTCATTTCCTTTAAGGCATCGATGGCTTCTTCCGCTTTGTTTTCCTGGACGATACCGAGAATCGTATTGACGATAACAACGAACAGGATGATGACAAGATCCGCGAAGGATTCATGCGCACCAAGGAAGAGGTTCTGATACAGTGTTGTCAGGGCACTGATGAAGGCACTGGCAAGCAACATGATGATCATCGGGTCGCTCAGAGATCCGAAGAATTTTTCCAGAAGGGTGCTCTTCTTTCCTTCTGCCAGTTTGTTCTTGCCGCTTTCTGCCAGACGCTTCTGCGCTTCGGCAGAGGTAAGACCTTCCGCGGAGCTTTTTACTTCCTTGAGTGTTTCATCCACATTCTTGAGATAGTAATTCATAAATAAATCTCCTTCTCCTTTCATAAAAAAAACTCAAACATCCGTGCTTGAGTCACATTTTATTCGATAGAACCCAGCACAGAAAAAGTTTTCTGCAATGAGTCTCGTTAATTAAGATTTGCCAGGATAGATCCAGTGCTGTTGACAAATCGCACAATTCGCTGTGCCAACTACTCCCTCAATATTCTTCATCTTACTGAAAAGAGGTCAAAAAGTCAATATGGTAGGGGAGTTTTCACAAAGGAAAACCGCCGCAAAACTGCGGCGGTTACTGTGTGTTTTTACGGCTCTGGCTGAGGTTCGGGCTGTGGTTCCGGCTGAGACAAAGCGACGGTTGCGCCGTTGATCAGCGTGGAGAGATACAGCGTTTCTCCAGCCGGGGTGTTATTGACGCTGGCGATCACATCACTATCCGCAAAGGAGTCGTTGTTCGCAATCGTGAATCCGTAATTGGCGGCATCGATTCTGAGCTCACCAACCGTATGCGGGACCGTGTAGCGGACGTCGGAGTAGAAGATGAAGGTGATCGGACGGTACAGGTAGGCGTACGGATACGTCTTTCCTAACTGAACGTCTGCGCCTTCCGCTCTGACTAAAGAACCGACGATCTGGGATACATTGGTGATGGACTGCGTCTGGATCACCCAATCCGTAAAGCCGAGAGAATTCTTCTGGGCTTCGATTTCCGTGCGGTCTCTGCCGAGCGTGACGTCATCTGCCTGATAGTAGTATTCGATCACGGCAGAGGAAGCGGACAGTTCGCTGATGGAGAGATCCGTGCGGCTGAACAGGTCTGCCGGAGTGGTTGTCACACTCTTGATCTGACCTTCCTTCTGCGTGTTCGGATCCGTGATCGGGATGGCTTTGAGCTGCCAGCCCAGATTGTACGTGCTCTTGAACTTCGTGATTCCTTCAATCGTTCTGAGATCCTGCTTGGTCATATCGATCGAGAGGTTGATATCGGCACAGATCCTATTGCTTTCTCCGCCGCCTGTTTCATAGGCGTAGAAGCCGCAGGCCTGTACCTTGCCTTCTTTCGGCAGGGCGACCGTTACCGTGGTCTTTTCCGTATCGCTCTGAATGATCTGTCCGTCCGGCATCTGCACTTTGTACTTGACGGCTCCGAAGACCCAAGTCGGATCATAGAGCTTCGTGCATGTGACAAAGCGGCTGCTGTATGGAACCTGAACCTCATAGTTACCGTCGCTGACGACTAACTGTGTCGGATCCGGGTAAGTGGCCCAGTTGAGATCCAGAGTCACGTTTCCGTTTTCAATCTTGGTTACGTTTGCCGTGAAGGTCGGTAATGCCGCAAGCTGCGGGACTTCCAGAGCCTTCAGGGAATAATTCTTCTTATTGATCAGACCGCTGACGACCAGATCCGGATTCATTCCTTCCACCGGTGCCGTGTAAGGGTAGAGACCCTTGACGTGGGTGATGGAAACGATGTTGCCCGGACGTTCGACGTTTGCCGGTTTATGATCTTCTGCCAGAGCATCCAGAATCAGGCTGTTGATGTTGCCCGGGATGTTCAGAGCGCTCTTCTTGCTGGAGTAGTAGCATTCCTCATTGACTGCCATGTCGTAGCCGACCCAGACGGCTGTTGTGTATTCGCCGGTGGAGGCAATCATCCATTTGTCTTTGGAGACGCCTGCCGGAATACCGATATCGACGAAGCTGTCATCGTAGTTGGTCGTACCTGTCTTGGCGTAGACTTCATAGGAGCGGTCCAGAATCTGCATGTAGTTCTGGTAGTTGTGGGAGACGTTCTGCTCCATCATGCGGCTGACCAGATAGGCACTTTCTTCACTTAAGACTTTTACGCTCGGATAAGACGGTTCGTAAGGCTCGGATCCATCCAGGAATTCGATTCTTGCGACCGTGTGCGGCTGTACGTAGTAACCTCCGTTGACCATGGCGCCGTGTGCGGCTGCCATCTGCCGGACCGTAACCTCGAAGGAGGATCCGCCGATGGAATAACCAAGGTCGAAGGTATCCGGAGTGATTTCCGTAAAGCCGAGGGAATTCAGATAATCAACGACCTTTGTGGTGCCGACCGTGTCAATGACTTCCAGCAGCGTGTTGTATGCCGGAACGTTGAGGGAAGCACCGATGGCGTACGGTAAGAGGACTTCACCTTTGTACGTACGGGAGAAGTTGTTCAGGACGATGCTGGTTCCACGGTAGGCAACCGGTTCATCTTTGATCATATGCTGGGTGGACCATCCGAGATATTCGAATGCCAGAGCATAGGAGAGAATCGGTTTGACGGAGGAACCCGGCTGCTTCCGCATGTCGCTGACACGGGAGAAGCCTTTTGCGGCAATCGTTCCGCGCCCGCCGCCGACGGCGACGATGGCGCCGGTGTGGTTGTCCATGGAAACCATGGCACACTGCATCAGTTCATCCGGCCATTCCACTTTGGTTTCCCCGTTCTGGATTGCTTCGATGGTATCCTGTACCGTCGGATTCAGATACGTGTAGATCCGCATGGAGACGGTGTAGGGATCCTGACCCGTGAGTTCCATGACTTCGTCAACAACTTCATTGATGTAGGCCTGGTATTTCTGATTGGTGCTTCTGACACCGACCAGCTGATCGGCCAGACTGATGGATTTCGCCAGTTCACATTCCTCGCTGGAAATGTAGCCGTGTAGTTCCATCAGGTTTAATACCACGTTTCTTCTGCGCTCAGCCGCTTCATAATGGCGGTAGGCGTTGAAGTCGCCCGGTGCGTTGACAACACCGGCCAGATAGGCACTTTCCGAAAGGGTCAGCTCGCTGACATCCTTTCCGAAGTAGTATTCCGCGGCACCTTTGATTCCACGGGTGGTGGAGGCACCGAAGTTGATACGGTTGATATAGAGCTCGAAGATCCGCTTCTTGTTCAGCTCCTGCTCGGCCTTGATTGCCAGATAGATCTGCTGGATCTTGTAGTCGATGCTCTTGGTACGGCTCTTCTGCTGTGCGTCATCCGTGAAGTAGACGTTACGGATCAGCTGCATGGAGAGCGTGGAGGCGCCTTCGGAGAAGACGATCCTGCGCTGGATGATGGTCTCTTTCAGGTTGACCAGCATCGCCTTGACGAAACGCGGTAAGTCAAAGCCGTTATGCTCGAAGAAACGGGAGTCTTCCACGGCGACCATCGCATCGATGAAGTTCTGCGGGATCTCATCATAGGAGACGTTCTCGCGGTTGACGACGCCGACGTCGGCAATGACCTCACCGTTCATGTCGAAGATCTTCGTACTTTCGGTATTGCGGAAATCATCCACATTGAAGGTCGGGGATTCCTTGACTGCTCTGTTGATATAGAGCAAAGCAACAACACCGACGGCAATGCAGGCGGTCAGAAACAGTACCATCAATACCGCTAAGATATTCTTTACGCTGACTTTTTTCTTCTTCTTACCCGTTGTCTTCACGGCATCAGCTGTATTTTCTTTTTTCTTCATTCAAATTCTCCTTCCTGAATCATCTTGTCCAAAACGGGCAGATAATCGACAGGTGCAAACAGTTTATACGGAATCAGTCTTCCGTGCTCGCTGAACCAGCTGTGGGGGAGGGACTTCCTGTCGGTGGAAGTCTCTTTCAGAATATCCACGGCTTTGATCAGAAACGTTTCGTTGTAGTGGGTGAAACGCACGATCACAAAGGCGATGGCTTTCTGCTCCAGAACATTGCGCAGATGGCTGAGCTGATGCGGGTGGATCAGTTTGAGGGCAAAGGAGGTTTTGGAGTGCGTCTCCTTCGCTTCAAAGTCCAGAGGCAGTCCCGCCCAGACACCGTTGTAGTCGGTTGTACTCGGAGTACGGTAATATGCTTCCGTGATTTTGGCAGTCTGACGGCTTTTGTAATCGACCGTGACGACCTGTACCGGGGTGGGTTTCTTGTAAACGACAGCCTTGTGGGTTTCCAGGTAATAGCGGTTGGAAGTGTTGATGTCTTCCTCCAGGCTCATTCCCCTCTTACCGTAATTGGTCTGCTTGACTGCATCGGCAGCCTTCTTCCCGTTGGGATAGTTTACCATGTTCTCACCACCTCCCTATATTATAAACAATTTGTTCCGCAATGTAAAAGTGGGCAAATCCTGAATTAATATTTGTCGATTTACGGCGTTTCATGATATTATTTAAAATAGTGAAATAGGGTGATTAGTATGGCAGAACTGAATTTAAGTGCAAGGCAGATATATGATCAGAAATTCGATGTGGAATTCAAGGGATATTCCGCAGAAGAAGTCGATAAGTTTCTCGATATGGTAATCGTGGATTACCAGTCATTTGAGAGAGAATTAAATGAGCTCCGCAACAAGGTGACTTCCTTAGAGCAGAAGAATGCGACGCTGAAGACGTACATTATCGAGCTGGAAGGCAAGTACAACAGCATTAAGGAGCAGACACCGGTCAGCAGTACGGATATCCTGAAACGCTTAAGCCGTCTGGAAGAGCTGGTCGGTAACAAGGAACAGTAAAAGTAACGTTGAGGCAGCCGCTGTGCCAATGCGGCATAGAGGAAAGTCCATGCTCGCACTGTCTGAGATGACAGTAGTGTTTGCGTTAGCTGAATCAATAAGGCTAAGATGGTCAAAGACCAGACGGCTGATGAAAACCTAAGGCCACCGGCTATGGTCGTAGTCTGTAAAAGTGCCACAGTGACGAAGTCTATTAAGAAATTAGTAGAGTGGAACGCGGTAAACCCCGCAAGCGAGAAACCCAAATTTGGTAGGGGAACCCCGATAACCGAAATGAAGGGATAGGGGACGCCATTACGGCGTAGATAAATGACTGCCGCCCGGATACGGGAACAGAACATGGCTTACGATACGTTATAAATAAGGAAAAGCATCCGCGAGGATGCTTTTTATTTGTCTGAATGGATTTTGATTGGCGCCAATCCTACTTCATGGCCGATTTGGCAATGTTGGCAATGGAAGTCACGCTCTCAACCAGCCGCTGGCTGTCGTTCTTCTTTGCTTTCTGGCTGATTGCGGCGGAAGCGAGCGAGCTAACGGACAGGCTGTGCTTTTTCTTATTGCCCTTTAAGACAGAAAGGATGGTTAAGGATGCGGCACCTAAGGCAAAGAAGGTTCCGTCCGGCTTAAAGGATTCCTTTACCGTCTCCATGTCTTTCTGGATGACACCGGTTTTCTCTGTGATCTGATTCACTTTTCCCATTAAACCCATCACGCTTTTCAGCAGATCAAAAGCCGTGAGCATCAGCCGGACCAGCATATAGAGGATCACGGCGAAGCACACCCACATACCGTATATGGAAAATTGGGAAATGTAATCAAGTATCTGCATTAAAGACATTATAACATATTTTGTTTTACAGAGAATATCCGTATCCGCTTCCTTTGGGGCAATTCGTGTCAGCATGAAAGGGCTCTATGTTACAATGAAGTCAGAAAGAGATAAAGAACTATGAATCATCTGACTTTTGTATTTGTGCACGGGCTCTCCGGATGGGGATCCTATGATGCACAGTATCAGACGTTTCCGTATTGGGGAATGCGGAACGGAGATCTGATCCGACAGTTACGGGATAGAGGATATGAGGCTTATGCCGCCAGCGTTTCTCCGCACGGGAGTGCCTATGACAGGGCGTGCGAACTCTACGCCCAGCTGAGCGGAGAGAGGACGGACTACGGAGCGAAGCATGCTGCGCGCTACGGACATGAGCGATATGGCCCGGATTTCAGCGGCCGTCCATTGATCCCGTCTTTTGATGAATCAACAAAACTGGTCTTATTCGGCCACTCCTTTGGCGGAGCAACGATCCGGCTGTTTGCCGATATTCTGAAGTACGGCAGAAGTGAGGAATGCACGGAAGATGCCTCTTCCTTCTTTCAGGGAGGAAAGGGAGAGCGCCTGTTTGCGCTTTATACACTTGCCTCTCCGCACAACGGAACAACAGCCTACGATGCCTATGAGGATCCGCTGTTCCATCCGGAAAGTATTCCGTATACTTTGAAAGAAAAATTTGCCGGAAAGCTGATGAGCGACAGCAATTCCAAGGATCAGACGAAATATCATCCGGAAGACTGCGCAGCATATGACATGCATATTGATAATGCACTGAAATTAAACCGGAACTGTCGTCTGGACGAAAATGTGTACTACTTTTCGCAGCCTTGCCGTATTACATATAAAAATAAGGAAGGATTTTCTGAACCGAATGAGAAGAACTGCGAACTGATGTTCCGCCGTACTTCCCGCGTAATGGGACATTATCAGGGCTTTACAAAGGGCGGACTGAAGATCGACGAGAGCTGGCAGGAGAATGACGGGCTTGTGAACACCGTCAGCGCGATGTATCCTTTGAACCAGCCGCACCGTTCCCTTAAGGACACTGAAGCTGAAAAGGGCGTATGGAACGTGCTGGAGGTCATGCAGGCGGACCATATGGCACTGCAGGGAGGCTTAAGCAAAAAATATGAGGTTCTCCCGTATTATCTGAAGATGTTGGAAATGATCACGGAATTGAATCAGGAGGAGAAATAGATGCAGTATCGCAAAGACAAACATGGCAACCCGATCTCCATGCTGGGATACGGGTGCATGCGTTTTACAACCAGAAACGGCAAGATCGACTTGGAGAAAACGGAGAAGGAGATCCTGGCCGCTTACCGTAACGGTGTCAACTATTACGATACTGCCTATATCTATTCGGGAAGCGAAGCGGCGCTGGGCGAGATCCTTGAGCGCAATCAGCTGAGAGAGAAAGTCAATATCGCCACCAAGCTGCCGCAGTACATGATTTCCAATGCCGCAGCTCTGGACCGCTATTTCAATGAGGAACTCAGTCGCCTAAGAACCGGGTGGGTCGATTACTACCTGATGCATCATCTGACGGATTATTCCCAGTGGGAAAAGCTGAAACAGCTGGGAATTGAAGACTGGATCAGGGAAAAGAAAGCGAGCGGACAGATCCGCAATATCGGTTTCTCCTATCATGGAAATACCGAGATGTTTCTTAAAATCCTGAAAGATTATGACTGGGACTTCTGCCAGGTGCAGTACAACTATCTTGATGAGTTTGCCCAGGCAGGAAGAGAAGGCGTTGAAACCGCAGAGAAGATGGGGATTCCGGTCGTCATCATGGAGCCTTTGCGCGGCGGAAAGCTGGTCAGTCTGCTTCCGGAAAAAGCGAAGGCGCTGATTGAAAAAGAAGGGGAAGGCAATACGCCGGCAAGTCTGGCATTCCGCTGGCTCTTTGATCAGAGTTGTATCACCTGCGTCCTCTCCGGTATGAATTCCTTACAAATGGTAGAGGAGAACTGCAAAACGGCTTCGAACAGCCCGGCAGGATGCCTCAGCGAGAAGGAGAGAAAGCTTGTCGGAGAAGTTGTGAGTATCATCCGAGAGAAGGAACTCGTCGGCTGCACTGGCTGCCGCTACTGCATGCCGTGCCCGAAGGGAATCGATATTCCGGGAATCTTTTTGGCGTATAACATGATGTCGATCGAATCGAAACATGCCGGCAGATTCCAGTATGCCCAGACAGTGGCACTCCGCGCGGATGCGGCGTATGCGAGTGCGTGTATCCGCTGCGGCAAATGCGAGAAGCACTGCCCGCAGAATCTGCCGATCCGTGAGAAGCTGCAGGAAGCGGATAAGGCACTGCGGCCCTTGCCATATAAGGTCGGGATTGCGGCTGCCAGAGCGTTTTTGTTACGCGGAAAAAAGAAATGAATCCTTTTTCGGGAAAAATTCATCTTTCGAAAAAAGGAAACAGATATAATGAGAAGGGAGGTAGTGCTCATGAGCGAAAGAGAAGCCGTCTTAGAAGTATTCCGCAATGCGACGGAACCGTTAAATGCCAAGACTGTCGCGGAAAAGAGCGGACTGGACAAAAAGGTCGTGGATAAGGTCTTCACACAGCTGAAAAAAGAAGAACTGATCGTTTCACCTGTCCGCTGCAAATGGGAACTGAAAAAATAATTGTGAGAAACCGGAGCGTTCCGGTTTTCTTTGTGGAATCAACCTATGCTGAATAACTACCGTACGCTGTTTTTGCTCAAACTGTTGAAAAGCATCCTCATGAGTTTTGTGGATTCTTTTCTGATTCTCTACTTTCTGGATGTTTCCGACAGCAATATCCTGCCGCTGGGCATCTATAAGCTGGTAGCTGTCATTACGATCTATATCACTATTTACAGCGTGCGCAATATCAATAAGTCGAACAAGCGGGTCTACCTCTTGCGGGCAGGAATCGTGATGGACTTCATCTATTTTGCGACACTGCTCTTGCTGAAGGAAAAGGTGGTTCAGTACATCTATCTGATCGGCTTTCTTTACGGCCTGGAGGAAGGTTTATACTATTCCGTTTACAACGTGATCGAAAGCGACGGAATCAAGGACGCGGAACGTGCCGGCTTTATGGGAACCTACACCGCGGTGCAGTCCTCTTTAGCCATTATCTTTCCTCTGATTTTCGGCAGTTTCATCCGCTCGCAGGGGTTTTTACGGACACTGTTATTGGTATTAGTCATTGTGGCGGCACGGATCGCGCTGTCCTTTCTGTACCGTGACAGCAATATCCCGCCGACAAAGGAATACCGGGGCGAAGACTTTCAGAGACTGCAGAAGCAGGATCCGCGCATTCAGGCAGTCATGCGGGAGATCTTCTTTGAAGGTATGACCATCTCGGAAGGGGCGTTCTCCTACATCGTGACGATCTATATTGCCAAAGTGTTCTCGGATTCGTTCTCTTTAGGGGTGTTTACCAGCGTCTTCTCCGTTGTGTCCACGCTGATTGCGATTCTCTTTGCCCGCTATCTGAAAGAGAAGCATTACCTGAATACGATCCGCATCTCCACTGTCATGGCGCTGCTGACGCTCTCTTTTATGATCTGGCGCACCAGTGCGGTTTCCATCATCCTCTTCAAGCTGTTCTATACGGTGATGGTGGCAATCGTCGGTCTGATCAATGTGACAAGCATCGGAAATCTGTCCAATATTCTTGTGCTCAGGGAATACAAAGTGGAGTACTATCTCGCTACGGAACGCTATCTGGTCTACGGCCGCATCATCAGCAATCTGATTTTCATTATCATGGCATATCTGGATTCTGATATTATTATTGTAGCGTTTGTGATATTCTTGGGACTGTTTGCCTACAGTTCCGTCAATCTGGAAAAACAGGTACGAAAAGGAGGAGTTGCTGATGAGAATCGGAATTGACATCGATGGCTGTTTGACAAATGAAGACGATTACCGTCTTGCCTACGTATACAAATACTGTCTGGAAAGGGGCATCCGCCGTCCGAACGAACCCTACAGTTATGAGTATAAGGATTCGGAATGGACGCATGGCATGGAAGAGGATTACCGCAGCCATTACCATGAAGCCTACATGCAGAATACCCCGGTCCGCCTCGGCGCCAAAGAGGTGTTGACTTTACTCAGAGAAGAAGGGCACACCATCATTCTGATCACCGGAAGATATCCTGCCTTTGAAGACAGCGAGCGGGGAAAACGCTGCCGTGACATCACGGAAGAGTGGCTTCGCAAAAACGAGATCCCCTATGATTCTCTGGTTTATACCGGCTTCCCGAAGCTCAGCTACATTCAGAAACAGAATGTCGACATTATGGTGGAGGACTTTGATGAGACCATCAAGGACTGCGTGAAGCACTTTCCGACCTATTGTTTTGATAACCGCTACAACAGCACATTAGAGCTGGACAACATGACCCGTTTTTACTCCTGGTGGGATTTCTACGGGCTCATTTCCGACAAATGCGGTTGGAAAGAGTGAAGATATTTTCATCAATTCCGGACATTTCCTTGTTATAATGAAAAAGGAAAGGTCCTTTTTATTATGAAAAAGTTGGGGGAAAAACTGAAAAAGACCAGGATTTCAAAGAACCTGAGCCTGGAGGATATCTCTTCTAAAAGCCGCGTAACCCTGCGTTGCCTTAAGGCAATCGAAGAGGGGGAAGCCGCTTACTTTCATGATGACTTTTCCATGTTGCTGTACTATATCCGTCAGTATGGCAAGACATTGGATGTACCGGAAGCGGAGATTGAAAAGGAAATCCGGCGGATCCGCGCGGATGTCGGCGCTCTGAGCGACGGGGAACTCTTTGAAAGAAAAGAGGAAGAGGAACAGAAAAATGAAGGCGGTTTCCGCTTGGATGTGCGCTTTCTCAGCCTGCTGTTCTCCATTGTTCTCTTGGTTGCGCTGATCGGCTTTGTCCTAATTCGCTATGTACTGCCGGATTTCCGCATCATTGACCCGCCGTCCGACCTGCAGCCAACCCCGCAGGAAGAAGTTACGGAAGAGTACGAGATTTCGGATGCAGTCGTACAGGTTGAGCAGGAGGGGCAGAAGAAGTACAATATCCTAGGATGGGAAAAGGAGAAAGCCGTCACCATCCGGATCGAAATCGGCGCGGAGGAAACTTACGTCGGACATGCGATCGTCAACGGGGAGGAAATCACTTCTCCGGAGAACCGCATCTATGATCCGCATTCCTCGCTGTCGTTCCATTATCTGCCGAAAGCGGCGGATGAGCTGGTGATCCATCTCGGAAAAGTTGCGGATAACCGCATCTACATCAACAATGTCGAAATCACTCTGGAAGAGGAAGTGAGGGCATCTTCCAACGGCATCCATCTCACCCTCATATTTCAGGAATAAGGAGAATCCCATATGAATTTACCAAATAGATTAACCATCATCCGGATGGTTCTGATCCCTCTGATCGTACTGATCTACATTTTCCCGTATGCCCAGTTCGGTATTAACCTGGGAGCCATCAATGTCGGTTTCGTATCGTTACCGGTAAGAAACATCATCATCATGGTACTCTTCTGCTTAGCGTCCTTTACGGATTTCCTGGACGGATACATCGCCCGGAAATACAACATGGTCACCACTTTCGGAAAGTTCATGGATCCGATTGCCGACAAGCTTCTGGTCAATACGTTGTTTATCATGCTGGCATGTGACGGCATCATCCCGATGGTTCCGGTGCTTGTGATGATCTGGCGTGATACGATCGTGGATGCCATCCGCATGATGGCAAGCGACAAAGGCAGAGTCATGTCTGCCGGTATGCTGGGAAAACTGAAGACGGTGCTGCAGATGTTCACCATCATCTTCACACTGCTGTGCAATCTGCCGTTTGAAATCTATCAGTTCCCGCTGAGCACGTTCCTTCTCTGGTTTGCGACATTTATTTCCGTCGCCGGAGGAATCAGCTATTTCATGCAGGCGAAGGATATTATTCTGGAAAGTAAATAAGTTGAATATTTTTCAAGAAACGGGTAGAATAGAGACAGAAGAAAAAGAGATTTCCGAAGTCAGGAGGAAAATATGGCAGAAAAGAATAATGATGCTTTACTGGCAGAAGCCATAAAGCAGATTGAGAAACAATATGGAAAAGGCTCGGTCATGAAACTGGGTGACAGAGCAGGGGTCGATGTGGATTCCATCTCATCCGGCTCCTTGGCCATCGACTATGCGCTGGGCATCGGAGGTTATCCGAAAGGCCGTATCATTGAAATCTACGGTCCGGAATCCAGCGGTAAGACGACTCTGGCGCTGCATGCCATCGCCGAAGTGCAGAAAAAGGGCGGTAAGGCAGCCTTCATCGATGCGGAAAACGCCATCGATCCGCTCTATGCCAAGGCACTGGGCGTTGATATCGACGAACTGATTCTCTCCCAGCCGGACAGCGGCGAGCAGGCACTTGAAATCGCCGAGTTACTGATCAAGAGCGGTGCAATCGACCTGATTGTCATCGACTCGGTCGCGGCACTGGTTCCGCAGGCGGAACTGGACGGCGAAATGAGTGACTCTTCCATCGGTTTACAGGCAAGACTGATGTCCAAGGCGATGCGGAAGCTGGCAGGCGTGATGAACCGTACGGACTGCACGGCCATCTTCATCAACCAGTTAAGAGAAAAGATCGGCGTCATGTTCGGCAATCCGGAAACGACCAGCGGCGGACGTGCCTTAAAGTTCTATGCATCGGTACGAATCGACGTGAGAAAGAGCGAGGCCATTAAGAGCGGTACGGAAATTGTCGGCAACAAGGTCAATGTCAAGGTCGTCAAGAACAAAGTGGCTCCGCCATTCAAGACGGCACAGATTGAAATCATCTACGGAGAGGGCATCTCCAAGACAGGTGAGATCATTGATCTGGCAGTCAATTACGACATTCTGCAGAAGAGCGGTGCCTGGTTCAGCTACAATGGCGAAAAAATCGGACAGGGCAGAGAAGCGGTACGCGCTTATCTGAAGAGTAACCCGGAACTCACGGCAGAACTCGAAGGCAAGATCCGCGCCAAAATGTACGCAAAGGACGAAGCGAAAGAAGCATAAGACAAATCGACCCCGGAAAGTAATCCCGGGGTTTTGAATGCCATGGTTTAACCCGCATTTTCGTCATATTTGCTCATTGTTAAAAACTTGTATTTGGTTTAAAATATATGACAGAGTGATACTCTAGACAGGAGATACGTATGGATATTAAATATATCATCTTGTCTGGTATAGTTGGTTTACTTACAGGTGCAATTCTCTATTACGTCCTTGGCACCATCGGCTTGAACAAAGCAAAACAGAATGCGGCGCAGATTGAAAAAGAAGCCCGCGAGAAAGCTGAAAATACAACAAAAGAAGCCGCAATGAATGCAAAAATGCAGGCTTACGAACTGAAGCTCGCTGCGGAAAAAGAAATTAAAGACAAAAAAGCGGAACTTCAGAAACATGAAACGAAATTACTGCGCAGAGAGGATACTCTCAATTTCAGAGATGAAACTCTGGCGGGTAAAGAGAAACAAGTTGAAGAAAAAGAACGTAAATTAACCGATAAATTAAATGTACTAGACAAAAAAGAACAGGAACTGAATGCCAAAATCGATTCCCAGGTCGCTGAATTGGAACGTGTTGCGTCCATGACGACGGAAGAAGCGAAAAAGGAACTGATGGAAGCGGTCGAAAAGAGAACGGCAAATGAAATTGCCGCCTACATCCGCGACCAGGAAGAAGAAGCCAAGGCGAAAGCCAGTGAAAAGGCGAGAAACATTATCGGCCTGGCAATTCAGAGATATGCTCAGGAAGAAACTCAGGACAAGACGGTCAGTGTTGTTTCCCTCCCTTCGGAAGAGATGAAAGGACGAATCATCGGAAGAGAAGGCAGAAACATCAAAGCGATCGAACAGGCTACCGGAGTTGACCTGATCATCGATGATACACCGGAAACCATTACGGTCAGCTGCTTTGACCCGATCCGCAGAGAGATTGCCAGACAGGCACTCGAGAATCTGATCAAGGACGGCCGGATCCATCCGGGAAGAATCGAAGATGTCGTTAAGAAAGTACGCAATGAACTCGACGAGACCATCCGCAAAGCCGGAGAAGACGCAGTCTTCAAACTCGGTATCGGCAGAATGGACCGCGAGATGATCAATCTGGTCGGACGTCTGAAATACCGTTACAGCTACGGTCAGAACGTTCTGGATCATTCCATCGAAGTCGCCAATCTGGCCGGCATGATGGCAGCGGAGCTGGGACTCAATCAGAGCCTGGCAAAGCGTGCAGGTTTACTGCATGACATCGGCAAGGCAGTGGACTTCGAACTGGAAGGAAGCCACGTGGAACTCGGCGCCAAGCTGGCAAAGAAACACGGGGAAAATGAAATTGTGGTAAATTCCATCGCTTCCCATCACGGGGACACGGAAGCCACAAGCCTGATTGCCAATCTGGTAGCGGCAGCGGATACGCTGAGTGCAGCCCGTCCGGGAGCCCGTTACGAATCCATGGAAAACTACATCGAACGTCTGGAAAAACTGGAGAAGATTGCCAACAGCTTCGAAGGTATCGATAAGACTTATGCCATCCAGGCAGGACGTGAAATCCGTGTCATGGCGATTCCGGAACAGCTGGATGATGCCGCATGTCACAGAGTGGCACGTGAGATCCGCGATAAGATTGAAGCCGAGATGACATATCCTGGCCAGATCAAGGTCACGGTGATCCGCGAAACAAGAGCACAGGAAACTGCAAAATAACATGAAAAGTTCAGCCGGAAACGACTGGACTTTTTTTGCATATTGCCAAAGAAATCCGCATTTGTGTTTTGGGTAGAATATGCTATAATAGACTTGCTATGAATAAAGGAGGTATTTTTAAATGCCAGCACATGTAGATAAAACAAATTGTTTAGGATGCGGAGCATGCACAGGTGTTTGCCCGACAGGAGCGGTTGCACTCGGTGATGACGGTTTAGCTGAAGTCAACGAAGATTTATGCATCGACTGTGGCGCATGCACAGGCGTCTGCCCGGTAGGAACAATTGAATTATCATAAACCAAGCGAACGCTTGGTTTTTTTGAGATGAGGTATCTATGAGCGAAAACAGAAAACCATCCCTGAAAGACGCACGTGTGCGTACAAATAATCCCTCCCTGATTCAGCGGCATGCCTTCTCGTTAAGCGAACACGAGAAGACACTCGGCCAGGGCCTTTTGGCCAAGGTCACAACTTACGGCTGTCAGGCAAATGAGCGTGACAGCGAGACCATCCTCGGTATTCTGAGAGAAATGGGATATCAGATCGTCGAAGATGAATCCGTGGCGGATCTGATCATCCTGAATACCTGTGCCATCCGTCAGAATGCGGAAGACAGAGCATTTGGTGAACTGGGCTTTTTAAAGCAGTACAAAGCGCAGAAACCGGATTTACTCATCGGTCTTTGCGGCTGCATGGCGCAGGAAGAGAGCGTTGTGGAGAAACTGGAGAAAAGCTACCGTTATGTTGAGCTTGTCTTCGGAACCCACAATATTCACCGTTTGCCGCAGCTTTTAAGCAGGGCATATGAAAAGCGGAAACGTGTTGTGGAAGTGTACTCCTCGGAAGGGGAAGTCATTGAAGAACTTCCGGCAGAGCGCAAGCTGCAGCATAAAGCCTGGGTCAACATCATGTACGGCTGCGATAAATTCTGCACGTACTGCATCGTTCCTCTGACCCGCGGCAAGCAGCGCTCCCGCTTAGTGGAAGACATCGTTAAGGAAGTGGAAGAGCTGAAAGCTTCCGGCTGCAAGGAAGTCACGCTTCTGGGACAGAACGTGAATGCGTACGGGAAGGACCTGCAGATGGAAGACGGTTTCTCGCGCCTTCTCGAAGAGGTAGCCAAAACCGGAATTCCGCGCGTCCGCTTCACCACCAGCCACCCCTGGGATTTCACGCTGCGTACGGTGGATGTCATGGCACAATACGACAATATCATGCCGTTCCTTCATCTTCCGGTACAGTCCGGTGACAATGAGATCTTAAAGATCATGGGCAGAAGGTATACGGTGGAACAGTATAAGCAAATCTACGATTACCTGAAGGAGAAAGTGCCCAACTGCGCATTCTCCACGGATATCATCGTCGGCTTCCCGAACGAAACGGAAGAGCAGTTCCAGCGGACACTGGATCTATACCGCTACTGCCGCTATGACAATGCCTACACCTTTATCTATTCCCCGCGTATCGGAACGCCGGCAGCGCGCATGGAAGACAGTACACCATATGAGGATAAGGTACGCCGTCTGACGGAACTGAATGTATTGGTGGATCAGTATGCCAGAGAGAATAACGAAGCCTATCTCGGAAGAGAAGTGGAGGTTCTGGTGGACGGACCTTCCAAGAAGAATCCGGAGATCGTCAGCGGATATACCCGTGAAAACAAACTGGTCAATTTCAGGGGAAATGCCTCTGTGGGAGACCTTGTCAGAGTCAGAATCACCGGTTGTAAGACCTGGTATTTGGAAGGGGAAGTTATTGCCTGATAACCGCGTTATCATTTATAATTAGAATGAAATAATATGGAGGTTATAATGGATAAGGTCAGAATTTTTGCCCTCGGCGGTTTAGATGAAAACGGTAAGAATCTCTATGCAATCGATATCAATCAGGATATTTTTCTGATTGAAGCCGGCAGTAAATATCCGGAAACCGATCAGCTGGGTGTCCTTGAGATCATCAATGACTACTCCTATCTGACGGAAAACAGAGAGAGGATCGTCGGTATCTTCATCACGCATGCCCATGACGATGTCATGGGAGGGCTGAGCTTTTTAATCAAGCAGATCAATATCCCGATTTATACGACTCCGTTTACAAGCCTGTTGATCAAGACGGCCTTTGAAAAGAACAAGGTCACCGATTACAAGATCAACACGATTGAACGGAACGGAACCTTCAAACTCGCCAACCGCAGGATCCGTACATTTGCCTTGACCAACTCCATCGTGGATAACTTCGGGGTTGCCATCAGCACGGACCTCGGCCTGATCGTCTACTGCGGAGAGTTCATCATCGATCTGGACATCCGTAACAAGTTCTTCGCAAGCGATATTGCGGAACTGGCCGATCTTGGGAAGGAGAAGGTCTTTGCGCTTTTATGTGAGAGCATCCAGGCCGACCATGAAGGCTATACCAGCCCGAAACATCAGATCACCCATCTGATCGAGAATGCCATTGAGACGGCGCCGAGCAGGATCATTATCTCCTGCTATCAGCAGAACCTTTACCGTGTCATTGAAATTCTGAATCTGGCAAATAAATACAACCGGCGCGTATTCTTCTACAGCCGGACTCTCAATACCACCATGGGTGTTATCGACGCACTGGGGTATTACCATTTCCCGAAAAAACTCATCATTGACAAGGATCACTTTGACAATGATGATAACGATGTCATCGTTCTGGTTTCCGGCATCGGTCCGCACGTCTTCAACCGCATGATGCGGATTGCGACCAAGGAAGATGACCGTATCCGCCTGAGAGAAAACGATACGGTGATCATTGCCTCTCCGGCCAACAGTGAAACCGAGATTGACGGCTCCAACATGAAGAATGAGCTTTACAGGGAAAACGTGAATATCGTCTCCCTGGATGGAAGAAAGGTCTCTTCCGTTCACGCTTCCCAGGAAGACATCAAGATGATGATCTATCTGATGAAGCCGGAGTACTTCATCCCGATCAAAGGGGAATACCGTCAGCTTGTCAGTAACGCCAACATCGCTCTGGATATGGGTTACAGAGCGGATCACATCGTTGTTCTGGACAACGGACAGATTGCCACATTTGACGGCCATACGCTGGTTTCCACCAATGAACTCATCGAGACGGCCGAAGTCATGATCGGCTCCGACAGCAATATGGACATCAGCAGCTTCGTCTTAAAAGACAGGGAAGTTCTGAGCCAGGACGGAGTGATCATCGTCGGTGTGGCGCTGAATTATAACACCAAGGAAGTCATCGCCGGCCCGGATATTCAGTCCCGCGGACTGATCTATCTGAAGGACGCCGATTACATTATCAAGGAAGTCGGTAACATTCTATTGACCACCATTCAGGAGGCAAAGGATGAAAACCGCTTCGAAAACATGCAGGTTCGCATGGAGGCAAGGGAGAAAATCAGCCGATACCTCTTACGGGAAACCGGTAAGAGGCCGATGATCCTTCCTGCCATCGTAGAAATCAATATCAGTGAGTAGGAAAAAATGTCAAAAAGAAAAGCAAAAAGCAGAGATCTGACAGGCAATATTGTCGGGATCGTAGTTCTCTTTCTGATCGTTCTGGGCTATAAGCGCTTCGGAATGGTCGGGGAATTCGTCCACAATGCCGCCAGAGTCGCGATTGGAAATGAATATAATTTCCTGGATGTCTTCATGATCATACCGGCCATCTATCTGGTCCTTTTCGGTTCGCTGAAATCGATCCGGCCGAAGTATGCCTGGACATGGACGCTGCTTTTCCTTGCTTTCACGCTGTACTGCGGCATCAGCAACAAGGAACTGACGGGCTTCGATGTGCTGAATGATTATCTCGATCATTTCACAGCCGTCTGGAAAGACCAGTATCCGATCAACGGAGGTTTCATCGGATCGCTGCTCTATTCCGTCACTTCGCTCCTGGTTGCCAAAGGCGGTACATATCTCATCATCGGAATGCTTGTTTTAACGGCTCTGATCGTTCTGGTGGAATTCAAGAATGTCAAAGCCTTCTTCGTAAGAATCTTCAATGCCGTCACGGAAGAGAAGGACGACGGTACAAGAAACCGCAGTAAAAAGAAGCATACCAGCATCGCAGACAAGATCTTTGTCTATGAAGACGAAGAAGAGGTTGCCCCGGCTCCGCGCCGCAAGATGGCATTCATCAAGGCCGATAAGCAGCGCGAGGAAACGAGTATCGAAGATAAGATCGTTCCTGCCAGGGAAAAACCGGTGAAGAAGGAAAAGGAAGCGGAAGAGCGCAAGACGGAAGTCATCAGCAAGTCGCTGGAAGTCCGCGAAGTCAAGAAGGAAAAGGAAGAAGAGAAGGGCGAGAGCGTAGCCGTGAATCCGAATACGACAAGCGCCGCTACCGCCAAGGCTTCCAGTGTTCCTTATACATTACCGAAAATCAGCAAGCTGGATACCAATATCAATAAAAAGGGCAGCATGGAAAACCGCAATGCGGCAAAGGAGAACGGCGAGAGACTTCTCGAGATCCTCGAAGACTTCGATATCCCGTGCTCTTTGGAAGCCATTACCATCGGGCCGAGCGTCACCAAGTTTGAAATCAAACCGGAATCCACGGTCAAGATTTCACGTATCTCGCAGATTCAGGACAACCTGAAGATGGAACTGGCCGCAAAATCCATCCGTATTGAAGCCCCGGTTCCGGGCAAGCGCGTGGTCGGTATTGAAATCCCGAACCGTGAGATGACCATGGTCAAGATGTACGAGATCATGACCAGCTTCCCGGCAAATTCGGAAAACAAGAAACTCTTATTCGGCTTAGGCAAGGGCTTAAGCGGAGAAGCGGTGTTCTGTCAGTTAGACAAGATGCCGCACCTGCTCGTCGCCGGCGCGACCGGCAGCGGTAAGTCCGTCTGTATCAACGGAATCATCACGACTTTCCTGTTACGGACGAAACCGGATGAAGTGAAGCTGCTTCTGATCGACCCGAAGAAGGTGGAATTTACACCGTATAAGGATATTCCGCATCTGATTGGTCCGGTTATTTCCGATGCGCACGAAGCTTCACTGGCATTACAGGTCATCGTGAAATACATGGAAAACCGTTACTCCGAATTTGCCAAATACGGAGTAAGGAATATTGAAGGCTATAACGAATACGTGGAATACCACAAAGACGAAAAACTCGATAAGATGTACCGCATCGTTGTCATCATCGACGAGCTGGCCGATCTGATGAGTACAAACCGGAAAGAAGTGGAGCAGTCCATTCAGCGAATCACCCAGCTCGCCAGAGCAGCCGGTATTCACCTGATCGTTGCGACACAGCGTCCTTCCACGGACGTCATCACCGGTGTCATCAAGGCAAATATCCCGAGCCGGATCGCCTTCGCGGTCAGCAGCGGCGTCGACTCCCGGACGATTCTGGATACCTACGGCGCAGAAAAACTGCTCGGAAACGGCGACATGCTCTACTCTCCGATCGGAGAACAGAGCCCGATCCGTGTCCAGGGCGTGTACGTTTCGGATAAGGAAGTCGAAGAGATCGCTTCCGAGTGTTCCAGAAAGCAGCGTCCGCATTTCAATGATGAGTTTGTGGCATTAAAGGATACCAACCACGATGCGCTGGGCTTTGATGCAAACGGCTCACCGGATGATCCGATGTATGATGAATGCAAGGAGTTCGTCTGCGATCAGCAGAAGGCTTCCACATCACTCTTACAGCGGAAATTCGGTATCGGTTACAACCGTGCCGCCAGAATCATCGATGCACTGGAACAGAACGGAGTCATTGGACCGCAGCAGGGTTCCAAACCGCGGGAGGTCTTCTACATCCTCAATGAGGATGGCGAAATCGTCAGCAAGAACTAAAGAAAAGCACTGAATCTCAGTGCTTTTTACCATGTGAGGAAGTCAATCTATGAATCTTGAAAACTATCACATTATCTCCACCGCCAAATACAAGGAAATCGCCATGGAACTGCGGTTTCTCAGTCCGGTGGAGAAGCGCAGAAATGCCGTCCGTACGCTGATTGCCTTTATGATGAGCGACAGGACGAAAAGATACAACAGTAAGCAGAAGATGAGCGAAGCTCTGGATCTTTTATATGGAGCAACCTATTATGCCGGCAGTCTTTCCTTTGGACAGATGCACATGATTCGCATCCGCATGAAAGCACTCCATCCGGATTTTTCCGAACCGGATCAGCTCTTGCATCAGCTGGATTTTCTGAAGCAGGCGCTGCAGGCACCGTATTTCTCTGAAGAATCCCTGCAGGAAGCCAAAAAGGTTCTGACGGACAATCTGCTCCGTCAGGATGAAAATCCTTCCTATTACGCTTCCAAACGCATTTACGAAGTCTTCGGAGAGGGGACTCCTCTTGCCGTGACTTCCACCGGTACTCCCGAGATCATCTCTTCCGTATCACTGAAGGAGTGCATCGAAGAGCATCAGCGGATGCTCAAGGAAGATGTGGCCTTTGTGATGGTAATCGGGGATGTCAATGAAGACCGGATGAAGCAGCAGCTCTCGGAATACTTCCCGCTTATGGAGCACAATTTAGAGTTCCCCATCTCTTACCGCTTTAAAGATACAGAAGTAAAACACGTGGAAGAGGTACGCAATGTTCCGCAGTCCAACGTGCGTCTGATCTATCCGAACGATACGCTTTTGCTGGATGAAGATTACTGGCCGATGAAGCTCGGCTGCATCCTTCTGGGGCAGCTTCCGACGTCACTGTTATTTCAGGAGATCCGGGAAAAGCGCAGCCTCTGCTATTCCATTACCAGCCATAACAGCAAGTATTTCTCTTTTCTGCAGATCTCTACAGCCGTCAAGACGGAGAATATCCCGGAAGTGCTGCGTTTAATTGAGGAGCAGCTGCGTAAAGTCAAAGAGGGAGAGTTCGCAGAGGAATTACTGGATATGGCTAAAGTGATGCTGATCAATGATTTTGAAGAGAATCAGGATGACATCAACGGAACCACTAATCAGGAATTTGAGAACTATCTGAATCATACCGACAAAGCAGAGGATCTGAAGCGGATTGAAAGCGTCAGAAAAGAAGAGGTAGTCGCTGCATTTTGTAAACTGCAGCAGCCGACAGTATACATTCTGAAAGGAGGCAGGACGGATGGAGAAGAGAACGAATGAGTATAAGGATACCATCCTGAAAGCCAGACTGAAGAACGGACTGGATGTCATAATCGTACATAAGCCGGGATTTTCGTCGTCCTGTGCATATTTTGGTACGCCTTATGGAGCCCTGGATGCCTATCAGACGGTAGATGGGAAGGAAGTGCGGATCCCGCTGGGCAGTGCACACTTCCTGGAACACAAGCTGTTTGAAGATGAGGAAGGGGATATTCTGGGCCAGTTCACCCGTCTGGGGGCGAATGCCAATGCCTTTACCGCTTATGATCAGACGGTATATTATTTCTCCACTGCCGCAAAAGATTTGCATGCACCTTTGAATCTTCTGCTTGATTTCGTGCAGAAATTCAATGTCAGCGAAGCGAGTGTGGAAAAGGAAAAGGACATCATTGTCCAGGAACTGTTAAGCTATCAGCAGATTCCGGACATGCGCATGATCCAGGAGATGGATCAGTGCCTCTATGAGAATAATCTGATTCGCTATGATATTGCGGGAAGTGAAGAAAGTGTCCGTAAGACCACGAAAGAGGATCTGGAAGCGGCGTATCGCTACAACTATCATCCGCAAATGATGAAGCTGGTTGTCGTAAGCGCGCAAAAGCCGGAAGTACTGCTTGACATCATCCGTGAAAACCAGGAAAGCAAACAGTTTTCCGCAATGCATGAAGTGAAGCGTCTCAGACTGAGCGAAAAGAAGGAAGTTTACCGCAAGCGGCATTCCCTAAAGATGGACGTGCAGATTCCGAAAGTTGCCATCGCGTTTAAGATGGAACCGAAGGATGAGACGGAGACGGAAAGAATGAAGCGGGAGCTCTGTTTCCGTTACATTCTGGAAGCGAGCTTCGGGACTTCCAATGCGATTCTGCAGAAGTGGCTGGATGAGCAGATCGTCTCGGATTACTTCTATTACGCAACGGACTTCTCGGAAGATTACGCGTATCTGATGTTCTATAACGAGACAGAGCGGATCGCGGATTTTCTGAGAAGACTGCGCTACCGCATGAAACGGGTGGATCCCGCGAAGATCCCCGATGCTTTATTAGAGCGCCTGAAGAAGAAATTCCTCGGCCAGGCGGTTATCTCTCTGGATAATCCGGAGGATCTGGGTCTCAGCATTCTGAAAGCCTCCTACAGTTCTCTGGATTACTACGACTATCTGCGCATGATCCCGTCCGTTACAAAGGAAGATTTTATCGAAGTCTGGAAACAGGTGGATCTTTCCAACAGCGTTACGGTCAGAATCCTGCCGGAAGATTAGCAGAATTGCTTTTTCAGCTTTTTATCGGCTGATTTGTGATATATTATTTTACAAACGAGGGCAAGCATATGAAACAATATTTGGATTTATGTCAGCATATTTTAGATCATGGACAAAAACGGGAAGACCGCACCGGAACGGGAACGATTTCCTGTTTCGGATATCAGATGCGCTTTAATCTGGAAGAAGGTTTTCCGCTTTTAACAACGAAAAAAGTGTTCTACCGCGGCATTTTTGAAGAACTTCTGTGGTTCCTCAGCGGCAACACCAATATTCAGCCGCTGGTTCAGAAAAACGTGAAGATCTGGAACGAATGGCCGTATGACCGCTACAGCAAGTCCGACGCCTTTAAGGGGGAAACCCTGGAAGAGTTCATCGAAAAAATCCGTACGGATGATGATTTTGCGGCAAAATACGGCAATCTCGGTCCTGTCTACGGTAAACAGTGGCGTGACTTCGGCGGCGTGGATCAGATCACGCAGCTGATTGAGGGAATCAAAAAGGATCCGTTCTCACGCAGACACATGGTCGTGGCGTACAATCCGGCGGAAGTCAAGGATATGGCGCTTCCTCCGTGCCACTCTCTCTTCCAGTTCTATGTCAGCGCGGACGGCAAGAAACTGAGCTGCCAGCTGTACCAGAGAAGCGGAGATGTCTTTTTGGGCGTTCCGTTCAATATTGCCTCCTATTCGCTCTTATTATGCATGGTAGCGCAGGTCTGCGGCTTACAGCCGTATGAATTTGTCCACACGTTCGGCGATGTTCATATCTATCTCGACCATCTGGATCAGATCCATGAACAGCTGAGCCGTACACCGAGACCGTTACCGAAACTCGAACTCAATCCGGAAATCAAGGATATCTATGATTTCCGTTATGAAGATATCAAGATCACGGGATACGATCCGTATCCGGCCATCAAAGGGAAGGTGAGCGTCTGATGTTCTCTCTGATCGTCGCGCATGACAGAAACTTTGCGATCGGCTTAAATAATCAGATTCCCTGGCATCTCAGCGAGGACTTAAAGCAGTTCAAGGCCAGAACGCTCCATCACCGCATCGTGATGGGAAAGGTGACATTTGACGGCTTTTCGCGTCCCCTGAAAAACCGCCACACCATCGTGGCATGTTTCCCGGGACAGCAAAAGGAAAACACGGAAGATGTGACTTACTGCACGGATCTGATTGCCTTTTTAAAGGAAAACGAGAATACGGAAGAGGAGATCTTCATCTGCGGAGGTGCCTCCATCTACAAACTGGCGCTGCCTTACTGCAAGAAACTCTATATCTCCTTGGTGGACGGGGATCATGAAGCGGATACCTATTTCCCGAAGTATGACGTCAGCAACTATGACGTTCGCCAGGTGGAAATGTACGACGGCTTCAAGGTTGTGGAATACGTCCGGAAAGAGGATCGGAAATGAATCAGGCATTATTCTGGCTGAAGATGGCTCCGAATCTCCCGCATCTGCTCAAAGCTGCGAAAAAAGCACGGGAACTTCCGTTTGATGAGCGTTACGCTTACGCCCGTGAGGAGCTGGAAGTTGTCATCAGAAAACTGAATCTGGAAGTGCATGTCTTCGGGACGGAGAATCTGAGAGATGACAGAGCCATGTTACTGACGGGGAACCATCAGGGAACGCTGGATGCGTTTGTCTATCTTTACGCCAATCCGATTCCGACAACATCTGTCAGTAAGATCGAGGGGAAGAAGATCCCGGTGCTCTCCGACTGGTATGACGCACTGGAATTCATCTATTTTGACCGCTCAAACCTCAGGGATGCGGTGCGCATGGTGAAAGAGGTGACAGAGCAGTTGAAAAACGGGAGAAACGTGACCGTTTTCCCGGAAGGAACACGCTCGAAGAGCCAGCATATGACGGAGTTCAAACCGGGTGCCTTCAAGGCGGCATTCCAGGCAAAAGCGGCCATTCAGCCGTTTGCGCTGGTCAATGCCTATATCCCGCTGGATTCCAACGAGGAAACAAAACCGATCTACTGCATATTCTTAAAACCGCTGGAATATGAGGAGTACTGTGACCTCAGTACCACGGAAGTCGCAGAGATCGTACAAAACAGAATACGGGAAGCCATTCGGCAATACGCTTAATGGCTTTTTATGTTATAATTCTGCTATGGTTGAATCTATGGACTTTTTTGTAAGTATCGATAAATTTGAAGGACCGCTGGACTTGATGCTGCATCTGATCAAGGAGAAGGAGCTTGATCTTTTTCATCTGGACATCAATGCACTCTGCTCTCAGTATGTTGCCTATATCGAAAAAGCGGAAGAGCTGCAGCTGGAAATCGCCGGGGAGTATCTGAGTGAGCTTGCCGGACTGATCGAACTGAAAAGCAAGCAGCTGTTACCGAAGAAAGTCAATCTGGAAGAAGAGGAAGAGGATGACAAGGAGAAACTGGTCAAACGGCTGATTGAATACCAGCGCTTCAAGGATGTCGCCGAGATCCTCAATACCTATCAGATCGAGCGCAGCCGCCAGATGTCGAAACCGCTCAGCCTTGTGGAAGTCCCGCAGGAAGTGGAACTGGACAATTCCAACCTGGAAGGGAATCCGTACGATCTGATGAAGGCCATGAACCGGGTACTGCGGCATGTGGCGCTGCAGACACCGAAAGAGGCTGTATACCATGCGAAAGAGTACTCCGTAACCGAAACGGCAGAGGAACTCTCGGAGAAATACCAGGGGAGAAAGGAAGCCATCGGCCTGAAGCAGATGATGCTGGAAAGCGGCTCTCTGATGAAGGCAATTGCGGTCTTTCTGGCCGTTCTGGATCTCATCCACCAGCAGCGCGTCGTTTATTCGCTGGAAGATGAGAATGACGTATATTTGAAATGGAGTGAGACAGATGAACAATAAGGCAATATTGGAAGGCCTGTTATATCTTGTGGGGGAAGATGGACTGAGCCTGGAGCAGGCGAAGGAATCACTGGAAGCCCCGGAAGAGGAAGTACTGCAGTTACTGCAGGAATTAAAGGAAGAATATCAGAAAGAAGAGCACGGCATTGAAATCGTGAATTACGGGGAAAGCTACCGTTTCGTCAGCAAGAAGGAAGTAGCGGAACCGGCAATGAAGCTGTTTCAGATGAACAAGAGTGCCACGCTTTCTCCATCCGCACTTGAGACGCTGGCAATCATCGCCTACAAGCAGCCGATCACCCGTGTTGAAATCGAAGAGATCCGCGGCGTGGGCTGTGATATGATGCTGCGGAAGCTGTTAAGCCGGAATCTGATCCGCGAGTGTGGCAGAGCCGAGGCACCGGGCAGACCGTTCCTTTATGAAGTGACGCAGGAATTCATGGATGTCTTCAAGCTGGTTTCCCTAAAGGAACTGCCGGAGCTTCCGAAATATGAATCGCAGGACAACGATACGTTATTTGAAGAATAAGATAAAAGCGCGCAGCCGCTTTTGTTTGTTTTAGTGAAAAGTGAGGTTTTAGGAATGGAACGACTTCAGAAAGTTTTGGCACAGGCAGGGATTGCCTCCAGACGAAACAGTGAAAAATATATCCGTGAAGGAAGAGTCAAAGTCAACGGGGAAGTCATTACCGAAATGGGTTTTCAGGTTTCCCGCAAGGATGAGATTCTGGTCGATGACAAACCGATCACCAAAGAGAATAAAGTCTATTATATGCTGTATAAACCGAAGAAGGTCATCTGCACCAACAATGACCAGAGAGACAGAGTGACAGCCAGCAGCCTCATCGAATGTGAAGAGCGCATCTTCCCGGTCGGACGGCTGGACTATGACACAACGGGGCTTCTGTTATTAACCAACGACGGTGAGTTTTCCAATGAGATGACGCACCCGCGCTTTCATATTCAGAAATACTATGAGCTTGATCTGAACGGGATCCTGCTTGCGGAACATATCCGCCAGCTGGAAAGAGGAATTCCGCTGGACGGGAAAATGACGCTGCCTGCCAAGATCCGCGTCACCAACAAGGATTTTGACAAGAAGCAGACCACACTGGAGATCCGCATTCAGGAAGGAAGAAAGCATCAGGTTAAAAAGATGTTTGAATTCTTCGGCTATAAGGTAACCCGTTTGCACCGCAAGCAGTTCGGCTTCCTTACCTTAAAGGGACTGAACATCGGGGAATACCGCCGGCTGAAGCCGTTTGAAGTGAAGAAACTTCGCGCGCTGGCCAACGGAGAGGTACTGGAGGATTAGAGATGCCGACATTTGCGATCATTACGCTCGGCTGCAAGGTAAACGCCTATGAATCGGAATGTTATGCCGAGTCTTTAAAGGCGCTGAATTATACGGAAGCAAAGCCTTCGGAAGCAGCGGATATCTATATCATCAATACCTGTACCGTCACCAATACGGCAGCGCAGAAATCCCGCCAGAAGATCCATTTTGCCCAGCGGCAGAATCCGGATGCTCTGATATGTGTGGTGGGCTGTTTGGTACAGACGCAGAAGGAGATGGATACGGAAGGAATCGATGTCCTGATCGGCGCCACTCATAAAAATGAGCTGGCACTCAGGGTGGACGAAAGCTACCGTACGCATCAGAAATTCCTTCTGATCGATGATATCAGCCGTCCGGTGCCGTTTGAGGATCTCTCCATGAAGGTGTTTGCCCATAAGACGCGGGCATTTCTGAAAATCGAAGACGGCTGTAACCAGTTCTGCTCCTACTGCACGATTCCCTTTGCCCGGGGAAGAGAGCGTTCACTGCAGCTGGAGAAGGTCCGGCAGTATGCGGAAACGCTGAAAGAAAACGGACACAGGGAAATCGTTCTGACCGGCATTCATACCGGCAGATATCACGATGAAGAGGGGCATACTCTGATTGATGTCCTGCGCATGCTGGTTGAGATCGGGATTCCCCGCATCCGCATTTCATCCATTGAAATCACGGAGATTACCGATGAGATCATTGAATTCATCAAAGAACATAAACAGATGGCCCGTCACCTGCACATCCCGCTGCAGGCCGGCAGCAATCATGTCCTAAAGCAGATGAACCGCCCGTATACAAGGGAAGAGTATCTGGAGCGCATTTTGTTCATACAGAAGGAAATCCCCGGAATTGCCATCGGGACCGATATCATTACCGGATTTCCCAATGAGAGCGAAGAGGATTTTCTGGAAAGCATGGACGCGGTTAGAGAGGGACATCTCGTCTATTTGCACGTCTTCCCATATTCCCTGCGCAGCGGAACGGTTGCGGCAAGGATGAAAGGGCATCTGGATGCCCAGACAAAAAAAGATCGCTCGAAGCGACTGATTGCTTTAGGCGAAAAGAAGAAAGAGGAATACTTCCGGAGTTTTCTCGGCAAAGAGCTGGAAGTATTATTTGAAGAAGAGAAAAACAGCGGAGAATGGATTGGACATTCTTCGGAGTATATCCCGGTCACGGTAAAGTCAGAGGATTCCCTGCATTCACGTATGTTTACGGTAAGGATCACGGAAGTTTCACCGGATGGCCTGAAAGGAGAAACGGTAGATGAGATTGAATAAACTGATTGAAGGAGCACCGAAAATCGAAATCGAGACCCTGTTTGTCGACTCCCGTCAGAAAGTCAGCAAGGGCATGTTCTTCTGCTTAAAAGGCATGATGAATGACGGACACAAGTATGTGACGCAGGCAATCAAAAACGGTGCCGTCTGCATTGTCTATGCGGATGAGCTGGAAGATTACGAAGACAATATTACCTATATCAAGGTGGAGGATGTCCACAAGACCCTGGTGGATGTGACACACCGCTTCTATGATTTCTGTACGGAAAAGATGAAGGTGTTCGGCGTCACGGGAACCAACGGAAAATCCAGTATCTCCCTGACGATTAAAAACATCCTGAATCTCTATGAACCGTGCGGATATATCGGTACGATCGGCGTGGAATTTGCGAACTACAAGATCGAGATGCCGAATACGACCAATGATATCCTCACGACGATGAAACTGATGAACGATATGTATGAAGGCGGTGCCAAAGCCGTCTCCATGGAAGTCAGCTCGCATGGAATCGAGCAGCACAGAGTCGACGGAATCGATTTTGACTACTGTATCTTCACCAACCTGACACATGAGCATCTGGACTATCACGGAACCATGGAAAACTACTTTGAGGCAAAGGCAAAGCTGTTTACCAATCTGGATCCATCCAAGACGGCAATCATCAACGTGGATGATCCGTACGGAAGACGCTTAGTCCACATGACAAATGCCCGTGTTGTGACCTATGGCTTAAAAGAGCAGGCAGACTACGTCGCCAGCAACCTTCAGCTCTATAAGGACCACTCTTCCTTCACGTTGAAATACCGCGGTTACGAATATAAGGTGGAGACAAATCTTGTCGCCCGCTTCAATGTATCCAATCTTCTGGCGGTGATTGCGGCGTTAAATGAATACGGACTGGATTTTGAGAGTTTCCTGCCGCATTTAAAGAACATTCCGCAGATTGACGGCCGTGTGGAGATCATTAATGAAGGTCAGCCGTATAACGTGATCGTCGACTTCTCGCATACACCGGACGGTTTTGAGAAAATCTGCGAATATGCCAGAACGATCACACCGCGCGATAAGAAGATCATCTCTCTGACCGGCAGTGCCGGCAAGCGGGATATGACCAAACGTCCGATGATGGGGGAAGTGCTCGACCGCTATTCCCAGCTGATCATTCTGACGGAAGATGATCCGCGCAATGAAAGCGTAACGGAGATTGCCCGGCAGATCGCTGCGGGCATCAAGGAACACAATTATCTGATCATTGAAGACCGTTATGACGCCATACGTCAGGCCATTGAACTTGCGGACAGCGGAGACACGGTGCTGTTGCTCGGGAAGGGTGACGACGACTTCATGTACCGGGAATTCGGCTCCGAACCGTATCAGGGGGACGTCAATATCGCCAAGGAATGCATCCGTCTGTACGGAGTGCAGGAAGGCGAAGAAGAGCCGGAAATGTGAAGAAATTGTGTAAAAATATGTGATGTTTTTCTTGTATTTTGAAATTGATTCTCGTATAATAAATATGCGTTTACGAAGGGAGGGTAGAAGAAGATGGCAAAAGTTGTTGTGAAAGAAAACGAACAGTTAGATGATGCATTACGTCGTTTCAAACGTCAGGTATCTCGTAACGGAACCCTTGCTGAGGCTCGCAAAAGAGAATATTATGTCAAACCGGGCGTCCGCCGCAAACTGAAATCCGAAGCGGCTAGAAAAGCTCGTCGTTCCAAATAATATTCGGGATAGAAAAGCAGGAAACAGAGGCTTGAAAAAGTCTCTTTTTTTATTTCATGATCATAAAAAACGGATGGGATTCCATCCGTTATACGCGGTATTCGTAGGTGAATCCTTCGCCTTTGATTTCCTTCGCATCGCTGACGATGATGAAGGCGTGAGGATCAGTGTGTTCCAGATATTTGGAAAGCTGGGCATACTGGCTTTTGGAGACGACCGTGAGGATGATTTCCTTTTCCTCATTGGTGAATCCGCCCTTGCCGTTTAATAGGGTGACACCGCGGTCAAGGTCCTTGATAATATACTGCTTGACCTCTTCCAGCTTGTTTGTGATGATGTAGATGGCAACGGCATTGTCGTTTTTCGGAACCATGACGTAGCCGATCGCATAGCTGGAGAGATAGATGTAAACCGTACCGTAGAGGATATCCGCCACACCATAGGCGAGAAGTCCGGCTGCCGCAACCAGGAAGTCGGTGAGGAAGACCAGTTTATCGACCGGAAGTTTGGTGAATTTGGCAACAGCCAGCGGGATGACATCCGTTCCTCCGGTACTCGCATTGTAGCGGAAGGTGATTCCGATGCCGATACCGGCAATGATTCCTCCGAAGATGCAGGCCATTAGAGGTTCCACGTTGATTTCAATCGGGAAGCGGTTCAATAGTTCAATAAAGATCGGATAGGAAATCGATGAGAGCAGCGTCTTCGCCGCAAACTCCTTTCCGAGAAGGATCGCTCCGCTGATGAAGAAGAGGATAACCAGAACATCGATTACCGTGGTCGGATTCCAGTGGAATAAGACCTCAAAGATAACCGCGATTCCGGCACAGCCTCCGGAAAGAATATTATAGGGAAGTACGAAATAAATAACGGAAACTGCCAACAGGAAGTTACCGAATAATACTCCGATGATATCACCGATTGATTTCTTTAACATAAGCCATAGGTATTTTATCATATTTTTCTCTACAGTGAACAGAGGAAAACAAAAGGTTGATGCTACAATGACCGTGAGTCACAACTTCCCGCACACGGCGGAAACATATTATAATAGGAATAAGCGGAAGGGGATTGGAAAAATGAAAGTAGGTTATCAGGGAGTACGCGGTGCATTCAGCGAAATGGCGCTTTTGAAGTATTTCAGAGATCAGGAAGTGGAAGAAGTCAGTTACCGCGAATTTGCGGACATGATCCGCGATGTGGAGAAGCAGAGAATTGATTATGCACTCTTTCCCGTGGAAAACACCACGACGGGACTCATTGCCCGAACCTATGATCTTTTTTCACAGTTTCAGATATGGGCCGTCGGGGAGATCAGCATCCCGATTCGGGAAAATCTGATTGTCTGTAAGGGAACCAAACTCCGTCAGGTGAAGGAAGTCTACTCCCATCCGGAGGCCCTTTCCCAATGTACCCGCTTCTTCTATGAGCACCCGGATTTCAAGCCGGTTGCCTATGAGGATACGGCGCTCAGCGTCCAGTATGTGAAGGAACAGAACGATCCTTCCAAAGCGGCACTGGCATCTTCGCTCTGTGCGGAGCTGTATGACATGAAGATCCTTTTGCCGAATGTCCAGGACAATAAAGTCAACACGACGCGCTTTCTTGTTTTAAGCGGAAGAAAAGAGAAGGTAAAGGATGCGGATAAGGTCAGCATCATGATGACCCTGAAACATGAGCCGGGCTCTCTCTATAATGCACTCGGATTATTCGCCATGAAGGGAATCAATGTGGTCAAACTGGAATCCCGTCCCATCATCGGCAGGATGTTTGAATATAACTTCTATCTGGATTTCATGGGCAATCTGGAGAATCCGGATGTTGCGGAAACGCTGCGTCGGTTATCCTATGATGCCCTCAGCTTAAAGATCTTCGGAAACTACCGGGCATACGTAAATAAAGACTGAAAACGTTTCAGAAATACAAACTTGATTATTTCAATGGGTAAGCCTATACTTGAGGCATGGGAAAGACCGGAAGAGATGCGTACGAAAAAGGCACATTCTGCCTCGCCGTCAGTGAAATGATCTCTTTCAGTATGACCTGTTATCTTCAGGAACATGGTACAGCCATACGGAACATCGTGTGGCTTTTCTCTTAGAAAGGAGCCGGAATATGCGTATTGATATTCATACAGCGGAAAAGGATTATCCGATTTATGTGGAACGTGGAATTCTTTCACGCGCTTATGAATTTATTGATCCCTCCCGCAGGGTCTTTATCGTTTCGGATGATCAGGTGGCTCCTTTTTATCTGGATGCGCTCAGAGCACAGTTTTCCTCTGCTCCGTATTACGTGTTTCCGCACGGGGAAAAGCAGAAGAATCTGCATACCTTTGAAGCAATCCTAAAGGAAATGCTGAAAAACCAGCTGTCGCGCAATGACGTGGTGGTTGCACTTGGAGGCGGGGTCGTCTCCGATCTGGCAGGGTTCTGTGCCGCATGTTATAAGCGGGGAATCGATTATATCAACATTCCCACCAGCATGCTTGCCCAGCTGGATTCCTCCATCGGCGGAAAGACGGCAGTGGATTTCGGCGGAGTGAAAAACAGTATCGGGGCCTTCCATCAGCCGTCTCTGGTATTGATTGATCCGGATACGCTGAAGACGCTGCCGAAGCGTCATATCTCCAACGGGCTTGCGGAAGCCGTGAAGATGGGCTTGACGGGAGACGAAAAGCTGTTTGAACTCTTTGAAACGGATTCAGCCCTTACGCATATTGATGAAATCATCGAGCGCTCTTTACGGTATAAAAAGAAAATCGTCGAAGAGGATGAGAAAGAAACCGGGATCCGCAAGATCCTGAATTTCGGACACACCTACGGACACGCCTATGAAAGCCTGTATGACCTGAACGATTATCTGCATGGGGAATGCGTGGCCATGGGAATGATGCGGGTATTGAAAAACGAAGAAATCAGAAACAGATTAAGGAACGTGCTGAAATCACTGGATCTGCCATATGAATGTGAAGCGGATCCGGATGAAGTGATCCGCATGATCCAATACGATAAAAAAGCCGGACATGATACGGTGACAATGGTACAGGTGGACAAAATCGGAGAAGGACACTTGGAAGTATGGGGTATGGATGAACTCAGGGAGGCACTGAAGCGATGAAGAATATCTATGGTAATTATCTGACGGTTACGCTGTTCGGTGAATCCCACGGACCATATGTCGGTGCCGTACTGGACGGAATCGCACCAGGTATCCCGGTAAGGGAAGAAACCATCCGCAAAGAGATGGATAAACGCCGTGCGGAAGGGGATATTTCCACTTCGCGCAAAGAAACGGATGAAGTGAAAATCATCTCCGGAGTAAAAGACGGCTATACGGAAGGAACTCCGCTGACGGTGTTAATTGAAAACCGGAATGTCCGGAAAGAAGACTATCAAGAGACAGAACATCTGGCACGCCCGGGGCACGCCGACTATACGGCGGAATTAAAATATCTGGGTTATCAGGATCATAGCGGAGGCGGACACTTCTCCGGCAGACTGACATCCCCGCTTGTGGCGCTGGGTGCCATTGTAAAAGAAGCACTGGAAGAAAAAGGAATCCTGATCGGAACGCACATCGCAAGTCTGCATGATTTAAAAGATGATGCGTTTGATGCCAAACAGTATCCGGAGCAGATCCGGTTGTTGAATGAGAAGAAATTCGCCGTACTGAATGAAGAGAGCGGCAAAAAGATGAAGGAAGCAATTCGGAATGCCGCAAAGGACAATGATTCTCTGGGCGGCATTCTGGAAACGGTTGTTTACGGACTTCCGGGAGGAATCGGGGAGCCGTATTTCGATTCGCTGGAAAGTACGCTGGCGCATGGCTTATTCTCCATTGGCGGAGTGAAAGGCGTCGAGTTCGGCAGCGGATTTGAATTATCCAACATGAAGGGCTCTGAGGCAAATGATCCTCTTAGAATGATGGAAGGAAAGGCGGTCACACTCAGCAATCACGCCGGCGGCATCAACGGAGGAATCTCCAACGGAATGCCGATCGTAATTCGCTGCGCCGTCAAACCGACTTCTTCCATCGCGTCAGCACAGGAAACGATCGATTATAAAACCCTGGAGGATGCTACGCTTCTGCTTCAGGGGCGACATGATCCGGCAATTATTCACCGCGCACGCGCCGTGGTTGACAGCATTGTGGCTTTAACGCTTGCGGATGCGTTGATTGCCAGATACGGTTATCTCTGGCTGAGGAGTGAAAAATGAGGCTCGGCTTGATCGGCTATCCGCTTGGGCACTCCTGGTCCAAGATGATCCATGATTTCTTTCTGCAGGAAGACTATCAGATGTTTGAGCTGAACGAAGAGGAACTCGATGCGTTTTTAAAGGCAAGGGAATTTGACGGACTGAACGTTACGATTCCCTATAAGCAGAAAGTCATGGCATATCTGGACGAGATCGATGAGGCGGCGAAGGAAATCGGAGCCGTCAATTGCATCGTGAATGAAAACGGGATCCTGAAAGGGTATAATACCGACTATCTGGGTTTGTTATGGATGTTAAGGAGGCATGAGGTTCAGCTGGCAGGAGGCAAGGTAGCCGTGTTGGGTACCGGAGGCGCCAGTAAGGCGGCAGGCTATGCCGTAAAAGCCTTAAACGGCCAACCCGTATTTGTTTCCAGGGCAAAAAATGGGGAGAGTATTATCTCCTATGAAGAACTCTACAAAACGGAAGCGCAGTTTGGCTGCCTGATCAATACGACACCGGTCGGGCTCTATCCGCGCATGGAAGAAACACCGGTTGATCTGAAGCGTTTGCCGCATATCCCGCAGATCGTGGATATCGTTGCGAACCCGCTGCGCACAAGACTCCTCTTTGAAGCGAAACTGTTAAACCGCAAGACGCTGGGAGGATTGGAAATGCTTGTCGCGCAGGCATTTGAAGCGGACAGAATCTTTACGAAAAAGCAACTGGATGAAGCCATGATCGAAGCGTGTCTGAATGAAATCTACCGTCAGAGAAGAAATCTGGTATTGATCGGTATGCCTTCGGCAGGCAAGAGCACGCTCGCAAAAGAACTTGAGAAGCTCAGCGGCAAAAAACTGATTGAGATGGATGATATCATTGTGGAAGATATCCAGATGAGCATAGCGGAATACTTCCTTCTGGAAGGGGAAGAAGCGTTCCGGAATAAGGAAAGTTTTGAAGCATATGAGCTGCGCAACAGCGAGCGCAAAATCATCTCCACGGGAGGCGGCGTTATCAAACGGGAGGAAAACATGCGCAACCTTGCATACAACTCCCTGATCGTATGGATCGACCGCCCGCTGGAATACCTGTTTGCCTCAAGCGACCGCCCGCTTTCCAAAGACAATGAAGCAATCCGAAAACTGTATGAAGAACGCAAAAGCCTCTATGAGGCTTACAGTGATATACAGCTGAAAAATGACTCCACACTGGAGGCATGTATCCGTCAGCTGAAGGAGTATGTATGATTATTACATTGAAAAAGAATACCCCGAAAGATGAATTTGACCGCCTGGTGGATTATTTTGAATCCTGCCGCCTGCGCGTCAATGTCTCCTATGGCGATATGTACACGGTACTGGGGCTTGTCGGCGATACGACGGGTCTGGTGGACCGTGACATCAAGGCCAATGAATGGGTGGAGAACGTACAGCGGGTACAGGCACCGTACAAGCTTGCCAACCGCATGTTCCATCCGGAAGACACCATTGTGGATGTGGGCGGAATCCGCATCGGAGCAGGGGAGAAAATTGCCATCATGGCGGGACCCTGTGCCGTGGAATCGCTCGATTCCATCTGTTCGATTGCGGAAAAGGTGAAAGCTGCCGGTGCTGATATCCTCAGAGGCGGTGCCTATAAGCCGCGTACCTCACCGTACTCCTTCCAGGGGCTAGGCTATGAAGGAATCAGGGATATGGTGGAAGCACGGAAGCGTACGGGTATGCCGATCGTTTCCGAACTGATGTCCGTCGATAAACTGGATGAATTTGCCCGGAATGTCGATCTGGTGCAGATCGGTGCCAGAAACATGCAGAATTTTGACCTGTTGAAAGCAGTCGGCAGAATCAACAAGCCGGTCATGCTGAAGCGAGGCATCTCTGCCAGCATTGAAGAGTGGATCATGGCTGCGGAATACATCATGGCAAGCGGAAATCCGAATGTCATCTTATGTGAAAGAGGCATCAAGACCTTTGAACGCATGACGCGCAACACCATGGACCTTGCGGTCATTCCGATCATTAAGGAAAAGACGCATCTGCCGATTGTCATCGATCCGTCCCATGCGACGGGAGACTGGAAGCTGATTGAACCGGTTTCCTTAGCAGCCATTGCGGCGGGAGCAGACGGGCTGATCATCGAAGTTCACGATCATCCGGAATCTGCGCTTTCTGATGGAAGCCAGTCGTTAAAACCGGAGAAATTCGAAGCACTGCTTCAAAAAGCGAAGGCAGTTGCCAATGCCGTAGGAAGGAAGTTATAGAAGTATGAAAGCAAAGATCATTTCTGCCGACAGAGAGAAAAGTGATGTCTGGGTTCCCAGCAGCAAGTCCTATGCCCACCGTTTACTGATTGCGGCGGCGTTATGCGATGGCGCCAGCAAGATTGATCATCTGGATCTCAACGATGATATCCGTGCCACGATCAGCTGTCTGGAACAGCTGGGTGCGAAGATCGATTTATATGGAGATGAAGCGGTTATCTTCGGCGTAAAGGATCTGAACGGCTATAACGGTGAAGTGGTGGATTGCCATGAGAGCGGTTCTACCCTCCGCTTCCTCTTACCTTTATTTGTACAGGGCGGCAAAACAGCTCACTTTACCGGAAAAGGGAAGCTGATGCAGCGTCCGGAAAGCGTGTATGAGGAATTATATGAACACTTTGAGAAAAAGGAAGACTGCATCGAAGTTTCAGGACCACTGAGCGCAGGTACGTTCCGTATCAAAGGGAATATCTCTTCCCAGTTTGTGACGGGACTCTTATATCTTTTACCGTTACTTGAAAAAGACTCCGTTCTGGAAATCATTCCACCGGTAGAATCCAAGCCGTATATCGACATGACACTGGATGTTCTGATGGACGCCGGCATCCGCGTAAAGAGGGATGGATATAAGATCTATATCGAAGGAAACCAGAAATACGAACCGATTGATCAGACGGTGATCGGAGACGACAGCCAGGCTGCCTTCTTTGTGGCGGAATCATTATTGCTGAATAAGGAGATGGATCTGCACAATGTGATCCATGAATCCCTGCAGGGAGACCATGAGATCTTTGATATTGCGAAGATGTTCCATGCCGATGTGCATGCCATTTCCCGCGGATACAAAATCGTGCCAAGCGGAGAATTACTGGCACGTAACATCGACATCATGGACTGCCCGGATCTCGGACCGATGCTGATTGCCATCTGCACTCAGGCAGAAGGTATTTCCCAGATCGTCCATGCCAAGCGTCTCAGAATCAAGGAAAGCGACAGAATTCTGAGCATGGAACAGGAATTACGAAAGCTCGGCTGCACGGTCTTCTCGGATGAAAACAACGTCTTCATCGACGGACCGACGAAGATCAAAGGCGGCGTGGAGCTGGACGGTCATAACGACCACAGAATCGTCATGGCGCTCAGCATACTGGCAACGGTAGCCGAAGAGCCGATTGTCATCAACGGAGCGGAAGCCATCAACAAGAGCTATCCGAACTTCTTTGCGGATCTGAAGAGCACGGGAGTTGAGGTGGAACTCTATGATTAAGCGTTCCGATAAGATCGGTATCATCGGACTCGGACTGCTCGGCGGAAGCTATGCCAAAGGCTTTTACAATGCGGGATACCGCGTGATCGGTATCGATATTGACCCGCGTCCGATTTCCTTTGCGAAGAAAATGAAATGGATCGTGGACGGAGGGGATGACCCGACGCTTCTAAGTGACTGTGACATTGTGATCTCAGCCCTCTATCCGCGCGTATTTACGGACTGGATCCGCAAAAATCAGGCGGTATTCAAGCCGGGGATTATTCTGAGTGACGTCACGGGAATCAAGCGGCAGATCATTGAAGAGGTGAACGCCATTCTCAGGCCGGACGTGGAATTCATTGCCTGTCATCCGATGGCGGGAAGAGAATACAAGGGAATTGACTATGCGGACTGCAATCAGTTCGCCTCCAGCAATTTCATCATCGTCCCAACGGAAAAGAATACGGAAAGGGCAAAGGAATGCGCGTATGATATTGCCCGTATTCTGAACTTCAAGACGGTCAGCGAACTGAGTCCGGAAGAGCATGATAATATTATCGGTTTTGTCTCGCAGCTCTGCCACGTGATTGCCATTTCCCTAATGAATATCAGCGAAAACGAAAAACTGGTGGATTACACCGGTGACTCCTTCCGTGATCTGACCCGGATTGCCAACATCAATGAGGATCTCTGGCCGGAGCTCTTTATCTGCAACAAGGACAATCTGCTTCGCCATATCGATGCTCTGGAAACACAGGTGCATGTGTTAAGAGACTATATTGCCGAAGAGAATATTCCCGAGATGAAAAAACTCATGGTGGAAGCCACGGAGCGCAGAAAGAAGTTTGATCGAAAATGAAAAAGAAAAGATACATGGTAATCAACGGCCCGAATCTCAATATGCTGGGAATCAGGGAAAAGGAAATCTACGGAGAGAAAAACTATGAAGCGCTCTGTGATCTTTTAAGAAAAACAGCCGAAAAGTACGAAGTGGAGCTGGAGATCCGTCAGAGCAACCATGAAGGGGATCTGGTAGACTGGATCCAGGAAGCATACTTTGAAGCGTATGACGGCATCATTCTCAATCCGGCAGCCTATACCCATACTTCTCTGGCGATTGCGGATGCCATCAAAGCCATCCGTCCGCTTCCCGTTGTGGAAGTGCATCTGAGCGACATTTCCGAACGGGAGGAGTACCGCCATCACTCCTTTTCACAGGAATTCTGCGTTGCCCAAATCAAGGGTCTGGGCTTTCAGAGTTATGTGAAAGCACTGGAACTCTTAATTGACAGAAAGTAAAAAGAACCGCGGGTTCTTTTTTCTTTGGGGAAGTGCTTATCAACCGACAGGGAAATCTGTTATGATAATACCGATAGGAGAAAGCGATGACAAAGTTTACGATGCTGGTCGGGGTCCCTTCAAGCGGGAAATCCTTCTATGCGAAAGAATTACTGAAGGAAGAGCAGGCGCTGCTGTTTTCCAGCGATGAGATCCGCCGTAAAAGCAAGCTGGATGTCACAAAGCCGGAAGATAACACCCGTCTGTTTGATAATATCTACAAGACGATGCGCGAAGCTCTCAGAAGAGGGTATAACGTCATTTTCGATGCGACCAACACCAGCCGCAAAAAGCGCAGGTATTTCCTGGAAATGATCCAGCATTTAAACGTCGATAAGACGTGTATTGCGGTGATGCGCAAACCGGAGAACTGCCTCATCACCAATAAACAGCGGGAATACCCCGTCAAAGAGGAAATCATCAAGGCCATGATCCTTTCCTATCAGATTCCGGTCTATGAAGAAGGCTGGGATCACATCGAAGTCGTCTATCCGGATCATGATGAGAATTCTCTCGGCTCCCCGCTGGATTTAGTGGAACAGTACCGCAATACGTCGCACGAAAATCCGCATCACGATGAGACGCTTGGAGAACACTTTGAACTGGTGAACGAAAAGCTGAAGGATGAAAACCTCTATGTCCGTTTAGCCGGACAGCTGCATGACTGCGGCAAGCCTTATGCCAAGACCTATTTCAACCGAAAAGGGGAGAAGACGGAGAGCGCGCATTACTACAATCACGAGAATGCCTCCTGCTATCTGGCGATGTTCTATGATCTGGGAAATCTGACAATTGAGGAAAAGTTGCATGTGGCGTATCTCATCAATCAGCATATGCGTCCCTTTGTCTGGGATACTTCGGAAAGCGCCTATGAGAAGGATCAGAAACGCTATTCCGAGGAAATCCTGGAGGAGCTGAAAATCATTCATAAAGCCGATCTTGAGGCAACTTTGAAATATGAATAAAACCGTCTTGCGAAAGACGGTTTGTTGTTTTTAGCGGATACTGTCGAGGATCTCTTTCATCTTTGTGGCCAGTCCGTTTATTTTCTCATAGCTCAGTCCGCATACGGCGACCCGGATACCGTGATGGAATTTCACGGTATAGATATGATGCTTCATTAATTCCTTGTGATAGCGGGCAACCAGATCATCATCCTCGATTCTGAGTGTAATGAAGAAACCTTCCGAGTACGGATAATACGGAAGCCCGGCTTCGTCTGCCTGTTTCAGGAAGAGGTCCGCTCTTTTGAGCAATTCATCCAGCGCTTCCTGCTTTTCCGCAAGATATTCCTTTTTATGATCTTTCAGAAGGTTCACAAAGCAGTCCATGAAACCGTTATTGACATTGGACCAGCTGGAGCGGGCGGTACGCATGAAGGTGTTGTACAGATGCTCCGCTTTTTCTTCTTTTTTTGCCAGGATGATGGAAGCTCCCAGCCGCATCCCGTAGGCGGTCAGGCTCTTGGAACAGCTGAAGGCAATCACAACTGCCATATTATCCGAGATGGCATTGAATGTTTCCATATAGTCTGTGATATTGGCATAATCTCTGGCATAGTCGAAATAGGCAATATCATTCAGAATGATCACCGGGCCTTTTTTGGACAGCTCGTTCAGATAGCTGATCAAATTCTGCCATTTTTCTTTGCCGAGCGTGGCTCCGGTCGGATTCTGACACGGGTCATTGATGATCACAACGACCTTCTGCTGCTGTTGCATGATCTTATTGCACATCGACTTGATGCCTTCGACGGAAGCACCGTTTTCATCGAACACCTCATAGGTGGCAATGTTCAGGGAATGCTGCTGAGCCATTAAGCGGTAGCTGCCCCAGGCAATGGACGGAATTAAAAGTGTCTCATTGGCGGACAGGGTATTGGCAACCACCAGATTGATTGCGCCGGTGCCGCCCGGTGAGGCAACGATGCGGTGCGGTAAATGAATGTTGTCCAGACGGTTCACCCAGGCAAAGACCGCTTCGTTATAATCAGGATTTCCGCCGATTTCTCCGGCATAGCTGGCTTTGCGGCGGTTCGGTACTTTGGCATAAACGTTATAAACGGAATCGAAGGCAACCAGGGCATCATCTTTCCCGTAGAGGGAACCGATGGTCGCATTGATGGCATCCGGATTTGATTTCAGATCTTCCTTGGCAAGCTTGCTGATGACAAAGGCGTTGTCCACAAATGTGGAGAAGTCCCGCTTTTCATTCAGGAAAGCATCGGATTCCGCGAGAACTTCCTTCTGGTAACGTTTGCTTAAGGCGAACATTCCTTTCATGAAGTCACGGTAATAACTCTTCCATTCCGGCTTGATCTTCTCTAAGCCGGCGTTTAATATTGCGTCTTCACGGGCAGGGTCATTGCTTAAGACACCGTGCTCTTTTTTATATTCCGCTACTTCCGTAACGATATCCATGCGCTCTTCGAACAGCTTTCGCATTTCCTCATCGATTTCATCGATCCGCTTGCGGCTCTCATTTAAATCTTTCATGATACGTAACCTCCTGATACTTTTATTTTATCATATTTCCCGGTATGAAATTTGAGAGTATTTGTATTGACAAAGTGACGGGAATATAAGTAAAATTGAAAATGATTTTCAAATTGAGGCAGAAGTATGCAAAAAAAAGGAAACTATCTCACCAAGCACAGCAAACAGATCCGGGATTATCTCAAAACAAAGGAAGGGGAACACCTGACAGCATTGGACATCCGGGGTTATTTTCGTTCCATCAACCAGGAAATCGGGCTCGTCACGATTTACAGGCAGCTGGATAAACTGGTGGAAACGGGGGAAGTAAATAAATATCAGCTGGATTCCACATCCTCTGCGTGTTATGAGTATGTGAACCGGGAAGAACACTGTCATAAGGATTTCTGTTTCCATTGCAAGTGCTCCGTCTGCGGAAAACTGATTCACATGCACTGCCATGAGTTACTGGAACTGCAGGAACATATCCGGAAGGAACATGATTTCATTCTGGATCCTGCCAGAACGGTATTTGTCGGCATCTGTAAGGAATGCAGCGAGAAAGAGGCAACATATGCGAACTGAACATAAGAAGAGCCCATGGATTTTACTGCTTCCGGCATTATGCATGATGTTATGCCTGTTGAGCGGATGCGCAAAAGAAAAAGCGAAAGAGGATGACGTGATTCATATTGTTGCGACGGTCTTTCCGGAATATGACTGGGTAAGAGAAATCACCAAAGGGAATACGGATACGGTGAAGGTGGATCTTTTACTGGATAACGGCGTGGATCTGCACTCCTACCAGCCTTCCGCAGATGATATTCTTCTGATTCAGAACTGCGATGTGTTCATCTATGTCGGAGGTGAATCGGATGAGTGGGTCAGCGATGTTCTGGAAAGAGAAGAGAAAACTGACCGCACGGAGATCAGTCTGATGGAAGAACTGGAAGGCCACCTGTATGAGGAAGAACATAAAGAAGGCATGCAGGAGGAAGAGGAGGAAGAAGAGGAAGAACATGCTTATGATGAGCATGTATGGCTCTCTTTGAAAAACAGCATATTCTGCGTGGAAGAGATTGCCAAAGAAATTGCGGAAAAGGATCCGGAACACGCAGATCTTTACAAAACCAACGCGGAAAGTTATATCAATGAGCTGAAAGAGCTTGATAAGAAATATGAGGAAGCCGTAAAAGCGTCTGACAGAAAGGTCATCCTGTTCGGAGACCGCTTCCCGTTCCGCTATCTCTTAGAAGATTACGGGCTGGATTACTATGCCGCATTTATGGGCTGCTCCGCGGAAAGCGAAGCGAGTTTTGAAACGGTACTGTTTCTGGTAAACAAAATGGATGAGCTGGGCTTAAACAGCATTTCCCAGCTGGAAAGTGCGGATGGAAGTCTCTGTAATACGATCTTATCCAATAGCAAGAATCCGAACCGTCCTGTTCTGACATGGAACTCGATCCAGTCGGTTACCAACAGCGATATCAGCGCAGGCAGTACGTATCTTGGCATTATGAGTGAAAATCTGGAAGTCCTCAAAGAGGCATTGAAATAGAAATTGAATTAAAGGAAATAACACATGACATATATCACGGTAAATGATCTGACATTGGGATATGAGGGAGTTGCCATCGTAGAGCATCTCAGTTTTCATGTGGAAGAAAAAGACTATCTCTGCATCGTCGGTGAAAACGGAAGCGGGAAAACCACATTGATGAAAACGCTTTTGAATCTGAACAAACCCATTTCAGGAGAGATCCGGTTTCAGGAAGGTCTGACGCACCGTGATATCGGCTATCTTCCGCAGCAGACCCTCGCCCAGAAGGATTTCCCGGCATCGGTAGAGGAAATCGTTCTCTCCGGAAACCTTTCCCGCAGCGGCTGGCATCCGTTCTATGATGCAAAAGCAAGGGAAACTGCGGAGAAGGCCATGGAAAAAACGGGAATCGCCGCCTTGCGGAAACGCTCGTTCCGTGATCTGAGCGGCGGACAGAAGCAGCGCGTTCTTCTGGCAAGAGCGCTGTGTGCCACGGATAAAATGCTCTTACTGGATGAGCCGATGGCTTCGCTGGATCCGGATGTGACCAAGAGTCTGTATGAACTTCTGAATGAGCTCAATCAGGAAGGTATCGCCATTCTGATGATCACTCATGATATTGAAACGGCGCTTCCGTATGCCAAACATATCCTGCATATCGGCAATGAGATCATCTATGCGGATAAGGAAACTTATCTGAAGAGGAGGGGCGCTTATGTTAAGTAAACTGTTCCTCTATCTGCAGTATCCGTTTGTGCGCTATGCCCTGATCGTCGGCGTTCTGATTGCACTCTGCTCTTCTTTACTGGGCGTGATCCTGGTATTAAAGAGATTCTCCTTTATCGGGGACGGCTTAAGCCATGTGGCCTTCGGTGCCATGGCAATCGCCTCCGTATTGAATCTGAGCAACAAGATGTACATCGTCCTGCCACTGACGATTGCGAGTGCGGTGCTGCTGTTGAAAAACTCCACGAAATCAAAAATCAGCGGGGATGCCATGATCGCCATGATTTCCGTCACGGCGCTCTCCTTCGGCTATCTTCTGATGAATATCGTCAAACCCTCCAGCAATATCTCGGGAGACGTATGCACGACGCTGTTCGGTTCCACTTCAATTCTGACTCTCAGAAAAGAAGAGGTTGCCCTGAGCTGTGTTCTGTCTCTTGTGGTTCTCGGATTATTTGTCTTTTTCTACAACAAGATCCTCGCGATCACCTTTGATGAGGATTTTGCGAGAGCAACGGGAGTCAACGTGGATCTGTATAATACGGTTCTGGCTGTTGTGATCGCGGTGATCATCGTTCTGGCGATGAATCTGGTCGGTTCCTTACTGATCAGTGCCCTGGTGATCTTCCCGTCCATTTCGGGAATGCGCCTGTTTCAGAACTTCAAACAGGTCAGTATCTTTGCGGCTCTATCTTCCGTAATCTGTACTTTGATCGGAATCATACTGTCCATCCTCTATGGCACACCGGTCGGCTCCACCATCGTTGCGGTGGACGCCGTGCTGTTTGTTGTGTGTGCTCTTATCTCACGAAAGTAGGTTATATTCATGAAACATAAAGCAATATGGATTACGGTAATCCTATGCCTGCTGTTATTATGCGGCTGTTCCAATACGGGCAATAGGGCGAGTGTCTCCAATTCCAAAGATGTCAATGATGTTCTGACGGAACAGATGGAAAAAGCAGATCAGGAAACCGCTGAACCGGTTGAGGAAAACACGGAAACGGTGAGTGAGCCGGAACCCCAGACGGTAGAAGAAGAGCCGGTAAAAGAAGAGGAACCGATCACAGAAGAGAAAGAAGAGACAATTGATGTGGATCTGACGGTCCTCTCCAGCACCATGGTTTACGGGGAAGTGTTCAATATGGTCACCAATCCGGATGAATACATGGGAAAAATCGTGAAGATGGAAGGGATCTATTATCCGTATCATGATGAAGAGGCGGGAATCTTCTATAACACCTGCGTGATTCCGGATGCGACAGCCTGCTGTGCGCAGGGCATTGAATTTGAAATTGCCGACGGAGACTACCGCTATGACACGGAAGACATCATCCAGGTGGTCGGCGAGTTTGATGTCTATTATGAAGATGAAACCATGTATTGCATTCTGCGCAATGCCTACTATCCGGATTAAAGACGAATCTTAGGAAGTATGGTAAAATGTAGATATGTTACAGATTGCAGTTAACCTGGAAAATACGACAGATCTGAAAGATTATAAAGACGCTTCGGCAGATGAAGTCATTCTCTCGCTTGAGAATGCCACCTTCAGCGGATGCCGGAGCTTTTCTATGTCTGAAATCAAGGATCTTATCAAAAAAGCGCATGCTCTCAACATGAAAGTCACGGTTCTTTTTAACCGCCTGTTTCATGAATTTGAACTGGAGAAGATGCATTCCGCTTTTATAGAACTGATACAGGAGGGGACGGATTACATCATTTTTGCGGACCCCTGCATCGCAATGTGGGCAAAAGAAGAAGGATGCATGAATAAGCTGATCTACGATCCGGTGACATTGATCACCAGCAGCGAGGATGCCGCTTTCTGGTCGAAATTGAATCTGGGCTACATCACGCTCTCTCCGCTTTGCACAAAGGAAGAGATTGCCGAGATGGCAGCCTGCATTCCGAATGCGTCCGTCTGCGCGCATGGATATCAGCTGATGAGTGTCTCCCGGAGGAAACTGGTCTCTTCCTATCTGAAAGAAAAGGGGATGCCGGCGGATCTTTTGCAGAAAAGCCTCTCCTTACGGGAAGAAAAAAGAGATTACTTCCTGCCGGTGTATGAAACCGGTACAAATACCCTGATCTACAATGATTTTGTTCAGGAAACTTTTGCGCATTTAAAGACGTTTCTCTCTTACGGGGTGAAGCGCATCGAAGTGCAGAGTCTCCGCCTAAAAAAAGAGGAAGTGACGGATGCGATCCGCGGATACCGCCGTATTGAAAACGGGGAAGATCCTCTTACCATACAGAAAGAATATTTTCAGAAACATCGGAATCTGAATCTGTCGGAGGGATATTACGGATGGAAAACGGTAAAGTAAAACGTATTGAACTGCTTGCGCCGGCAGGGGATCTGCAGCGGGCAAAGACAGCCATCCGTTACGGTGCCGATGCCGTATATCTCGGAGGGCAGCAGTTTTCTTTGCGCTCCAGAGCTTCCAACTTCTCCATTGAAGAGATTGCGGAAGCGTGCCGTTATGCGAAAGAGCACAACGCAAGGATCCATGTCACGGTCAATATGATTCCGCATAATGAGGACCTGGTGGGGCTGGAAGAATATCTCAGGACACTGGAGCAGATCGGAGTCACGGCAATCATCGTGGCGTCTCCAAGTGTGATCCAAATAGCCAGAAAAGCGGCACCGAAGCTGGAAGTTCATCTTTCCACGCAGATGTCAGTCACCAATTCCGCAGCTGCCCGCTTTCTGAGTGAAACGCTCGGAATCGACCGTGTCGTACTGGCCAGAGAGTGCACCATGGAGGAAGTCAGAAGCATCACAAAGGATCTGATGATTGAAACGGAAGCTTTCATTCACGGCGGCATGTGCGTCAACTATTCGGGAAGATGCACCCTGAGCAACCGCATGACGCTGCGCGATGCCAACCGGGGAGGCTGTGCCCAGAGCTGCAGATGGAACTATGAGATGTATGCGGATGGGGATAGCGTATCCTCCACCGAGCTGTTTACCATGGGTTCCAAAGACCTCTTTGCGGCAAAGCACATTGCGGATCTGATTGCAGCAAATGTCTCTTCTTTGAAAATCGAGGGAAGAATGAAGACCGAGTATTATGTTGCGGCTGTTGTCAGCGGATACCGCCATCTGATTGATGATCTGTATGAGAATGATCTGAAGCTGAGTGAAGAGCTGCTGGCTTATCATCAGAAGGAAATCATGAAAGCGGAGAACCGGGAAGTCTGGGATGGCTTTTATGAAAATCCGGATGCCGATAGCAGCATTATCTACAACAATGAATCCAATGCGAATGTGTCACAGGAATTTTTAGCCAAGGTCGTCTCTTACGATGCTGAGAGGAAGACCTGCATTCTGCAGACAAGAAATCCGTTTACGGTAGGGGAAAAGGTGGAAGTGCTCTCCGGAGGAGAAGCCAACCGCTCCTTTATCATCACATCACTGAAAACGGAAGCGGGGGAATATCTGGAGCGTTCCAAATCCCCGATGGTACTTCTGGAAGTGCCGGTTCCGTTTGAGGTGAAAGAAGAAGATATCATCCGTAGGGACGCATGATTTCCGTGCTTTTAAGCAGGGATGCGTTTGCGGTATAATATAGATACAAAAGAGGTAATCTGATTGAAAACATTTCACATTATTGGTTTAAGCCTGGAGGAAATCCGGGAAATCAGCAGCAGTTCGTTTCTGGGATTTCTGGAGAAGAATTTCCATACCGGTGTCGTATTCCGGAATGATGAGCTGATCGTGGAAGACGATGACAAGGCAGATGCGGTATACCGCTTCTTCCAGAAGACAGTAAAGGCACTCAAGGGAAAATATACCCTGGATCAGATCGATCTGAACTATCTGATGGATCATCTGGCGGATGAGAAGGAGTATTCCAATTCCCCGATTGGCAGGACCATCAGCGGCAGAATCATCTATCCGAAGACCAGCGGCCAGCGCAGGCTGTTTGACGCCATGCGCCACTATGACGTGCTCTTTGCGGTAGGTCCTGCCGGAACCGGCAAGACGTATCTTTCCGTCATCTATGCCACAAGCCTGCTGAAGGAAAATGTAATCAAGAAGATCATCCTGACCCGTCCGGCGGTGGAAGCCGGGGAGAGTCTGGGCTTTTTACCGGGTGACTTAAAGGAAAAGGTGGATCCTTACCTGCAGCCGCTCTACGATGCCTTATATGATTCCTTAGGGCAGGAGACAACAGAGAAGTTAATGGAGAAAAAGACGATTGAGGTCGCTCCGTTAGCATATATGAGAGGGCGTACGCTGGATGATGCCTTCATCATCCTGGACGAAGCCCAGAATACCACGAGATCGCAGATGAAAATGTTCCTGACGCGGCTCGGGAAGAATTCGAAGATGATCATCAACGGTGACATTACCCAGATCGACTTGAAATATAAGACGGACAGCGGTCTGACCAATGCCGTACATGTGCTCAGAGACATTGAAGAGATCGGGTTTGTTACACTGGACAGTAAAGACGTAGTCCGGCATCCATTGGTCCAGAAGATCATTGATGCCTACATGGAGGAAGAATGAGTTTTGAAGTTACGGTAGTCAATGAGAAGAATTTCCCTTGTGTAAAAGAGTATACCCGCTATTACAGCGAGATCCTCTCTTCTGCTGAAAAAGTGCTCTCATTGGACAAGAACTATGTGCTCAGTGCAATTTTCGTGGATGATGAAGAAATTCATCAGATCAACCGCGATTACAGAAATATCGACCGTCCGACGGATGTCATTTCCTTTGCGTCAATGGATGATGCGGAAGATTTTGAATGGGAAATGGATGAGATCGAACTGGGAGATATCTTTATCAACGTGGACGCCGTAGCGCGCCAGGCAGTGGAATACGGACATTCCGAACTGCGGGAAGCTTCGTTCCTATTCACTCATGGAGTGCTCCATTTACTGGGGTATGACCATATGGAAGAGGAAGATGAGAAGGAGATGTTTGCGCTGCAGGATAAGATCCTTGACCCGATCATTTCCAGAGAAAGGAAGACAACTATGACACAGGAAGAACTGATTCATGAAGCATTTGAGGCAATGAAAAATGCCTATGCACCTTATTCCAACTATCATGTCGGTGCATGTATCCTGACAAAGGACGGGAAGCTGTACTACGGTGCGAATATTGAAAATGCCTCCTATCCGGCAGGTGTGTGCGGAGAGCGCAGTGCCATCTTTGCGGCATATTCGCGCGGTGTGAGAAAAGAGGATATCAAAGCCCTTGCCATTGTCTCTGACGGCAAGCGTATCGGTGCTCCGTGCGGTGTCTGCCGCCAGGTGTTAAGCGAGCTATTGGAGCAGCATACACCGATCATTTTATCCAACGGAAAGGAAACAAAAGTAACTGATATCGCCACGCTGTTGCCGGATCAGTTCTCTACGGAAGATTTACAATGAGTTTTAAATGCGGATATATCGGTATCATCGGTCGGGCGAATGCCGGGAAATCAACGCTGATCAATGCTCTGGTCAGAGAGAAGGTTGCGATTGCGACCTATAAGGCCCAGACGACAAGAAACGTCATCCGGGGCATTCTGACGAGTAGCGACTATCAGATGATTTTCATGGATACGCCGGGAATCCACAAGGCGAAAAGCACTTTGGGAAGAGAGATGAACCGCGCGGCATTCAACACGATGCATGGCGTGGATGTCATCTATTACATTGTCGACGGTACCAAGAAATACAATCAGGGGGATGAGTTCATCATCCGCTCTCTGAAAAACAACAACGACATCCCGGTGATTCTTTTGGTCAACAAACTGGATCAGCTCCATGCAAGCGCGAAACTGGATGCACTGGAAGACTGGAACAGCCGGATGGACTTTGCGGAAGTGCTGCCAATCAGTGCGCTGCAGGGAAAGAATCTGGACATGTTGCTGGAGGTCACTTTAAAGTATTTACCGGAAATGCCGGCACTCTATCCGGCGGATATGGTAACCGATGCACCGGAAAGTTTCATGATTTCCGAAATCATCCGGGAGAAGACGCTCTTCTGTTTGGACAAAGAGGTTCCGCACTCCATTGCGGTTGTTACGGAAGACATTGAATTTAAAAAAGACGTAATTGTCATCTCTGCTCTGATCTGTGTCGAAAGAGACTCCCAGAAGGGAATCGTGATCGGCAAGGGCGGAGAGATGTTAAAGAAAATCAGTTCCCTGGCCCGGAAGGAACTGGAAGAACGCTTCGGCCGCAAGGTCTATCTGACGACATTTGTCAGAGTGGAAGAAGACTGGCCGGACAAACTGCGTAAACTGCAGGATCTGGGCATCTCCGAGAAAAAAGAATATGAATGATAAATGTAACGCTCTGATTTTAAAGCAGACGGATTACAGGGAAAATGATGCGCTGATTCTTGCGTATTGCGAGAATTTCGGCTTACTGACCTTTGTAGCCAGAGGAATACGTAAAATGGGATCCAAGAATGCTGGATCCCTTTTCCCGTTTACGGAAAGCGAACTGTTATTCGATTATAAGGAGGGAAGTGATATCGTCGCCCTTCATTCCGCGCATCTCTTAAAGTCCTACCGCCATGTGCAGAGTGATCTGGCATGCGGTGCAATTGCGAATGTGATTGCGGAACTTGCGGGAATTATCGGCAGGGAAGCCAGAGAGGATGCGGAACTCAATGATACGGTTTACCGTTTACTAAAAGCCGTATTATCTGACTTGAATTCCACGCAGGATATCTTCCTTCCGCTTTCGCTCTTTCTGGCTAACGCGTTGAATCTGTTGGGTATTCCGCCGGAAGTGGATGAGTGCGCCATCTGCGGAAGCACGAAGGTCAATGCCATCTCCGTGGAAGACGGCGGCTTTGTCTGCAGCAACTGCTACAGCGGGCCGAAGGAGTCCCCGGCATTCTTAAAGCAGTTCCGCTTATTAAATAAAGCGTCAAGCGAACATCTGCCCATACTGAAGCAGTACGGGCCGTATCCGTTCCACCATGCGGAAATTCTCTATCAGTTTCTGAATACGTATCTCTCGGTGAATCTCAGGAGCTGGGATTTCCTAAAAGAGATAATCGTGTTAAAATAGATAGGTCATATTTTTATATGACAGGGAGATAAATTATGGTTGAAAAGAAAAAAGGGGACAGAACAGACGGTACACTCGTGCACAGCGATGACCCGATGCACATGTTCATGCCTTATATCATGGGAAACAGAACGGAGAATGAAGCTGTTCTGAATGCGACCTTTGATATGACAAATGTCGTCAAATATCTGGAAAAGAGGAATAATGAAAATCCTCAGTTCCGTTTTACCATTTTCCATGTCGTTGTTGCCGCACTGGCGAAAACGATCTATCTGCGTCCGAAGCTCAATATCTTCATTGCCGGACACAAGCATTATCAGCGCAGGGAGATTTCCTTCTGCTTTACCGCAAAGAACAAGTTTGCGGACAATGCCGGTGAATTCGTGATGTATCTGGTGGCTGAGGATGACGGAAAAAGCTTAGTGGATCAGATCCATGACAAGATCTGCAAGGAAGTCTACAAGACAAGAAAAGATTCCGAAAAGGGCGAAAGTTCCAACGGTACCGATAAGATGATGACGCTCTTCAATAAGATCCCGCGTCCGCTCTTACGTTTACTGATGCGCTTCCTCAACTGGCTCTATTACCATGACTGGATGCCGAAGGTGATCCGGGAAGTGGATCCGTACCGCGCCACGGTCTTTATTTCCAATCTCGGAAGCATCAAGCTGGAAGCCAGCTATCACCACTTGATCAACTGGAGTCTGAACTCCATCTTCGTTTTGGCGAACCGCATGCACAAGATGCCGTTCTTCAATGATGACGGAACGTATGAGATGAAAGACGGAATGAGTTTCGGGGTTACGGTGGACGAGAGAATTGCGGATGGCTTCTACTTTGCGAAGAGTCTGACGCTGTTCAAAAACATCCTGCAGCATCCGGAATGCCTGGAAGATCCGATCAGCAAGTCTCTGGATGAATACTTATCCAAAGACGAATGGTTTAACTAAAAAAGGAATAAAAAACGACTCGCTGAGTCGTTTTTCTATTCGGATTTTTTGTTGATCGCACGCATAACGATGTCATTGAACATCATGAAGGCAAATGTGTCACTGAGAACAATGCTGGCGGAATCGTCCTCCTCCTCCGGAAGGTATAGAGCATATCGTACGCCGCGTGTATGGTGAACTGAGAAAGGAAATTCTGATTACGGAAAACGGCATTGCGACATCAAGCAATCAGAGAAGAATCGCCTTTATCGAAGAGGCACTTGCCGGAGTGGAGCGTTGCTTCAAAGACGGGATCCCGCTTATAGGATATCTGCATTGGTCTCTGATTGATAACTACGAGTAGCAGAGCGGATATTCGATGCGGTTCGGCTTAATCGCAAACGATGCGTCGCACAGCGTGAAAGAGTCGCTCGCTTTTCTTGGAACATGCGGCAGCAGGCTGCTTTAATTCAAGTAACGGAAATCAACGGGATTGCATAATGTAGTCCCGTTTTTTGTACAAAATAACATATTTTATGATTTTATTGATTTTCCGCTTTACTTTTCCGGGAAAAAGAGGTATTTTATAAGTCCTACACATTTTCATGCTTTTTATAGTGGATTTATGGCACTTCGGTTTGAAAAGAAGTGTTTGAAGTGGTAGTATATAATAGGTTAATAAGAGGTATTTAGATATGGAAAAGAAAGAATATTCATTTGAGACAATTGTCAACCATATCCGTAATAACGGTTTCGTCTATCAGGGATCCGAAATTTACGGCGGTTTAAGCAATACATGGGACTTCGGCCCGTTAGGCGTTACCTTGAAAGATAACATCAAGAACGCCTGGTTATATAAGTTTATTCAGACAAATCCTTACAACGTTCAGATCCAGAGCGCGATCTTAATGAATCCGCAGGTCTGGCAGGCTTCCGGTCACTTAAAGACATTCTCGGACCCGTTAATGGACTGCAAAAACTGTCATACACGTCACAGAGCAGACCACCTCATCGAAGAGGCAACAAATGGTGAAGTGAATGCGGCCGGAATGACAAAGGATGAAATGATGGCCTTCATCAAGGAACATAAGATTGCATGTCCGGACTGCGGAAGCCACGACTTCACGGATATCCGTAACTTCAATCTGATGTTCAAGACATTCCAGGGTGTTCTGGAAGATGCCAAGAGCACAGTCTATCTCCGTCCGGAAACGGCGCAGGGCATGTTCGTCAACTTCAAGAACGTACAGCGCTCCATGCGTAAGAAACTCCCGTTTGGAATCGGCCAAATCGGCAAGAGCTTCCGTAACGAGATCACACCGGGGAACTTCATCTTCCGTACCAGAGAATTCGAACAGATGGAACTGGAATTCTTCTGCAAGCCGGGAGAGGACCTGAAGTGGTATGACTACTGGAAAGATTACTGCCTGAACTTCTTGCTGAGCTTAGGCGTCAAAAAGGAAAATCTGCGCTTAAGAGAACATGAGCAGGCAGAACTGTCCCATTATTCCAAGGGAACCAGTGATATCGAATACAAATTCAGCTTCGGCTGGGGTGAAATCTGGGGTATCGCAGACCGTACGGACTACGACCTGAAGTGCCATCAGAATGAATCCAAGCAGAATCTGGAATACTTCGATCAGGAAACCAATGAACATTATCTCCCTTACTGCGTGGAACCGGCGGTCGGTGTCGAACGTCTGTTCTTAATGTTCATGATGGATGCCTACGAAGAAGAGCAGGTCGGTGAAAACGACACCCGTGTTGTCCTGCATCTCCATCCGGCGCTTGCCCCAATCAAGGTCGCCGTTCTGCCGTTAAGCAAGAAGCTCAACGAGCAGGCTTATCCGTTATATGAGGAATTAAGCAAGTCCTTCATGTGTGACTTCGACGATGCCGGTTCCATCGGCAAACGTTACCGCAGAAACGATGCCATCGGCACGCCGTTCTGTGTCACATTCGACTTTGATTCTCTCGAAGACCACTGTGTCACGGTCAGAAACAGAGACACCATGCAGCAGGAACGTGTTGCGATCGATCAGTTAGCGGATTACGTCAAAAACGCAATGAAATATTAATAACGAGGTAGAATGCCAAGAATCAGTGAAGAGGATATCAACAGAGTAAGAGCGAAAGCGGATATCGCAGAAGTCATCGGGAAGTACCTTCCGCTCAACAAGAAGGGAAGGAACTATACTGCCGTCTGTCCTTTTCATAATGACCACGATCCTTCCATGAACATCAATACCGACAAGCAGATCTACAAGTGCTTTGTCTGTAATGCCGGAGGTAATGTCTTTTCCTTTGTGCAGAACTACGAAAAGATCAGCTTCCCGGAAGCGGTCATGAAAGTGGCGGAACTGGTCAATGAGCCTTTGAGTTACAACAAGGAGGCTTTCATGAACGAGAAGTATGATGCGAAAACGCAGAATTACTTCAAAATCTTTCAGGAAGCCATCGATTTTCTGACTTACCAGCTGTACTCTGATCAGGCTACGGCACAGCTGAACTATCTTTATGACAGAGGCTACAATGATGAACTGATCAAGCATTTCAAAATCGGTTATAATCCGGACAGGGATGCGCTCTACCGTTTCCTCAAGGCCAAGGGTCACTCAGAGAGGGACATGCTGGCAATCAACCTGATCCGCTCAGCACCGGACGGATTCCATGACGCCTTTGCGCGCAGGATCATCTTCCCGATCTTCAATGCGGACAACCAGCCGGTTGCCTTTAACGGAAGAGCCGTCTTCTCGGGTCAGGAACCGAAATATATCAACACGGAGAATACCGAGATCTACGTCAAGGGAAATCTTCTGTACAACTACTATGAAGCCAGAAGCGCCGTGAAGGATGCCGGATGCGTCTATATCGTGGAAGGGGTAACGGATGTGTATGCCTTCTATAAGGTCGGTGTGAAAAACTGTCTGGCAACGCTCGGCACGGCCATGAGCAAGGAGCAAATCCGCCTGTTAAAGAATCTGCATACTCAGGTCATCCTCTGTTACGACGGAGACTCCGCGGGACAGAATGCCAACCTGAAGAATGCCAAGCTGCTTTCGGAAAACGGAATCAGCTGTATGGTGGTCCGGAATACCACCGGTCTGGATCCGGATGAGATCATCCGCCAGAAAGGGGAAGCCTTCTTCCGGGAGATGATCGCCACGCAGGAAGTCTATATCCAGTTCTTCCTCAGGGCATACGCCACGAAGGTGGACTTCAACAACTACACCCAGAAAAAGGAATATGCCAGACGTATGGCAAATGAGATTGCGACGTTGGAAGATTCCTTTGACCGCTCAACCTTCTATCAGGAACTCTCGCGGATGACCGGTTTTGAAGTAGCTTTACTGGAAAGCCTGGTGAGTGAGAGGAGTGCTCCTGCGGAAGTGAAAACGGTACGACCAACGGAGAAAGAGCAGAAATTAAACGGCAGGATCCGTTCTGAATACGAGGTGCTCTCACAGCTTCTCGTCAGCAAGCAGGCGGCCAGCTACTACAAGGAAAAAATGGGATTTCTCCCGGACCGTCAGCTCAACGATCTGGCACTCAGTATTCTGGATTACTATCGTAAGAGCAACCGGGTTGAAATTGCGGACTTGCTGAACGAAGTCAGCGACGAAACGCAGAAAAAACTGATTCTCTATCTGGATGAGAGTGAGTTGTTTTCCAAGGTTTACAACGAGCAGGCGCTCTCGGAAGCGTTCGCCCGTTTGAAAGTGTCCCTTCTGGACGAATCCATTGCGGCAATAAAAAGGCAGATCGTAGTAACGACTGATGAAATGAAAAAGAATGAATTGCTGAGCAAACTGGTGAGTCTGAAAAAGGACAGAATAGATTTATTACAAGATAGGCAGAAATAAAGGGGGAGTTATTTATGAAACAGTACAAAACTCTTGATCAGCTCAAAGAGGAATTCCGGAAAACCTACAAGGAAACGGGAAAACTGTACCAGAGTGACGTAATGGATGCTCTGGAACATCTCGATCTGAGTGACGGGGATTCCGCGGATTTATATGACTGGTTCACCCGGGAAGGCATCAACCTCAGCGAAGACGATGAGGAAGAAGAACTCGACGAAATGCCGGATGCACCGCTGGAAGCTGCAGCGGATGCCGTCAATGATCTGGATGTGTTCGAAGATGATGCCCAGGATTCGGAATTTGAAGAAGACGATGATCTGAATACGGAACTCATGAACATTGAGGCGTCTTTTGCCAATTCCACTTACACGAAAACCAACGATGCAGTTAAGATGTATCTGAAAGAAATCGGCCGGATTCCGTTATTAAATCCGGATGATGAACCGGAAATCGCCCGCAGATGTGCGGAAGGTGACCAGGCTGCGAAAGAGATCCTGATCTCCTCCAACTTACGTCTGGTGGTTTCCATTGCGAAGAAATATGTCGGAAGAGGCATGCTGTTCCTCGATCTGATCCAGGAAGGCAATATGGGTCTGATCAAGGCAGTTGAAAAATTCGACTATACCAAAGGATTCAAATTCTCCACATATGCGACATGGTGGATCCGTCAGGCGATTACACGTGCCATTGCCGACCAGGCAAGAACGATCCGTATTCCGGTCCATATGGTGGAAACGATCAATAAACTGACCCGTGTTCAGCGTCAGCTGGTCCAGGAACTCGGTAGAGAACCGACTGCGGAAGAAATCTCCGAAAAGATGGGCAATAACATCACACCGGAGAAAGTCCGTGAGATTCAGCGAATCGCGCTGGATCCGGTTTCCCTGGAAACTCCGATCGGTGAGGAAGATGACAGCCATCTGGGTGACTTCATTGAAGACAAGGATGCACTTTCTCCGGACCAGTACGCTTCCAACCAGCTCTTAAAGGACGAGATCAATAACGTCCTGCAGGGCTTAACGGAACGTGAAGAAAAAGTTCTGGCACTGCGCTTCGGCTTATATGACGGAAGAACCCGTACTCTGGAAGAAGTCGGTAAGGAATTCAACGTCACCAGAGAGCGTATCCGTCAGATCGAAGCGAAAGCGCTGAGAAAACTGAAACATCCGACACGTTCCAAACGTTTACGCGATTTTATCGATAAGAACTAATGCTTTCCAAACGATTACAGTACATCGCAGATATGATCAATAAAGACATGATTGTGGCCGATATCGGTACCGATCATGCCTTTTTGCCTGTTTATCTGGCGGAAGAGGGACGCGCGAAAAAGGTATATGCCTGCGACAATAAAAAAGGCCCGCTTTCCATGGCGCAGAAACACATTCAGGCTGCCAACGTCGAGGACAGGGTACATACGATTCTCTCCGACGGACTCGATAAGGTTCCTTCCGATACGGAAGTCATCGTGATTGCCGGAATGGGGAGCGAGCTGATCCTTTCCATCCTTGACGGGCATCTGGACCGCTTTAAAGATCTGAAAGAGATCATTGTACAGGGAAATACAAGCGTACACAAACTCCGTCAGTATATCTCCGATCACGGCTATACCATCACAAATGAGGCGTTTGTAGAGGAATACAAATATTATCAGATCATCTGTTTCTCTCTTCAGCACTCAGAAAAACCGCTTAGCGAAGAGGAAATCTGGCTGGGGCCGATCAATCTGGCAAAACGTGAGGTAACTTTCGAGAAATACCTGAAAGAGCGATACAGTTATTTGTACAGCCTTGATAAGGAGCATCCTTTAAAGGATAAAAGGGAACTGAATGCCCTGAAAAGTGCCTTAAGAAGGGATTGAGTAAAGGTTCCCAAGAAAAAAAGCCTCTTCATAACGAAGAGGCTGCAAGTCACAGAATATCGTCCGTCCGCTTTGGAACCGCGGCGGAAGGGGTGTAGTTCCTAAGATAGGCAATCACCTGCTGATACAGTGCAGTGGGAGTGGAGGCGCCGGCCGTCACTCCTGCTTTTTTTACGTTCTCCAATTCATGCGGATCAATATCTTCCACCGTTTCAATATAGCGGATCATGCCGATGGAGGAAGGTGCACACTTGCCGAGATTGCGGGTATTGTTGCTGTGAGGATCTCCCACAACATAGAGAATATCCAGCTCAGGGAGATTGCGTACGGCTTCCTGACGCATCCGCGTCGCATCGCAGATTTCTTCACTGATCTCAGCCTGCGGGTATTTCTTTTGAATGGCTTTCAGAATGTCAGGCAGTTCCAGCATGTTCATGGTTGTCTGATTTGTCACAAACACGCGCTCATACTGCGGCAGCAAAGCGACATCTTCAATCGATGTAATCAGATGGATATGCTCCGGATCATCATTGATGATTCCTTCCGCTTCCGGATGATGCTTTACACCGATATAGAGCACTTCTTCCTGCACGAGGTGTTGCTTTACGATTTCCTTAGTCTTTAAGACATCCGTACAGGTTGCATCCACGATGCGGAGGCCTTTTTCCTCTGCTTTTCTGTAGATTTCATTGCTGACTCCGTGCGCGGAAAAAATGACGGTTCCGGAATCGATCTCATCCAACAGCTCCAGGCGCGTCTTGTTTTTCTCACTGTGAGAGATGATGTTCAGCTCACTTAAGGTAAGGGTGACGAAGCGGTTATGCACGAGCATGCCTAAAATATGAATTGGTTCCTCCGGATGCATCCGGCGTTCTTTTTTGGCGATTTCAATGGCGCGGATAACGCCTTTGCAGTATCCGCATGGGATTGCTCTTATAACTTCCATACAGAGTTATTATAGCACTTTGAAAAAAGGAAGGGGAATCTGTATAATTATGCTGGAGGTGTATGAATATGAAAGATTTTAACTCTTATAACTTCCGTGAATCCACCTTGAAGTTTCTTGATCTCAACGGCTTTACGGAATTCTTTCCCATCCAGGAAGAGGTAATTCCGTTAGCGTTAAAACATAGAGATGTCATCGGCATCAGTGCGACCGGTTCCGGAAAAACGCACGCTTTTCTGGTTCCTTTAATGGAAATAATCGATCTGGACAAACCGATGGTCCAGGCAGTCATCACCGCTCCGACCCGTGAACTTGCACAGCAGCTCTTCAATGCGGCCAAGCTCATGATGAAGGCAGAACCGCGCTTAGTGGTAAAGCAGATCAGCGGCGGCAGATCCAAAGAGCGGATGAGTGAATCCCTGAAGACACAGCCGCATATCATTATCGGTACTCCGGGAAGAATCAAGGATCTCTTCCTGAATGAAGGCACACTGCTTGTTCAGAATGCCAAAATCATGGTCATCGACGAAGGCGATATGACATTGGAATACGGTTTTCTGGATGATATTGATGCCGTAGCGGGAAGGATGAATTCCGATCTGCAGATGATGGTATTCAGTGCCACTATCCCGAACGGATTAAAACCGTTCTTAAAGAAATACATGAAGAATCCGGAGACGGTGAAGATTGATGAGAAAGCTTCCTATAACCCGCATATTCAGCATATCCTGATTCCCTGCAAGCATAAGAAGCCGCAGGAGCGCATCCTGGACATTCTGCCGGGGTTCCAGCCGTATATCTGTCTGATCTTTGCCAACACCAGAGAAGAGGCGGATGAGACCGCGGATATCTTAAAGGAAAACGGATACCGTACCTTACTGCTCCACGGGGGACTTTCCTCCCGTACCCGCAAACAGGCGCTGAACGCATTGAACAATCATGAGTATACTTACGTTGTCGCTACGGATATCGCCTCGCGCGGCTTGGACAACGACTTTATTACCCATGTTGTCTCCCTCGGTTTCCCCTCGGAACTCAGCTTCTATGTTCATAGAGCCGGCAGAACGGGAAGAGCCGGAAGAGAAGGCGTCTGCTATGCACTCTATCAGGATTCCGATGAACGTTCCATCCGTTTATTAAAGGAAAAAGGCATCAAATTTGACCATAAGAACTTCCGCAACGGGGAATGGACGGATCTGAAACCGTTTGGCTACAAGCGGGTCAAAAAGGAAACGGAGCTGGATAAGGAAATCAATAAGCTCGTGAAAAAAGAGACCAAGGTAAAACCGGGTTATAAGAAAAAACGCGAGCAGGAAATCGAAAAACTCAAACGGAAAAAGAAGAGAGAATTCATCAAGGGCGAAATCAAGAAGCAGCAGAAAGAAAGAGCCAAAGCCCGCCAGAGAGAGAAATACGATGTTTAAGATCGGTTCGCATGTGGGAATGAGTGCGCCGGAGTATTATCTCGGCAGCGTAAAAGAGGCACTTTCCTATGATGCCAACGCCTTGATGCTCTATACCGGCGCTCCCCAGAATTCCGTGAGGACGCCACTGGAAAAACTGAAAATCAACGAAGCGAAAGCATTGCTGGAAGAAAACGGCATTCCGCTGGAAAACGTAATCATCCACGCGCCGTATCTGATCAATCTGGCAAATACCGTAAAGGAGGAGACGTATCTTCGCAGCGTGGAAATGCTGAAAGTGGAGATTGAGCGCTCTAAGGCATTCGGTGCGAAATACCTGGTGCTGCATCCGGGATCTCATCTGCAGATGGGAGCGGAAGCGGGAATTCAGAAGATCATCGAAGGTCTCAATGAAGTTTTATCGGCAGATACGGGAATCATCATTGCGCTTGAGACCATGGCGGGAAAAGGCGCGGAAGTCGGCTACCGCTTTGAAGAGATTGCCCAGATCATCGCAGGATGTGCGCATCCGGAATGGCTGGGTGTCTGTTTTGATACGTGCCACACCTGGGATGCCGGATACAACCTGGCGGATTTCGATGCGGTACTGAATGAGTTTGATTCTACAATCGGGCTGAGCAGGCTGAACGTGGTGCATCTGAACGATTCGAAAAACGAATGTGGAGCCAGAAAAGACCGGCATGCCAATCTGGGATACGGAATGATCGGCTTTGATACACTGCATACAATTGCCTTCCATCCCCAGCTCGAAGATGTTGTGAAGATACTGGAAACGCCTTACGTCAATAAAAAAGCACCTTATGCACTGGAAATTGCTTCGCTCCGAAACGGAGTGATGAATGAAAGTCTGATGGATCTTTAACCATGATTTCAACTTTCATTTTAAAATTGATTGCCATGATTTCCATGACGCTGGACCATGTGGCCGTCGCATTCTCGCTAAATGAGGTGTTCCGCTTTATCGGCAGACTCGCTTTTCCGCTTTACGCACTGATGCTTGCCGAGACGCTTGCGTATTTTAAAACGCAGGAGAAAGAGCGCCAGAACAGGTATCTGTTGTCTCTGCTTGTGCTCGCTGTTCTTTCGGAAGCGGCATATGACTATGCGCTTTTAGACGGCGGATTCTGGGACAATAGCGGCGCAAATCAGGTGCTGCAGTTCTTCCTGTATGCATGTTTCTCGCTGAAAGCCGGAAAACTGTCGCCTGTACAGAAATATGCTGCACTGATCCTGGCGGTTTGCCTTTGTTCTTACTTCCATATCGGCTATTACGGCGCAGGAATGCTGTATCTATTCTTACTGGAACGATATGTTTCCGTGCGCGAAGGGATGACAAAAGAGCAGCGTTTGAAGGAATCCTTTGTTCTGACGGTCAGCTTTTTGCTTATGATGAGCGTGGAAGAGTTCATTCTTTACCTTCCGTATCTGAAGTATCACGGACTTTACCGCTACAGCGGCATTGTTCTGAAATCCTATTTTGCAGACTTTGTAAACAGCGGGATCTTTCTGAGTATTCCTCTGATAGCGCTCAAAGATCCGACTCATAAGAAGGGGAGTCCGCTCTTTCAGTCCATCTATCACTATTACTATCCGCTGCACCTTTGGATCCTTACGATCCTTCGCTACAGCTTACACTAAAAAAAACAATGGCTAGCCATTGTTTTCATTTGCGACAAATTCATTGATTTCCTTTACCAGTTCATCAAAGAGCTGCTCCTGCGGGATCCTGCGGATCATGACGCCTTTCTTAAAGAGCAGACCTTCCCTGACACCTCCGGCAACGCCGATATCCGCACGGCTCGCTTCCTGCGGTCCGTTGACGGCACATCCCATGACGGCGACCGTGATATTGGAATGAATGGTATTCAGATACTGTTCCACTTTTGCGGCCAGCGGCAGCATGTCATACTGAATTCTTCCGCAGGTTGGGCAGCTGATCAGATTCGGAACATTATCGATCAGATCGAAACACTTTAAGAGTTTCTTACAGATAATCAGCTCATCTTTCGGAGGAGCAGACACGCTGACGCGAATCGTGTCTCCGATTCCCTGGGAAAGCAGAGTTCCCAGGGCGGCAGAAGACTTGATGGCACTCTCATTGAAGGTGCCGGCTTCCGTCACGCCGAGATGCAGCGGGTAGGGGAAGAGTTCGGCAGCTCTCTGATAGGCTGCAATTGTCAGCTTGACATTGGAACTCTTGAAGGAAATGACGATATCCTCAAAATCCGCTTCGCGTAAGAGATCGATATGTTTCTGAGCACTCTCCATCATGGCATCCACACATGGTCCGCCATATTTTTCGATGAGTTCTTTCTCCAGAGAACCGCTGTTGATGCCGATGCGGATCGGAATTCCTCTCGCCTTGCAGGCATCCGCGACCTTGCGTACGTTTTCCTTGGAGCCGATATTACCCGGATTGATCCGGATCTTGTCGATTCCGCTTTCGCAGCAGATCAAAGCCAGTTTATAGTCGAAATGAATGTCGGCTACTAAAGGTACACTGACGGCTTTCTTGATTTCTTTGACGGCACGGGCATCTTCTTCATCGAAAATGGCCATGCGGACGATCTCGCAGCCGTTTTCCACGAGCTCATTGATCTGGGCAACCGTAGCGGCAACATCCTTTGTTTTTGTATTTGTCATGGATTGAATCAGAACCCGGTTCTGGCCACCTAACGGCAGATTTCCCACGTGAACCTGTCTGGTTGTTTCTCTTGTATACATCAGTTAATCACCTCATTCCTATTATAACTGAAAGAGGCCTGAAAAGCTGAAAAGACGGGGAAAAAAGAAAAGAAAAAAAGTGTTGTCTGTTTTGAAGGACTATGTTACAATAATACCGCTCGGAGGTATATCATGCGCGAAAAATTAATTTTTAAGTGTTCGGTCTGTGGTGAAGAAAATTACCTCGGATCCAGAAATAAACGTAAACACCCGGAAAAAATGGTTATTAAAAAATATTGCCCTCGTTGCAATAAACAAACCGAACATAAGGAGAAGAAGTAAAAAAGGCCTGGTGGCTTTTTTTATTATCTTATAAGTGAATATGAAAATATCCTTTGTGACGGTGGGAGGTTATCAGACCAACTGCTATGTGCTGGAAGAGAAGGGACACTATCTGATCATCGACCCGGGATCCCGCTATAAAAAGATCCTCACGCTGCTTCCCGAAGAAGGGGCAGTCGTAGACGGAATCCTTTTAACGCACGGGCATCTGGACCACATCGGTGCCGTAGACAAACTGGTTTCTCTTTTTCACTGCCCGGTCTATATTTCCGAGGCGGATATGGAGATGGCCAGAAATCCGCGGCTGAACCTTTCCGAATACGACCCGGTCGTCGTCAACAGCAAGATGACGAAAATTAAGGAAGGCAGAAGTCATATCGGCAACTTTACCGTAGACACGTATGAGACGCCGGGGCACACGCAGGGCTCACTGGTCTTTGTCATAGGCAATGCGATGTTCAGCGGAGATACGCTGTTCCATCTTTCCGTAGGGAGAACGGATCTTCCGACGGGATCCAACAGTGAACTGAGAAATTCCCTGAAACTTTTAAAGAGCCTGGATGATTCCCTGGTAGTTTATCCAGGGCACGATGAGATCACGACGCTGGGATTTGAAAAGGAAAACAACCCGTTTCTGATTTATTCGATGTAAGGTGAGGAAATCTCACCTTTTTTTATTATGTATTAGTATGGATATTCAGAAACGGTGGCAGGAGTTACTGATTACTGCCCAGAGAAACAGCGTAACCGATATACACTTCCTTTTAAAAGAGGATCAGATGGAAATCAAGATGCGCTCCGCTGCGGGAATGAATGAAGTTGACAGCAGCCCTTCTGACAGGGAGGTCTGCTATTATCTGGCATATCTGGCAAATCTGGATCTGACAGATCAGACGCGTCCGCAGAGCGGAGCCTTTCATTATGAGCTCTTCGATAAGACGCTCTACTTCCGCTATAGCATGCTGACATCTCTTGCGGCCATCAGTTTCAGCCTCAGGATCCTCTATCAGAAAGTGCTCAGGGAAGAAGTCAGCAGCTTAAAAGAGCAGAACCGCCTCTTCCGTGATGCCATTAACGCTGACAGCGGGCTGATTCTTTTAAGCGGCCCGACGGGAAGCGGAAAGACCTCCAGTGCCTATTCTCTTCTGAAGTCCGTAAAACGGAAGGAGATCTTTACGATTGAGGACCCGATTGAACTGCCGTTAGAGAATGCCGTTCAGGTACAGGTGAATCTGAAAAGCGGTCTGGACTATGCGGAAGGGATCCGCCAGCTCATGCGCCATGACCCGGATATCATCTTCATCGGAGAGATCCGTTCGGAAGCGGAAGCCAGAATGGCAATCCGGGCGGCACTCACGGGACATCTGGTTATCAGTACCATTCATGCGCGCAGTGCAACCGGCGTCATTCACAGGCTGAGTGATCTGAATGTCAATCTCTTTGATTTTTATGAAACCTGTATCCTGATCAGCAATCAGCGCTTACTCAGCAATAAAGACAGAAAGGGGAAGATATGCCTGTATGAAACGATGGATGAAGAAGAGCTCCGCTATTTCCGGGAGCATCAGAAAACTTCGCCGCGCTTTCTCTCGCTTTCTCAGCAAAGAGATCAGTTTCACCTCTGAAAAGACGCTTTTGGAAGACTACGAGCTTTATAACCTTCTGAAAAACAAGGGGATGCGGGAAGAGGAATGCTTGAGCATGCTGGGAATCAGAAAAGACAGCAATACCTACTTCCGGCGCCTTCAGGCTCCGCTTGCCTCCTGCGAAGGAATTCTGGACGGGAAGAGTTTCCGCCGCTTTGTTCTTGAGAGCGGAAAGCTGAAGCAGGAGATCAAAGATGCAACGCTGCAGAATTCCCTCTATGCCGTTTTTCTCTTTGTAATGACCTTTGCGGCTGCAATCTTTTTCGATACGTCGATTCTGCCCATGATCCAAAGCAGCATGCAGCTATGGGAAAGCAGCGACACCACGATATTCTCGCTTCAGATCTTTCTGAAAGTCTACTATCTCGGCATTCTGTTCCTGTTGCTTTTCTTTGCCTTATTTCTTTTGCGCATGCAAAGCAGCTATGCCTTCAGCAGGGTTTATAACATGCTGTATGCCGTTAAAAAGGACAATCTGCTCTGCCGTTACTACTCCCTGTATTTTGCCATCTATTACTATGCCTTAAGCAGCAGCGGCTGCAATACCAAGCAGATCGTCGATTCCCTTACCATGCAGTCCTCTTCCCGCTTTGCACAACTGATGGCGCGCCAGATGGAGAAGGGACTGAAGGCGGGAAATGAGGCAAATGAAGTGATCAAAGGGTTACTATTGGAAAAGAAGTTATTAAAGACCTTTGAGATCGGAAATGCCAGCGGGGAGCTGGATGCGCTGTTACTGCAATATATCGAAGTGGCGAGGCTTCTCTTATTGAGAAAATACAGGAGTCTGATTCGGGGCATACAGTATGGAATCTATCTGATTGTGAGCTTAATGATTGCCTTGCTGTACAGAGCTTTATTGAGCCCTTTGGGAATCATATATCAGTTATAAGGGAGGAAAAAGAAAATGAAACAGGGATTTACTTTACTGGAAATGATGATCGTTCTGAGCGTGATTGCGGTCGTGTTTCTTTTGAGCGTTCCGAACATCTCTAAAGTCATGGGGATCATCAATGATAAAAGCTGTGAAAACCAGCTGAAGATCGTGGATACGGCGATTCTGGAATTTCAGCTCAAATATGACGATGTTCCCGCCGGCATCAAGGAACTGGTGGAGGAGGAACTGCTTACGGAACGCCAGGCCGTCTGCAAGAACGGGAAATCCATCGATATCGAAAACGGAAAGGCAGTTATCCGTGAATAAGGGGTTCACGCTGATGGAAATGATGCTGGTGCTGCTCATCTACACCGCCTCATTTCTCTATGTGTGCTCTTTCACGCCGTTATTTTCCTACCGCTATCAGAAGAAGCTTCTGATCAGCGAGTACGCTCTGACGCAGTCCGATGCCATCTATTACAAGGAACATGAAGACTTCGAATACGAAGATCTCTACTCTCGCTACAGTATCCGCTTTAACGGACGGGGAAACGTCAATATGGCCCAGAGCATCAACTACGATTCTTCAGAGGATCTTGTGATCTATCTCGGGTGCGGGAGGATCCATGAATACTAAGAAGGGCTTTCTGTTACTGGAGTGCCTGATTTCCCTGATTATCATTGCCCTGACCGTAGAGATGCTTTTAACGACGGCGAAGCTGTATGCAGGCGTCAGGGAGTATGAGGAGGAACAATTTGAACTCAGCTGGGAACAGCCCCATTAAAAAGGGGTTTACGCTTCTGGAAGCACTCGCATCTCTCTTTGCGCTCTCCGCCATTGTAACGCTATGCGCCGGGATGTACCGCTGCGTGGCGTTCTGGCAGCTGGATACGGATTACGCCCAGGATATCAATGCAATCTATCAGCTCAGGATGATACTGACACTGGGGGAAAACGTGGAGGTGGATGATGCGGAAATCATCTATGAATATGATGATAAGGTGTTTACGCTCTCACTGGAGAATCAGCATCTTTACATTTCTCCGGGAACCAATATCGTGTTTGACAATATCGATGATGTCTATTTTGAGATGGATGAGGAGGATCATATCTACATGACGTATACGCGCGGGGAAATTGAGCGAAGGGTGCTGATCCGGCGGTGAAAAAGGGATTCATTCTTTTTTATACCCTCATTGCGTATGTGAATCTGGCTCTGATTTTGAGCAGTGCGAATGTGATTCTGCAGAACAGGCTGCGGATGCTTAACCGCACGGTGCAGCTGAACGAGGTGTACGAGATTGAAGCCTACGCCATTGAGCGGATCAAAGAGGAATTCATGTATCTGGATACAAAGAATTTCCGCTTTAAGATGCACGGGTGTACCGTTTTTGTGGAATATGATGAACTGACGGCCTATATCGATGTACGCGGACGGTACGGGTTCTATGCGGTTCTGGAGTACAATGACGAGTATGCCAGGGTGAAAGACTATTATTATCCGGATTGAGTGGAAACGATTGACCCGTTTTTCGATTCATAATAAAATAAAAACGGATAAAACGGAGGATGAATTATGATCATCGTAAATGATTTAAAACCGGGATTAACTTTCATATATGAAAAGGATCTGTATACGGTCCTGGATATTCAGCATAATAAAACGGCCATGCGCCAGATGATCGTCAAGGTCAGAGTCAAGAACTTACGTTCCAGCGCCATTACGGATATTTCCTTCACCGGTGGAGATAAAGTCGAGCAGGCACATCTGGACAAAAAGGAAATGCAGTATCTTTACGATACGGGAGATTCTCTCGCATTTATGGATACCAGCACTTATGACCAGATTGAAATCCCGAAAGACCATCTGGAATGGGAGTTGAACTTCTTAAAACCGAATGACAACGTCAGTGTTACCATGTACGAAGGTGAGATCCTCGGTGTTGCCTTACCGGATAAGGTCACGCTGCAGGTAACGGAAAGCGAACCGGGCGTCAAAGGTGATACGGCTACGGCAGCTTTAAAGAACGCCACGCTGGAAACGGGCTGGACCATCAAGGTTCCGCTCTTCATCGAAGAAGGCGAAATGGTCGTTATCACGACAAAAGACGGCAAATACGCCGGAAGAGCTTAAGCAAAAGACTCAAAGCGGGAATGAATCCCGCTTTTTTCTATGGGTTCACATACTCTTCACATTGTATAATTAAGATAATTCAAAAGAGGTGAGAGCAATGGCAAAACTGCTGGTAGTAGACGATGAGATCAACATCTGTACTTTGATCAAGAAATATGCGGCCCACGAAGGACACGAAGTGGAAATCGCCTTGAATGGAAGAGATGCCGTGAGAAAATGTGAAAGCCAAGCTTTTGATGTGATCATCATGGATGTGATGATGCCCGTGATGAACGGATACGAGGCGGTAGAGGAAATCCGCAGCTTTCTGGAAACACCGATCATCATGTTGACGGCAAAAGGACAGGAGTATGACAAGATCAAAGCGTTTGATCTGGATGTTGATGATTATGTCGTAAAACCGTTCTCCGTAAAAGAGCTGATGATGCGTGTCAATGCCATTTTGAAGCGCGTCAGAAAATACCAGAAAAAGGAAGATATCTACGGCGAACTGGTCATTGACTACACCGCCCATAAAGTCACGGTTCACGGGAAGGAGTTGGATCTTTCCCCGAAGGAATACGCGCTGCTGATCCTGCTTGCGTCCAATAAGAATCAGGTGATCGAGCGGGACAGAATCATTGAGGAAGTGTGGGGGTTCGATTATGAAGGGGACGACAGAACGCTCGACACGCATATTAAACTGTTACGCAGAAATCTGGAGGATTATAAAGACTGCATCGTAACGGTCAGAGGGGTAGGGTACCGTTTTGAATACCGCGAAGAAAAACAGTAGCATCCGCCGGAAGATCTTTCTCTACTTCGCCATCTTCTCGGCGACGATCCTCATCTTTCTCTGGTTTTTCCAGATCGTATTCCTGAAACCCTTCTATCAGGCAACGATTACGGAAAATCTGAAGCAGAGTGCCTCCAGCATCGCCAGCAACATTGAAAGCGATGAACTCTCTGTTTTAATGAAGAAATGTGCCATGGATTACGATCTTTCCCTGCGTGTCATTTCCCTGGATGACAGCAGTCTGGATATTACCGCATCCAATAAGGCGTTTGACAGCTATCTCGGAAACCTGACGTATTCCGAACTGTATCATATTTATCAGAACGCCTCCGAAAAGGGGGAGTTCATTGAAAAGTTTGAACGCGATAATCTCATAATCGAGGATTACCGCCCGGACGTTTTCAACGGCAAGGTACCGAGCATGTCGATGCATAAAAACGACAGTATTCTCTATGCAAAGATCATTCCGGGTTCCTTAAATACGGATTATCTGCTGATCGGATACTCCCAACTGACCCCGGTTGAGCCTATCAGCAATACCCTGAAGATCCAGCTTGCCTTCAGCTCGCTGTTCTTACTGGTACTGAGTGCGCTATTCACCTGGTTTATCTCTGAAAAGATCTCCAATCCGATTGAAGAGATCAATGAGAGCGCCAAGACACTGGCAACGGGAAATTATGATGTGAAGTTCCGCGGAGAAGGCTTCTCGGAAGTCAGCGAACTCTCCGGTACACTGAATTACGCCGCGCAGGAATTAAAAAAGGTCGACTCCCTGCAGAAGGAACTGATTGCCAATATCTCTCACGACCTCAGAACACCGCTTACCATGATTTCGGGTTATGCGGAGCTGATGAAGGATATGGAGGAGGAGAGAACGGAGGAGAATCTGGATATCATCATCCAGGAAACCAAGCGCTTAAGCGGGCTTGTCAATGATGTGGTGGACCTCTCCAAATATGAGTCGCTCAGCGAATCACTGCACAAAGAAGAGTTCTCCCTGAATGAGCTGATCACTTCCACACTGAACCATTATGAGAAGATGTATCAGAACTATTACCAGTTCGAGTATCAGGAAGACAAAGAATGTCTGATCCATGCAGACCGTCTGAAGATCTCGCAGGTGCTCTATAATCTTCTGAATAACGCAATCAACTATTCTTCCGATTCCACAAAGATTCTTTTACGGCAAAAAACGGAAGACAATACGGTAAGGGTATCCATCACAAACTTTGGGGAAACCATCGCAAAGGAAGATCTGGATCATCTCTTCGAGCGCTACTACCGCTCCAGTGAGAATCACGTGCGTGCCGTTGCCGGCAGCGGACTCGGACTTTCCATCGTGAAAAACATCGTCACCCTGCATCAGGGCAGGTGTTACGCAGAGAGTACTGACGGAAAAACGACCTTTACATTCGAATTGCCGATTTCATGAAAACTCACGGAAAAACCGTGGGTTTTTCGCTGTTTTGGCATAATTTTTCACAAACATGGCATAGATTTGTTATAATCTATATATTGGAGGTAAATGATTATGAGTTTATCAAGAGTAAGAAAGAATGAAGAATTATACCGGGATCTGAACACCAATCCGGAAGAAAATATTCAGAGTGAGGAACTCTCCCATTACGCCAACCGCCTGAATGCCATCGATTCCACTTCCTTCAATAAAATGGAAGCAGAATCCACCAGCTCCGAAGCACAGCATCTCAAGGAACAGCTCCTTCAGGCTGATCCGGAAGTCACTTCCGTAAAGAAAGCGGAAGCGGAAAAGCCGGTGGAGCAGCCAAAGGAAGAGAGCAAGGCTCCGGCATTTAATAATGAGTATCTGGATGAATTCATCGATGAAGTCAAACAGTACAACATCAAAAAGGGCCTGCGTTCCATGGAAGATACAGATCTGAACATTCTGAACGAACTCCGCGGTAATTCTCGTAAGACATCCCCAAACTACTTCAAGGAAAAAGAAGAAGATTCCACGAAGGCTTTTGAGCCGTTCAAGGAAAAAGATGAGGAAGAAGTCCGCAGGGAAACCCTGAAGGAAGACCTCAAGGCTACCGCAGCTCCGGCATACGAACCGCGTACCAGCAATCTGACGGTATACGGACCGATGGATGAGGAAGAGCCGAAAAAACAGGAAGCCGTGAAAAAAGAAGAAACAAAACCGGTGTTCAAGGAAGAAAACGAAGATCTGCGCAAAGAGATCGAAAGCGTGCTGAGCGATGTCGGTACGACCCGTGAGGTCAGCAAGGAAGAACTTCGTGAAGCTTTCAAGGAACCTGTCAAGGAAAAGAAGATGGTGGAAGTCGAGGAAGACTTCATTGTCGATACCAAGCTGCATGAGAACTTACTGCAGCAGACAACGGAACTGAAGACCAGAGTTGACGAATATGATGACAAGCTCGACGGCGTCAATGACAAAGTCGACACGGTCAACAAGGTTCTGAACGGCTTATTAACGGTATTATTAATCGTTCTCGTTGCCGTTTTGGGCGTTCTGATCTACTACATCTTAAAGAGCAGAGGTATTATTTAATGCGTATTAACATAGCAATCGACGGACCGAGCGCAGCAGGAAAGAGCACGATTGCCAAACTGCTCGCCAGGAAATACAACTATATTCATCTCGATACCGGAGCCATGTACCGCTGTGTCGCTTTAGCCTGCAAAAAGGCCGGAATCTGTGATCGGGATGAGGAAAGCATCAAAAAGATCCTTCCCGAAACAAAGATCAGTTTTGATTCCGCAGGCGGAGTCTATCTGAATGACGAAGATGTCACAAGACGCATCCGGGAAGATGACATGTCCATCGGCGCCAGCAATGTTTCCACATTGTTAAGTGTGCGTCAGGACCTGGTCAGCCGCCAGCAGCAGTTTGCCAGGAATAAGGGAATCATCATGGACGGGCGCGATATCGGAACGGTCGTTCTGAAAGACGCGGAAGTCAAGATTTTCATGACCGCTTCTCCGGAATCCAGGGCAAGACGCCGCTATCAGGAAAATCTGGAAAAAGGAATCGCCTGTGACTTTGACACGCTTGTCAAAGAGATCGAGGAGCGCGACTATCAGGATACCCACAGAGAGCACTCGCCTTTAACACAGGCGGAAGATGCGGTTCTGGTGGACACATCCGATTTGAACATCCCGGAAGTCGTACAGGTGATTTCCAATCTCATTTCCGAAAGATTTCCGGAAGGAGTGAGTATTCATGATTAATGGAGTTATCGCAATCGTTGGCAGACCAAATGTTGGGAAATCAACGATTTTTAATCGGTTTATCGGGGAACGTCTCGCCATCATCGAAGATACGCCGGGCGTGACACGTGACCGTATTTACGGAAAAGTGGAATGGCTCACCAGGGAGTACCGCGTGATCGATACAGGCGGAATCCAGCTGGAGGATCAGCCGTTTCAGAAGGAGATCCGCATGCAGGTGGATATCGCCATTGAAGAGGCGGATGTTATCTGCTTTGTGGTCAACGGCCAGGAAGGGCTGACCAGCGACGATGAATACGTCGCAGGACTCTTACGCCGCTCCAACAAACCGGTCATTCTGTTAGTCAACAAGATCGATGATATTTCCAAACTGGATAATATCTATGATTTCTATGCCCTGGGATTTGATGAACCGATCGCCGTCAGTGCGATTCACGGTATCGGTACCGGGGATGTGCTGGACAGGGTGGTAGCCCTGTTACCGGAGAAGAAAAAAAGCGAATATGAAGGAATGATCCGCTTCAGTGTCATCGGACAGCCGAACGTCGGAAAATCCTCTCTGGTCAATGCGATCCTGAATGAGGAGCGCGTTATCGTCAGTGATATTGAAGGCACGACGCGTGATGCGATCGATACTCCTTTCAAGCGTGACGGAAAGGACTATGTCATTATTGATACAGCCGGAATCCGCAAGCGCGGCAAGGTGTATGAAAACATCGAGAAGTATTCCGTTTTACGCGCTGTCAGCGCCATTGAACGCAGTGATGTCGTTCTCTTTGTGATCGACGGGGAAGCCGGCATAAGGGCACAGGACAAGCATGTTGCCGGTTATGCGGTGGAAGCAGGCAAGCCGGTCATCATCGTTTACAACAAGTGGGATACGGTGGAGAAAGACGACAAGACGATGATCCGTACGGAAGAGAAAATCCGCAATGAATTCGTCTATCTGCGCTATGCGCCGATCTGCTTTGTGTCCGCGAAGAATCATGCCCGCATTCAGACGGTTCTGCCCTTAGTTGAGGCATGCTACGAAGCGAGCAACCGCCGCATCAATACAAGCGTACTCAATGAAGTCATCCTGGATGCCCAGCTGGTTACACCGGCTCCGACGATCAACGGAAAGCGCATGAAGATCTACTATGCATCCCAGGTTTCCACGGCTCCGCCGACATTCGTCCTGTTTGTCAATGAACCGAAGCTCTTCCATTTCTCCTATGAGAGATATCTGGAAAACCGGCTCAGGGAAGCCTTTGATTTTACGGGCACACCGATCCATATTCTGGTCCGTAAGAAAGCGGAGGCATAAGCGGTTCGCTTGTTGATTCACTTTGTGAATTAAGGTATAATAAAACCCAGATTGGAGGAAATCTTGCATATGGATTTAAATAAAAAGGCTTTAGCAGAAGCAATCGCCGAGTCAAACAATATTACCAAAAAATTAGCAGCGGAAATCGTAGACTCCGCTATCGCAACGATCGTTGAAACATTAAAGGAAGGCAATAAGGTCGACTTATTCGGTTTAGGCAAATTCGAAGTCAAGACCAGAGCAGCCAGACAGACAATGAATCCGAGAACAAGAGAAGTTGTCGATGTTCCGGAAACCAGAGTTCCGTCCTTCAAAGCTTCGAAGGCACTGAAAGACGCTCTGAAATAAGCAATCTGATATCCAGACAGCCAAAAGCAGCAATCGCTGCTTTTTTCTTTCTTTTTTTGTTTTTGTGGGATATAATAAAATGCTAAAAACTACAGGGGGTCTAACGATGAAAAAACTGCTCGTATTTATGATCGATGCACTCTGTTCGAGCGATATCGAATATATGAAAACCCTGCCGAATTTCCGGCAGATCATTGAAAACGGGTCCTATGTTCATCATCTCTATCCATGTCACCCGGCTCTGACGTATTGTGCGCATACCACCATCGTCACGGGGAAATATGTGGATGGACACGGGATTGCCAACAATGAACGTCTGATTCGCGGCTGCAGGCCGAATGATGTCTGGTACGGACAGAAATCCGAAGTGCTTGCGCCAACATTCTTAGACAAGGCGATGGAACTAGGCTTAACGACCTGCTCCTTAAGCTGGCCTGTCAGCGCTCACGCAAACTACACCTATAACTGGCCGATGTATGTCCCGTATCATTACGACGGCTATCACCCGGAAAAATGGCTGGAAGGCGGCAATGCCACCCAGAACCTTCTGGATGCCTATTACTGGAAATACGGCAGATATATCAAGGGACCGGACAGCTCTCTGGATAATCTGACCATGTCCATTGCGCCGGATCTGATCCGTGACTTCGGACAGCCGGATGTCATGCTGGTCAAGATGTGCGATCTGGATACGATCCGCCATACGTACGGTGTCTATGCACCTGAGACGAAGATCCAGCTCAACCGTCACGATGAAGAACTCGGTGTACTTCTGGAATCCTTACGCCGCTATGGCGATCCGGAAAACACGAATATCGTGATCATGGGTGACCATGGCCAGACGGATATCGTCGACGTTCTCAACATCAACAAGGTCCTGCAGAATGCCGGCTTCATCCGCTGCGATGAAGAGGGGAACATCATTGACTGCGACTGCTATGCGCACTCCGCTGCTCTGACCTGCTTTATCGAACTCAAAAATCCTGAAGACAAGGCAATGGAAAAGAAAGTCAAGGATTTCCTGCTTTCCTTAAAGGACGATCCGGATATCCAGCTGCTCTATGCCTATGACAAGGAAGAGATGAAGAGGGAATTCCATCTGGCGGGTCCGTTTGATTTCGTCATTGAAAGCAAGCGTGACATCAGCTTCTCGGAAAAACTGAACTGCCAGACGATCTGGGGAACGACGGAACCGGGAGATCACAAAATCGGCAAGGCAACGCACGGATCCCGTCCGGACCGCGCGGAAAACACACTGTTTATCGCCTGCGGACCGAGCGTGAAAAAAGGCGTCGTCATTGAACAGGCCGAGATGGTCGATGAAGCGGTGACGATGAGTGCCATGATCGGATTCGACTTCCCGGATACGGATGGAAGACTCTTAAGCGAAATGCTGAATAACTAGCTCTCTGATGACGAGAGCTTTTTATTTTCCAAAGTGGCTGAAAAAGAGGAGAAAGCAACCTCCCGCGTGCGGGACAGGGAAAGTTCGGATTTGATATAATAATCCAAAGGAGTGATTATAATATGATGAATCTGTTTCCTGAAGTAAAAAAGAATTTCGGTTTCGGTATGATGCGCCTGCCGCAGAAAAACGGGGAGATGGACTACGAGAAGATCTGCGCGATGGTCGATTATTTCCTTGAAAACGGCTTCAATTATTTCGATACGGCGCATGGCTACCATTCCGGGAAAAGCGAGATCGCAGTCGGTAAATGCCTGGCATCCAGACATAAGAGAGAGGAATTCACTCTGACGGATAAACTGACGGAACCGTATTTCCATTCGCAGGAAGAGATCCGTCCGTTCTTTGAATCCCAGCTGAAGGCCTGTCAGGTCGAATATTTTGATTTTTATCTGATGCATGCGCAGAACCGTGAGATCTTCCGTAAATTCAAGGAGCGCAAAGCGTACGAAACGGCTCTACAACTGAAGGCGGAAGGCAAGATCCGTCACTTCGGTATTTCCTTCCATGATAAAGCGGAAGTTCTTGAAGAAATCCTGACGGAATACCCGGAGATCGAGATTGTCCAGATCCAGCTGAACTATGTGGACTGGGAAGATGCCGGGGTAGAGAGCAGAAAGGTATATGAAGTCTGTGAGCGTCACAATAAGCCGGTGCTCGTCATGGAACCAATCAAAGGCGGAAGTCTGGCCAATCTGCCGGAAGATGCCCAGGCGGTATTTGATGAGCTGGGAGATGCCTCTGCCGCATCCTATGCGATCCGTTTTGCGGCATCTCAGAAAAACGTGCGCATGGTGCTCAGCGGTATGAGCAATTTAGCTCAGATGGAAGACAATGTATCTTATATGAAGGAATTCATCCCTCTGAATGAAGCGGAAAAAGCAGCGGTACAGAAGGTCTGCGATATCTTCCGTTCCAAGGAAATGATTCCTTGTACGGCATGTCACTACTGCACGGACGGCTGTCCGATGCAGATCCGTATTCCGGACTTATTTGCCTGCTATAACAAGAAGAAGACATTCCATGACTGGAACCAGGGCTTCTACTACAAAGAAGTACTGACCACAGGCGGTCACGGCAGGGCAGCCGACTGCATTCAGTGCGGTCAGTGTGAAGGCATCTGCCCGCAGTCACTTCCGATTATCACGCTGTTACAGGAAGTCTCCAAGGAATTTGATTAGTTTTCACTGAACAGATATATACAAATTAAGGAACAGCAGCGATTTTTGCGTTGTTTTTAGGAAAAATACCGCTGCTTTCCTATGAAGAGAGCGGAATGCGAAGCGGTAAAAATAGTCCATCGCATCCGGATATGTTACAATTACTTATATAAAAAAGCATTACAAATATAGAAAGAAGAACAGTTATGAGAGTCGCAATTCCTTTTGAAAACAATGAAGTATTCCAGCATTTCGGACACACGTCCCAGTTCATCTTTTATGATATTGACGAAAACAGTGATGAAGTGCAGTACGAAATCGTGGATACGGAAGGACAGGGACACGGTGCATTAGCCGGCTTTCTCTTAGAGCGTAATACGGATGTCGTAATCTGCGGAGGAATCGGTCCGGGTGCCATATCCGCCTTATCTGAACAGGGAATCCTGGTCTTCCCGGGTGTGGAAGGAAAGTGTGGGGACGCCTTAATCTCCCTCTTGCGCGGAGATCTGGTTGCGGACACGCGCGGAAACTGTGATCACCACAAGGAAGAAGAAGGTTCCTGCTGCTGCGGACATGAGCATGAAGGAGAATGCGGGTGCGAAGGAGAGTGCGACTGCCATCATGAATAAATACCTTGCGCTTTGCGGATATGAAGCGTACTTCCAAAAGAATCTTATCAAAAGCTACCGCAAGGAAGGCTATCAGCTTCTCAAAGAAGAAAAAAACATCGTCATATTAAGAGACGGAAGCGAAGAGAAGGATGCTGATACGGAAGAAAAAATGGTCCAGGTCGTACTGTCAATTTTCAAGCGTCACAGATTCGAGGAAGGAATCAGCCTGGATCTGTCAGACATCATTGAAAAACATTGGGAACGTCTGAAACAGAACAACTTTCAGAGTCTGAAGTTTCACGATCTCTTTCTGGATGAATTAAAGCAGCTCATCATCAGAAGCTGCCTGGATAGAAAGGAAACACCTATGACAAAAGAAGAAATGAACCGCCGCTATGTTCCGATGGAAGAACGTACGGGGAACGAATCCATCGTCTACTTTACCCGTGATCTCTCTCCGGAAGGCTTGAAGAAAGCTTACGAAAAAGTAAACGGCAATATCGACAAGAACGGTAAAGTTGCCATTAAGCTGCATACGGGAGAGCCGCATGGACCGAACATCATTCCATCCAGCTGGATCAAGGAATTCATGAAAGATGAACTGCCGGATGCCACAATCGTGGAAACCAATACATTCTATGACGGTGACCGCTATACGACGGAACAGCACCGCAAGACGCTGGAAGTCAACGGCTGGACTTTCTGCCCGGTGGATATCATGGATGAGGAAGGAACTGTCTGCCTGCCTGTCAAGGACGGCAAATGGTTCAAGGAAATGTCACATGGTTCCCATATGGTCAACTATGATAACCTGGTCACTCTGACGCACTTCAAAGGCCACACGATGGGCGGATTCGGCGGAGCGAACAAGAATATCGGTATCGGCTGCGCTGACGGTAGAATCGGCAAGGCATGGATCCATGCGAAAAACGGAGATGACTGGGGTGTTGTGGAAGAGGAACTGATGGAAAAAATCACGGAATCCACCAAAGCTACCATCGATTTCTTCGGCAAACATGTCACTTATGTGAACGTGATGCGCAACATGTCGGTTTCCTGCGACTGTGAAGGCGTTGCGGCTGCACCGGTCGTCACACCGAACGTCGGCATTCTGGCATCCACGGATATCCTGGCAATTGATCAGGCCTGCGTTGACCTTGTCTACGCGATGACGGAAGAAGAACATCATGATCTGGTTGAACGTATTGAAACCCGTCACGGTTTACGTCAGCTGAGCTACATGAAGGAAATGGGAATGGGCAACAACCGCTATGTTCTCATTGATCTGGACAATGATGAAGTACGCATCTGCGCCAAAGATGCCGTAAAGGATCTGAAACCGTTCGTTGCGGAAAAAATCAAACTGTAATCCGAATCGATAAAAACAGACTTTTTTTCCAAGTCATAACATACACAAAACGACGGACTTCCCTTATAATAAGAGAGGTTCGTTTTTTTTTGTGAATTAGGAGGTAGTATATTTTGAGTGAAGTAAAACTACTGTTATTTGATAACGACGGTACGCTGATCAATGATGACCGTCAGCTGACAGATGCCACCAGAGAAGCGCTCGAAGAGGCACATAAAAAAGGGTATCTGATGGGTCTTGCCAGCGGAAGAACCTATGAAAACCTGAGCACATTCCCGAAAGCCTGGGGACTCAGTTTTGATTTTGATGTCTATATCGGACAGAACGGGGCGGAGCTCTACGACGGAGTTCATCATACCCATACGATTGAGAATTATCTCAGCAAGGAACAGATCATCGACATCTGTTTGAAGGTGGAAGCATTCGATGTCAACGGCATCTGCGCCATTCAGACGTTCGATGATGACTGCGTTTATGTCTACCATGCCAATGAAATGATCCGTCAGTCCTTCGCGCGCAACCGCATCCACGAAGCGGTGTTTGTGGACAACGTGGAAGATATGGCAAAAGCGCAGACGACGCGCGTCATGATCCGGATTCCGGAAGAGCATATGGCGGAGTTCGAAGAATACCTCGCCAAACATCCGAATCCGACCTATACCGGATATAAGACACAGCCGTTTGTCTACGAGTTTGTGGATATCAAAACCCGCAAGGGACACGGCGTGGAAATGTTGCAGAAAGCATTCGGCTTTCAGAAGGATGAAATCATGTCATTCGGTGATACCAGCAATGACAACAGCATGATTGAATCCACTTACGGTGTCTGCATGGCGAACGGCTCATCGGATACCAAGGCGCTCGCCCGGGAGATCACCCGTTACACCAACAATGAAGACGGGCTTGCCGATTATCTGAGAACGCATCTTCTCTAAAGGAAAGGAAATACGCATATGCTAACAGTCGCATACATCGGATTCGGTGTCAGTGTAAGAGAATACCACATCCCTTACGTTGAAAACCGGGATGACATCAAAGTGAAATACGTCTACCGCAGAAGCGAGGACATCGCTGATTTTGCGGCCTATGAACCGTTTTATCCGGAAATCATTTTTACCACAAGACTCGAAGATATCCTGGAAGATGAGGAAGTCAACCTGGTCGTTGTGAATACCCCGGACCGCTTCCATGTTCCTTATACAATGCAGGCATTAAAAGCCGGCAAGAACGTTCTCTGCGAGAAGCCGTTTGCGCCGACAAGCGATGAGGCGAAAGAAGTCTTTGCCTATGCGAAAGAGAAAGGCCTGCTTTGCACGGTCAACCAGAACCGCCGCTATGATGCCGATTTCCTGGCTTTAAAGGAAGTGCTGAAGAGCGGAAAGCTGGGAGAGATCGTGCGTCTGGAATCCCATTACGATTACTATAAGCCAAACGGATGGTATGACCATCTCGGCACACTTTACAATCTCGGCGTCCATACGACGGATCAGATGATCTCACTGTTTGGAACGCCGGACCGTATACATCTCGACGTTTGGAGCATTGCCCATCCGAAAGCAGGGGATGACTACTATGACCTGGATCTCTACTACGGCAGAAACAAAGTCACGGTGTCGACCAGCATGAACGTTCTGATCGACTATCCGCGCTTTACGGTCCACGGGACCCGCGGTTCTCTGACGTTCCCGCCGGCACTGCATAATTCCGCCAAGAAGAAAGTCGTCGGCCGCCATCAGGTTTCCTTTGCGGATGCACCGGAAGAGAGATGGGGAACCCTTGTCTACATGAATGAGCAGAACGAAAAAGTCACGGAAAAGGTGAAAGTCGGCTGTGCTCACTATGAGAAAGTCTATGAGAACATCATCGATGTTCTGAATCAGAAAGCAGAGAAGGCCATCCGTGATGAAGAAGTCGTGACGGTACTGACGCTTCTGGAAGAAGCAACCTTAGAGGCAAGAAAGAGCTGGGAACGCGATGAATAGCATGATGACGCTAACGCGCCAGGTTCTGATCAGTGAATGCGATGCCAAAGCCATGATGAGCTATCCGGCAGTGGCGTCGGCATTTATGGATCTGGCAGGAGTGCATGCGGAAAAGCTCGGAATCGGCAGCAGCTACTGTTACAAAAATCAGCGCTTCTGGCTGACGGTAAGAAGCAGGATCCGCTTTGAGCGCCGTCCGCGGCTCGGAGAGCTTGTGGAACTTGGCACCTGGGCGGAAGAGAGTACGGGAATCCGCTGCAACCGGGATTATGAGATCACTAATAAGGGGAAGTGCCTTATCGAAGGGCGGACGGAATGGTCCATGATGGATTTAAGAAGTCACAGCCTTCTGGATATGAAAGAAGTCTATCCGAAGGATGTCATTTTTGAGCGCGGTGCACTCTTCTCTGACGGATATCATGACTTCGCGGAAGTCTACCCGGAGGAAGTGAAAGCCGTCTATCAGGTGAACTCCACGGATATCGATTTCGGAAACCACATGAACAATGCCGCCTACGTGCGCATGATCTTCTCTTTGTACACTACAGAAGAGCTGAAAGAGATGGATCTTTCTGAAATGGAGATGCTGTATCTTTCCTCCTGTTATGAAGGGGAGACGCTGAAGATCTATGCTTTGAAGAAAGAGAAGGAAACGCTGTATTCCGTGAAAAAGGAAAACGGAAAAACGGCATTCTGCATCCGGCTCTTAGAGCAATAGTTCAATCCCGCTGAAATCTCACAAATTTTTGAATGAAAAATCATCCTCCTTTCGCTATGATTAAAGTAGAAAAGGAGGATTTTATCATACTTATGGCAAATCGTTTTGTATTAAATGAAACAAGTTATCATGGTGCGGGAGCTATCCAGCAGATCGTACCGGAATTTCAGCGCCGCGGCTTCCATAAAGCCTTTGTGGCAAGTGACCCGGATCTGGTGAAATTCGGTGTTACGGCAAAAGTGACGGACTTACTGGAGGAAGCAAAAATCCCGTATGTTCTTTACAGCAATATTCAGCCGAACCCGACCATTGAAAACGTTCAGGCAGGGGTAAAGGCATTTGCGGAAGCAAAGGCTGATGTGATCATCGCCATCGGCGGGGGTTCTTCCATGGATACGTCCAAAGCCATCGGCATCATCAATACCAACCCGGAATTCGCGGATGTCCGCTCTCTGGAAGGCGTTGCACCGACGAAGCATCCGTGCACTCCGATCTTTGCGGTTCCGACAACTGCCGGTACGGCTGCGGAAGTCACGATCAACTACGTTATCACGGATGTGGAAAACAAGAGAAAATTCGTCTGCGTTGACGTCAATGATATTCCGGTCGTCGCTTTTGTGGATCCGGAAATGATGAATTCCATGCCGAAAGGCCTCACCGCCGCAACAGGAATGGATGCTCTGACACATGCAATCGAAGGATATATCACTGCCGGTGCCTGGGAACTCTCTGATATGTTCCATATCAAGGCAATCCAGATGATCGCAAAGAACCTCAGAGCTGCGGTCAATAATGAACCGGAAGGCAGAGAAGCGATGGCGCTGGCCCAGTATATCGCCGGCATGGGATTCTCCAACGTCGGACTTGGTGTTGACCATTCCATGGCACACACGCTTTCCGCCTATTACAATATGCCGCACGGCAAAGCCTGCGCAACACTCTTACCGACAGTCATGGCCTTCAATGCTCCATGCACGGGAGAAAAATACCGTGATATCGCTGCCGCATTCGGCGTCAAAGACGCATATACGCTGCCGTTAGAGGAAGCACGCGAAAAAGCCGTCGCTGCTGTTAAGAAGCTCGGCGAGGATGTCGGAATCGAGATGTCGCTGAAGAATGTCGTACCGCTCAGTGATGTTGATCAGCTGAGTGCCGATGCACTGCGCGATGCCTGCACACCGGGCAATCCGCGTCCGGTCACGGTGGAAGACATCAAGGAAATGTATCTTTCCTTAATGAAATAGAACTCCATCCATTGAATCAAACAGGAGAGGATCCGCCGGATTCTCTCTTTTGTTTTCAAGGAGGGATTGTTACAATAGAGGGGAAAGAAGGAAACAATGGAAGGAATCACGTTTTATTATGACTGGGAAATCCGGCTGATCCTGCTTCTGCAGTCGCATTTGAATACCTTTACGCTCTTATTGGCGGAAGCGGCTTCCGTATTGGGACAGGAAGCGTTCGGAATCTTTGTGCTGGGCTTTCTGTACTGGTCGTATGACAAGGAACTTGCCAAGAAGATCGGTACCGCAATTCTGATTACGGCATGTCTGAATCCTCTCATTAAAAACGTATTTCTGCGCCGGCGTCCGTATTTTGATACCAGAGAGATCAAGTGCCTTTTACCGCTGGATGAGAGTGCGGATCTTTACGATATGGCTGCCCAGGGATACTCTTTCCCGAGCGGGCACTCGATGAATTCCGCCGCTTTGTTCGGTTCACTGCGCCTTTACTTTAACTCACCGCTTTTCAGCACACTGGCAATCCTTCTTCCGCTTGTTGTGGGGCTCTCCCGCGTCGTGCTCGGCGTGCACTATCCGACCGATGTGCTTGTGGGGCTTATGATCGGCTATCTGACTGCGGTTATCGCCAGCGCAATGCAGAAAAGATTCACCCAGAATCAGGTCCGCCTGTTTCTGATCCTTGCCGTACTGCCCGGCCTTTTTTACTGCCGCACAAAGGACTACTTTACGGCACTCGGAGCATTGCTTGGCGGATTTGGGGGCGTGTGGTTTGAGGAGAAGGCGGTTCACTTTCAAAACACGAAAGATCCGTTGCGTGCAGTACTCAGGGTGCTTGGCGGCTTTGTGATCTTCTACGGGGGAAATGTTCTTTTGAAACGCCCGTTTTCCGAAGCTTTTCTGCAGGCGGAAACCATGCCATCCTTTCTGGTGCGTACGCTGAGATATACGATTCTGCTGTTTCTTCTTCTGGGTGTCTATCCGCTTGTCTTTGCGTACCTGAATAAAAAGGAGATTAAAAAATGAGTCTTTTTATCCGCGGGATCCGGATCGATTCTGACAGCATTCCGGATGAGAATTACGTAAAATCCATTGAATCACTCAGGGAACTCAGAGAACTGGAGTTCCATGCTCCGGTGACTTTTTTCGTCGGGGAAAACGGAAGCGGCAAGAGTACGCTTCTCGAGGCGATTGCGGTTGCCTACGGGTTCAATGCCGAAGGCGGAACCAAGAACTACCATTTCTCCACCTATGATTCCCACTCGGATCTTCACGATTACGTGCAGCTGATCCGCTCTGCGAAGCGTCCGGAATACGGGTATTTTCTGCGGGCGGAAAGCTTCTATAACGTGGCAACCATGGAAGAGGAGTATTCGCGCACCATGCCGCAGACCGCGCAGCACTATCATGAAAAATCCCACGGGGAAGGCTTTTTGCAGGCGTTTCACTACAATATCCGCAAGAAGGGCATGTATCTGATCGATGAGCCGGAAGCAGCCCTCAGCATTCAGCGGCAGCTGACGTTTCTGATTGATCTTGACAGTGCGGTAAAAGAGGGGAGCCAGTTCCTCATCGTAACCCATTCCCCGATTCTGCTATCCCTGCCGGGAGCGGCGATTTACAGCTTTGATGACGGCAAGATCCATGAGATCTCCTACGAAGAGACGGAGAGCTACAAAATCACGGAACTCTTCATCAATCACCGTCAGAACATGCTGAAGAAGCTGCTGAACAATGATTCCGAATAGCGCGCAATGCGCTTTTTTTTGTGCTGATATGATAAAATATGTATGTTGGGAGGTGAAGAAGATGAACTCAAACGGTTTCTTTTCCGCAAGTTTTACCGAACCGCTGGCTGCCCGTTTAAGACCGGACACGCTGGATGAGATCGTCGGACAGAAACACTTGATCGGGGAAGGGAAGATTCTCAGAAGAATGATTGAGAGTGACAAGATTCCTTCCATGATTTTCTGGGGTCCTCCGGGAGTCGGCAAGACAACACTTGCCAACGTGATCGCAAAACAGACCAGAGCGAACTTCATTAACTTTTCCGCCGTGACCAGCGGAATCAAGGAAATCAAGGAAGTCATGAAGCAGGCGGATGACGAAACGCTGTTCGGCGGAAAAACCATTGTGTTCGTTGATGAAATTCACCGCTTCAACAAGGCACAGCAGGATGCCTTTCTGCCGTTTGTCGAAAAGGGCAGCATCATTCTGATCGGTGCCACCACGGAAAATCCGTCCTTTGAAGTCAACGGAGCGCTTTTATCCCGCTGCAAGGTGTTTGTCTTAAAACAGCTATCCGCGGAGGATATGGTGGAGCTCTTGAAGCGTGCCATTCATGACCCGCGCGGCTTTGCGAATGAGAATATCGAGATCAGCGATGAGGAACTCTATTTCATCGCCAATTTCTCCAACGGGGATGCCCGTACGGCACTCTCCACCTTGGAAATGGCTGTTTTAAACGGAGAGATGCAGGAGGATAAAATCATCATCAACTCCGAAATCATCGAACAGGTTACCTCCAAGAAGTCGCTTCTTTACGATAAAAAAGGGGAGGAACACTACAACATCATCTCCGCGCTTCATAAATCGATGCGCAACAGTGACGCTGATGCCTCCATCTACTGGCTGGCCAGAATGCTGGAAGCCGGGGAGGATCCTCTCTATGTGGCCAGACGGGTCGTCCGCTTCGCATCGGAAGATGTCGGCCTGGCAGATCCGCGGGCATTGGAGATTGCCCTGGCGGCATATAACGCCTGCCATTATCTCGGCATGCCGGAGTGTTCCGTCCACTTAACGCAGGCGGTTGTCTACATGGCCCTTGCCCCGAAATCCAATGCGCTCTATGTCGCTTACGACAAGGCAAAGGAGGACGCACTCAAGATGCTGGATGAGCCGGTACCTCTCAATATCCGCAACGCCGTCACAAAGCTGATGAAAGAGGCGGGATATGGGGAAGGATACGTCTATGCGCACGACACAAAGGATAAACTCAGCAGTATGCAGTGTCTGCCGGATTCCCTGAAAGATAGACAGTATTACAATCCGACCACACAGGGACTGGAGACGCGCTTTAAAGACCGCTATGAACAGATCAAAGAGTGGAAGAAAAAACACGCAGGAGAAAAACAATGAAACGTCTGGAAGAAATGGATGATCATGAACTCTTGATGGAACTGGTGAATGAGAAGCGGAGAAATGACCGCCTCCGCTATCTGAATTATGCGCTGATTGCGCTTTTGCTGATTGCCGTCGGTCTTCTTCTCTATCGCATTGTTCCGCGGTTTATGGAGATGTATCAGGGCTATCAGAACCTCGTGCAGCGCTTTGATGCGATGGAAGAGAGCGCCAGCGAGTTCATCCGCAATTTCAATGCCTCGGGATATGAAAAGATACAGGAAACGGTTGATAAGATTGCGGAATTTTTGAAAAAAATCGGATTTTAAGGAGTAGTTATGAGCAGTATTACGGTAAATCTGCGCTATACCGGGAAAAACGGGGATGCGCTGAAATTCGCACGTGAAATGATGGAGAGCGGAATTGTCGAAGAGATCCGGAAGGAAGACGGCAATCTGCGCTACGATTATTATCAGGATCTGTCCGATCCGGAAACGGTCTTATTGATTGACAGCTGGAGAGACCAGGAAGCCATCGATGCCCATCATGCATCCGGCATCATGGGGAAGATTGCGGCACTCAGAGAGAAATATGATCTTCACATGAGTGTGGAGCGCTACAGGGAGGATGATGAGATTCCCGAAAGAGACAGGGCGTTTATCCGGCAGTAGAAATAAAAAACATTATAAGGTGACGTTATAATCATAATAAAATATTTTATTGAAATAAAAATTCATTATATTTATAATGTAGGCAGATGAGGGAGTAACAGACGTAAATACGTAGTACGGTCGTCAGTACGGCAATAAAGCCCGGCTTACTTGAAATTGTGAGACTCATACATTGGTGTTGCCATGTCTGTCTCTGAAATAAATAACAACAGATATGGCGGGAGTCATATCTGTTTTGTTTTGAGAGGAGCGATCACTTTGGAACAACTGGTTTTATTCTTTGAGCCTCTTGTAGAAGAAATCACATCTTTCTTTTTGGGAATCGGTCTTGCACTGACTTTTGTGAAGCAAAAAGAAAAGGACAATCCCTGGGTATTGAATATCTGGAGTTACCGTATATACCTGATTGCGTTTTTCTTAGTCATTCTGGCAGTTTGTAAGGGGGTAAATAAGTGAGTTTAATTGAGTACTTAAGGAGCCTTGTCCAATATCCGGCTCTGCTGTTGACATCGGTATTAACCTTGGCAGTTATCTTTGTCAACGGATGGACAGATGCGCCGAATGCCATAGCGACATGCGTTTCCACAAGAGCCATGCCGCCAAAGAAGGCAATCTATATGGCTGCCATCTGCAACTTTTTGGGACTGGCATTTATGACAATGATCAATGTCGCCGTAGCGGAGACCATCACGCATATGGTGGACTTCGGATCCAATACGCAGGAGGCACTGATCGCATTATGTGCCGCGATGGTTGCCATTGTTTTATGGGCATCCTTAGCCAGCGTGTTCGGCATTCCGACTTCGGAAAGCCACGCTCTGATTGCGGGTCTGAGCGGTGCCGCCATTGCCATGCACAACTCGCTTGAAGGTATCTCGAAAGCAGAATGGCTGAAAGTGCTCTTCGGTTTATTCTTCTCGACAATCCTCGGATTTGTTCTGGGACTGCTTGTCACAAAGGCGCTTGAATTCCTGTTCCGTAACGCCAACCGTCAGAAAGCGAATGCGTTCTTCAAAAAGGCGGAGATCTTCGGCGGTGCTTCCATGGCATTTGTGCATGGAGCTCAGGACGGACAGAAATTCCTCGGTGTATTCCTCTTAGGCGTCGCCTTAATCAAGGGCAGTACCGGTGGAGAGCAGACGGTGATTCCGCTCTGGCTGATGTTATTATGCGCTCTGGTGATGGGCATCGGAACTTCCATCGGGGGAATGAAAATCATCCGTTCCGTCGGAATGGATATGGTAAGACTGGATTATTATCAGGGCTTTGCGGCGGATATCGTATCTTCCTTCTGCATCCTGCTTTCCACACTGTTTGGTCTGCCGGTATCGACAACACATGTTAAGACCAGTGCCATCATGGGAACGGGAGCCGCGAAAGGAATGAAACGGGTCAACTGGTCCGTCGTCAAAGATATGGTGGGAACCTGGATTCTGACTTTCCCGCTTTGTACCCTGGTTGGATATGTAATTACGAAATGCTTTATTTGGATATTTTAGGAGGACAGCATGGCAAACAACAGATATGATTATTTCGCATATTTCGCAGAGGTCGCGCAGACCGCAAAACAGCAGGCAATCTTACTGGAAAAGACAGTTCTGAATTATGATGAAACCAAGATTCAGGAACTGATTCAGGAGATGCATTCACTGGAACATGCCGCGGATGAAAAGAAGAAGGAAATGATGGAAACTCTGATCAGGGATTTCCTTCCGCCGCTTGATTTTGAAGAAATCACGGACCTCTCCGAGAGTCTCGATGATGTCTGCGACCAGATCGATGATGTCATGATGCACTTCTATATGTACAATATTTCCTCAATCCGTGACGATGTCAGTAAAATCACAGGGAAGATCATCGAGATCACTACGGACCTCGAGGCACTCTGCCATTCCATTAAGGGACTTAAGAACCCGGAACAGCTGCTGGGACTGGTCCGTGCCATCAATGACCAGGAAGAAGTCGGAGACCGCTATTATCTTGAGGCAGTTCATAACCTCTACAGCGATTATTCCCTGACATTCCATCAGATCTGCGGCTGGGAAAACCTCTATCATGGTTTGGAAAACTGCTTTGATGCTTGTGAATCGGCAGCGAACGTTGTCCGTAACATCCTGATCCGTCATTCATAAAAAGTTAAGCGATCCGAGTGGATCGCTTTTTTTAGGCAAACAGATGAAATCATGTGCCATCGAATATTACAAGCGTAGAGACAGAACAGAGAAAAAGACCGTCAGGTCTTTTTGTTATTGATGCAGTTGTTATTTTGTCAGTTTCAGTATGGCGGAATCAAATCCTTCCAGCGTAAGATCAATGTACTCTGTATAGTTCCACGAGTTCTTCCGGTTCAGATCGTAACATCTTCCCGCCTTTAGGGCATGGATGTCGTTTGCGGCAATACGGAAATCTCTTTTTGTCCCTTTGAGATTAAAGACGGCAAGATAAGTGCATCCGTCATGCTGCGCATAGTAGACTTCCGAAGTGTCGTGGAAAGTCAGCGGGAGGAAAGTCAGATGCAGGCGTGCGAGTTCATTGAGCTCTCTGTCATTGGCGAAAAGCAGGGCACGCTCTCTGGCATTGCGTATGATGCTTTCCTCGCCCAGCGGGCCGTAATTGTCGCTTAAGAGCAGAACGCTTCCGGAAATCACGGAGGCATTATAGCGGGAGCGTGCTTCTTGTAGTGATGTCACACCGCGCTTGTCCACCATGGAATGGCTGAGAACCGTATGGTCCGGATCGTTGAATTCATACAGGGTATGATTGGCCCAGTAGGAATAATTCAGTGCATTGAGTACATAGCGGACATCCTCATGATGTCCGAAGGCATCGCAGCTGAAGCGTCTTGCGTGTCCCTGACCGCTCGGGAAAAGAGGGGAGATGGACAGCGAGACGAAGATCTCCCTGCCGCATTTTGCGGAATCCAGTTCTTCCCTGACGATTTGATAGAAATAATTCAGTGCCTGTCTGCCGGTATGGATCTCCTTGTTGGCTCTGCGTCCTTCTACGGCGCCGTGTGAGGTGAAATCGATCTTCAGGTAATCGAATCCCAGTGCCACGATTTCCCGCAAACTCAGCCTGAAATCAAGCTCTGCTTCTTCTTTTGTGATGTCGATCGGAAGTTTGCCGTCAATCGGCATGTAATCGGAGCCGTCCGGGCATTTTAAGACGATATCTTTCCTTGTCAGCTCCGGATGTCCCAACAGAGGAATATTGTCGGAGTAGGCGAGGTGGATCAGCGGAGCGGAATAGGTTCCGACTTTCTGGTTGCGGCTGTGCAGTAAGGCGATGGTATCTTCGAGCTCTTTGCGGTCGATATTGAAGACGGCATCGAGATTCAGAAAGACGGTGTTTTCTTCCGTAACGAAGTTTGTTAGTTCGTTTTGGAAGAATGCGGAAGTTTCTCTTAAGTGCTCTAAGCGGGTATATAGCGTCAGGGCACTGTAGGAATTCCAGCCGAAGACAGTTCCGTGCGACCAGTGGAGCCTCTCGATATCTTCCACCATTTTCCCGTAAAGGGAGAGTGCTTCGATAACGTTTGGATAAAAACCGCAGATAAACGGAGAGGAGCACACGCTTTCTCCGTTCACGTAACCGTGCGGAAGAGTGTCGTGCGTTCCCAGATCACTGATTCCGCTGATACAGCTGAAGCAGCGGGCATCGTATCCGCTGACGACGATTCCGTTTTTGAACGTGGAAAAATCCAGTGCGCCCAAAAGCAGGCCTTCTTTGGTGTCTTCATTGAATATCACGGATACATCATAGGAAGTGGCACCGGCGCGCAGATAGGCTGTCTCATAATTGACCCACATGTCATTATCATAGGGGACTAAGAGGATCCTTTCTTCCAAAGAGAGGAAGAGGGGATGGCAGTCATCCGAAGGATAGGTGAAGTCCAGCGGAACAAGTTCGTTGCTCACCGTTTCCTTCAAGGTATCTTTCAGCTCAACGCTCAGAATAAAGGAAGGTTCATTGTCCTTAAAAGAGAAATGCTGCGTCAGCTGCAGATCATTTTCCGTATAGAGAATATCCAGAAGGCAGGTGTCTTCCTGCCTGCGGAAAAAGCTGTCTGACACAACAGCCGTGCGGGTGTCGATGCTGCGTCCGTCTTTCACGCTTGCCCTGGAGTAAAACCAGTCGATTTTCTGCCCGTCAAGCGTGTACAGAATGGCCTGATTGCTCATCAGAGAGAGTGTGATCCGGTTGGAAGCGAACTGCTTCTGAGGTACGATCGGCGTCATTGCCAGAGCAAGCAGCCGCTCAAATTCTTTCTTGTCGATATTTTCCAGCATGATATGTTATTTCCTTACTGTTTTCATTATAACCGATAGCTTATAAACAAATGCATTTTTCATAATATTTTTTATTTGGTTATGATAAAATGTGATTTATGAGAAACGACACATTATTATTAAGTAAAAACGGCATTGCGACCAGACTAGTCGCAATCAAACTACTGGAGTATGCGCCAAAAGACAGGATCCCGACGATTTCCGAATTGAGCGAAACGCTTCATCTGGCAAGAGGGACTGTTCAGAACGCCATTTTTACCTTGGAAGAAAATAATGCGATCCGTACCCGTTCCCGCGGCATTCTGGGGTCATTTCTCGAGAACTATGATATCCATAAGATTATGGAAATCATCGGAATCGATATCCTGCTTGGGACGATGCCGCTGCCGTATACGCGTGCCATGGAAGGCCTTGCCTACGGCATGATTCAGGAGCTGGAAAGTAACTTTCATATCCCGACACACTTCGGTTATATGGCGGAGCCGAAAACAAGAATTGAGATGATGCTGAGTGGCCGCTATGATTTTGCGATCATTTCGGAGTTCTATGCAAAACAATATATGAGCGAACATGATGATATTGCCATCGTCATGACACTCGGCGCAAACAGCTACACTTCGAAAAATGTTCTGCTCTTTGCGGAAGAAGGACATACGGAAATTGAAGACGGCATGGTCCTTGGGCTTCCCCGGATCAGTTTGGATCAGGTCTATTTGCTCAAACAGCTGGCGCAGGGCAAACAGGTGAGCTACATCAATCTGGATTATTACAACATCCGCAGCGATGTGGAAAACCATAAATTTGACGCAACCGTTCTGAATTATGATGATGTCAGCCGTATGTTCACTAATCCGCACTTTGTGGAGGTCGACGTGGATAATTTCAGTGACAGAAACGCTGCCGTCGTTGTCAACAAGCGGCATGAAGGTATGGCGAAAAACATCATCCGCTATCTTTCCCAGGAGAATATCCGCAGACTCCAGGAAGGAGTCATCCGCGGAGAGATTTACCCGCATTACTAGAAAGAGGATTCCTCTTTCTTTTTTTGTTCACCCGGCATAGATGGGGAATCATATAAAATGTGGTAGAATAAGGGAAAGAGGAAGTACGTTGAAAAATAAGAGAAAGCACAGTTCGATACTGAAATATCCGTTTCAGAGTATGCTGAAGGATGCGGAACAGGTGAAGTATGACGAGTTTCTCCGTCAGGTCCGCCTGCATCTGAATCTCTCCAAGCAGTATACCCTGCAGATCGTGAACGATTTCAATGCGGCGATCCAGTACTATCTGGAGCACGGCGTTTCTTTTGATGATGCATTAAACCGTCTCAATCCGGAACAGCTGGGCGGGTTCTATGCCCATAAAGCCATCTCCTGGTATCCGCTGGATAATGCGGCCATTATCTATCCCTTGAGCATGAAATTTGGCCAGATGCCGATTTTCCGCCTCAGTGCTTATCTGAAGGAAGACGTATCTCCGGAGATTCTGCAGATGGCTCTGACCTTTACCATCAAGCGCTTTCCGTCCTTTGCGACAACGGTGAAACACGGGGTCTTCTGGCATTATCTCGACTCCTCCAAGCGGCGTTACGTCGTGGAGCCGGAGCGTGTCATTCCCTGCGTTCCGATGCCGGTCAACCGTACCAAATCCCAGAGCTTCCGTACGATCTTTTACCGCAACCGCATCAGCGTGGAATTCTTCCACGTATTGACGGATGGCAGCGGGGGAATGATCTTTCTGAAGACACTCGTTGCGGAATATCTGCGCCTGTTGGGACACAGTATCCCGTGCACGGACGGCGTCTTTGATATCGACGGAATCGTGGATTCCAAAGAGCTCGAAAATGAATTCAACAATACCGAGAAGGAAGCTTCCAGCGGCGGATTCATGGGAAAAGGGGCGGTTCAGATGAGCGGAAAGATCAGCGATGTCAAACCCTGTCAGGTCCTTCATTTTGAAATGTCCGCGACGGAACTGAAAAAAGCCGCACACGCCAAAGGGGTCAGTGTTACCAGCTATCTTTTGACGCAGATGCTGCGCTCAATCAAATATGCCAGCGAGGAAACAAAAGGGACCATCTCGATTCAGGTCCCGGTCAATATGCGGAAATTCAATCACTCCGTGACGATCCGCAACTATGCCATGTACTTTGCCTGTGCTTTCGGGCTGGATGAGATTTCCGAGCAGGATGATCTCTTTGAAAAAGTCGCCAGACAGGTGAAGGAGCGCTCTTCGCGCAAGGTCATGAATATCATGATGAGCACGACCATCAAACTCGTACAGTCGCTCAAATACGTCCCGCTGATTATCAAGCAGCCGGTTGCCAAGATTGTATACGGCTTCTTGGGCGACCGTATTTTCTCGAGTTTCCTTTCCAATCTCGGCGTTATCACGCTTCCTGAGGAGATGGAGGAATACGTGGAGAAATTTGACTTTGTGCTTGGTGTATCCAATATCTGCCGTGCTTCCACTTCACTGATCACATATCAGGATCAGGCAGTCTATACGATTTCCAAGATCACGATGGATCCGACATTTGAAGAGCGGATGCTGAAACTCTTGGAAGAAGACGGACTCAGCGTCCACATTTCGGGAACAAGTATTTATGAAGATTGAACATACCTATCCGACATTACCAAAACAGAACCGCATATTTCTTAAGATCCGTAACGTGATGAAATATGTGTTTTTCATCGCGGCTCTCATCTGTCTGATGGTGAATTTCTTTACCAAGGGGAAGGCCTGGAGCCTGGTTGCGGTCTGGTCCATCTGGATGGTGTGGAATCTGATCTTCTCCCCGGACATCATCGAGCTGAATCTGATTTCCCAGACGGTGAAACTGCTGTTCTTTACGTGTGTTTTATTGATTTTAATTGACGTCTTCCTGTCTTCCGGATGGGCAATCTTCGTTGTGCCGATCGTGGCATTCTCCGGACTGATCATGACGGCGATCTTCTTTTTCATTGACATTAACTCGCAGATCCAGAACTCCATGCCGATGGTCTGGCTGATTGTGGCATCTTTGGGTGCGGTCATCTATTTTTACTTCCGCTCTCCATCCATCAACTGGCCTCTGATCGTTCTGGGAGGCGTGGCACTCTCCATGTTGCTGGTATGCATCTTTTTCCACGAAGCTTTCATGCTGGAATTGAAAAAGAGATTCCATACCAACTAAAACAGAGAGCAGGGTAAGAGTTCCGACATGTCTCTTGGCATGTCTTTTTTTATGTCCATTTTTTCATTTGTAAGAGGATGATTGAACTCCAGGCGGCAGGCATGCAGGGCGGTACGCTGCATTCTTTTATCTTCGGGATTGTAAAGGGAATCACCCAAAAGAGGATGTCCGAGATACTGCATGTGGACGCGGATCTGATGCGTTCTGCCGGTCAATAGATGAAACTCCACCAGACTGATGTTCTGCTTTGGATCCTCTTTGATCACACGGTAGTTTGTGATTGCCCTCTGCCCGTTTTCATAATCCACGAAACGAGCGATACCTTCTTCACTCACGCGTCCGATCGGTACATCCACAACGCCTTCCTTTTCCTCAAAAAGGCCGTCGCAGATGGCAACATAGGTGCGCTTGATCTCACGGCGCTTCATTGCCTCATTTAAGATCTGGGCACTCAGCGGGTTTTTGGCAAGGATGCAAAGGCCGCTGGTAAAGCGGTCGAGCCGGTTGATGCAGCGGAAAACAAAGTCTTTGTGACCCTGTGCTGCATAATAAAAGGCAACGGCGTTTGCGAGCGTGTTCTCAAGATTGGTTCTGACGGGATGAACGGAAAGGTCGCTCTGCTTGTTGATGATCAATAGATCCTCATCTTCATATACGATATCGAGCGGGATTTCCGTCTGAATCAGTCTGTCTTCCTCTGAAATCTCTTCATTGAATTCCAAGCAGACTGAGTCAGTGGGCTGGACGGGTTCAATCACGTATACTTCCCTGTCATTGATATAGATGTGATTGCGCTCCTTTTTTAACAGACGGATGGAGGAAGGAGGCAGTCCTTTTTTGCGCAGAAAAGCATCCACCCGCATGGGGGAGAGGATATCCGCACTGTATTTGACGATTCGCTGCATATTTACATTGTAAGATGAAAGCAGGAAAAAAGCGAGATTTCTCCCGCTTAGTGATTTTCAAATACTTCCGCGACGAATTTCATGGTTTCCTCTTCGGTATCGAAGTTGGCTATGTACATGTAATTCGCCATGGTATTGCTGAGAGCCTCGGCAACCGGGCCTTCCATCTTCAGATTCTTTCCGTATTTTTCGTGGATCTCATCTTCGCTCATGACAAAGTTCTTTCCGTTTCTTCTTCCCGCAAAGACACAGATCTGCTCGTTATCCTTGCCTTTCTCTGTGGAATCGAAGGCAATCATATCGGCCCAGATCTTATAGACGTCTGTTCCGTTGGCCCAGTTCATCATGGTCGGGGAGATGCCTCCGCTCGGACGCATGTTGACTTCGAGGGCAACGATATCATCCTTCTTGCCGATATGCTGATCTTTTGTCAGACGGAAGAATTCGAAGTGGACCATACGGCTTCTGACATTGAATGCCTTTAAGGCGGCACGGCCTTTCTTCTTCAGTTTTTCCGGTAATTTGGAACGGATATAGAAGCAGCAGTTGTCTTCGTCATTGACGACATCCATTAAGCTGAACGGAGTCACGTTGCCGGTCTCGAAGATCGGCTCTCCCTTGGAGTTGACAATGGCGTCGTAGGAATTGACTTCCGCATCGATGAATTCTTCCATGATGTAGAGGACATCATCCTTGGTTTCCATGAAATGCTTCAGATCCTCATCGCTCTTCAGTTTATAGGTATGGGCCGCTCCGACACCGTTATCCGGTTTGACAATGACAGGGTAGCCGACTTCCTTTGCGAAGGCGCGGCACTCTTCATAATCATTGACAAGAATGTATCTTGCCGTGGCGATTTTCGCCTTGTGGTAACATTCCTTCATTTTGGATTTGTATTTGACGTGTTCCATATCTTCCGTATGGAAACCGCTCTGAATATTGAAGTCCGTGCGCAGCCTGGCGTCGCGTTCGAGCCAGTATTCATTGTTGGATTCCAGCCAGTCGATTCTGCCGTATTTGAATGTAAAGAAGGCAACGGCACGGTAGACTTCATCATAGTTTTCCAATGAGGAAACCTTGTAGTATTCATTCAGGGAACCTCTCAGTTCCGGTGTCAGATTTTCGTATGGGCAATCGCCGATACCGAGAACATTCAGTCCGTTTTTCTTTAATTCGTTACAGAAGTTCCAGTACTGTTCGGGAAAGTTCGGTGAGATAAAGATAAAGTTTTTCATCGTTGATATCCTTTCTAGTCTTCCAGTAAATAAGGCAGGAAATACGGGACCTGCTTGTACCACCATGGCCAGTCATGGGCTACGTCATATCCCCAGTAGTCAACCCAGGCATGAATGCCCAGACGGTGGAACTGTGAATCCACAAACTGTGTGCTCCATGGAATTTCCCAGGCGCCCTGGCCGACGCAGACAACGCATTTGTTGCGGTTGTAGCGCTCGATAAACGGATGGTCCTCCGGCATGTGGGAAAGATAGTCGGTAATGGAATTCTGATACACCAGCTCATCCATGTATCCTCCCATGAAGAAGGAGGCATTGTACACGCCGCTTAACGCCAGACATCTGTCAAACAGATCCGGGAAGCGGAGGTACAGATTGAGCGCGTGGGTAGCTCCCATGGAACATCCGAAGGTCATGATGCCGGGATATCCGTCCCAGCCGTTTCGCTCATTGACCGTATTGCGGATGAAAGGAACAACTTCCCGCGTGATGTAGTTGATCCACTGCTCGTGGCGTACCATTCTCTGATGCGGATCCCCGGATTTATCGCTCCAGGTCTCCTTGTCCAATGAATCGATGGCGAAGACCATGCATTGTCCGCTTTCGATCCAGTCATGGAAAGTATCTGTCAGGTGGAAATCTTCGAAATCGAAGAACCTTCCGTCCTGGCAGGGAAGAAACAGAATCGGTTTTCCGGCATGACCGTAAATCTTCATTTCCATATCCCGATTCAGTTCGTTGGAATAATGAACAAGATACTGAACTTCCATAATTTGTTTTCCCCCGTAACAAAATACTCTTATAAGTGATAGAACAGAAAATCAATGACAAAGGGAAGCTGCCTCTCCCAGCTGGCTTCGCAGTGCTCTCCCTCCGGTACGATCCGGGCGGTTACGATAGCCTGCTTTTCCATTAATATGGAAGCAATCCGGCCGAAGGCTTTTCTGCCTCTATTTCCCATTTCCTTTTCTCCGGAATCCATGTAAACAAAGGTTCCCTTGCCGTAATCGGCATGTTTCAGCATATTCCTTACCTCTGTGTAATTAAACAGCAGAGAAGGGGAAAGTGCTGCCCCGCGGCTGAATACCTCAGGGTAAGAGCTCAGTGCATAAAGCGTCATTAAGCCGCCCATGGAACTGCCGCTGATAAAAGTGTACTCTCTCTGCGGAAGCGTCGGGTAGTTATGGTCGATATAGGGCTTGAATACATTGATGTAGTACTCCATGGTCCTCTGACCGCGGGCACTGATTTTACCGCCCCAGTAGCGGTCATAAAACGCAAAGGGCGTGTATTCGCTCAAACGTCCGCCGCAATCCTCTTTTTCCGAGTGATGGCTGCACTCGATGGCAGCGACGATCAGCGGAATCTCATTCTCGCTCAGATAATCGAGCAGACCCCAGCTTTTGCCGTAGGTTGCCTCTTCATCCAGAAAGAGATTGTGACCGTCAAACATGTACAGAACGGGGAATCTGGCATCCGGTTCCTCTTTCGCAAAATCCGGTACATATACATATGCATTTCTTTTTTCCGATCCCTGATCCATCGGATAGTCGATTTCCCATTTCTTTAACATAGTGAACTTCCTGTCTAAAATCTATATGTTACTATTTTACAACAAAATCCTTATTCGTCTACGTTTTTGCGCAAAAGAAGAACCGGACATGTCCGGTTCAAAGATCAATATAGAAGGAGGAAAAGAGACTCATGTACCTTTTTTCCTTTTCATCACTGAGTGAGATAATGTTTCCGTCATCATCCGCATCCACGATCAGGATATTGCCGAAGAGAATATCCACCAGCTCACTGCGGTAGAAGAGAAAGCGGTTGGGCAGAGAACCGTTCAGCTTTCCTTCCTCATTGATGATGACATCCACATCGTCAAACAGCCGCGGAATCTCAATGGGTCCGTTCACGATCTTCTGCAGCATCTCCAGTCCTTCCTCAAACTCCGTTACGACCGGCATATCATTCGGTCTGACCAGTATTCCTCGTATCATTTGATTACCTCCCAGAAGTATATAGCGCTACGCCTCTGAAATATCCTCAACAGCTAACGAAGGAGCGCTGGTATAGTACGTAACAGAAAGCCGGAAGGATATAATAAAGATAAGACAACGGGAGGAAATCATCATGGTAACTATGCTGGACTGCATTAAGCGCAGTGCACCGCTCGGAAAGCGGATCCTGGAGAATTATAAAGAGAATACGGAACAGTTTGTGAACGCTTTTGAGAAGCAGCTGAAAGAGATCACGGAAATCTCTATCATCGGTGCGGGAAGCTCCAATACGGCTGCCGTCAGTGCCTTTCAGTTTATGGAGCGCGTCACGCGCTTACCGGTAAGCTGCTATATTCCGAATCAGTTTGATAAAAAATCCGTCTATAACAAGAATGCTCTTTACATTTTCGTCTCGCAGACCGGTACTTCCACTTTAGTGAAGGAAATGGTCCGCAAGATGAATGAAGAGGGGGCTTTGACTCTGGCTGTGACGGAAAATGAAGATACACCGGTTGCCAAAGAGGCAAAAGCCCACGTGAATATGGGCTGCGGTGAGGAGGAATACTGGTACCGCACGATCGGCTACTGTACCAGCGTTGTGACATTAATGATGATTGCCGTAAGAATTGCCCTTTTACGCAGCAACATCACGGAAGAGGAAGCGGAAGAAATCATCGCGGACGGTCAGAAAGCCGTCTTAAATCATCCGGAAGTTGTCAGAGCGGCGCTGGAATTCTATGAAAAGAATCAGAAACAGCTCTTAAGTGCCCGCAGTTTTCTGATCTATGGAGGCGGAAGCCTTTACGGTGTGGCGCTGGAAGGCGCTCTGAAGATTCTTGAAACCGCCAAGCATTTCCTGGCCATCGGCTATGAGGCGGAAGACGGGCTGCACGGACCGGTATTGGGCTTCCAGAAAGGGGATGTTGTGATCGGCCTGAATGACGGAACGGACGAATGGATGAGCTATGGTGTTGTGGAGTTTGCGAAGAAGGAACTCGGACAGGGCTATCTCTTCGGTGTGCATCCGCAGGACGAAAAAGACTGCTGTTTCGCAAATGCTTCCCGTGACTTCAAGGCACTGGAATATGCGCCGGCAGTACAGACGCTGGCATACTGTCTGGCGGAAGGAATCGGAAACCATGTCGAGGATGCGCAACATGCCAAGGAACATGTTTCCGCCAAGTATTTTGAAACCCATCGCGGATAAGCGTACAAAAAGAGCCTAGGCTCTTTTTATATGATTCATGATAAGATGGAACTATGAGACTGGAAGAAGAAGTATTACAGAAATATCAGCCGATCCCGCAGCGGCTTGTTGCCTATGGCTTTGAAAAAGCGGAAAACGGGGACTTTGTTCTGAAACAGCCGATTTTAAACGGGCTGTTTCAGGCGGAGATCCGCGTAAACAAAGAGGGGAAAACCGCAGGCAGGATCATGGATCTGGACGCGGGAGAGGAATACATCAATTACCGCGTGGATTCCAATACCGGAAGCTTTGTCACGGAAGTGCGCGAGGCTTACCGCAGTGTCCTATTGCAGGTGCGCGATTACGCCTATGAGGAAAAGACGTTTCTTTCCGATCAGGCAAACCGCATGGACCGCTATATCGCTGAAAAGTATCATATAAGCGTTGAGTTCCCCTGGGAGGATCATAGCGGTGCGGTCTATCGCAATGCGAACAATCAGAAATGGTTTGCGCTATTAATGCAGATTCCCAGAAAGCGGATTGAGAGCGGGGAAGAAGAGATCAATGTGATCAATCTGAAACTGCCGGAGGAAACAATTGCCGCTAAGAAGAAACAAAAAGGGTACTATCCGGCATATCACATGAATAAGAAGAGCTGGATCACCCTGATTCTGAATGATACGCTCTCCGATGAAGAAGTCCAGAAGCAGATCGATCTTTCCTATGAGACGGTTGCGGAGCACAGTGCCTGGATCATCCCGGCGAATCCGAAATACTACGATATCGTAAGGGAATTCGATACCTATCCGGTCGCGGAGTGGAAGCAGTCCAGCGATATCAGTGTCGGGGATACGGTCTACATGTATGTCGGAGCCCCGTATTCCGCTGTTCTTTATTGCTGTAAGGCACTGGAAGTCAATATCCCGTATGACTTTGACAACGGGCAGGTACGCATGAAATACGTCATGAAGCTGGAGATTTTAGAGCGCTATCCGAAAGATGCCTATCCGTTTGAAGCGCTGAAAAAGGCGGGAATTCATGCCGTCAGAGGTCCGCGCCGAATCAGTGAAGCGCAGATTCGGCGGATTTTCAAGGAAGAAATATAACGAATAAATGTACATATATCAGATTTCAGGAGTTTTATTTATGTTTGATCATAAAAAGAGTATTCATATTAAGACAGGAATCGTCTTTCTGCTGTTCCTTCTATTTCTGAGCGGCTGCAGTGCTCCAATAAAGGAAGATCATAGCGAGGTTCCAACAGAAGAGACAGAAGAACCGGTAACTGTGAATGAGGAAGAGAAAAAGGAAGAAATGGTACCTTTTGCGTATCAGTTTCAGCCTCATGTGATTTCCAAAGAGTATATCCGCGCCTATGGCGAAGAGATTGAGCCGTTATTCTATGCATTCTGCGATGCCGTTCTGGCAGGGGAAAGCACATTTCCCTGCTCGAGTATTGAGAAGTTCCACCGGGTACTCGGCATTGCCAGAGTCTGTCTGCCCGTGGCTTCCTATTGCATTGAGGAAGACGATGTTTACGTAAAAGACGGAGTCGGTCATATTGCCTATCGCATGGACAAAGAGGAGCTTCATAAGACAATCGCATCGTTTCAAGAGCGCGTCACACAAGTGATACAAAGTGCGGTCCCTTATCAGGAGGATGACTTCATTGTCGCACTGGAACTCCTACAGGCGGTTGCCAAAAAGGATATTGTGGATGAAGAGGAGCTGGCTGAGGAAGGGTTGCTTCGCGGACTTTCCATTATGCCGTACAGGGCAATTACGGAGAATATCGGTATCTGTCAGGAAATTGCCGGAGAGTACATATACTATCTGCTTCAGGCTGGTATCAATGCGACCACCTGTTCGGCGCTCTCACGAGATAAAGAAAACGCCCATATGTGGGTGCTGATGGAGCTGGACGGGGAATACTATCACGTGGATCCGATGGTTACCATCGATTATCCCGACAGCCCGGCCTTTTTCGGCTTAACGGACGTGATGCGCGAACAGTACGGTGACTTCCCAATGGAGGATTTCTGCGTTGCGGAGTCGGACGCACTAAAGAGAGAGGATTATAAAGCGGAAAGCGAACGCTTTAAAAGGCTCTGGCGGGCGGAATCCTACCGCATCAACCGCCGGGAGCGAAAACTGGAACTGACGCTCTTTGACCTCTATGCGCCGGAGACGGAAGATGAATTTGCCTATTAGGTAACAAACAGGAAAGAAAAGAACTGAGTTTCGTAAGACTCAGTTCTTTTTCGTTAACTGATGGAAAGCAGTTCTACCTGCAGTACGGTCTGGATCTCTTTCAGCTTCTGAATCAGCACGCTGATGCCGAAGGAGAGATGCGTGATGTCGAGCGAGATCATTAAGATGGCCCGCTTATCGATCGGCAGTGCCTGCGAGATGGTCAGAATGGATACTTCCAATTGAGAAAGACGGTTACAGATGTCGGAAAGGACACCTTTTTCATCCCGCACGGTCAGAGAAAGCACGCATTTTTTTCCTTCCTCCCGCTCGCTGATGCGGTAGAGATAGTCTTTGTACTTGTAGAAGGTACTTCTGGAAATTCCGTTTGCCTTACAGGCTTCCAGAACACTGTCATATTTTTTCTCCTGCAGTTCTTCTCTGGTCTTGATGACAAGATCATAGTATTCCGGCAGGATCTTTTTACTGACAATCAGATATTCGTCCGGCATATTTCAGCTCCTTTTCTGTCAATTTCACAAGGGACGACTTCCCAGCGCGTATCGGTGTGCGGCAGATCACAAAATTCGTGGATCTCTTCCGAAATGGAGAGGCAGGTGGATCCTGAACCGCTGATCACAAAGGCATTTTCACCTTTTTCTTGGGCATATTGTTTCATCAGGTAAAAGTCCGGTATCATCCCGGAGCGGTAAGGCTCATGGATTCTGTCCTGCATCAGATACTTCAGATATTCGCTTTTTCCGCTTTTTAATCCTTCCAGAGCGAAGAGGGCACTGGAGAGGGTGGTTACGACTTCACTTCGCGGATAACTGTTGGGCAGAACCGCTCTGGCTAAACGGGTAGAGAGTTCAAAGTCCGGGATCCAGAGGGTCAGATGGTATTTTTCATGCAGCGGAATAATTTCCACTTCTTCGTTTTGCGTTAGGGTGATGTTGCCGAAAATGGCGGCGCTCACATTGTCCGGATGTCCCTCCATCTCGCTTGCCAGCTTCAGAATCTCCTTTTTGGACAAGGGGTTGTCATGCAGCTCATTGGCTGCCATGAGACCTCCGACAATCAGGGACGCGCTGGAGCCCAGTCCCCGGCTGATGGGGATTTCCGCCTGAAGTTCCACGCTGCAGGCGTCAGGGGTAAGGTGCATCTCTTCCATGGCTCTGAGGTACGCTTCCTGAAAGAGATTGTCTTTTTCATCACAGTCAAATCCGCTCAGCTTCCATTTTAAAGAAGGCTCGACGCGGAAAGTGTTGTAGCGGTTGATTGCCATGGCCAGACAGTCAAATCCGATTCCGAGATTTGCGCTGCTTGCCGGCACCTTAACAATGATCATGGTCCATCACCTCCAGCTTCTTTAAAATGGAGGAAGAGGCTTCCTCTTTCTTCAATACTTCCGTAAAGCGGATCTCTTTTTCTCTGAGACGGGCAAGCGGCTTTGGAATCGCGATGCCGGTCAGCTCCTTTAGGCGGTCCATCGTGAACAGATCATCCTCTGTTTTCATCTTTGAGATGCTCTCATACACCGCTGCGGGGAATTTATACGGGGATGCCGTGGAAAGAATCACCGCTGCATGCGTGTGATCCGCATGCTTCTGATAGCAGCAGTAGGCAACAGCGGTATGCGGATCCATCAGGTAGTGCTTTGTTTCATACACTTCTCTGATTGCTTCTTTCACTTCCGCTTCTGAGGCATGATAGCCGACAAAGTCCTTCTGAATCTTTTTCAGAATATCTTCATCAACTTTATAACTGCCGCTTTGTTTCAGCTCTTCCATATATCCTTTTACCTTTAAAGGATCCTGCGTAATGAGATACAGTAGGCGCTCCAGGTTGCTGGAAACGAGAATATCGATGGAAGGGGAAGTTGTATTATAAAACGGACGGCGGGAATCATAGACTCCTTTTGTCAGGAAGTCTTCCAGCACGTTGTTGGTGTTACTGGCAACGATCAGCTGATGAACCGGTAATCCCATGCACTTGGCATAATATCCGGCAAGGACATCACCGAAATTCCCGGTCGGTACCACAAAGTCGATGGACTCCCCGAAAGAAATCCGGTTCGCTTTGCATAGGTCGAAATAGGCTTTGAAATAATAGACGATCTGCGGGGCAAGTCTACCGATATTGATGGAGTTGGCGCTGGACAGCTGCAGATTTCTGTAATTATGAGGATGCTCCATGAGTTCCTTGACGATCCGCTGGCAGTCATCGAAGTTTCCTTCCACAGCCAGAACCTCCGTGTTGTTTCCGCCGGTTGTCACCATCTGCCGCTCCTGCATCAATGAGACCATCCTGTGAGGATAGAGCACCTTGATAAAGACATGCTCCTCATCCTTAAAGCCTTCAAGTGCGGCCTTTCCCGTATCGCCGGAAGTGGCTGTTAGGATCACAATGTCTTTCTGGATATCTTTTTTCGCATAGCTGCGCTTCAGTAATTTCGGTAAAAGGGTCAGAGCGACATCCTTAAACGCACAGGTCGGGCCGTGCCAGAGTTCCAGAAAATACGTGCCATCCGCATCAAAGAGCGGAGTGACTTCGCTGGTATCAAAATTATGAAGGTATGCCTTTTCGCAATCGCTTCTGATCTCTTCCGGAGAGAAATCCGGGAAGATATGCTGGATCAAAGCAGCGGAAAGATCAATATAATTCAGGGAAGCGAGTGCTTCGAAATCACAAATCGGAGAAATTGTCTGCGGACAAAAGAGTCCGCCATCCGGCGCAAGACCTGAGATGATGGCTTCAGCGCTGTCGGCTTTCAAATCGGATGAGCGCGAACTGATGAAATAATTCATGGCAAGTACCTTGTCTTTCTTACATAAAGATGATACTATGTTTTTGTTGTAAAAACAAGTGTATTCAAAATACGTACACCGGAGGAGTTATGGAAGCAGCATTACTGGGATATGGCGTAGTAGGAAAAGGGGTGGCGGATCTATTGGAAAAACACCCGGAATACGGCATAACGCTGAAATATATACTGATACATTCCAAAAGGGACGATGCGGCTGTTTCCATGGTGACGGATTTTTCGCTGATAGAAAATGACCCTGAAGTCAGCTGTGTACTGGAGTGCATCGGCGGAGATACGGATGCGCTTGATTATGCATTCAGAGCCCTGAATGCCAGAAAGCATCTGATCAGTGTCAATAAGAAAATGCTTGCCAGACACTATGCGCTTTTAAGCGAAACGGCCAAGCGCAACGGGGTGCAGCTGTTATATTCCGCCAGCTGCGGCGGAGGAATCCCCTGGATTCGCAATCTTGCGGAGATAGCGCAGAGGGAAGAAATCAGATGCATCACGGGTATTATGAACGGCACCAGCAACTACATTCTGGACAGGATCGACTCTGCCCATCTGAGCTTTACCGATGCACTCAGCGAAGCTCAGCAGAAAGGGTATGCGGAGAGGGATCCGTCGGATGATATTGACGGTGTGGATACGACAAACAAACTCGTTCTGTCCGCAAATCTGGCATTTCATAAGATTTTTGATCCTATAGAAGTACCAACGCTTGGAATCCGTAACTTTCAGGACGTTGACAGAAGCTTTGCGCAAAAGCTGGAGCGGAAATGCATCCTGGCGGGAATGGCAGTCAAAGACGGAGAAGACGTGTCTCTAATGACACTGCCGCTATTTGTAAAGAAGGATGACAGACTTGCGGGAATCCGGAAGAATTATAACTGCTTTACTCTGACATCAGAGAATCTCTCAGATCTCAGTTTCAGCGGAGAAGGGGCAGGACGCTATCCGACCGCGGCGAATATGATCCGCGATCTGCTGCAGATCAAAGAGGGTACTGACTTTCCTTATGAACTTTATGAGCAGGGGAAAAACGCAGAGACGTACCAAATGAAATACTATATCCGCTCAAAAGATTCAAAGGCATTTGAAGAGATGATCGAAGAGCATATTGGAGAAAACAGTTATCTGAGTAAACAGGTAAAGCTCAGCGAGCTGAGAGAAGCATGGGAAAGGAATCGCGATAAGGAAGCCTTTATCGCGGGAATCGCATATGATCAAGGTTGCTAAATTCGGGGGCAGCTCCGTCGCAAATGCTGCACAGTTTCAGAAAGTAAAAAAGATTCTGGAAGCGGATCCTTCGCGCCGGATCGTCGTTTTAAGCGCCTGCGGAAAGGCTCCGGAAAATCCGCATAAGGTAACGGATCTTCTCTATCTTTCCGAAGCGGAAGAGCGCTACGGCATGGATGCGGGACCGGTTCTGAACCTGATTGAGGAGAAGCACAGCGGGATCATCCGTGAGCTGGGAATCGATTACGATCTTTCGGAAGATATGGAAGAGATCCGCTCGATCCTGCGCTCCGGGAAAAGTATCGATCTGTTGGTCAGCCGCGGTGAGTATCTTTCCAGCAAGATCATGGCAAAATATCTGAATGCCCGTTTTGTGGACGCCAAGGATCTGATTGCCATGAACTACGACGGCAGCTTTGATCTGGAAGCCACGAAGCAGAATCTGGAGCCTTATCTGTTGACGGGAGAAGTACTGATTGTTCCCGGCTTCTACGGTTCACTTCCCAACGGTGTGATCCGGGTGATGAGCCGTGGCGGAAGTGATATTACCGGTGCGATTCTGGCAAACGCTGCGGATGCAGAAGTGTATGAAAACTGGACGGACGTCTCCGGAATCTACGTTGCCGATCCGCGCATTGTCAAAAAGCCGAAGCGGATCGATGTGATCACATACCAGGAATTAAGGGAAATGAGCTACATGGGCGCAAACGTCCTGCATGAAGATGCCATCTTCCCGGTGATTTCCAAGGATATTCCCATCAATATCCGCAATACCAACCAGATGAATAATCCGGGAACCATGATCGTAAATAAGATTGAGAATGATCATCCTTCCACGCTGATCACCGGCATTACCGGGAAACGGGGCTTTGTGGCAATCAGTGCCGCCAAGCGCCATACTTCCAGTGAAGTAGGATTCTTAAAGAAAGCCATGGAGATCATGGAACATTACAGGATTGCTCTTACGTCCGTTGTGACCGGGGTGGACTCATTCTCCTTTGTCTTTGAAAAAGAAAATCATGAAGGGGATCTATACGTCATCGCCAGTGAACTGAAGGAAAAGCTCGGCTGCGACGATGTCAATATTACCGAGGATGTCGCTTTGATCTGTATTGTCGGACGCGCTATGAAGTCACGTGCCGGCATGAGCGGAAGCGTGTTCGGCGTGCTCGGAAAGCAGAAAATCAACATCCGTACCATCTCCCAGGGACCGGATGAAATCTCCATCATCGTGGGTGTTGCGCAGGAGGACTTTGAAATAGCCATCCGCGCCATCTACGCCAAATTCATACCAAGTGAGGAAGCATTATGAAAATCGCGATTATCGGCGCCACGGGTGCCGTCGGAAGAGAAATGATCAAAGCGCTGGAGGAAGAGCAGATTCCGGTAGAGGAACTCCGCTTATTTGCCTCAGAGCGCTCAAAAGGTACTGTCTTGAAATATAAAGAGCAGGAGATCACGGTGGACTGTATCAAAGAAAACTCCTTTGACGGTCTGGATATCGTCTTAGGCGCATGCAGTGCAACGCTTTCGAGAAAATATGCTCCGGAAATCGTAAAGGCGGGAGCAGTGTTCATCGATAACTCCTCCGCGTTCCGTATGGAAGAGGATGTACCGTTAATTGTACCGGAAATCAACGGAGAAGATGCCGCAAAACACCATGGCATCATCAGCAACCCCAACTGCTCCACCATCATCACCCTGATGGCACTCTATGCCATTGAGAAACTCTCTCCCATCACATCCATCATCGCTTCCACCTATCAGGCCGTCAGCGGTGCCGGGGAGAAGGGAATTGAAGAACTTCAAATGGAAGTGGAAGCATTGCGTACGGGGGAAGAATTCTCGCCGTCTGCCTTCCCGTATCAGATTGCCTATAACGTGATTCCGTTTATCGGGGAAAGAAGCACGGATGACTATACAACGGAAGAGATGAAGATGGAAAACGAGGGAAGAAAGATCTTCCATGATCCGTCACTGAATGTCAGCTGTACCTGCGTCCGGGTTCCGGTTTACCGCTCCCATTCCATTTCCGTCTCCTTCAGCACGAAAGAGAAACTTACGCTGGAAGAGGTTCGGGACGCAATCATTAACGCCGAACATGTCCGCCTGATGGATGATCTGGAAGAAAAGTGCTTCCCGATGCCGCTGACTTCCAGCAATCAGAATGATGTCTTAGTCGGAAGAATCCGCTATGACAGGGTACTGCCGAATGGAATTGCACTCTTCTGCTGCGGAGATCAGATCCGCAAGGGCGCAGCCGTCAATGCGGTGCAGATCATCAAATGCCTTTAGAGGAAACAGAATCCTGTTTCCTTTTTTTGCGACATGAATGATGTAAGAACAGGGGGTATCGTTAAGGCAAAGGAGGACGAAATCATGAAACAGAATGTGATGAAAGAAATACTGGACGTTTTGCGTGACTGCCGCGATACCGCCATCCTGAAAGACGATATGGAGAGGGCTATGGGCCTTTCCGCACTGATTCTGTCTGCCGGCTTTGCGAAAGAGGAGAAAGATTCCTACCGCTGCTTTGAAGATTCGCTGAGTTACATTAACGGAGTGGAATATCTGAACCGTCAGAACCGCTCTTTAAAGCCGCTTTTAAATTCCATCGGTATCTATTATGTCTGAATCCATTCAGCAAAATGATATCCGCTACTACCTTTCCGCACACTGCTTTGTGCAGGAAGTGCGCATTCTTTCGGTGGAAGAATCGACCTGTGTTGTGCAGTTTACCGACCGCAACGGAGGGCTGCGTATCCGGAAGAACCGGCTGTATCAAAGCGCTGAGGAAGCGAAGAAGCAGCAGCATAACCCGGTGAAGAACTACCGCAGGATCTCGTTTCTTCCTCATGAGGAGCAGTGGATGTTTCACACCATTTTGAAGGAGCCTGTATGAAATACAATATTTATAAATTCACATCAGTCGGCGCAAGAGAGGAGAATGAACTAAGCTGGTATCCGGTCAATATGGAATACCTGTACCAGATCAATCTGGATACGGAAGAGGATGCCCGCGAGATCTGTAATCATATGACCCGGCTGGAACATAATCCTTCGCTTTATCCCGGGGCGAAGGAAGTTTCCTACTGGTATGATGAAGCGGAGCACGATGTCTATCCCTATCTCATGCAGGGGGTTCTCTCCTGAAAGAGTGAGCGAAACCACAGAAAGGGGAAGATGTGCTACACTGATAAAAAGGAGAGTACGACAATGAAACCAATCAAAGCCGAAACCATCTATGAATTCCGCTATCCTTCCACACTCTCAGTCAGTCCGTCGGAAGAAGACTACTTTTATCTATTGGGTCATGCGGATGAGGAAAAGAACGGATATGTGAATGAACTTTATCTGGACAATGAACTCTTGGATCTTAAGGGAAACGTCACGTTCGCTGCCTGGCTGGATGATTCCTCATTCCTCTATACGCTGGAAGCGGAGGATGCACAGAAGGGGATTACGGAGCTTTTGCGCTATGATCTGAATCAGAAGACTTCGGATTCCTATGCAAATCTTCCGTTAAGTGTCAGCGGCATCAAGCGGCTGAATAAAAATACACTTGTGATTCTCGCCGAAATCGACGCAAACACGCCGGACGCCTATCTGTACAGCGAGGAAGAGCGCGCTGCCTCTCTCAAACAGATGGAAGAAGAGCAGGATTACCAGGTCGTGGATGAGCTTCCGTATTACTTCAACGGAAAAGGCTTCACCAATAAGAAGAGAACTGCCGTCTTTGTATATCAGGAAGAGAATCAAACTCTGAAGCGCGTAACGGATCCTCTCTTTCAGACGTATGCGCTGAAAGTGGAAGAGGGCAAGGCATACTTCAGCGGGAATTCCTACAGCGAAAAAGAACCGCTGACTTCCGCGCTTTTCGTCTATGATCCTGCGACGGAGGAGATTACGCAGATCTATGACGGAAGTGAATTGAGCATTGCGGATTTCTTCTTTCTCAACCATCAGCTCTATCTCAATGCGAGTGATATGAAGGAGTACGGAATCAATGAGACCGGAAGCTTCTATAAGGTCAATGAAGACGGACTTGAGAAGATCGGCAAGATCGACCGTTCGCTTTATGAAAGTGTGGCCAACGATATCATTCTGCGGGGAGGAAAGGGAGATTTCACCTCTGAGGGGTACCTCTACTCTTTAGTCAGCGATGTGGACCATGTGGCCATCTGGAAAATCGGTGCGGATTTAAGTCATGAAGAACTTGTCCGTTTCCCGCTAATTGCCTTTATGGACCACAGAAAGGATGAGATTCTCTTTGCGGCTGCCACCGAAAACAGCTTGCTGGAACTCTATGCGCTCAATCTCAGGACGCTCGAAGTGACACAGCTGAGCTTCCATAACCGTGCCATTACGGAAGAATACGCAATTTCGCTTCCGGAAGAGATCTCTTATCATTCCAACGGAGCGGATTTAAACGGATGGGTATTAAAACCCATCGGTTACAAGGAAGGAAACCTCTATCCGGCGGTGTTGGATATTCACGGAGGACCGCGTGCCATCTATACCCCGGTATTTTTCCATGAGATGCAGATCTGGGCGAACATGGGCTACTTTGTCATGTTTACCAACATTCACGGCTCGGACGGAAGAGGGGATGGCTTTGCGGATATCCGCGGGAAGTACGGTGAGATCGATTACGATGATCTGATGAATTTCGTTGATGCCGTCATTGATGCCTATCCGGAAATTGATACGCATGCACTCTTTGAAACGGGCGGAAGCTACGGCGGCTTTATGAGCAACTGGATTCTGACCCATACGGATCGCTTCAGCGCCATCGCTTCGCAGCGTTCCATTTCCAACTGGGTCGCCTTTACGTATCTCAGCGACATCGGACCGTATTTCGCTCTGGATCAGAACTACGTCACGGATTATATCGCCCAGAGCGGAACGCTATGGAAACATTCTCCGTTAAAGTATGTGGATCAGGCGGTCACTCCGATTCTGTTTATCCATTCGGATGAAGACTACCGCTGCCCGCTGGAAGAAGGCATGCAGCTTATGCAGGCATTAAAGGTGCGCAACGTGGAATGCCGCATGGTGATCTTCCATAAGGAGAATCACGAGCTCAGCCGAAGCGGCAAACCGAAACACCGCATCCGCCGGCTGAATGAGATCACGGGCTGGTTTGAGCAGCACAGAAAGTAACGAAAAAAGAAGCTTCGGCTTCTTTTCTTTGTTTTTACGGCTATGTTACAATGAAGAATAGAGAAATTTGAATCATATCATACAGGAGCAGTTATGGAAACTATCATCAGAACAACATCCATGGGCAGCTTTGAAGGTATCAAGGAAGACAACATCCAGACGTTCAAAGGAATCCCATATGCCATTACGGAACGCTTTCAGAAGCCTGTTTCGATCGATCATTACGACAAGCTCGTCGACTGTACCAGGGAAGAGCAGGACTGCTATCAGTTCAACTATTTCCGTGATCCGCAGGAAGACTTCTATTTCCAGGAATTCACCAGTGGAAAAGAATGCACGCATGTGGAAAGCCCGATGACGTTGACGATTACAACACTGGAAAATGCAGAGAAACTGCCGGTACTCATCTTTATTCATGGCGGCGGCTTTGAAACGGGATATGTGGGTGAATTACCGTTCGGCGGCTGTAAGGAATATGCGAAGCGGAACGTCATTCTTGTCTCCGTTGGGTACCGTCTGAATGTGTTCTCACTGTATGAAAACGGCAACTACGGACATCTCGACCAGAAGTGCGCGATCGACTGGGTGTACCGTCATATTGAGGAGTTCGGCGGGGATCCGGAAAGGATCACCCTGATGGGACAGAGTGCCGGTGCGATGAGTATCATGAATCTGACTTACAATAAAGAGACTCTGGGCAACAAGGTAAAGGGTATTATTACCATGAGCGGCGGCGGAGTCATGCCGAAGATGGCAAAACCGCTCAGTAAGGAAGAAGCCGCACCGTTCTGGGAAAGAGTACGTAACAGAATCCCGGCTACCAAAGAGGAAATGTACACCGTTCCGGTTGATAAGATGTGGAATGCGTGGTATGATGAATCGCGCTCGAAAGACTCCAACCCGAGCAATGTGGTTCCGGGAATCGACGGGGAGATCATCCCGCGGCTTCCGCAGGATATCGTGAAAGAAGGAGCGGATCTGGATGTGCCGATGATGGTCGGCATCACTTCCCAGGATTTCATGGCTCCGATCCTTCATACCATGGCTGTACGCTATGCTGAGCGCAACCGCAAGATGGGACGCTCTCCGGTTTACGGTTATTTCTTTGACCGCATTCTGCCGGGGAACCGCTTCAAGGCCTTCCATGCGGCGGACTTATGGTACATGTTCGGCAATATGGAGCATTCCTGGCGCCCGTTTGAAAAGACCGACTACGATCTCTCGAAGCAGATGATCGACTATGTCGCAAACTTCGTGAAGACGCAGAATCCGAACGGAGAAGGCTTGCCGCTGTGGCCGAAGCTTTCTGCAAGAAAAAAAGAATTCCGTCATCTGGATGGCAAAAACAACGGCGTTATTTCGCAGTTTGCCTCCCTGAAGAAGACGGTACATACATTCGTAAAAGATAAAGGACCGATGTAAAAGATGAAATATTTAGGTGTTGACTACTACCCGGAACACTGGGGACTGGATCTGTTGGATCAGGATCTGGAAGATATCAAAGCTCTCGGCTGCAATCTGATCCGGATCGGCGATTTTGCCTGGGATATTTTTGAGCCGGAAGAAGGCGTCTATGACTTCACGTTCTTTGATGAAGTGCTCAGACGCGTCAAGGCACACGGCTTAAAAGTATTAATGTGCACGCCGACTGCCACGATGCCTGTGTGGCTGTATGAAAAATATCCTTCCATCCGCTTTCATGATGAAACGGGATACGAACAGCCGTTTGGCGCCCGCCGCTCTTACTGCATGAATTCGGATATCTATCTGGAGAAGTGTGCGGGGATCGTGCGTGCCATGGCAGAGCACTATAAGGATGAAGATACCATTGTCGCGTATCAGATGGACAACGAAATCGGACATGAAGGTTCCGACTGGTGTTTCTGCGACAACTGTAAGGAGAAGTTCCACGAATATCTTTCGGAAAAATACAATGGCGATATCAACGAGCTGAACCGCAGATGGGGAACCCATTTCTGGGCACATACCTATCATAATTTCAAGCAGATCCCACTTCCGAAAAAGGCGTTTGTGGCGCATAACCCGTCTTTAAGACTGGAGTGGGAGCGCTTCAAAAGTAAAAGTGCGGTGCAGTTTCTTGCGCAGCAGTATAAAATCCTGAAAGAAGTCTCTCCGGATAAGACGGTGATCCATGACTTCTCCGGCGGCTGCTGGAGCAAGCACTACGACCATTTCGAAGTGGCGAAGCATATGGATATTGTCGCCTATAACAACTATCCGGTCTGGGGAGGACAGAAGAAGGCGATGGAAGACTATGAGATTGCCTTCACACTCGACACAGCCCGCGGATATAAAAACAAGGATTTCTGGGTAACCGAAGCCATCATGGGAGCACAGGGACACGATGTCATCGGCAAGGCTCCGAAACCTGACGAAGCACCGAAGTGGTCGCATCTGGCCATTACCCACGGCGCCGAAAGCATCATCTTCTTCCGCTATCGCGGATACAACCGCGGTGCGGAGCAGTTCTGCTTCGGTATCGTGGATGCGGATAACGAGAAGCGCAGACGCTACTATGAAACGCAGAAGTTCTTCTCGGAAGCCGCTAAACGCATTGTACCTGAGCGGAAGAAGGAAGCGTGTCTGATCTATGACTTTGATTCGGCTGCGGCATTCCGCATTCAGCGTCAGAGCGATACGATGGATTACGAGAAAGAAGCGCAGAAGCTCTACCGTCCGTTCTTTGAACGCAACATAACTGTGGATATCCTCTCCAGCGAGAGTGATCTTTCCGGCTACCGCTACATCCTGCTTCCGGCGATGATCGTCATGAAGCCGGAATTCAAAAAACGGCTGAAGGAGTACGTCAGAAACGGCGCAAAGCTCATCATGACATTCCGTACGGCCTGGAAGGATGAAGATAACAACCTCGAATTCGGCAAGCGGCTTCCGGCGGATCTCAGTGATCTGAGTGGCTGCATGATTGAAGAACATGAAGCTCTGCTTACTGATCAGTATATTACCTGCGACTATAACGGCAAGATCGGAAAAGGGGAAGTGTTTGAGGAATGCCTCACGCTGACGACCGCAAAACCGTTATTCACCTATACGGATTCCGCTTTTGGCGCTTTTGCCGGCGGAGCAGTGAACCGCTACGGGGCAGGGACGTGCTATTATCTTGGCACTTCGCTCAGCTACGAAATGCTGAATACACTGATTGAAGATATCATCCGGGAAACTGTGTAAAACAGTTTCCTTTTTTTGTCGCCTAAACAACATCTGTATACCGTTGTTGTTTTATCAACGCGGCTTTCAAGCTGATGATTGATACTTCCGATTTCCGGGCAGATAATAGTAACATGCTGGAAAAGGAAAAGCGGATGAGCGTGGAAGAGTTTGAAAAAGGCTTTGTCGGAAAGAGCAATCTTTCCTATTTTGTCCTGAAAGCAATACTTCAACCAATATTGTGGCTTTTATACCGTCCGGTATTCCATCATGCTGAGCGTATTCCGGACAATGGGGCCACACTTTTGTGCGGGAATCACCGCTGCTTCCTGGATCCTCTCTTTGTCTGCGTGGCGACGAAACGTCCGGTGCATTATCTGGCAACGGAGAGCATCTATAAAAACGGTCTGGGCTTCTTTCTGAAGCTGGCCAGAGCGATTCCGGTTTTAAAGAGCGATTCTTCGCACCGCACACTGATTGCGGCAGAGCGGGAACTCTTGCGCGGCTGGGTGATCGGGCTCTTCCCGGAAGGAACACGCAATTATACAGATGAGATCCTGCTTCCGTTCCGCTACGGTGCCGTCCGTCTGTCCAAAGCGACCGCTGCCACCATTGTGCCGCTGGCAATTACGGGGAGATTTATTCCGTTTGTTTCAAGAATCCATGTCTATTTCGGTGAACCCTATGCCTTAGATGAAAATGCGGATATCGAAGAAGAGAATGAAAAACTGCGCAAGGCGGTTTATGATCTCTATACGGAACATGCCAGAGTGCAGGATGATGCACGGCTGAGAAACATCCGCTATTAATAAAGAGAGAAAACATGAGGAGATTTCCTCATTTTTTTCTATATAAACATGGAGGTGAATATCCATGTTGAATGAAATGATTCTCAGCGGTACCGTCTGTATGAAATCCGCCTGGAGCTCGGCAGTGGAGTATCTGATCCGTTACAGCAGTGACAATAACGTTCCTCCTTTAAAGTGCATCAGCGACGATGCGACATACAGGATCGGCGACACGGTTCTCTTGCAGGGACAGCTGATGTACCTTTACGGCTGTTTTGTCCTCTTCACGGACGTGATCCACCGCGTTTCCTCTGCCTCATATAATTCGGTACGTCTGGTAGGGAAAAGAGTCGGGGAGGATGAGGAAAGAAAGGAAATCCTTCTCAAAGTCGATTCCGCCCGTCAGATCAACGCGATCCCCGAAAACCTCTTACGCATACAGCTCTGGGACAGCGTGTTTGAAATCTATCAAACGCGTAAGGAGGAAGTGGAACTGATTGGAATTGCGGGAAGCTTTGATCACGATAAAGTGAAGGCGGAACGTGTATCATTTCTCTCCGTGCAGAATGAGGAGGAAAACACGCAGATCAGCTGAAGTGAGTGTTGGTTTCGATTCATTGAGCAGAGTATCCGATTGTGCTACGATAAAAGAAAGTACAGGGAGGAATCCTCTATGATCATTAAAAATGCCAACGTCTTTATCAACGGTTCATTTCATGCGTGTGATGTCCGCTATGACGCAGAGGGTATTCAGGAAATCGGCAGAGATCTCTGCGGAGATGAGATCATCGATGCGCAGGGGTACGATCTTTATGCCGGTATGGTAGATGCCCATTGTCATGGCGGTTTTCTTTGCGGATTCAATTACTCCACCAGCTTTCAGAAGCAGGGGAGTCATGAAGAACAGGTCCGCCGTTTACTGAAAAAGCTTCCGGAGACAGGTGTGACGACCGTTTATCCGACGCTCGCCATCATCTTTCCTCCAATTAAAGAAATGTATGAGGACATGCGCGATTCCGTGCGTACGATCCGTAAGGTGCACAAGTCTTACGAAGGGGCGGAACCGCTGAAGTTCCATTTTGAACATCCGTTCCCGACGCTGGACCGCTATCTGGTGGAAGGGCTGAAACCCGCTACGAAAGAGATTGCGGATCTGGTGACCGATGGCGACTACAGTGACGTCGGTATTTTCGGCATTGCGCCGGATTATGAGAATGCGCTGGAGTTTATGGACTATCTTGTTTCAAAGGGTGTGGAGCCGGAAGACGGCTATACCAAGGCCACAGCGGAACAGACGAAACTGGCGGCAGATCACGGAATGAGCCAGGCGTCGCATCTCTTCAACGGATATCAGCCGATGCATCACCGCATCAGCGGACCGAGTGAAGGAGTGCTTCTGGAAGACAGGATCAAAGCCCAGCTCACGCTGGACGGCTATCACGTCAATCCTGCCTGGGTCCGCCTGACATTAAAGGTCAAGGGAATTGAAAACTGTTACGGCATCACGGATCTGAGCGGTTACAGCGGATTACCGGATGGGGAGAATATCATGGATGACGGGACCGTGATCGTGACAAAAGACGGTTTCAACTGGAGAGAGGATGGACACCTGAAATCCGGCAACATGACGGCAAACGAGATCATGCGCTGCGCGAAAGAAAAAGTCGGACTCACAAAAGAAGAAGTCGGTCTGCTGTTTTTTGAAAATCCGGCGAAGTGTCTGAATCTGAGTGACAGAGGCAGAATTGAAGTCGGAAGAAGGAGCGATCTGGTCTTAATGGATGAGAACTACCGCGTCATTAAGACAATCATCAAAGGAGAAGTTTATTATGAAGCTGACAACGATTAAGGTAAACGGGAAATGCCGGGTGGCGAAAGTCTCTGAAGATAAAATCCATGTGATCCAGACGGACGCAACCCTGAATGAGATCATTGAAAAGGGAGATGTGAAGCAGCTGGATGCATTGCCTTCTGAAGAAGTGAGTGAGTTTGAATGGGCAAATCTGCTTCAGCCGGACAAGATCATCTGTGTGGGATACAACTATCCCAAACATTCCAAGGGAATGAAGGTGGATCTGCCGACAACCCCGGTCCTCTTCTCCAAGTTCCGCGATGCAATCGCGAAATGCGGCGATGAGATCCCGATGGTTTCCTATGAAGATACATACGATTATGAGGGAGAACTTGTCATCGTGATCGGAAAGGAAGGCTATCAGATTCCGAAGGAGGAAGTCTTTGATCATATCTTCGGCTATACGGTCGGCAACGATGTCTCCATTCGAGGAGCCCAGTTCCGCACTTCCCAGTATCTGATCGGAAAAGCCATGCCGAAGAGCGGACCGATCGGACCGTATCTTGTCAGTGCGGATGAATATGATCCGAAAAACAAACGGATTGAGACAAGGGTAAACGGAGAGCTTCGCCAGAGCGGCAATACGGATGAGATGATCTTCAAGATCGAAGATATCGTCTCCTTTGCGTCCGCTTACTTCCCGCTGCATCCGGGAGATCTGATCTTTACCGGTACGCCAAGCGGAGTAGCAAGAGAACTTCCGGAAAAGGGATATCTGAGAGACGGGGATTGCGTTTCCATTACGATTGAGGGAATCGGAACCCTGACAAATACAATGAGACAATACTGAAAAAGAGTCAGATTATTCTGACTCTTTTACTTCTCTGATTTCATACATGTCGCTTCCGTAGTCCAGCGGGATACGGATGTTTTTATTGTAGCCGGTACCTAAGAAGAGGGTGTTGAGATAGATCCCGCTCTTTAGGGCGGCGCCGCTTGCCGTATAGTACTGATCGGCTGCTTCCATTCCCTTGCGCTTGCTGACGGCGGTCATGATGTGTCCGTTGCCATCCAGCTTGATCGGGGAGACATAATTCAGTAAATGTCCGAAGGAATTCAGATTGTGCAGATACGGACGGCTGGTAATCTGATAAATGCTCTCTGCTTTCAGTGCCGGTACGATCAGTTTGTCATATTCCGGTGCAGCGGATACAATGCGGCGGAACTTGGAAACGATGGCTTCCTGTGAATTCATGACTGCGAAGGACTCATATTCCTTTTCCGTCTCCATCCTGTAGAACGTGCCGTACTGGAACGTCTTACGGTGCTGCTTGTAGTATTCCACCTGATTTTTGATCTCGTCCTTTTCCATCTGGGAGAGGCTGCTTAAATCCAGCTCATAGCCCAAAAGTCCGTATGCGGCAACATTGAAGCGGGTCTCTAAAGGCGTCTTGCGCAGTGTCTGGCCGTGCGGAGTCGCGGAGACGTGGGCACCGAGCGTGGAGAGCGGATAGAGATAGGAGTAGCCTTTCTGAATGTCGATCCTCTCAATCGCATCCGTATCATCACTGGCCCAGATCTGCGGCGAATAACATAACATGCCCAGATCGAAGCGGTTTCCGCCGGATGCGCACGATTCCAGAAGAACGTGTTTTCTTCGGTTGAAAATTCTTCCCAGAACATCATAGAGTCCCAGGATGTATTCATGATTCTTCTCTCCGCTGATGGCATTGAGATGGCGGTTCATGTCCCATTTGATATAGTCAATCTTGTTTTCATCAATCAGGCGGCTGACATTTTCAACGATATAGTCGCGCACTTCCTTTTTGCTGAGGTCCAATAAGAGCTGATGGCGGCTGAGCACCGGACCGCGTCCTTCTTCCATTAAGGCATATTCCGGGTGCGCCTGGTACAGCTTGGAATCGATATTGACGGATTCCGGTTCCACCCATAATCCGAACAGCATTCCAAGCTTATGAATTTCTTCCGAGAGGGCTTTGATGCCGCCCGGCAGTTTCTTTTCATTGCAGTCATAATCGCCGAGTCCGTGAGCATCATCGTTCCGGTTGGAGAACCAGCCGTCATCCAGGACAAACAGCTCGATTCCGAGTCTGGCGGCATCTTTGGCAAGTTTCACCAGCTGATCCTTTTTGAAGTCCGCACCGAATGCTTCCCAGTCATTGATCAGAACCGGTCTCTCTTTTTTCTTCCAGTCCGAACGGACGATATGCTCATTGATGAAGTCGTGGAAATGGTGGCTGAGCGTATTCAGTCCTTCATTGGAATAGGAGAGTACCGCTTCCGGTGTCTCGAAAGATTCGTTGGCTTTAAGTGTGTAATGGAAACGCTCCGGATTGATTCCGCTGATGATATGATGGATCCCGTATTCATCGCGTGAAAGGGAACTGTAATGATTTCCGCTGTAGATCAAATTGAATCCCCACGCTTTCCCATAGTCTTCCGTCGTGTGATGCTGACATACGATGAACCCCGGGTTCTGCTTGGCACTGGAGAAACCGGTGCGGGACTGAATGGTGTGCGTACCGCGCTGTAAGAGATGTCGGGAAAGGTGCATTTCCTTATCCCATGCCCCGCTGAAATCTATCACATCGAGATCATGCTCACAGAGATCCAAACAGTACGACATCACTTTATGCAGCACGCGGTCTTTTCCGCTCTGATTATACAGAACGGCGCGGCGCGTGATCACGTCTTCTTTCACATAGACACCGTAGTAAAGCTCCAGTAAAAGTTTCATCTTTTCGTCTTTCAGACGGACAATCAGTGTCTCATCTGCGCCATACGCAGAGGGGAGGAAATTCATCCTGCAGGATTCCTTTCTGATTTCATAGGAATCAAACACGAAATCCGTGCTGCAGTAATTTCTGTCTTCTAACTCAAGACAGCTTTCCTTATAGTCTCCCATACCGTAAGTTCCGTATTCCTGCGGAATCCTGTCCAGCGTATAATCCGGATCTTCGTCATTGTAGGTGACCGTTGTCCCGTACGGCATCTGATGTTTCTGGCGCAGTGCTTCACAGTCTGTGAGAAATACGCGATCCCCGTAATGAACGTGCTCTATATGATGGTATTGATTCACACAGAACATATAGCTGGTGTGAGTCGTATTTAAAAGAAATGTGTTTTCTTTGATCTGAATGATTTCCATAATCGCATGCCTCAATTCCGCATTTATTTTACCATTTTTGACAGTGAGAAGATATGGTAAAGCGGCAGGAATTCAAAGTATAATTGAATCGTATCCAAGGGGGTTTAGTATCATGAAAAAACCAAGTCAGCGCGTTTTGGACATTCTTTCCAAAATGACACTGGAAGAGAAGGCGAATCAGCTCAGCTGTATTCTGCCGTCACTGGCAGTCCAGAACGGTGTATTCAGCCGTGAAAAGGCGGAAAAAGCCATGCCGAACGGCATTGGACGCTTTACGCAGTATTCCACACCGTTTATGGGAGGCCCGAAACAGATTGCCGAAGCACATAATGCCTTGCAGGATTATTCCGTGGAGAAATGCGGGATTCCAATCATCATTCAGAACGAGAGTTCCACCGGTTTTGTTTCCGTAAAGGGAACGGTTTTCCCGATTCCGCTTGCGCTTGCCGCAACATTTGATGACAAGCTTTCCTATAAGATGGGACAGGTTTTAACCAAAGAAGGAAAAGCGGTCGGTGCGAAAGTCATGATGAGCCCGGTGGCAGACGTTGCCAGAGATTCGAGATGGGGAAGAGTCGGTGAGACATTCGGGGAAGATCCGATGCTCTGCGCCCGTTTCTCTGCCGAAGAAGCAAAGGGAATCCAGGGAGATGACTATACAAAAAACTGTGCAGCCTTAGCAAAACACTGGGTAGCATACGGTGTCAGTGAAGGCGGCGTCAACTGTGCCACAATCAATGTCGGCAAGAAGGAAATCTTTGAAGTTTACACCACACCGTTTGCGGCAGCAATCAAGGAAGCCGATATGCAGGGAGCGATGGTGACCTATTCCGATATCGACGGCAGACCGATGTCCGTCAACGATGAATACACCCGCAAAGTCCTGAGAGAGGACCTCGGCTTTAACGGTGCACTGGTCTGTGACGGAATGTCCATTCCGCGTGTCATTGAGACGCAGGGAATGTTCCGCAACAGGGAAGAACTTGCGGCTGCGGCATTAAAGGCGGGAGTCGATGCGGATACGATGTTCACAACGGTTTATAACCATATTGCGGATGGTGTCCGCAACGGAATCGTGGATGAGAAGGATCTGGATGACTGCGTGCTGCGTATTTTACAGCAGAAAGAGGAATTCGGACTGCTGGATAACTGGCATGTGGATCCGGAAGCTGCGGAAGCGGCATTCAATGATCCGGCTTCGGATGATCTCTCCCGTGAGATTGCCGAAAAGTCCATGACGCTCTTAAAGAATAACGGCATTTTACCGTTGGATAAGAATTTGAAAAACATTGCCGTGGTAGGCCCGTTTGCGGAGCGCCTTTCTTCCTATTTCGGAGGATATGCCTATCCGTGTATGGTGTCGGGCTTCCTCGGTGCTGTCATTGAATCCACCAAGAACAAGATGGAAGGCTTCGGTGATATTGCCGCGCAGATGATGGATGTTGAAACGATGAAGAAGAAAATGTACCGTGATCCTTCCTTAAGTTACCAGGAAAACCTGAACATCTGGCTGAAAGAGGAATACGGTATGAAATCCATCACGGAAGCCATGCGTGAAGAATTTGAAAAGAGTGAAGTTGTCTATCACTTCGGCCCGCACAATGATTCCGAAAACTGGAAAGAAGAAATCGAAGAAGCCAGGAAAGCTGCCGAGAACAGCGATGTGATCGTACTCGCACTCGGGGAAGTCACGGGATTCGGCTCCGATGCGACAAGCGGAGAAGGAACCAACAATCCGGACCTGACGCTTCCGGGACACCAGCAGGCCTTACTGGAAGCCATGAAAAAGCTGAACAAGCCAATTGTTCTGGTGCTTCTGAACGGCAGACCACTGGCATTAAAAGATGCCGAACCGCTCTGTGATGCGATTCTGGAAGCCTGGTATCCGGGACCGACAGCTGCCGAGACGATCGCAAAAGTCTTAAGCGGCAGAATCAATCCGGGCGGCGTCCTTCCGGTCAGCTTCCCTCAGATCTCCTCGCAGTGTCCGCTTTACTTCGGTCACTTGACAGGCAGCGGATATATGACAGTCCGCCAGACACCGGACCCGACGGTATTGCAGCCGCTCTATCCGTTCGGATACGGCTTAAGCTATACAACGTTTAAGATGGGTGAATTGAAAGCGGATGATAGCGTTGAAGTCGGCAAGAGCTTCAAGGTATCCTGCAGCGTAGAGAATACGGGTGACAGAGCAGGGGATGTAACGGTTCAGATCTACACGCATTCCAAATGCCCGACAGTAATCCGTCCGATCAAGGAACTGCGTGCATTCAAGAGAGTCCATCTTGAAGCGAATGAGAAAAGAGTTGTGGAATTCACACTGGATACCCGCAATTTCGGTTACTTCAACTGGAAGAATGAATTCGTGATCGAAGCCAGACCACAGGAAATCTTCCTGTGCTCCGATTCCTCCACAATTCTGGAAAGAGCGGAGATCGAGTTCACGGGTGAGGATAAGGAAATCCTGCACGACCGTGTATTCGACTTCGGCTGCGAAGTAAAATAATCAATTCAAACAAAAGAAAACGGGTTGCGATGGCAACCCGTTTTTTCACTTTCGAATCTTAGATTACTGTGGCTGTTTGCCGATGTAAGCCAGAATACCGCCGTCAACATAGAGGATGTGTCCGTTGACGAAGTTGGAAGCATCCGAGGCAAGGAATACTGCCGGACCCTGAAGGTCTTCCGCATCTCCCCATCTGCCTGCCGGTGTTTTGGCAATGATGAACTGGTCAAACGGATGACGGGAGCCGTCCGGCTGACGTTCTCTTAACGGTGCTGTCTGCGGTGTGGCAATGTAGCCAGGGCCGATGCCGTTGCACTGAATGTTCTTATCACCGTATTCCGCGCAGATGTTTCTTGTGAGCATCTTTAATCCGCCTTTTGCGGCTGCGTAGGCAGAGACTGTTTCTCTTCCGAGTTCACTCATCATGGAGCAGATGTTGATGATTTTGCCGTGTCCTTTTTCAATCATACCCGGAATGCAGGCTTTGGAGACGATGAACGGTGCGTTCAGGTCAACATCGATGACTTTACGGAAGTCTGCAGCGCTCATTTCCGTCATCGGGATACGTTTGATGATACCGGCATTGTTTACCAGGATATCGATCACGCCGACTTCTTCCTTAATCGTGGCGACTAACTGCTGTACGGCTTCTTCGTTTGTGACATCACAGACATATCCGTGTGCCTCAATACCGCGTTCCTTATAAGTAGCCAAACCCATGTCGACATGAGCCTGGTCGATATCGTTGAAGCAGATTGTTGCGCCGGCTTCCGCAAAAGCTGTTGCGATTGCCATACCGATGCCATAGGATGCGCCGGTTACCAGAGCCACTTTTCCTGTCAGTGAGAAATCACTCATTTTTAAACTGTTCATTTTCGTTTTTACTCCTTTACACGTCTAATCATATCATTAAAGTCGTAATTTCAAAATAATATGGCAGAGAAAATCTGCAGGTCATAAAAGATTGTTTTGTGAATACAAGTTTTCTTAATTTGTATAGTTCCTTCCGTTATCCGAGACAAACATTTTCAATATTTACTCAAAAACATTATCAAGTGAATCAGATTCTGCGAAAATGTGAAAATTATTGATGGATTTCTTCACAATCATAAGGTTTTCAGTTGAAAAAGGGTGGGGTTTGATTTAACATAAAATTAAAGAAAGCGATGAATATCGCAAAAAGGAGATAAATGTATATGAAAAAGTTACTTTCTCTCTTTGTTGTCCTCTTACTGTGCGTAACCATGTTCGGTTGCTCTCAGAAAGGTGGAGAAGGAGAACAGGGAGGACAGGAAGGTGGCGACACACCGGAAACGACTGTGGATACAGCTACTTTCGATGAACTGTTAGCCAAAGGCCTTGAAAATGGTAAGAAATTAACCATCTACACGACTCACTCTGTTGTCAATGATGCTATTCAGGCATTCATGAACAAATATGACCCGGATCACAAAGTGGAATATGAATCCACACAGATCGGTGATACGAAACAGATCACTCAGGTTGCAACGGAAGTCAAGGAAGGCGCAGCCGGCGCTGATATCATCTTCATTCAGGATGGCGGCCGTGTCTTAACAGACTTAGTGGACGAAGGTTATGTTTACAACTGGTACAACCAGGAAATCTTAGACAAAGTTGGTGCAGACTGCGAACCGTTATTAGTCTGGGATTACTGCAATAAGGTTTTCATCTACAACAACAAATTAATGAATGCGGATGAAATCACAAATATCTGGTATGTCACAGATCCTCAGTATGCAGGAACAGTCAAGATGAAAGATCCTTCCAACGAAGGCGTTAACATGAACTTCTTAGTCAACCTGACATCTGATGCAAATGCCAAGTTATTAGCAGATGCTTACAAAGCATACTATGGCGAAGACATCAAACTTGATGAGGATTGCCCGAATGCAGGTTATCAGTTCATCAAGATGATGTACAAGAACAACTTATTATTAGGCGATTCCGACGGTAACATCGCAAAAGAAATCGGTGACCCGGCTGCGGAAACTAAGATGAGCGGCTTATTAACTCTGAACAAATTCAAGAAGAGCCAGGATGCCGGTTACAACTTAGACTATGCTAAGAACGTCAACCCTGTTGCAGGTTTCATTTATCCGATTTACGGCTTACAGGTCGCAAATGCTGACAACCCGGAATTAGCAAAAGCTTTCTTAATCTGGTTATATTCCGAAGAAGGCTGGGCCGGCAACGGTGAATTACTGATCAATGACGGCTCTGTTTACAAGGGAATGTCCGGCAGATTCGGTGACTACAGCGGTAACCAGTCCATCCCAGTAGTGGATGGTGACTTACCGGTTGCTGAATGGAAGAAGATCCTTGTTCAGGAAGATGCAGTTCAGGCAGCTCAGAACAGAGCAGATGTTGAAGACTTCATCTTAACAATTAAATAATTTAATTGTCATCAATCAAACCGGGAAGGCTGTTTCAGTATTTCATAATAGCCTTCCCTTTCTTTTTAAGAGAGGATAATATGTATGAAGAAAAAGTGGAATCATATCAAAACCTTCTTTTCCAAGCCATATAATGTCCTTCTGGTATTCTTCCTTGTGGTCTTAGGCTACCTGGTTGTCCTGCCGCTTATTTCCATCGTACGGGATACCTTCCTGGTTCATCCGTCGGAAAAGACGAGGGTAGGGCAGGCAGTCGGAACCTTCACCACATACCATTGGATCCGTGCATTTGCTTCGCAGCACTCCAAAATGCTGCTGTGGCATCCAATCAGAAACAGTATCGTCACCTCCATCTGGAGCTGTGTCGTTTCCATCCTGATCGGCGGTTCCTTTGCCTGGCTGGTTTCCAGAAGTGATCTCGGCTGGAAGAAAGTTTTGACAAAACTCTTTATTTTCCCTTACATCATGCCTGCCTGGACATTGGGTCTGGCATGGAAGAACTTCTTCAAAAACGTTGAAATCAGCGGTGCCAAGGGTATCTTTACCGCATTGACCGGAATCACTGTACCGACCTGGTTCGGATACGGGGAATTCCCGATCATCATTGTTACAGGCATGCACTACGCACCGTTTGCCTACATTCTGATTGGCGGCATTCTGCACAACATGGATGCTAACCTGGAAGAGGCGGCTATCATCCTGAAGACAAAACGTATGAGAATGTTCTGGCGCATTACGATTCCGATCGTCATGCCGGCCGTATTGAGCACGATCATCCTGGTCTTCTCCGGTGCCATGGCAGGCTTCGCCACACCGCAGTTTTTGGGCTTACCGGTACGTTACTTCGTTCTGACTACGGAACTGTATGCTTCGATCAACGGTACCAATCCGGGTGTCGGCTATATTCTGGCACTTGTCATGATCGTCCTCAGTGTTGTCATTATGGGAATCAACCAGAGACTGATTGGTACCAGAAAGAGCTATGCGACGGTTACGGGAAAATCCGCCAACATCTCCGTCTTCCATTTAAGAGGATGGAAATGGCCGATTACCCTGATCGTGACCTTCGTGGTTCTCTGCATGAGTGTCATCCCGCTTGTTACGTTCGCACTTGAATCCGTCATGCTGATGCCGGGTGACTACAGCCTCGGTAATATGACGCTGGGATTCTGGATCGGACAGAGCTTAGGTCATAACACTCTTCAGGACCAGCCTGGTATCCTTCTGAATCCGGATGTCTATAAAACACTGTGGAACTCGCTTAAGCTTTCATTCACATGTGCCGTCGGCGCAGGAACGCTGGGCTTCTTAGCAGGTTACTGTATTGTCAGAAGAAGAGGAAGTTTCTTAAGCAAGCTCGTGGAAGATCTTACGTTTATTCCGTATCTGATTCCTTCCATGGCACTTGCGGCGATCTATCTGTCCATGTTCTCCACACGGCGTGGTATCATCCCGTCTCTGTACGGAACATTCGCTTTACTGGCTTTGATCGGTACGATCAAATATCTGCCGATGGCCTCCAGAAGCGGTGTCAACTCGATGCTGCAGCTGTCTCCGGAAATTGAAGAAGCCGGTATTATCATGGGTGTTCCATGGGTGAAACGTATGACGAGAATCATCATTCCGATTGAAAAGTCCACGATCGTTTCCGGTTATCTGCTTCCGTTTATTTCCGGTATGCGTGAACTGAGTCTGTTTGTCATTCTGGTCACGGCAAATAACCGTGTTCTGACAACGCTTTTGTTCTTCTATGATGAGAAGGGCTTCACGCAGTTCAGTAACGCCGTAAACTTACTGATCATCTTTATCGTACTGGTAATCAACTTCACGGTTGAAAAGATCACCGGTGCTTCGATTGAAAAGGGTGTAGGAGGATAGAATTATGCCAACAATCAGATTAGTGAATATTACAAAACAGTTTGGTAAGGGTTCCCTTGCGGTCGACCGTTTGAACATGGTTATCAAAGACGGCGAATTCGTTTCCCTGTTAGGCCCGTCCGGATGCGGCAAGACCACAACATTACGTATGATTGCCGGTCTGGAAACACCGACGGAAGGTGAAATCTATTTCGACGATGAATGCGTCTTCTCCGATGAGAAGGGTATCAACCTTTCCCCGGACAAGAGAAACGTGGGATTCCTGTTCCAGAATTATGCATTATGGCCGCATATGACGGTTTATAAGAATATTTCGTTTGGCCTGGAAAACATGAAATGGCCGAAGGATAAAATTGATGCCAGAGTCAAGGAAATCTGCAAGACGATGCGGATCGAAGAATACATCAACCGCTATCCGGCAGAACTCTCGGGTGGTCAGCAGCAGCGTGTTGCCATTGCCCGTACCCTGGCACCGAATCCGCGTGTGCTTCTGATGGATGAACCGTTAAGTAACCTGGACGCCAAGTTACGTAACGACATGCGTGCCGAATTAAAGAGACTGCACATGACGACAGGCTCCACATTCGTATATGTTACGCATGACCAGTCCGAAGCCATGACACTGAGTACAAAAGTTGCCCTGATCAAGCTGGGACTGCTCCAGCAGTATTGCCCGCCGTTAGAATTATACGGTGAACCGAACAATATCTTCTGTGCGGACTTCATGGGCAATCCATCGATGAACTTCGTGAATATGCACGGCACCAAGAAGGGTGATAAGATCCTTCTGGAGCATGACAACTTCAAACTGATGTTCACACCGCGTGAACCGCTTGATGTCAAGGAAGAAAACGATTATGTACTTGGAATCCGTCCGGAATTCGTAAGGATCTCTGATGAAGGTATTGAAAGCAAGGTCATCTCTTCCTTACCATCCGGCATGGAAACAACTCTGTCTTTAGGTGTCGGTGATGTCGTGCTTTCCGCAGTGGCATTCGGCAGCGTAGACTTCGCGATGGACTCCACGGAATACTTCAATTTCGAAGGAAACAGATACGTTTTATTCGACAGGGAATCCGAGAACAAACTTGCGTTGGGATCTCTGGAAATCGTGAAATAAAATGGATCCGGAGAGTTTTGAGACAAAGATGGAAAAGTTTGCAGGACGGCTCAGCAATGTCGTCCTGCTTGGCTTTTTCAGCTTACTATTCGCCTTGCCCATCGTTACCGCAGGCGCATCCTTTACCGCACTGAACCGTGCCATGCACGATTATCTTGTTGAAGGGGAGGAGAAACCGCTGAGAGTATTTCTCTCTTCATTTAAAACGTACTTTCCGCTCTCCACCAAGATCTTCCTGCTGCATGTTGTTCTGATTGCGGTATTGGTATGGGATATCATCTATTACCAGACAGGGGAGAGTGCTGTCGATTTTATCGGCCAGTTCACGGCGTTTATGTTGCTGTCGGTGATCGTATTGGAGCTGACCATGGTATTCACTGTCATCGCATTGGATCAGGCTTCTACCATCAAGGAAGCTGTCAGTAAAGCCGTGGATATCAGTATGATCTGTCCGCTGGAATCGATTTCGCTGTTAGCGCTTTTTGTCAGTGTTACCATTGCGGTGGTATTTCTCTTAAAAGGTTTGATTCTTGTCTTGCCTGGCGTGATTGCCTATTGCGACTGGCAGATCATTCCGAAGATGCTGCAGAAGTACAAATTCAAGCGCGGGAATCTGAATTATCAGAAAGAGAAAAGAAAGCATAAATCATAAAAAGCACAAGATTCGCTATGATCTTGTGCTTTATTATTATATCTGTGAAGTATTCTATATGTATTATTTCCTGTCAATCTTGCCGCCGAGCTTTTCGTAGATTTCATCGATCTCCGTATCATTCAGACCGTAGCCGCAGTCGCTTGCCTTAATGGCATTTACCACTTCAGAGTAGGGGATGCAGCGCACGGAGCACTGTACGTTTGTAATATCGGAGCCGTCTTCCACGGCAATCAGCTTATCAATCTTGCGGTTATCACATAACTGACGGATCCGTTGTTCGTATTCCTTCATATGTGCGGCAGGATTGTCGATTTTATATTTCTTTTCCTCGTTTTCTTCATAACGGCGGATGATCCAGTTTCCGTTATCCTTTCCGGAGAGTTTTCCGTGCGGGTTCAGATAGGCGATTGTCGTGATTCCCTTGGAATGAATGACGTTGACAAACTGTGTTACCACATGTCCTTCCTGATTGGACATGTTGGAGTATACAATACGGTGAACGCCGATTTCCTTTTTCAGTTTTCCGGAGCGGGAAACATCGCGGAAGACATTCAGATGATAGAAATAGTCAATCAGATAATCGTTATACAGCTGCTTGAAAATGGAGTAACGGTAATTGCGGTAACCGAGGAATGCCCGTACCAGAAAGACCGCCAGAGCAACCAGAACAACGATCAGTACAAAATTGTTGACGGAATTTGAAGATGTGGTTTCCGTAGGATTCATATATCAATTCCTTTGACAGTATGGAACTGTTCTTCCTTTCTGCTTGTTAATACTTATATTAAGTCACAAATACAAAAATATAAAGGGAAACCCTTTATATTTCTTGTTTTAACGGTAAATTGCCGCGTAGAGCTGTTTCATATCCTCAACGCTGACTTCCCGAATCGTATTGGCAGGGGAGCCGGAGGCATACGCATCACTGGCCATCTTGTCGATATGTGAGAAATATGTTTCTCTGTCGATACCGAATTCACTCATCGTCGGGACATTGAGCTGCGAAAGCAGCTTTTTCAGCTCTTCCAGGAATACCTTTGCGGCTGTTTCATCATCCGGATCATTTGTCAGATTCAGTGAGCGGGCAATCAGGGCAAAGCGGTCAATCGCACCGCTGAGTGCGAAGTCCATGCAGCCTTCCAGTAACATCGCATTGCTTAATCCGTGCGGGACATGGAAGAGGGCACCGAGCGGGCGGGACATTCCGTGCACAATGGTGACACTGGAGTTGTTGAAGGAAATTCCCGCTTCCAGAGCAGCGAGGCTCATCTGGATCCGTGCCTGGGCATTCTGCGGCTCTTCATAGCAGACTAAGAGGTTTTCAAAGATCCGTTTGATGGCGCTTAGGGCGAAAGTGTCCGATAACGGCTGGCGCTTACGGGAGGTAAAGGACTCCACGGCGTGGCAGAGAGCATCGATTCCGGTATGGGAAGTGACGCTCTTCGGAGCACTCATCGTAAAGACAGGGTCAATGATGGCCAGAGAAGGAATCAGGCACGGTCCGCTTAAGAGCATCTTCGTAGTGGTTTCCGTATCATTGATGATCGTGAATTTCGTTGCTTCGGAGCCGGTTCCGGCAGTTGTCGGAATCGCAACCAGGTTCGGCATGGCGATATCGATCGTCTTTCCCATATAGCTGGACAGTTTTGCGTCACTGGAAAGCAGGATACCGACGGCTTTGGCGGAATCGATCGGGGATCCTCCGCCCAGAGCAATCAGGAAATCACATCCGTTTTCTTTATAGAATGCAGTCGCATCCTTGATCATCAGATCATTCGGTTCGGAATTGATGCCGCTGTAAATGGCGTAATCCACACCGATTTCCTTTAAGACTTCTTCCACTTTTGCCGCATTGTTCAGCCGGACCATCATCTCATCCGTGATGATGCAGGCCTTTTTTCCCAAAGTGGAAAGGGTGGCTGCGGCTTCCTTGAGGGAATTTTCTCCCGAAATAATCTTTTTCGGGGTCAGAAATGTATATGCCATCTTATTTCACCATATACTTTCTGATTAACTGCAAGAGGGAATCATATCCTCCTAAGAACTGGTTGATGGTTGCCTTGAACGCACCGTAGTACTGGAATTCTTCCGGTTTCAGTCCGTTCTCGTCAAAGGCTTTATTGAACTCGTCGAGTGTTTTCATTTCACTTAACAGTTTTTCATTGAGCGGAGTATCCATGTTGTTTTTTACATCCACCATGGAACTGTTGTATTTTCTCTGCCAGCCATACGGGATGGTGAGAATCAGATCACCGCCGATGAACTGTTCGAAATGGTTCAGGTTCCGGAAAGCGGCAACCAGCAGTTTCGTGCGGTATCCTCTTTCCTTGTAAATGCGATAGGCATTCTTGAAGACGTAGACACCGGCCATTTCATAGGCTTCGGAACTGATGAGCGTATCCGTTCCCTTATAGTGATTCTTTAAATAGTCATCCACTCTGCCGACCATGATCGTGCATACCGGATGCATCCAGCTGTTATCCAGTCCTTCAGCTTCTCTTCTCTTTAAACCGCGTTCCACCGCTTCAGCAACTGCCAGAGCCTGGGAAGTGGTAAAGGAAACCGTTGCGTTAACGGAAACTCCACGGTAGGTAAGTTCTTCCATCGCTTCAATACCGGCCTTACTGGCAGGGAGCTTCACCTGGGAGTTCTCTACCGTATTGGCAAGATCGATTGCCTGAGCAACCATGAGATCCTTGTTCTGATAATATTTCGCATTAGTCTGGAAGGAGATACGGCCTCTCTGCCCGTGGGTCTTATGATACGTGTCGAGCAGTAAGCCGGCTGCCTTGGCGCCCATGCATTTGATGGTATCCCAGGCAACGTCATCTTCCGTATAAGTCGGATTTTCATCGACGATGCGGTTGATCGTATCCTCCCAGTCCGCCAGTTCATTCTTTAAGACATTGTAGACGATCACCGGGTTGGTGGTAGCTCCGCAGCCTCCGTTTTCGATGGCGTAGGAGAGTTCCTTGCAAGAGCAGGAGTCGTTCCAGAGTTCTGTCTGCGGGAATTTCTGAGTAGTTTCAAACAGTTTATTCATTTTTTAATGCCCCCTTGATATTTGATAAAATATTGAATACTTTTTGATAAACTTATATAATGTAATCATAGAAAGAAGAAATCTGACCATGAAATACAATCGACAGAAAGAAATGGAGAAGTATCTGCGGGAGAAAGTCTCTGTCAGCAATGATGAATTGCTTGAGAAATTCAATATTTCCATTCAGACATTAAGACGTGACCTCAAATACTTTGAAGAGCAGAATCTGATCACAAAGGTTTATGGTGGTGTGATCTATCACGAAGAGATGGACTCTCTGAACAAAGTGGATTCTTTTTCCCAGCGTAATACTTCAAATTACGATGAGAAAGAATACATCGGACAGCTTGCCGCAAGGGAAGTGGAAGACAACGACGTAATCTTCGTCGATTCCGGTACGACAGCGTATCATCTGGTAAAATACCTCTCGGATAAGAAGAATGTTACAGTGATTTCCCATTGTCTGGAAGTCATGCAGCTGATTATGGATTATCCGAATCTTACCGGGATCTGTGCCGGTGGAACATTGAATCATTCCACGGGAACATTCCTGGTAGACACGAAGTTCTATCCATACAACTATAACAAGGCGTTCATCTCAACGGTAGGGATCTCAACGATGCGGAATTTCACCAATACCCATCTGGAAGAGGGGCAGATGAAATCGCACGTGATTTCACACTCTCACAGGGTATATATCGTTGCCGACCATACCAAGTTCGATGTGATCGCGTTCAATCACTTTGCGGATTTTGATGACGTGGATGTCATCATCACGGACAGTAAGCCTGCTGAGAAATTCCTGAGAATTTTCGAGAGCAACCAGACCAAAGTGATCTACTGATCCTACACTATTATTATTGAGCCGCAGCCACGGAAAGTCAATATAAAAATGATTTAATTGTGGACAAAATGATAATATTGTGATAATGTTTAAGTAGAAATTCCCGACAGCGTTGCGAAATGTTTATAAAAAAGTATTAACAATCCGCTAACGGGGTACTAGAATGAAAGTTGAAAAGAGGAGGGGATTAACCAATGCCACTGATTGATATTTTAAATCCTGATATTATCGATCTTGAAGTTCAGGGTTCTACCAAAGATGAAGTTCTGCATCATCTGGCAAACGATCTTTACAGAAATGATTACATTGACGATGTGGAACAGTTTGTAAAAGACATTTATGAAAGAGAAGCAGAAGGCCCGACAGGAATGGGTTCCGGTATCTCAATTCCGCACGGAAAGAGCGAAAGTGTCAAAAAAATCGGCATTGCGATTGGAAAAACGGTAAATCCGATCCGCTGGGAGAGCGGAATGAGCGATGACGGCTATCAGGATACACATCTGATTTTCCTGTTCTGTGTCAGCGCCGACAATGAATTTGCCAGAAACCACATGCTGCTTCTGAGTGAACTTGCCGGCAAGCTCGGCAATGACGTACGCGTCACGAAGCTGTCCCAGGCAGAGACAAAGGAAGAAATCATGAACCTGATTCTCTGCGATGATGAGGATCTTGGTGAAGCTGAGGTGCTTGAACAGGAAGAAATCGTCGACCTCGACATCGATTTCTAATGTTATCAAAAAATAACCAAAAATAACCTCAATATTATCAGATTTGGATTATTTTCTACAAAATCGGTTGTAAAGCGTATTGAGAATGAAAGCGCTTTATAATAAAATCATGTTAGCTAATTAATAAGAAAGGAGTTTCTATATGAAGATTGTTGCAATTACTGCCTGCACAGCTGGTATTGCTCATACTTACATTGTTGCCGAAAAGCTTCAGAAAGCAGCAGAAGAATTAGGCCATCAGTGCAAGGTTGAGACACAGGGATCTGCCGGTATCGAGAATGAGCTTACGGAAAAAGACATTCAGGAAGCTGATGTTGTCATCTATGCTCATGATATCGCGGTTCGTGGAACAAACCGTTTCGCAGGCAAAAAAGTTGTTGACGTTCCAATCGGTGTAGCTATGAAACAGCCTAAGAGCTTATTAACTACAATCGAAAAGAAGTTAGCAGCAAAATAGTAGGGGAAAACTACTAAAAGTCTTATTCAATTAAGCAAAAAAAGGAAAGAGGAAAATTTTATGAAATTTACTGATGTAAGAAAACACATCATGACTGGTATTTCATTCCTGATCCCGATGGTCGTCATGGCCGGTATCATGGGTGCTATCCAGAAGGCTTACAAATGGGACGGTGTTCCATTATCTGATCCGACGATCGGTGGCTTAAACTATTCCGGTTATTCCATCTTAAAGATCAGCGACTTCATCCACATGCTGGGTGAATTAAACGGAAACGGCTTCAACTGGGCATATGCATTCTTATGCGCAGGTATCGCTTTCTCCATCGCTGACAGACCGGGTATCGTTCCGGGCTTCGCAATCGGTTACTATGCTGGCGGTCCAACTAAGACTGGTTTCGTTGGTGCTATGATCATGGGCTTCTTCGTTGGCTACTTTGTCAAATGGATGAAGACTTGGAAATTACCGAAAGCTTTACAGGGCTTAATGCCAGTTCTGATCATTCCTGTGATCGCTACTGCAGTTGCTACATTCGTATTCTTCGGTATCTTCATGAAACCGTTATCCGCATTAATGTTAGCTTTCCAGAAATGGATTGAAGGCTTATCCGGATCCTCCTTATTCGTAGCCGGCGCTGTTATCGGTGCTTGCATGGGCTTCGATATGGGTGGTCCAGTCAACAAGACTGCTTCCATGGCTGCAAACGCATTATATGCTGACAATGAAGCAAACGGTGGTATCGGTGCTGCTGCTGAAACAGCAAAGATCATCGGCGGTATGACTCCTGCAATCGGTGTTGGCTTAGCTGCTTTAATCGCTCCTAAGAAATTCACTCGCCAGCAGAAAGATGCTGCTTACACATGTATCCCAATGGGCTTATGCTTCATTACTGAAGGTGTCTTACCATTCGTTGCTGAAGACCCAACCAGAGTTGTTCCTGCATCCATGATCGGTTCTGCAGTTGCTTCCGGTTTAGCAATGGCAATGCGTGTTGAAACACAGGCAGCCCACGGCGGTATCTTCGTTGCTCCGACTTCCAACAAGATCGGTTTATGGTTCTTATGCTTAGCATTAGGTTCCGTCATCACTGGCGTTCTGTATGCTATCATTAAGAAGACTCCGAGCGAAGAAGACGTTCAGGAAGAAGAAATCGTTGATTTAGACATCGATCTCTAAGATTTAAAAAACTAAACTAATTGACGCTACTTATTAGTATTACAAAAAACAAATTCATATAGAAAGTGACGATTTAGCTATGTATGTAAACATGAAATATATCCTTGATAACGCTAACCGCGACGGCTATGCAGTCATGGCAGTCAACAGCGTTAACATGGAGATGGCAAGAGCAGTTATCGAAGCAGCAGAAGAAGAGCATTCCCCGATCATCGTTCAGTTCGGTGTCGGTCAGATGAGCAAACTGGCTCATCCTTCTGAAATGGTTCCAATGATCAAGGCTATGGCAGAAAGAGCTTCCGTTCCGGTATGTCTGAACCTGGACCACGGTCCATCTTTAGAAGCAGTCGTTGATGCAATCCACTACGGATTCTCCAATGTCATGCTCGATGCTTCCAGCTTACCATACGAGGAAAACGTCAAACGTTCCCGCATGGTTGCAGATCTCGCTCATGCAAAGGGAATCAGTGTTGAAGCGGAATTAGGCCATGTCGGTCAGGCAGCTGACGGCGACGGCAGAACTGCTGATATGTACACGAATGTGGAACAGGCAGTTGAGTTCGTGAAAGAAACCGGTGTTGATGCACTGGCAGTTGCCATCGGTACGGCACACGGCAAATATCCGGCAGGATATGTACCGGTTCTGGACTTCGACAGATTAGCTGAATTAAAAGCTGCATTAAAGATGCCACTCGTATTACACGGTGGTTCCGGATCAGGGGAAGAAAACATCCGTAAGGCTGTTGCAGGCGGAATCAATAAGATCAACGTTTGTACTGATGCATTCCATGCTGCTGAAAAAGCAATGAAGGCAAAATGGGAAGAAGAACCAAATACTGATTATCTGAATATCATGATGGTTGCTGAAGCTGCAATCAAGAAATTCGTGAAAGATTATATCCGCTTGATCGGTTCCAATGATCGCTACACATTCGAAGCTGCAGACAACGGCAGCAAAGAATAAGAACTAAAAGCGGAAGAGCAACATCTTCCGCTTTTCTTAAATTTGAAGAAAATACCTGAGAGGGTAAGAAATAAAAGGAGAAAAAAACTATGAGAATCGCTATGATCAATGAGTTCTCTCAGTCTGCAAAGAATTCGCAGGTTGTCGGAATCTTAAAAGAAGTTGTTGAACCGATGGGACATGAAGTCTTCAATACGGGCATGACGACGGAAGAAGCTCCGTTAAAACTCGGTGAACCGGGTTACTTAACATATCTGAACATCGGTGTTCAGGCTGCACTCTTATTAAACAGCGGTGCTGTTGACTTCGTTGTAACAGGCTGCGGAACAGGCCAGGGTGCTTTAATGGCATGCAATATGATGCCGGGCGTTGTCTGCGGATACTGCATTGAACCAAGTGATGCTTATCTGTTCTTACAGATCAACAACGGTAACGCATTATCTCTGCCGTATGCCAAAGGATTCGGCTGGGGCGCAGATGTCAATCTGAGAAACATCTTCAACGTTGCTTTCGGATCCCCGAAGGGAATGGGTTATCCGAATGAACCGGGCAGAAAAGAATCCCAGAACCGCAACGCTGCCAAACTGGTTGAAGTCAAGGCTGCCATCGCCAAACCGTTAGTGCAGGCATTATCCGACATGGATCAGGATATCGTTAAGAAATCCCTGACTCCGCGTTTCCTTGAAGTATTCAACAAATACGCTCAGGATGAAGAATTAAAAGCCTTCGTTCAGAGTCTGTTATAAGATCACGGAAAAACGGCACCGGAATCCGGTGCCGTTTTTGGAAAGGAATCACACATGAAACAATTATTTTTGCCGCGATATACGCTGGGAAGTGATGCGTTATATGCCATGCGGGATATTATAGCTCCGTACGGAAACAGAGTCGCTCTGATCTATGGCGAAAAAGCATTTGCGGCCATCGGCAACAAACTCTTTTCAGCCCTGCAGGGCTTTGATATCGGCTTTTCCGAAATCTACGGGAAAGAAGCTTCCTATCGTAATATCGACCGTCTGAAGGCCTCAAATGAGCTGAGAGAATGCGATGTTCTCATCGGTATCGGCGGAGGGAAGGCACTGGATGTTACCAAGGTGGTAGGGGACATGCTGGGAAAACCTGTCTTTACGGTTGCGACCATCGCCTCCACCTGTGCGGCAGTAACCAAGATCTCCATTTTGCATGAGGATAACGGGGCATTTAAGGAAATCTACAAACTGAAAAATGCACCGGTACATTGCTTCATTGATACGGAAGTCATCGTAAATGCACCGGAGAAGTATTTCTGGGCCGGCATGGGAGATACCATGGCAAAACATGTGGAATGCGTCTTCTCGGCGAAAAATGATGAGCTGGATTTCCGCAGCGAATACGGCAGAACGATTTCCGCGCTCTGCTATTATCCGATCCTGGAGAAGGGTGTTAAGGCATATGAGGATGTCAAAAACCATCAGCTGAGTCCTGAAGCGGAAGAAGTCATTGAAAGCATCATTATTGCAACGGGATCTGTTTCCGTGAGTGTTGATGCGAACTACAATTCCGCGGTTGCGCACGCGCTCTACTACGGCCTTACGGTACGCGAGTGGATGGAACGCAGACATCTGCATGGGGAAATCGTCTCTTACGGAACGCTGATTCAGCTTCTGGTAGATCAGAACTATGACGGTTTAAAAGAAGTGTATGCCTTTAACCGCGCGGTTCAGCTTCCGACATGCCTCGCGGATCTTGATCTTACAAAGGATGATCCGCTGGATGATGTTCTCGACGCAACGGTTGTGAATCAGGAACTGGACCATGTCCCGTTTACCGTCACAAAGAGCATGCTGCGCGATGCCATTTTTGCCCTGGAGGATTACAGAGGATAAAAAAAGAAGCACATTGCTTCCTATTGGAGAAAACTGAGCGGGATCAGTGCCAGAGCGACACCGATTGCTGCCAGAATGATACCCAGTTTTCTGAGTTTCAGTTCCTTTTCGTTGTAATCCAGCTGACGGTGCGGATTCTTCTTCTGACGTTCCGAAAAGTGAACGCGGACGTATCCGATCAGGGAAACACCCGCAAAGGCAAACAGAAACATCAGAGCATCACGTATCATAACCAAGTTCATACAAATAAGTATAGTACAAAATCAACGATTTTCAACAAAGAACAGGAGTAATCAAAACATGAAAGTTGTATTAATTCATACCAGCCCGGTCTCTCTGAATGATTTAAAAGCATTATTCAAGGAAATCATCCCGGAAGTCGAAATGGTCAATATCATTGATGACAGCCTTCTGGAAGAAGTGAAGAAAAACGGCAAGATCAATGCCAATATCATCTCCAGAATGTGCGCATATGTCCAGGTTGCCAAGACACTGCATCCGGATCTGATCTTCAACCAGTGCTCCTCTGTCGGAGAAGCCTTCGACATTGCCAGAACACAGGCCGATTGCAAGACACTGAAGATCGATGAAGCCATGGCGGAAAAGGCCGTGGAACTCGGAAGTAAGATCGGTGTTGTGGCTACGGTCGCCAGCACGGTCGCTCCGAGCTGCAATCTTGTCAGAACCAAGGCGAAAGAAGCCGGGAAAGATGTCACGGTCAATGAATATCTCGTCAACGGCGCTCTGGATATTTTAATGAGCGGGGACGTGAAGAAACATAATGACCTTGTCATTGAAGCCATCCGCAAAGCCGAAGCCGAGAATGATGTCGTCGTATTGGCACAGGGATCCATGACGGCGATTCTTCCGTTATTAACAGATACCACAAAGCCGATTCTGACTTCTCCAAGACTTGCCGTGGAGAGAGTCAAAAAAGAACTCGGACTGTAAAAAAACAAAAAAACGGTACAAAAAACGGGACATGCATCCTGAAACAGTGTATGTTCCGCTTTTTTGTTTTACAACGATAGATGAGGCAAAGATGTGGTATGATTACATGGTAGTAACAAAGAGGGAGAGCTGTTTATGGAACGTTGGAGTACGGAACCGAAAAAAATTCAGATTCGCGGAGCGAGAGTGCATAATCTGAAGAATATTGATGTCGATATTCCGCTGAATGAAATCGTCGGGATAGCGGGGGTATCCGGCTCAGGAAAATCTTCACTGGCTCTGGGTGTTCTTTACGCAGAAGGCTCCAGGCGCTATCTGGACTCGCTTTCCACATATACCCGAAGAAGAATGACGATAGCCGCGAAAGCGGACGTGGATGATGTTCTGTATGTTCCGGCGGCACTGGCGCTGCACCAGCGTCCTTCTCTTCCCGGAATCCGTTCCACGTTCGGCACGGGAAGTGAACTGTTAAACAGTCTCAGACTGATGTATTCCCGCCTTGCGTCGCACCGCTGTCCAAACGGCCATTACCTGAAACCAAGCTTACGCGTGGCAGCCGGAATGGACCTTGTCTGCCCGGAGTGCGGAGAGCATTTCTATGCACCGGGTGCGGAAGAACTTGCCTTTAATTCCCAGGGCGCCTGCAAATGCTGCGGAGGAACCGGCATGGTCCGTACGGTGAATATGGATGCTTTGGTTCCGGATGAGAATCTGAGTATTGATGAAGGAGCCGTGGCACCGTGGAATTCTTTAATGTGGTCATTAATGACGGATGTCTGCCGTGAGATGGGCGTCCGTACTAATATTCCGTTTAAGGATCTTACGGAAAAGGAAAAAGAGATCGTCTATGACGGTCCGATGGAAAAGAAACATATTTTCTATCGTCCGAAAAAATCGGATAACTTCCCGGCTGCGGAGATGGACTTTACCTACTATTCCGCCAAAGCCACCGTACTGAATGCCCTAAACAAAGTGAAAGACGAGAAGGGCATGAAACGGGTGGAGAAGTTCTTAAAGGAAGATGTCTGTCCGGAATGCGGCGGAACGCGTCTCTCTTCTGAAGCCAGAGCCCCGAAATTAATGGGGATTTCCCTGGATGAAGCATGCACCATGACACTGAAACAGCTGGATGAGTGGGTGCGTAGAGTACCGGCATCTCTTTCGGAAGAGATGTTTGAGATGGCAACCAGTATTGTGGAGTCCTTTACGGAAACGGCAAAGAGACTTTTGGATCTCGGACTCGGCTATCTGTCACTGGACAGGGCAGGCAATACGCTCTCCACGGGAGAACGTCAGCGCATGCAGCTGGCAAGAGCCGTCCGTAACCGCACTACCGGTGTTCTCTATGTGCTGGATGAACCATCCATCGGTCTTCATCCGCATAATATCACGGGATTAAATGAAGTCATGCACGATCTGATCAAAGACGGCAACTCCGTGCTGCTGGTCGATCATGATACGGAAATCCTCAAGGAATCCGACTGGATCATTGAAATGGGAGAGAAAGCCGGGAGTGATGGCGGAAGAGTCATTGCCGAAGGCGATGTGCCTTCCATCTCATCCAATGAAGCATCCCTGATCGGGAAATATCTTTCAAATAAACAGACCGTCACCATGAAGAAGCGCGACAGGGAACTCTTTGCTGATGGTGTGATCACTTTGAAAACGGATCAGATCCATACGGTAAAGCCGCTGGAAGTACACATTCCGAAAAACCGGCTTACGGTCGTGACCGGGGTCTCCGGAAGCGGCAAAACCACAATGGTACTGGAAAGTCTGGTACCGGCGCTGGAATCCCTCAGCAAAAATACACCGTTACCGCCTCATGTAAAGTCCATTGAAGCGGAAGGGATTCAGAACGTGAAGCTCATTGACGCAACTCCCATCGGAATCAATGTTCGCTCCACGGTGGCGACGTATGCCAACGTGCATGATGAATTAAGAAAGCTGTATGCCAAAACAGCGGACGCCAAACACTATGGCTATAAAGCTTCGGATTTTTCCTATAATACGGGTTCCTTGCGCTGCATGACATGCGACGGAACGGGTCAGATTTCTTTAGACGTGCAGTTTCTGCCGGATGTGAATATTGACTGTCCGGACTGCAGGGGAAGCCGATATGCACGAAATGCCAAAAAAGTGAAACTGAAAAACAGGGCAGGAGATGAGATGTCTTTGCCGAAGCTGATGGAGCTTGATGTCAGCAAGGCAATGGAGTTTCTGAAGGAGTACAAGTCTGTCTATAACCGGCTTGAAATCCTGGAGCGACTGGGACTTGGCTATCTGACACTTGGCGAGGAGACACCATCGCTCTCCGGCGGGGAAGCACAGCGCTTGAAGCTTGCGAGTGAGATGGAAAAACTGCAGACGGATTCGCTTTTCGTCTTCGATGAGCCGACCATCGGTCTGCATCCGTCGGATGTTCAGGTGCTGCTCAACGTGTTTGCGGAACTTTTGGATCACGGCGCTACGGTGGTGGTGATCGAGCATGATCTGGATGTCATACGCAATGCCGACTACATTATCGATATGGGACCGGAAGGCGGAAGTGAAGGCGGTCAGATCGTGATCAGCGGCACGCCGGAAGAGGTTGCGAAGTGTGCTTCCAGTTTGACCGGAAGGTATCTGAAACGCTAGAATAGTGCTGTTGGGAGGATAAATGAACAATGAAGGAATTAAGAATCTACGGATTACTGATTGATGATAAAAACAAAGACAGAGATTACCACTTCTATGCGAAAGCGGACACGGAGGAAAACAAAGCCGTTCTCTGCTATCTCGAACGCGGATTTCTGAAAGAAGGAACTGACGTGGATGAACAGATTGAAAAAGCGCTCAATGAGCGTCCGCAGTATCATCTCTCCGTCTATGCCAGCGGCTTGATCCGCTTAGTGGATACACTGAACGGGATCGAGATCAAAAACAAAGAAGTGAACGGGGAAGAAGCACTGGAAATGGTGAAGGAGGGCATGCTGGATGAAGTGGCTTCCGCCATTCTGGAGAAGCTGCGTCACAGCGGAAATCTGCTTTTCCTGCTTCCGAATCTGCTCAATGTCTTAAAAGACAGCTATTCCACGGATCTTCCGCTTCTGGAAGTGATCAAGACGGTTTTAAGCGAAGCCGGGGATCTGCAGAAATACGATGCGGTTCTCTATCGCGTAAATGAGAAAAACGCGAAAGACATGGCGGAAAAACTGAAATAAATCAAAAGAGGCAGCCTGCCGTTTCCCGATAGCGGAAACTGGAGGACAGCCTCTTTTTTGTTTTATTGGAATGTCTCTTTCAGAACTTCTTCTGCCTGCGCCGCGTCTGCCTGGAAGCTGCCCTGAATGATCTCGTTCTGTCCGCCGCCGCGTCCGGAGAGTTTTGCATTCAGCTCCTTTGCGTATTCGCGAAGCGGAAGGCTCTTTGAAACGATAATGTATTCGATCTGCGTGTCAGTTTTGTTTAAGATTGCTACCGTATCGATGTTTCTTTCATTCATCAGATCATTCGCATGCTTTCGGGCAATGTTTCTGTCAAAATGATCCAGCACCTCCAGATGGAATTTCTGATCCGGTTGTACGGATGCGCTCTTCTCTTTTAGGTAGCGGATCTTCATGTCCGTCAGCTCATAAGACATTTTCTTATTCTGCTCCAGAAGATTTAAGACGTAGGAAGAGGTTTTCGTAACAGGGGAGGATAAGAGAGCGCTGATCTCCTTATTCTCGTTGAAAACGTCCCGGATCAGCTGATATGCCCGCTTTCCGGATACCATTTCAATCCTCACGCCGTCTTTGTGCTTTTCACAGGATAAGATCTTGACTAAACCGATTTCCCCGGTTGTTTTTAAATGCGTTCCGCAGCAGGCGCAGAGGTCCGCTTCCGGAATCTCAATCAGCCGGATCTGCCCGGACAACTCCTTTTTCGAACGGTAGGGAAGTTGTGCTGCCTCCTCATCTGTCGGATAGGATTCCGTAATCGGCAAATTTCTGGTGATCAGCTCATTTGCCTTTTCTTCAATCTTCAGCGCGTCCGCATAACTCATCGGACCGTTGAAATCGATCTGGACGACTTCTCCCATATGGAAGCCGACATTTTCATATCCGTATGCTTTGTGAATCAAGCCGGAGACCAGATGCTCTCCGCTGTGATTCTGCATGAAGTTAAAGCGTCTTTCAAAATCGATTTTGCAGAGCACCTCAGTCCCTGCGGGAATTTCCGCTCGGGTATAGTGTATGACCTGATTGTCACGCTCATGCGTGTCAAAGACTTCGACATCGTTCAGATAACCGCAGTCACCCGGCTGCCCGCCGCCTTCCGGATAGAAGACGGTATTGTCGAGGATGATCTCATAGCGGTCTTTGACCTGTGTACAGGAAACGACCCTGCTTTTCAGGGTCGTCTGATAGGTGTTCTGATAATACTGCTGGTGAAAATCCGGCATTTTTTAGAGTACCTCAGTTGTCGGCAGATTGCGGATCTTCAGGACATGGCAGCTGTTTTCACCGAAGACCTTTTCGATGTCTTTCTTATATGTGGCAACATAGTCGTCATCAACGAATGCCTGAATGGTACCGGAGAATCCTCCGCCATGGACTCTGCATACGCCGTGATTTCCCAGGGAACGCTCGGAAAGGGCGAGGGCGAGGGAGACCGACTGGTTGTTGTAATCCGAATTGGCATAAACGTTCTGCAGGTATTTATAGGAAGAGTTTCCGCTGGCTTCAATGACTTTCTTGAATGCTTCGTAATCTCTTTCTTTAAGTGCTTTTAATAACTGCTGAACGCGTTTCTGCTCGTTGAACAGATGAATCGCACGCAGGACGCTTCTGTCTCCGAGTGCGCTGCGTACTTCATTGATGTGATCGTAGAATTCATCTTCGTCGACTTCGCGCAATACATCCTTGTGGAAGAAGCTGGCAACTGCCTTCATTTCACGCGGAACCGCCGCATATTCATCGGTTAAATCGGCGTGGGATCCCTTGGTATCCACAATGCAGAGAGATGCATGGAAGTCGGAGAAATCGACATCCACTTTCTCCACGATCGGATGATCGTTGTCCTTGAAATCAATCGTGACAAGTCCGCCGACAGAGCAGGCGCACTGGTCCATTAAACCGCACGGTTTTCCGAAGAAGACGTTTTCCGCATACTGTCCGACTTTCGCAAGAGTCACCGTATCGATCGTGTTATTGTTGTATAAGCCGGAGATGATGGTTCCGATTAAGATCTCGAAACAGGCGGAAGAGGACATGCCGCTGCCAATTAGAACATCACTGGTCACATAGGCATCAAAACCGCCGATGTGATAGCCGAGTTCCTTCAGGCGATAAAGTACGCCTTTAATGATGGCAACGCTGCTGCCTTCTTCACTGTCTGCTTTTTCCAGAGTTTCGGTGTCGATGCAATCATACGTGGTGCCGTCACTTGTGACGCGAATATAGCGCTCTTTTTTTGACGCAAAGGCAATTGCGTCCAGGTTGATGCTTGCCGCAACCACATTGCCTCTCTGATGGTCGGTGTGATTTCCGCAGACTTCCGTACGTCCGCTGCTGGAATAAATATGAACGTCATCTTCCGTGCCATAAAGAGCACAGTACGCATCTAACGCTTTCAGATAGCGCGCATACTGATAGTCGAGTAGGGATTCATCTTCATAGAGAAGAAGGTATTTATTGTCACATTCTCTGTGAGTGAAACTGTTTCTGATTTCATTGATCTTCATTTTTCTTTACCTCAAATCTGAATTCGGTCACTGCCTGATACATTTCATCCGCATGAAGCAGTGTAGGGGATTCCTCTTCCAGATGAATGGAATCCGGAAGGTAGGATGTTTCGATGCAGACGGCATCACGGAAACGGTTCTGCTTGCCGCGCTTGCCTTTTCTGCCGTCAAGATAGTTCGCGGTATAGATCTGCGTTGCCGGAAGCGAAGTGCTCACGATCAGCGTGAGATCTTCCTCTTCGTTCTGTAATGACACCTGATCTTTTGTACTGTTGAACAGATAGACGTGGTCGATGCCGTTGCCGAGTCTGAGATCTTCATCCTCTGCCTTAAGCGCATCGTCGATTGGCTTATATTCCCTGAAGTCAAACGGTGTTCCCGCAACATCACGCCACTCTCCCGTAAAGATGCCGAACTGATCGGATCTGCCGTACTGATTGGAATGAACCTTCAGCTTGTGGCTGCCGATATAGGACGGCTCTCCGCTCAGATTGAAGTAGGAGTGATTCGTCATGTTGATCAGAGTGTCCTGATCGGTGGTTGCCTTATAGGTGCAGATCAGGCGGTTCTCGTTCAGTTCATAAGTGACATAGGCATCCAGATTGCCGGGATAGCCTTCCTCCTTGTCCTTGCTGAAGTAGTGGAAGCGGACGGAATCGTTAACGATGGCAAAGCTGAAGATGCGTCCGTTAAACCCCGTGATTCCGCCGTGATTGCAGTTCGGGCCGTTATTGATCGGAAGCTGGTAACGGATTCCATTGATCGTAAACGTTCCTTCCCGGATCCTGTTTGCAGTTCTTCCAATCACAGCACCGAGGTACAGATCGTTTGGCTGATACTCTTCGATCGTGTCATATCCGAGAACGACATCACGTTCACTGCCGTCTTGCATCTTCACAAAAAGCTGCATGATGGTGCAGCCGTAGTTGGAACAGACTAAACGCAGAAAATCGTTTTCGATCTCCAGAATGGCAATATCATTATTCCGCTGTAATATTTTACCCATATGAAAATTATACTATAGTTTTGCAGGGATTACCGAATGATTTGGGAATACTTTTTGAGGCATGATATAATGCAGTTAGCGAGGAATCCAATATGCATCAGAAGCAATATCAGTTTATCTCTCATTTATCCTGGGGCTTTCTGCTCCTGTTACTCAATGTCAATATTTCCGGCTTCGATCTGGTGCCGGAATGGCCGGGTTACGTGCTCTTTCTGATTGCAATCAACCGCTATGGCGAGGAAAAGATGAAACATGTCAGGCTTCTGACGATCGTACTCGCGGTGGTGTCTTTTGCCGGGTGGGTGATGGGGCTGTTGCGCATTTCACATTCCTTTGAAATGCTGGAGATGCTGGAGATTACCGTGGATGTCGCCAATGTCTACCTGCTTTATCAGATACTGGAGGAAGCCATTGAGATTTCGGAGTATCATAACAGTTCCCAAACCAAGAATCTCATCAACTGCCACCGCGTGAATATCCTCTGTGAAGTGCTTCTGATTCTGAGCGATCTGATCGGCATTTTCACAAAGAAATCCTTCCCGCTGATCATCTCTCTCTGCGTCTCGGCCGGATCGATTGCCTCCATGCTGAATGTGAGGGCGATGACGATTCTGGAAACGGAACTCTTGCAGACGATGAATCCAGATGATGCCAGAGCAGCACGTGAGACACCGTTCTTTTAGACGGATTCCATGTAACCGCTCTCTTTTGGCGGAAGTGAAAAAATGATGGGGAAATAGCCGTTTCAGGCTGTTTTCTTTTTTATTATTTCTGTTATACTGAAGCCGAAAGGAGGGAAGAATATGAATTTATCCTATGCCCAATTGAACCATCAAGCGCATGCGGATCTCTGTGTTGATAAGCTTCTGCATGAAGCACGTGAGAGCTGCGATACGAAATTTGTGATTTTAGATGATGATCCGACCGGTGTACAGACGATTCATGACCTTTATGTTTATACGGACTGTGAGGTCACCACACTGATCGATGCCTTTGAAGACGGGAACCCGGGCTTCTTCCTTCTGACGAATTCCCGGGCATTTACACAGGAAGAAACCATTGCGTACCATAAAAAACTGACGGAAAACGTTTCTCTTGCCGCAAAAGCGACGGGAAAGAGTTACCTGTATGTATCAAGAGGAGACTCCACGCTGCGGGGGCATTATCCTTTGGAACCGCAGATTCTAAAGGAAGGCTTGGAAAAAGACGGCGTAATCATTGACGGCGAAATTCTCTATCCGTTCTTTCTGGAAGGGGGACGCTTTACTGTCGATGATGTGCACTATGTCAAAAACGGAGACGTTCTGATTCCGGCTGCCCAGACGGAATTTGCGCTTGATAAAACCTTCGGCTACACGCATTCCGACTTAAAGGAATATATTGAAGAAAAAACGGAAGGAACGACGAAAAGTACGGATGTTCTCTCCGTTCCGCTGGATCTTTTACATAACGGAAAGATCGATGAGATCAGCGAACTGCTTCTGCATGCGGAAAAAGGAGTGAAGATCGTCGTCAACAGCATCGACTATTTCGATGTCAAAGTGTTCTGCATCGCCCTCTACAAGGCACTGAAAGCAGGGAAGCATTTTGTCTTCCGTACTGCCGCAAGCTTTGTGAAGGGGTTGCTGGATGTGAGCGACCGTCCGTATCTTTCGCGCAGCGAAATGGTTCAGGAAGACTCTGAAAACGGAGGGGTGATCGTTGTCGGCTCCCATACCCAGAAGACGACGCGTCAGCTGGAAAATCTTCTGACTCTGGAGGATACGGTGGGAATTGCATTCCGCTCTTCCAGTATTCTGGAAGGGGAGGAAGCTTTCTATGATGAAGTAAGACGTTGCGTCAGGCTGGAAGAGGAAATCATCCGGCAGGGGAAAAATGCCGTGTGTTATACGGAGAGAGTTCTCCTACAGCAGGCAGGCGACAGTAAAGAAGAAGCACTGCTCAGAAGCGTTAAGATTTCCGATGGCGTCATGCATTTAGTAAAAGACTTGAATGTAACGCCGGCGTTTGTGGTTGCCAAAGGCGGCATTACCTCATCGGATGTGGGAGTGAAGGCGCTGAACGTGAAAAAGGCTCTGGTACTCGGGCAGATCCTGCCGGGAATCCCGGTATGGAAAACCGGAGAAGAGAGCCGTTTCCCAAGGATTCCGTATGTGATCTTCCCGGGAAATGTCGGTGAAGCGGAAAGCCTCAAAGAGGTTGTGAACATCCTGACAGACAAATAAACATAAAAAAGTTTCCCGCGGGAAACTTTTTTTCTATCTGTCAGTGGATTCGCGCTCAATCACGGAGCACTGTAAAACGGTCCGCTTTTCCACCGGTTCCTTCCGTATGAGCTGCAGCAGCTTCTCCGCTGCCTGTTTTCCGATCTCCGTTGGGTAACGCTCAATTGTGGAAAGGGGAGGCGTACAGATGCGGGACTGGAACTGATTGTCAAATCCGAAGACCATGACATCTTCCGGAACTCTTTTATTCGCTCTGCGCAGTGCGGTGAGGGCACCGATTGCCTGATTGTCGCTTGTGCAGATCAAACCATCCATGTCCGGATGATTCAGAAGATACTGGTACACTTCTGTTTCGGCATTGATCAGAGAAGAGCCGGCATCCAGCTGTATGATCGTGGATGCGTCCGCCAACAGATGATGTGCATGCATCGCGTCTAGATACGGCTGCTTCCGGTAGGTCGGAATATAGGTTGCCAGAAAACTGGAGACAAAGGCGATATGGCTGCATCCTTTTTTGATCAGGGATTCCGTGGCGGAATAGATACCGGTGTAAATGTCGCTTGTGACATAGGGAAGATCCATGTTGTTCAGCGGCGTTCTGTCAATTAACACGACGGGGATGTCTCTGGACAGGATATCCCTCTCAATCATTTTCATGCAGGAAATCACCAGGATCCCGTCAACCCGCATGCTGTCAAGCTTGCGGAAATAGCGGAGCTCTTTTTCCGGTGAGTTATCCGTGTTGCAGATAAAAAGGGAATAATCCATTAAGTCACAGTACTGCTCCGCACTGACGGCAATCGATGAGAAAAAGTCGTTGCTCATATTCGGAAGAATAAGGCCGATGGTATGAGAAGAGGAGGACTTTAAGGAACGTGCGGCGTTATTGGAAACATACCCGTACTGCTCGATCACTTCCCGTACTCTTTTCTCCGTTTCCTCGGAGTATCTTCCTTTTCTGTTCAGAACATGCGAAACCGTGGCAGTGGAGACACCGCTCAGGCGCGCAATATCGTGAATGGAGAGGGACTTCTTGTTTTTCATAGTTCCATTATACGTTTTACCTTGGTATAACACAAGGAAAAAAGGTTAAAAACTAGTTAAATGATTAAACGATTAACTTTTTCTTGAAAACCTATTTACAAGGCAAAAACAGCGTGCTATAGTGGTATCAAGGTTAAACGAGTAACCAAAACAGGAGGTTAGAATGGACTATAAGAAAGTCGCTACGGAAATCGTAGAAAAAATCGGAGGAAAGGGAAACATTTCTTCTCTCACACATTGCATTACACGCGTTCGTTTCAAACTGAAAGATGACTCCAAGGCTTCTGCTGCTGAAGTCAAGAAGATCAAGGGTGTCCTGAATGTTGTTGAACAGGGCGGTCAGTTCCAGGTAGTTATCGGCAATGAAGTCGAAGATGTCTTCAATGCTGTTCAGGATATTACGGGTATCGTCGGTTCCGCCATTGATGCGGTTGAAAAAGACGACCTCAAAGTCAAAGGAGAATTCATGGATCAGGTCATCGATCTGGTTACCAATATCTTCACACCGATCCTTCCGGCACTGATCGGCGCCGGTATGATCCGTTCCGTCTTAATGCTTCTTACCAAGTTTGCGGGTCTTGCCACAGACAGCGGTACTTACATTGTCATCAATGAAATCTATAACGCGATCTTCAGCTTCCTGCCGATTTATCTGGCATACGCTGCAGCCGTGAAATGGAAAGCAAATCCGTATATCGCCGTTGCAATCGCTCTGACGATGTGCTCCTCCACGATTCAGGGTCTTGTCTTAGGCGATGGCTTAAAATTCATGGGCATCCCGCTCAGCATGCAGAGGCAGGGTTATGGCTCCTCCGTTATTCCGATCATCGTTACGATCTGGTTCATGTCTTTAGTAGAAAAAACTGCGACAAAGTTCATTCCGAAATATGCAAGATATGTCCTGGTTCCGTTATGCACACTGTTAATCACGGTTCCGGTCATGTTCCTTGTCATCGGCCCGATCACTTCCACACTGCAGAGCTGGATGGGTGCGGCTTACACATGGCTATATAACCTGAATCCGACAGTCTGCGGCGTCATTCTCGGTGCTGCATGGCAGGTCCTGGTTGTCTTCGGCTTACACTGGGGTATCGTTCCGCTTGGAACACTGAATCTGGCTCAATATGGCAGAAACACGATCAATGCCGTCACGGGTCCTTCCAACTGGACACAGGCAGGTGCAGCTTTAGGTGTTGCCTTACGCACAAAGAATACGGAACTCAGAGAAACAGCATTATCCGCAGGTATCACAGGTGTCTTCGCCATCACGGAACCTGCAATCTATGGTGTGAACCTTCCGTTAAAGAAACCGTTCTACATTGCAGTGCTCTTCGCCGCAATCGCTGGCGGTATTGCCGGATTTGGTAATGCAGCAGCTCTGGCAGGCGGCCCGGTCGGAATTCTTTCCTTCCCGTTATTCATCGGAGAAGGCTTCGGCTACTTCGTTGTTGCCATGCTGGTAGCGTTATTCGGAACAGCGATTGCAGTTTACCTGTTCGGATACGATAAGAAATACGATCAGGAATAAACCAAAAAGTAACCAGGCCGGCAGAATAATATCTTCTGCCGGCTTCTTCATGTATAATAAGAAATAGGAGAAATAATATGTCTAATGTAGTACGTCTGATCAGTGCAAGCGGTTCGGATTTCGAACAGATGAATGCACAGGAATTAAAAGAATCCATCTTCAAATCAGAATCCCGCGTCATTATGGGACAGCATCTGCTCTTTGCGGGCCCGGGTCTTGTCAGAGGGGTCACAAACAGTGAACTGATGTTTGCCTGGGGTGCTGATATGGTGATGCTGAATACCATTGATCTGGATCATATGGAGAATAATCCGGGCTTATGCGGCCTCACGCTGAAAGAACTCAAAGCGCGCTGCAAGCGCCCTATCGGTGTCTATCTCGGCTGTCCTGCCGAGGGATCCCAGGACGGCGGAAAGAAAGCCCTCTACCGCAGGGAGGGCATGGTCGCAACGAAGGAACACATTCTGAAATGTGCGGAAATCGGAGCGGATTTCATCGTGCTGGGCGGTAATCCGGGCAGCGGAACGAGCTTAAAGGATGTCATTGCTTCCACAAAGCTGGCGAAAGAACTGCTGGGAGATTCCATGCTGATCTGTGCCGGAAAATGGGAAGACGGCATTCACGAAAAAGTACTCGGTGATCCGACAGCGGATTATGATACAAAGGACGTGATCCGGCAGCTGATTGATGCCGGAGCGGACTGCATCGACCTTCCGTGTCCGGGCTCCCGCGGTGGAATCACGGTGGAGGATATCCGTTCCTTGGTCCAGTATGTTCATACATACAAACCGGGAACACTCACACTCTGCTTCCTGAATTCTTCCGTCGAATGTGCTGATCCGGAAACGATCCGCGCTCTGGCCATTCTCATGAAAGAAACCGGGGCAGACATTCATGCCATCGGGGATGGCGGTTTCTCCGGCTGCAGCTGGCCGAAAAATGTTTATCAGTTATCCGTCTCCATTAAGGGAGAACATTATACCTGGTTCCGTATGGCATCGGTAAATAAATAAAACTTATTCAGAAAAAGGAGAATTATCATGAAGATTGCAATTGGAAACGATCATGTCGCAGTAGAAATGAAATGGGAAATCAAGAAATTCCTGGAAGAGAAGGGAATTGAGGTTATCAATGTCGGAACGGATTCCACGGAACGCTTCGACTATCCAATCAGCGGTTATAGGGTCGCCAAGATGGTCGCAAACAAAGAGGTCGACTACGGTGTTCTGATCTGCGGAACAGGTGTCGGTATCTCCCTTGCGGCAAATAAGGTGAAAGGGATCCGTGCCGTTGTATGTTCCGATCCTTATACAGCCAAACTGAGCAAACAGCACAACAATACCAATATCGTTGCCTTTGGCGCAAGAGTCATCGGGATTGAGACAGCGAAGATGATTGTGGAAGAATGGCTGAATGCCTCCTTTGAAGGCGGAAGACATACCAACCGTGTCAACATGATCATGGAGATTGAAGAAACACAGCGCTTAAAGGCGGCAGAAGAATGAACAAGAGACTCTTATGCCCGAGCATGATGTGCGCAAACTACGGCCATCTGGCCGATGAAGTGCGTGCACTCGATGATGCCGGAGTGGATATTTTCCATTGTGATATCATGGACGGGACATTTGTTCCGAATTTCACCATGGGCGTGATGGATGTGGAAACCATACGCCGCTACACCGATAAACCGGTGGACTGTCATCTGATGGTGGAGAATCCTGCCGGCAAGGTGGACTGGTTCATCAAGGCCGGAGCGAATATCATCTACATTCATCCGGAAAGTGAAAGATATGTCGTGAAAACACTGGCTCACATCAAGGAGATGGGAGCTTACGCCGGTATCGCGGTGAATCCGGATACCAGTGTCGCATCGATCAGTGAGATCCTGAATTTATGTGACTATGTCCTGGTCATGACGGTCAACCCGGGCTTTGCCGGACAGAGCTTCATCGATTTCACCCGTAAGAAAGTGGAACAGCTGATTGCCTTAAAGGAAGAATACGGCTTCAAGGTCATGATCGACGGCCACTGTTCTCCGGAAGTCATCGAAGACCTTTCTAATCTGGGAGCGGACGGCTTCATTCTGGGAAGCAGCGCTTTATTCCGTAAGGGAAAGACATATAAGGAACTGATCAGTCAGTTAAGAGGAGAGGAAGAATGAAACGGATAGGAATGATTGTGCCGAGCGTGGATAATTCTTTCTTCGCATCTCTGGCGCACCATACGGAACAGTATCTGAAAGAGAAGGGGTATTCCCTCATCCTTGCGGACTCGGAAAACTCCGCGGAGCGGGAGAAGGAATATCTGAAGCTTTTCTCAGAAGTATGCGAGGGAATCATCGATGTGAGCGGTCTGCGCGAATTCACGGATGATCTTTTACCGGAAGGCTTCCCGATCGTATTTGCGGACAGAAAGCCGGAGAGCGAACAGCCGCTTTCCTGGGTCGCAAATGACGACGAGAGCGCCATGCGCGAAGCGACTCTATATCTTCTTCGGAAGGGCTGCAAAAACATCATCCTCTTACCGGGTTATATTGCCGAAAAGCAGGAAAACCCGCGTGTTCGCGGATACCGGCTGGCACTGGAAGAATCCGGTATGCCTTATAATCCGGATTACGTCCTGAACAGAAAAGGCAAAAAGAGTTCAGAAGAGGAAAGTTCTGAACTGATTATGCAAATTATGCAGAAATCCATCAAAGTAGATGCTATAATAACATCGTCAGACCGTGCCGCTTTCGGAGCAATCAAAGCACTCGGCAGAGTCGGATACTATGTACCGGAGGATGTGAAACTGATCAGTTTTGACAACAGCCCGTACTCCCTGATGGTATCCCCGTCCATTACGGCAATTGACCGTAATCCGGAAGAAATCAGCCGGGAAGCCTGCAATGTGCTTCTCAGACGCATGAGTCATAATCCAGAAGTTGAGCAGAAAACAGTACCGGTATCCCTCATCGAGAGAGACAGTACACGCTAGAAAGGACGAACGATGGGATTATTTGATAAATTATTCAAGAAAGTTGAAGAAAAAGTAGTAGAATTACCGCAGTTGAACGTAGCTGATGATGATATCGTCGCATTAGCCGATGGCAAGGTCATTGATGTCAAGACAGTCAGCGATGCCATGTTCGCAGAAGAAATGATGGGCAAAACCATTGCTTTCCGTTATGATGCAGACAAGGTCACTCTCTGTGCTCCGGCAAACGGAACGCTCGGTGTTCTCTTCCCGACAGGCCATGCTTATGGAATTCTGATGAACAACGGTGTTGAACTGCTTGTCCATATCGGCGTTGATACAGTCAATTCCAAAGGTGATGGATTCAAGATTCACAACAAAAAGCAGGGTGATGCCATTAAGGCCGGTGATCCGATCGTTACGGTTGACATGAAGAAACTGAGAGCTTCCTATGACATGAGCACGATGCTGATCATCACAAACCCGAATGATCTGGAATTCAATTTCATCGGTGAAAAGGACGTTGTCCGCGGTGAAAGCCTCTTAGTAAAATAGCAGAAAACAGCGGCGGTAGAATCTACCGCCTTTTTTGTGGCAAAAGAAAACGGACATCTGTCCGTTTTTTGCTTCACTGATGTATGCGGCTGTTGATTTTGCGCAGCAGGGTACCAATCAGGTAATCTCCTCCAAAGAGCGCCAAGATAATAAATACTGCCGCAACATTGCCAAAGAGGAAGAAGCCGTACCAGTCGTTCTTATTCGGAAAGACACCGATGCCGTTGAGGGCAATATTCCCGAGATAATAGATCCCGTAAAGGAAGATCGGCAACATCATATATCCGTTCTCCCGCTTTTCCATTTCTGTTTCATTGAATACGACAAACTCACCGATGGCGAGTAACGGAATCAGAAGGTGGAAGTAGAAATTCGCTCCGCGGAACATGAAGGGGTAGCCGAAGATCGGACCCAGAAAGACAAGGACAACGATGAGTGTCAGTGTCACGGCACAGCTCGCAACATACTTCAATACGTCACGGAAAGCGTCAGTTTCCTGATTGGAACGCATGAGATAATAGATGCAGGCAGCACCTTCAAAGAGGTTGCTTAAGACCGTGAAGTATTTTAAGGAACGTATCCCGTTTCCCTGAAGCGGGCCTTCTGCGTGGAATACCATCAGATAATAGCCATACGCCACAAGTATCGCAATCAGAATATTGAGACAGTTTCTGAGATTCTTTCTTTTCATACGAACTCATCTTATCATATTCCGCTTATTGCCCATAGAAAAATGATTCTTTCCAATATTTGGCGCTACCATTTCGGATATTTGTGTCATAATAAAAGTAACAATACATCTGGGAGATAATATGATAGTACGTGGTTTTTACAAAGAGGACGATGATTTGGGGTGCCTCAGTAACTGGCACCACAGCAGCTTCGAGTATGCCGGAGTGTATTATAATTGCGCCGAACAGTTCATGATGTATCAGAAGGCGATGCTTTTTGATGATGAACCGATTGCCAAAGAAATCCTTGCGACCGAGGATACTTTTTTGATGAAACAGCTTGGACGCAAAGTCCATAATTATAATGACCTGCTCTGGCGAAAGCTCAGTTACCGCATTATGTACAAAGGCCTGAAAGCAAAGTTCCTGCAGAATCCGGAGTTAAGGGAAACCCTGTTAAATACCGGAAATGATATTCTGGCGGAATGTGCCCCGCGGGACTTTATCTGGGGCATCGGCATGGGGAAAGATAATCCGGATCTGCAGGATACCTCAAAGTGGAGAGGATCCAACAAGCTCGGTATCCTTTTAATGGATGTCAGAAGTTCCTTAAGAGGGGAACTTGCGATTTTCGGAAACTACAAATACGTGGACGGAAAGGACAGGGACTTTGAGGAATGGAACATGCGCGCAGGGGACTTAAGAAGGAACAACGAGTATTATGCCGTGATCCATACCTATGTGGATTCCTTCCAGAACTATGACAAGGAGGAATTCTATTACGCCAGAACGCTACACGAGTGGGAAGAGATGTTAAGAAACGATCCGGAATGCAGGCTTCCTTTGGGCGGCTTCTATGAACTGAAGCAGGAGCTCTTTGATTTGTCCCGGCTGAATGTGGACAGTTATCAGAACCGCTATGCGGCACTTCCCATCATAACCAAACGTGAAGTTGCCTGGAAGAATTCCGGAAGGGATGAATTCGGCATGATCACGATGGGGGCACCGGAATATGATGAGGAAACAAGAAACTGGCTCGGCTTACTGGATGAGCTGAACCTCTTAGATGAGAATTATTTGAAGAACTATGACGATGTCATGGGGAAGGATTACAACTCCCTCAGCGCAGAGCAGATTCTGACCGTGCTCACCTTTGCCATCCGCTCGGAGCGCTTCAATCCGGGAGCGCTGGCCAGAATGATCGAAGACGGCAGCGTGGAAAAGCTGGGAAGACGCTTACGTAAACTGACCAGAAAATAAAGGAATTCATAAAAAAAAGAGGCTTCCGTCTGGAAGCCTTTCAAATGTTCTACTTGTCTATTAGAGATAGCTGTCGAAGAACTGGATGATTCCCTGTTCGACATCGAACTTGATCTCGTCGTAGTTGTGGATCTCGTGACGGTATCCGGTATAGAGGACCGTTGTGACATCATGTCCCGTATCCGTAAGCCAGTTGGCCGTCTGATAAACACCCGTACCGTACTGACCGACCGGGTCCTGATCTCCGGCAATGTTGTAGACCGGAAGCTCCTGCGGAACTTTCTTTGCCCATTCTTCGCCGGTGATGTCTTCCATCATCTGGTTGAAATAGAGCCAGGCACGGTTGCTGGTTGTCTTCGTAAAGGCATCAAACGGGTCTTTCGCATGGTCAATCTGAACATACGGATCATCGCAGATCCATTCATTTCCGAGCTTGACGCCTTCCTTGCATCTGGCGAACATCCAGCCCATGAATCTGGCACCGAGATTCGGATCGGCATCGTATGGCTGACCGTTTTCCACCAGATCCTTCAGATAGGCGAGGTTTTCCTTTAATCCCGGCCATTCTCCCGTTGTACCGCAGATCGTGACAGCGGTCAGATCCTTACCGTATCTGGCCATGTACTGGCGGGCAATAAAGGAGCCCATGCTGTGGCCGAACATGAAATACGGAAGATTCGGATACATTTCACATACCAGATCATGCAGCTTCTTTTCATCCTCGACCATGGTCGTGAATCCCTTGTCACCCCAGTCACCCCAGCAGTCATTCTCCATCGCCGTTTTCCCGTGTCCGACATGGTCATCCGCTGCCACAATGTATCCTGCATCCATAAAGGAAACAATCATGTGCAGATAGCGGCGGGAATGTTCTCCGAAGCCGTGAATCAGTTGGATGATACCGACCGGACGGCAGGCAGGTACATAAACCCATCCGAAAACGGTGTCGCGTTCATTAAAAGAGCGAAACTTCACTTCATGTAACATATTCAATTATCCTTTCATCAGAGAGCGTATCTCTCATCTCTACTTTTATGATATCACAATTCTGAGAGTACTAATGATGAACACTCGTACACTTCGTCGTATATTTGAGCCTCTTTTGTGATAAGATGAAGTAAGAGAATACGAGGTATAAAATAAATGAAAATTGGTGTTTACTACATTGAAAGCACAAATGCGGAAAGCGTGAATATCAACCGCTATAACCGCGAAGTCGTCGAAAAGCTGGGCGAGCTTTCCCAGTCCGAGATTGAGTTTACGGATCTGGAACATGTTTTTGACTATGATCTGTTACTGACATTCATCGGCGGCGGCGGTACGGAAGGCCGCTTCAAGGCAGTCGTGGATAAACTGCCGCGTCCTGTCCTCTTATTGACAACAGGATACAATAACTCCCTTGCTGCCAGTATGGAGATTCTTTCCTATCTGAAACAGAATCAGATCCAGGGTGAGATCATCCACGGTTCCATGGAGAAGATGGCAGAGAGAGTCCGCGTTCTTGCCCGTGTGTTTGCGACAAAGAAATATCTGAAACAGCTGAGAATCGGACGCGTCGGAAAACCGAGCGACTGGCTGATCTCTTCCGATGTGGATGCGGAAGAATCCTATAAGAAAAACGGCATCACGATCGTCGATATCCCGATGGAAGAATTCTTTGCGGAAATCGCCAAGAAAGAATATGAAGACAATGAATACACCGCTTTAATTAAGGCAAAGAACTGGCATCCGCAGGATACGGAACTCTGCTGCGAGATCTACGGTGCCTTAAAGAGAATCTGCTGCAAATACGAACTCGGCGGAGTTACGGTACGCTGTTTCGATCTGCTTGGTCCGATCAAGGGAACAGGCTGTCTGGCACTTGCCGTACTGAATGCGGAAGGCGTCTATGCGGGATGTGAAGGGGATACCCCGGCATTGATCTCGATGTGTGTCGCCGGCAATCTGACAGGCAAACCAGTCTTTATGGCAAACCCGAGCCGCATTCTGAGCGATGACAATGATATCATCTTCGCTCACTGCACGCTCCCGATCAACATGCCGACTTCCTTCGAACTGATGACACACTTTGAAAGCGGACTCGGCGTCGCATTCCGCGGTCATATCACGGAAGGACCGATCACACTGTTTAAGACAAGCGGTCTGCTTGACAGACACTATGTTGCCCGCGGCGAGCTGAAAGAGAACCTGACGGAAACCAATTTATGCCGTACACAGGTCCGCATCCATCTTGAAGAGGAAGATCTGAAGTACTTCCTGACTGACTCCATCGGCAACCACCATATGATCATCAACGGTGACTATAAGGATCTCATCGAAGAGTTCTATCGCTGGTAATTTCATAATCCAAGAGGCTTCGGCCTCTTTTTTCTTTTTTTGAAATGATATTGAGTGTACAATAGAACTGCATGCAAGCCGGAGGGGAACGTCTATGAAACTATATCTGATCAAACAGTCATTACTGTCAACTGATCGCGATCAGCTGAGTGCACCGTATGTTGCCATACTGTCATCCGATGAGTGGCAGAAGGAACATGAGTGGTTTCAGCTGGAAATGGATCTGGAACTGGAAAATGAGAAAATGACATCTGCCGTTGTGGGATACGATACGCTCTCCGGCTCTTTCAGTATTCCGAACCGTGCCGACCTGCAGAAAGAGGACGACTGCTTCCGCTTTGTACTGGATGAGAGGGGAATCGTCTTTATTGATGACAGCGGCTACGTACAGAAGAAAGTCGATCACATTCAGAAGAACAAGAAATGGACACTTCCGTCTCTGGAGCGCTTCCTCTATGATTTTCTGGACAGCATCGTATACAGGGATCTCCGCATCATGGAACAGTTTGAAGACGTTCTGGATGAGATGGAATCCTCCTTGCTGAGAGGGGAACTCAGCGTGGATGCCGCAAAACTGAACATGATCCGCTCCGAGCTTCGCTATCTTCTGATCTATTACGATCAGTTACTGGATCTCTCGCAGGAGCTGGAAGAGAATGAAAATGAGTTCTTTGCGGAAGAGAATCTCCGCTATTTCCATCAGTTTCTCAGCCGTGTGGAAAGACTGCAGCAGACAGCTTCCTACCTCAGAGACTATACGACGCAGATCCGTGATCTCTCCCAGCAGAATAACGACATCCGTCAGAACCGCATCATGACGATTCTGACGGTTGTAACAACCATCTTCATGCCACTGACGCTGATTGCCGGCTGGTACGGGATGAACTTCAAATACATGCCGGAACTCAATTCCGTTTACGCTTATCCGTTAGTGATTCTGATCAGCGTGCTGATTGTGATCGTATCACTCTGGTATTTCCGGAAAAAACACTGGTTATAATCAAAATGCCCCTGTGGGCATTTTTTTGTAATACAAACATGTGCAGATGTCGATAAAAAAACAGTTTAATTGACGAGGGATATGCATGCCGCGTTTTGGAAATGTATAATAAAAGTAACATACAAAGGGGAAGGGAGGTTCACATCCATGAAACCTGTCAAAACCATCGATAAAAAGGCGGTTTCCGCCTTAAAACAGTTTACGGACAGAGAAGAGCCGCGCGAGACGTTCCGGCGTGCCTTTACTTATGGGAAGGAACATCCGGATGAATTCAACGTGATCTCCTATTACGGGATCGGCGGATTCGGCAAGAGCCGTCTGATTCATGAACTGATGTCCTCATTGAGCCGTAGGAATGAAAGGGTCTCAGAGCTACAGAGGACCGTTTATACCCTTTACGATTTTGAGGAAGGTACCGGCCGGCTGTCTTGCCTGACACATATGAAAAACAAACTGAAGAAGCAGGGACTGGAATTCCCGCTTTTTGAAGCGGCTGAGATTGCCTTTAACGAGAAGAGCGGTATCCCGATGTATCAGAACGTAGAGGAGAATACGCTATTGGACAATCCGATTCTGGCGGTAACGGCGGAATTCATCCCCGGCGCAAAAGGGGTGCTGGAAATCATGCGCTCCGGCAAGGATGCGCTCGGCGAAGTCGGAAAATACTTCAAACGTTTAAAGAAATACTGGAATGTCGATGAGCAGGAGCTCACCAAAGAGATTGGATACATCTCCACACTGGAGGCAAAAAACATCGAAGAACAGCTTCCGTACTACTTCGCAAAAGACCTGCAGCGCAATGTGGAACATGCCGCCGATCTGGGTTTCTCGCTTCCAATCGTACTTTTCCTTGACACTTATGAGCTGTTAGTCAATTCCTATAAGAATCATGAATACTCCGGTGTTTATGATGAGTGGCTGCGCAATGATATCGTCAAGGCCGTTCCCGGTATCCTGTATGTGATCGGCGGAAGAGAAAAGCTGAACTGGGGCGCAAAGGACAGTTTCTTTGAGGAAATGGAAGAGCATGAGCTGGGAGATCTCTCCCGCAATGACTCCTTTGCCTTCTTACGGGCGGCAGGGGTGAAAGAGGAACTTCTGGAAGATATCTACCGCATCAGCGGCGGAACTCCGCTCTTTCTGGACCTATCCGTCAATACCTATTACGAAACGCTTGCGGAAGGGAAAGAGTGCACCAAAGAGGATTTCGGCATCAACAAGGAATCCCTGATTGAACGCTTCTTCCGTTATATGGAAGCGGAAGATCGAAAGATTGCCATCATACTGGCACTTTTGCAGAGATGGAATGATGAGGAATACAAACAGATCGGCCCGCGCATTCTGGAAGGGCAGTATGATTTTGAGCGCTATGCGGCCTTTAACGAACATACGATCATTCTGAAGGATGCCGAGACCCGCTATTACATGCACGAAAGCGTACGTGAGGTATTACGCCGCGTTTCCCTGCAGCCTAAATATCTGCAGTTACGGGAAAAAACGGTCCTTGTACTGCAGGATTACTTTATTGATCTGCTCTTAAAGGAAGGACGCTCTTTACAGGATGTCTCAACTGACTTAAGGGAGATCACCAACCTGTTAAATGAAAAAATCCCGGCGGAATCTGTCAGGAAACTCTGGGAAGCCTCGAAGGAAACCGTCGATTCACTCTCCGATAAGGGACAGACAAATCTTTTACTGCAGTACTTAAACGGCTATCTTCGCTATAAGTACGAAGAGCTGGAAGATGTCTATTGTGAAGCATTGCTGAAAAAGGCCAGGATTCTCTCAAAAATCGGGCGCGAAGATCTTTCACTGGAATACATTGAAGAGCTGAAGCAGAAGGCAGAGGGGAATGAGGCACTGAGGGAACCTTATCAGGATGCACTCTTCCTTGAAGTGGATCTTGTCATGACGCGCAATGAGCTGGAACGCGTCTCTGAGATTCTCAAGACACTGGAAGCTTCCATTCCCGAAGATGATTACTATGATCTCTTCCGTCTGGCCTATCAGAAGGCAAATCTGGCCATGCAGATCGGGGACTATGAAGAAGCCATCCGCTGCAACCATCTGGCTCTGGATTATATCGATCAGGGAGATCTGTCACTGAGCACGCTGAGTGATGTCTATAACAGTCTCGGCGTGGCACTCTTTTCCAACGGAAATGTGGAAGGCGGCGAAGAGTATATCAATAAGGGCTATGAAATCGCCAGGGAGTACTGGGGTGAGACTCACTACAATGCACTTTCGCATCTGATCCATGTCATCGGCATGATGATCTTCCAGGGAAAACTGGATACGGTGGAAGATCTGCTGGATGAAGCGGAACCGGTCATTCAGAAGAATTACGGCGAGTATTCCTCACTTTACAGGGAACTATTGATCATGCGGGCAGGGTGTCTCATTGCGCTTTCCCGTGATGATGAAGCCTGTGATCTTCTGGAATATGTCGGAAAACTGCAGGAACGCCTGCCTTATCTGGATTACCGGGTGGAATCCGTCCGTCTGGATTACATTTATCAGGCCGCGGCAGATCTGATGAATGATGAGATGATGCTCTGGGCTTTAGAGGAAAAGGAAAACTTTATCATTAAGAAGTTCGGGGAGCATGATATGGAACTGATCACGGTCTATGAGTATTTCCAGGAATACTATTACGATAAGAAGGACTATGAGGCGGTGCTGCGCTATGGAGAGAAAGCAGAGGAAGTTCAGCTGCATCTGCCTGCGCAGAAGGATATCCATTATGTCCGCTTCCAGTCCGGAAGAGCCTATAATTTCCTCAATCAGCCAAAGAAGGCCGTCCCGTTACTCGAGGATGCCTACCGTAATTATACGGAAGCAGCAATCTTCATAAATAAGAAACGTGTCGGCTTCGAATACCTGTTCGCTTTAATTGAATCCAGCGAATATCAGACGTATACCGAGGTATTTGATGAGATGATGAAAGACGGATACAATCCCTCCTACGTCGCAAAGATCGACTATGCCTATGCTCTGACCTCCTGTAAACGTACGAAAGAAGCCGTTGATGAATACGAGGCGATCCGGGCGCACTTCAAACGTATCGGGCAGACGGAAGAGAAGCGCTATTACATGGTGCTTTGCAATCTTGCGTCCTGCTATGCGGACTTAAAAGAGATGGAAAAGCGGACGGAGGTATTTCTGGAAATGAATCCGGATCTTGCGAAACAGTATCTGCTTCCGGGGAACTTCGGAATCTACGTGAGCGATATGGCGCGTTATTATCAATCGCAGAAGAATTACGGAGAAGCTCTCTATTTCATGGAATTTCTGAAAGAATTCTATGAAGAAAGAGGGATGCAGAAGAATCTGGATGCTTTAGAGCGCCTGATGGAAGAGATTCGCTCCACGCTGAATTAATACGAAGAGGCACTGCCTCTTCTTTATTATGCGTAATATTTCATGTAGAATATGGATAGATTCAATAAACGGGAAAATCACACGGAAAATCAGGGTGTCTTTTTGCATCGCGTTTTTGTCTTATTCCAGCTGATTTTCCCGAAAAAAGGGGGCATCTATGATTCGCAGTAACATTGTAAAGCTCAACAACAGGCGGATGATTGCTTACCGCCGGAAACTGAAAGCCGGAGACAGTGCGATTGTGCTGATGTCTGCCGATACGACCGCAGTCGGGCTGGCCACTCTGAGCAAGCGGGACAATGAGCCGATTATAAGCGCGAATACGGACGTATCACTGTATCCTCTGGAAGCCTTTAAAGAAGCAGCAGAGATGACGATGGGCATGCCGTATCATAAACAGGGCAGCGTGAAAGTGAGCGCGGACATGTTTGTGGAGGAAACGGCGGAGGAAGCACCGGAAGAAGTGGAAGTTGATCTGAAAGCGTATGAGGCAGTTGTTGCAGCTTATTCAGATAAGACGGGGAAACTTTCCTACAGTCTTCTGAATAAGGATCTGATCCGCTTTGCCCACAGCAGCTCCATCGTAAGAAAGATGGTGGCGGACGCGAAGGATGTAAAGGAGATCTGTAAATACATCGTTTCCAGCAAGATCCGTCATATTGTGAAGAATCCGGATCTGCCGGAAGTACAGGTGGATAAGATCGTGGAACTTCTGGATGAAGTAAGTCCGAAATCCGTCACAAAAGAGCTGAGTGAAGAACTCAGAAAAATGCTGAAAAAGGGGAATTAACATATCCTTTCAAAGGAAAGGCCCCACTCGCTCATACAAGAGAGCATTGGGGCCTTTTCCTATGCCTGTTTATCGTAAATGATCATGTCGACTCCGCTGTCTCTGATTTTAATGGAGTCAGGGAGTTTTCTTAAGTGGAAATAGACGTAGAGATCTCCTGCCGCTCCGCTCACATTGGCAATCTGAAGAAACCAGATCGTCCAGAACCAGGAGGGAATCAGAAACTGCAGCAGCAGAAAGAGTAAACCGAAAACCGTAAGCGGGGCAAGGCCGATACGGGCGAAGGCATATTTGTCAAAATAGTCCTCCAGGCTGCCGGCAAAGGCATATAAGCCGGTAAAGCCGTATCTCACTTTTTTTGCGCCGTAATGCTTCATGGTGACGCCATGCGTCAGTTCATGAAGAATAATGTAGACAATATACGCCGGAAGCAGCACGAGAAACTGCACCATGAGTTTGCGCGGCTCTTCAATATTTTTGCCGATGAAATCCGCAAACGGATAGATCAGGTTCATGCCGATAAACATGATGACCATAAGCAGAGTGGAAAGCCCGTTGATTTTAAGGGCGAGTTTTTTATTGGACTGAAGATTCAGCTCTTCGATTTTAACGTAGTTTTCGGGTAATTCCTGCAGGGTATGCATAAACAAAAAATCCTCTCTGTCTTTCATCATATCACATTAGCGGAAACATTGCTGAATCGATAAAAATGTACATTGAAGCACTTATCAAAAACCGCTACAATATAGTATTGAAAAGTGAAGCAGCATATGAAACATTACCGTATTTTTGTTATCAACCCGGGCTCAACGTCCACCAAATTATCCTATCACGACAATGAAACCTGTATCTTCTCGCTGGATGTGTTCCACGATTCCAGTGAATTAAAGAAGTTTCCCACCATCAATGACCAGCTCGACTACCGCATGGAAGTCGTCCAGTCTTTTCTGAAGGAGCATCAGATTGATCTTTCCAAAGCCGATCTCATCGTCGGCAGAGGCGGCGGGTGCTACCCGATCGAAGGCGGAATCTACCGCATTTCCGAAAAGCTGATCCGTGATACCAGAGAAGCCAAAGGAGGCTTATATCACTCCTCCATGCTGGGCGTACAGATGGCAGATCTTTTGGCGAAGAAGTATCACAAAGATGCCATCATGATGGATCCGCCGGTCGTGGATGAGCTGCAGGAAGTCGCCACGCTCAGCGGCGTGAAGGGGATCCGGCGCAGAGCCATCAGCCATGCGCTGAATCTGAAGGCGGTTGCGCGGACACATGCCGAAAAGATGGGCAAGAAATATGAAGAAAGCCGCCTGATCGTTTCCCATATTGACGGAGGTATTTCCGTGACGGCGCATCTGAATGGCAGAATGATCGACGGAAATGATGCAGGAGGCGGTGAAGGTCCGTTTACCCCGACCCGTATGGGCGGCATGGCCGTGACGGATGTCAATCAGCTGCTGCGCACAAAAAGCTTTGAGGAAGTGCGTTCCCTCTGCTCGCAGACCGGAGGGCTGTCTTCCTATTTCGGTACTTCCAACTCCGACATCGTCCACAACATGGTGGAAGAGGGGAACAAGGAAGCGAAACTGGTATGGGATGCGATGATCTATCAGGTCGCAAAATATATTGGCAGCATGGCGGTGGTTCTAGAGGGGAATGTGGATGCAATCGTACTGACCGGGGGACTCTGCCGCTTCATGGATGTGGTGGAAGGAATCCGCAGACAGTGCGGATGGATTGCACCGATCGCCGTGTATCCGGGCGAGATGGAACATGAAGCCATGGCCAAAGGAGCCCTCAGAATTCTCAGAGGGGAAGAGGAATTAAAGGAATATCAGGGTGCGGAAGAGTGATCTTCCGCCTTTTTTCTTTGAAAAAAAGGAAACGGTTATTCTTCCGTTTCCTCCCAGTATTGAATGATGACTCTGTGAAATACTTTCCCGTCGATTTTGATGTGATCGCGGTCATAGTAGTTGTTGAAGGTGGTCACCACCTCCGTGCCGTTAATATCGAGCAGTCTTGCCTTGTGAACGAAATCCGTCCATTTCGCAAAGCCGAACTTTTCGTCTTTGAAACATCTCAGATCAAAGGCGTTGATGCCGTACACCGTTTTCCCGTCATACATCTTCAAAGCCCAGTCGCATTTGTCCACGCCGTTGCCCCAGTGATTGCTGCCGCGGATCACACCGTCTTTGGTGTACCAGTAGCGGCTGCCGCTCAGAGATGTATAATCGGCCTCTCCGTCCGGTTTATCGCATTGCTGATAGATCACAAGCGTATAGTCATAGTAATTGGTTTCATCCGCGATACCGTCCTGCAACGGAAGATAGTGCTTTACAGCGGATTTAAAATAACGGCTTGCGGAAGCGTAGGTGATGTCTTCTTTGTTTTCCGTTTCTTTATATTTCAGTTTCAGTTCTTCCTGTGTCATAAGGATATCCCTCATTTCTTAAATTATCATCTTAAACCCATCATTTTTATGCGTCAAGAATCAATTCGTGTCATTGTTTCCGGAAAGAATCCGCTATAATAAAAGTGTTGAACATCTATTTAGGAGTTTTTGTTTATGCCAACAACTGTTTATCCGTATCTTGACAGAATCCCGCAGGGCGATGCCTCCGAAGTGGTCACACCGGGTTGCCTGGTGCTGGAAGGGGGAGCGTTCCGCGGTCTTTATACCCAGGGCGTCCTGGACGCCTTCATGCAGAATGATCTGAATTTCGAGTGCACAATCGGTACATCCGCCGGAGCACTGGCGGGAATGAATTATGTGTCCGGACAGATCGGAAGAAGCGCAAGGGCAAATCTTTCCAGCCGGCACAATTCCGACTTTATCGGAATGAAATCCATCCGGAAAGCGCACAGCGTCATCCGTCTGGATTACCTTCTGAAGGATTACAATCAGACTGAACTCTTCCATATCCGCCGTTTCTTTAATGAAAAGAGGCGCTTTGTGGCGGTCGCGACCAACTGTAATACCGGAAAAGCAGAATACTTTGACCGTGATTACTGCGGCAATATTTTCGATGCCATCAAGGCGAGTGCCTCCATGCCGTTTGTCACACCGATGGTCAATGTGGACGGCATTCCGTGTCTGGACGGCGGCAGTGCCTGCAAGATCCCGTATCAGTGGGCCATCGATCAGAATTACGAGAAGATCGTGGTCATTAAAACAAGAGAAGTTGGCTATCGCAAAGCCGTTTCCAATCTGACGCCCGCGCAGCGTATCTATCGGAATCATCCGGAATTTGCCCAGGTGCAGGATCACAGTTCGGAAGCCTACAACGCGCAGTGTGATGAGATCGATGAGCTTTCCAAAAGCGGCAGAATCTTTGTGATTGCACCGAGTGAACCGGTGACGGTGACGCGAGTGGAAGGCGACATGGAAAAGCTGGGACATCTTTACTGGCTGGGATACCGCGATGCTCTCTCACAGCTGGATGCCTTAAAAGAATATCTGAACAAATAGAATAAGACAGCCCGCAAGAGCTGTTTTTCATTGGCGTTACCTCATATTTGTTTTAGAATAGGGGTAGAAGTATTGGAGAATCATATGATTAAAAACATCATTTTTGACATGGGCAGGGTGCTGATCGAATTCGACCCGGACGAGTTTATCCGGCGGGAAGGAATTAAAGACAGCGGAGAGGCTGCTCTATTAAAAGAGAGAATCTTTCATTCTCCGCTCTGGCGCGATATGGACCGCGGATTACTGGATGAGGATGAGATGTATGAAGAGATCAAAGAAGATCTACCGCTTTCGCTGCAGGCAACAGGAGAGAGGCTGATCAAGAAATGGCATGAGCCGATCATCCCCGTAAAAGGCATGGCGGAATTTGTTAAGGAATGCAGGGAGAAGGGATACGGGATTTATCTGCTGAGCAATGCGTCCGTAATGCAGAAGACATACTGGCCGCGCATTCCGGGAAGCGAATACTTTAACGGAGGCGTGGTTTCGGCGTATGAAAAAGTCATCAAGCCGGATTTTCGCATCTATCAAATACTGCTCAACCGCTATCACCTGAAAGCGGAGGAGTGCCTGTTTATTGATGATGTTGAAGAGAATGTTGCGGCGGCGGAGGAGATCGGAATTCACGGATATGTCTTCCGCAATGATCTGCCGGAGTTAAAAGAGTATATAAGACATCTAAAGGAGAGATAACCATGCAGGAGAAACGATTCAAAGATCTGATCTTCTATGAGATCTATCCGACTTCCTTTCAGGATTCGAATCACGACGGGATCGGGGATCTGAACGGAATTACGGAGCGTCTGGAGGAAATCGCCGAAATGGGATTTAATGCCATCTGGCTGAATCCGTTTTATGCCTCTCCGTTCCGTGACGGAGGCTATGATGTGTCCGATTTCTTCCACGTGGATGAAAAATTCGGTAACAACGACGATTTTGTACACCTGTGCAAAAAAGCGCATGGGCTTGATATCCGGATCATCGTGGATCTGGTTGCCGGACATGCCTCAATTGATAACCCGGACTTTCTCAAAAGCGCTTCTGCAGAGCGGAATGAGAACAGTGACCTCTTTATCTGGAACTCATCGGTATGGGATCAGGAGCCGCACTACCGGTTGATTGGAGGCTGCTTTGAGCGAAATGCCTGCTATCTGGTGAACTTCTTTGCCCATCAGCCGGCTTTCAACTACGGTTTCCATAAAATCGAGTATCCTTCCTGGCAGCTTTCCTATAAAGATGAAAGAACGTTTTTGGCCAGAGAGTACATGTACCGCGTGATGGATCACTGGCTCACGCTTGGCGCGGACGGGTTCCGTGTGGACATGGCGGATTCGCTTGTCAAAAACGATGAAGATAAAACGGCGACGATCGAAGTATGGAAGGACATGTTCGCCAGAATCCGCAAACAATATCCGTCTGTCTTCTTTGTCTCGGAATGGTCGAATCCGCACCGTGCATTCGAGGCGGGATTTGATGCCGATTTTGTTCTGGACCATTGGGATAATTTCTATCACCGCATGGTCCGCTCGAACGGTAACACCCGCGGAAAATCGCTCTTTTACGGAGGCGAGCAGAGTGAATTTGTCCTTTGCGATATGAAGGAGCGCTTTGAGACGGCAGAGAAATATCATAAGTCTCTGGCACTGATCAGCGGAAACCATGATACACCGCGGATTGCCAACGATCTGGATCATGACAGGCTGAAGCTGTTCTATCTGATGCTTTTCACGCTTCCCGGTATTCCGTTTGTCCTCTATGGCGATGAGCTGGAGATGAAGAACAGTAATCTTACCAGTAAAGACGGAGGCTATCAGAGAACCGGGACGAGAATCCCGATGATCTGGAATAATGAGGAAATAAATCACGGCTTTACGGATTCGGACGCAGTGCCGTATCTGCCGTTTGATAAGGAAAACACGATTTCCCTGGAAGATGCGAAAAAGGATCCTTCCTCTCTCTATCACTTCATACGTAAGCTGATTCAATTGCGCAAAGAGAATGATGACTTAAAGGAAGAGTCCGTCAGAATCACGGAAGAAGAGGGTGTCTGGAGGTTTGAGCGGGGAGAGCTGGAACTGATCGTCAACCTGTCTGAAAAAGTAATACCGCTGGATGATAGCGTACTGATTTCCTCGAAGGAAAGAGACGATGTTTTAGAGCCTTACAGCGGAGCCTTAATACAAAAACGATCCTGAACATATTCATTGATTATAACAGCCGTTCAATTACGGCTGTTTTTTCAGATTCTCTTTCTGTTTCACTGAAAAATAAGGTACAATAAATGTAGAGAACGAAATCATTATCATTTCATTCATAACGGGTAACACATAGAGGGGAGTTTCATGGTTCAGTTTACGGAAACCTCGGTGCGGGACGGACATCAGTCATTGTTCGCCACCAGAATGACGACACAGGAAGTTGTGGATCTTTGCCGTTGTTTTGACCGTGCCAATTATCATGCCATAGAAGTCTGGGGCGGAGCCACGTTCGATGCGTGTCTGCGCTTTTTAAAGGAGGATCCGTGGGAACGTCTGCGCTTAGTGAGAAGCGTATGCAAGAACACCAAACTGCAGATGCTGTTCCGCGGTCAGAACATTCTCGGCTACCGTCACTATTCGGATGATGTGGTCGACATGTTCTGCAAAAAATCCATTGAAAACGGAATTGATATCATCCGTGTGTTTGATGCGCTGAATGATATCCGCAATCTGAAGCAGGCCGTCATTTCCACCAACAAATACGGAGGGGAATGCCAGATTGCCTTGTCCTATACCACATCACCTGTTCATACGATTGAGTATTATGTCTCGCTGGCAAAGGAAGTGGTTGCCTTAGGCGCTTCTTCACTCTGCATCAAGGACATGGCAGGTGTCATGACGCCGCAGGATGCCAGAGCACTCTTTACGGCATTAAAGAAAGAAATCGATATTCCGCTGGAGCTGCATTCCCACTGCACTGCGGGATTATGCGAGATGACTTACATGGCTGCCATTGAAGCCGGATGCGATATCGTGGATACTTCGCTCTCTCCGCTCTCCAACGGCACTGCCCAGCCATCCACACAGGCGCTAGCCACCGCTTTAAAAGGGACATCGTACGATCCGAAGCTGAATCTGGAGCCGTTACATGAAGCGGAAGATATCATGAGCGGGATCGTGGCGAAATATCTGAAGAACGGTCTATTAAATCCGAAGTCCTTCGAAGTGAATCCGAACATCCTCACTTACCAGGTACCTGGCGGCATGCTTTCCAATCTGATCAAACAGCTGACGGAACAGAATGCCATGGACCGCTATGAAGAAGTCCTAAAGGAAATTCCGAAGGTAAGAAAAGACATGGGCTATCCGCCGCTGGTGACACCCATGTCACAGATGGTGGGAACCCAGGCACTTCTGAATGTCCTAAAAGGGGAGCGCTATGTCATGTGTGCCAAGGAGATCAAGGATTATCTCCACGGGAAATACGGCAAAACACCGGCTCCCGTAAACGAAGAGATCAAGCGCAAAATCATCGGGGACGATGAAGTGATTACCTGCCGTCCGGCCGATCTTTTGGCGCCGGAATTTGAAGAACTGAAGAAAAAATACAGTGACATCGCAAAATGCGATGAGGACGTGCTTTCTCTGGCATTATTTGAAAATGTCGCAAAAGACTTCCTGATGCAGAAGTATCACAAACAGGAAGAAGAAAAAGATGAGATCGTGGAATTTGAGATGCTGATCTAGGAGGAAAAGAGATTTGAATATTCTGGAACTGATGCAAAAATATTCGGGAATCACGGCACTGTGCATCTACATTCCGCTTTTGATCCTGATTCTCCATATCCGCCAGCTGGCCCGCTCGAAAAAAGAGATGGACCTGAAGCAGGAAAGTCTGGCGCAAAAGGAGAAGCACCCGCTGGATCCAAACGATGAAAATGCCCTTGTCGCTGCCTTAATGGCATCCATTGAATGTAATAAAGAATATCATACGGACGTCAGAGTCGTGTCCGTCAGAGAGGTGAAGTAATATGAAAACCTACCGTGTGAAGGTGAATGGCAAAGTCTATGAAGTGGAAGTGGAAGAAGTAACGTCCGCTTCTGCACCGGAAAAGAAAGAAGAGAAAGAGGAAGTACATGCCTCCCGTACGATTATCGCACCGATCGGAGGAAAGGTGCTGGAAGTGCAGGTCAAGGAAGGACAGCGCGTCCGCAAGGGACAGACGGTCTGTATCATTGAGGCCATGAAACTGGAAAACGAGATCCAGTCCGCCTATGACGGGATCGTTTCCGAGATTCTGATTCAGGAAGGCAGCGAGGTGCAGAACAAGGACGTTCTGATCACGCTGAAATAGGAAACGCATAAAATGAAACTTCTCGAGTTTGATACATTAGGCTCAACGAATACCTATCTGAAGGAACATTATGAAGAGCTGGATTCCCTGACCATGGTATCTGCCAAAACCCAACTAAAGGGACACGGCAGAAAGGAGCGTGTCTGGGAGAGTGAAAGAGGAAATCTGTACTGCTCGCTTCTTATAAAGGATGCATTCTTCTACACTCATTTTGAAGAGATTTCTGTTGTGAGTGCCTACACCGTTTTAAAGGTTTTAGAGAAGCACGGAATTAAGAATCTGTCCGTAAAATGGCCGAACGATGTCTATGTGGAAGACCGCAAGATCTGCGGAATCCTATTGGAGGGGGTCTATCAGGAACGCATGGAATGTCTGATCATCGGAATCGGAGTCAATCTGAACCAGCAGAGATTCCCGCGCTTCTTCCAGAACAAACCGACATCGTACTGTCTGGAGAAGGGGGAATTTACGGATGTCAATGAGTTCCGGGATGAACTCTATGAAGCGCTTTGTGCTCATCTTTCGGATATGAAGGAAGGGCACAGCTTCTATCATGACATCCTGCCTTACGACTATCTTGCCGGGAAGGAAGTTAACGCAAACATCGAAAACCGGAAAGTTCTTGTGAAAGTTCACGGGATCCAGGAGAATTACACCCTCAAAGCGGAATATAACGGAAGAGATTACTTCCTCCGCAGCGGGGAAATCAGTTTCCATCTATAGGGGGAGTTTATGAGATTTTTGTACGAGAATCTGCTTCTATTGACCTGGCAGCAGGTTACGATGTGGGTCATCGGAGGCATATTGATCTATCTGGCAATCAAGAAGGACATGGAACCGTCCCTCTTACTGCCGATCGGCTTCGGCGCGATTCTGGTCAATCTGCCGTTTTCCGGAGCGGTATCGCAATGGGTCAACGGAGTATTGAAAGAAGGGGCATTGAGCACGCTCTATGAAGCCGGAATTGCCAACGAACTCTTTCCGCTGCTCTTGTTTATCGGAATCGGGGCCATGTGCGACTTCGGTCCGCTTTTGGCAAATCCGTTTCTGATGATGTTCGGTGCCGCTGCCCAGTTCGGTATCTTCTTTACCTTCTGTATCGGTACCATGTTCTTCCCCGTCAACGATGCGGCTTCCATTGCGACGATCGGTGCCGCGGACGGACCGACTGCCATTGTTGTAGCGCAGGCACTGAACAGTAAATATCTCAGTGCTATCATGGTGGCTGCCTATTCCTATATGGCCATGGTTCCGATTATCCAGCCGCCGATTATCCGTTTAGTGACGACAAAGGAAGAGCGTAAGATCCGCATGGATTATGAAGCGAAAAGCGTCCCGATCATGACGCGTATCCTCTTCCCGATCATCCTGACGATTCTTGCGGGTATCATCGCACCGGAAGCGGTGCAGCTGGTCGGTTTCCTGATGTTCGGTAATCTGATCAAGGAATGCGGTGTCTTAAAGAGTCTGACACATACGGCCGAAGGGGTTCTGGCCAACCTGATCACTCTGATCCTTGGTATCAGCATTGCCTCGCAGATGCAGGCGGAAACATTCCTGACAGTTGAGACGCTGATGATCCTCGGGCTTGGCTTGTTCGCCTTTATCTTCGATACCATCGGCGGCGTCCTGTTTGCGAAGTTTTTGAACCTGTTCTTAAAACACAAGGTGAATCCGATGATCGGGGCAGCCGGTATCTCCGCCTTCCCGATGAGCGGAAGAATCATCCATAAGATGGGTCTGGAGGAAGATCCGCAGAATTTCCTTTTGATGCATTCGATGGGAGTCAATGTATCCGGTCAGATTGCGTCCGTCATTGCCGGCGGGCTGATGCTGAGCTTTTTCCTTTAGGAGGTAAATGATATGAACTTTAATCCGATGAATTTTATCTATAATCTCCCGTATCTTTTAAAAGGGGAGCTCGGGATCTTTGCCGTGCTGGGGATCATGAGCATCGCCATTGTGGTGATGAATAAAGTATATGAATCAAGATAATCTGTACTGCGGTACAGATTTTTTTATTACAACAATAAAAAAGTGGAAGGATCTTTTCGAATCCTTCCACCGGTGAGGGGCATTTTACTCTTTCTTCCAGTCACGGTTCATGGAGAACTGATCGGTTGGAAGTTTTTCAATGTTTTCGAGAATCTTTCTCTGGTCAGCCTCATTGAGAAGCTTGACACGGGCACGGGTGATCTCGACTTCGGTTTTCCGCTTGGACGGTCCGCCGACACATCCGCCCGGACAGAACATGCCTTCGACGAAGTTTTCGTTCAGACGGTTGAATTTCAGAAGCGTGATGGCTTTCTTGCATTCATCACCGCCGGCACACTGGACTAAGGAGATGTTGCTGACATCTTCACCGCGCTCTCTCATGCATTCGAGAACCGCATTGGCCACGCCGCCGCTGGAGGCAAAGCGCTTACCGAAGACGGAGCCTTCCTGTTCGAAGTTTTCATCCGGTAATTCGAAGTCAATTCCCTTGGATTCCATGAGGAACTGCAGCTCGCCATAAGTCATGACGTAGTCGGCATTGTCCGTAAGACCCTGATTCTGCGCTTCGTCTTTCTTCGCGACGCATGGGCCGATAAAGACCGTGACGCAGCCAGGACGAGTGGCTTTCAGTAAACGGGAAGTGGCACACATCGGGGATACCGTGTTGGACATGTTGTTTTCATAAACCTGCGGGAAGTGTTTCTTCAGCATGTTGATAAATGCCGGGCAGCAGGAAGTGGTAAGTTTCTTTCCTTCTTCCAGTGCTTCACTCCATTCAAGGGCTTCATAAGCTGCCGTGAGGTCGGCACCCAGACTGACTTCAACCATATCGCTGAAACCGATCTTCTTCAGGGTTGCTTCAATGACGGCAAGGTTGACGTTATCACCGAACTGGCCTTCGATACTCGGAGCGACCATGGCGATGACTTCCTTACCGGCTTTGATATCTTCAATGATATTAACTAAGAACACCTTCGAGCCGATGGCACCGAACGGGCAGTTGTGAATGCAGTGACCGCAGTTGACGCATTTTTCTTCATTGATATGGGCAATGCCGTATTCATTGTAGGAAATCGCATCGACCGGGCAGGCTTTCTTACATGGACGTTCGATATGAATGATGGCGCCGTACGGGCAGGCTGCTGCACACATGCCACATTCCTTACATTTTGTCGGGTCGATTCTCATGTGGGTATCGCCCTGGCTGATGGCACCGAAACGGCAGGAGTTCAGACAGGCTTTACCGAGACAGTGACGGCACATGTCCGTGACCATGTAGGAGTTGATCGGACATTCATCACATGCCGGCTCAATGATCTGAACAATGTTGCGGGTGGTCGGATTGCTGGAGACGTTTTTGCCTGTTGCCAGACGGACACGCTCACGGACGATTTCACGTTCCTTGTACACGCAGCATCTCCAGGTCGGTTTCGGTCCCGGGATGAGGTCGTGCACCATCTGATCGATGGCATCCTGATTGAGGTTATCCTCCCAGGCAAGCTTGCAGATGGCAGTCTTAATCTTATTTTTCAGCTTGAGGATCTCAGCATCATTATTAATCATATTGTTGTACACCTGTTCCTTTATGGAGTCATTATAACATTTTTTTCGCTGATAATATGCCGCTCTGAAAAATAATTCTCCGTTATTTACAAAAAAAGCAGTTTTATACAGTATGGAGATTTTACTACGCCGTCATCGCTTTGTGTTAAGATAGAGAAAAGAGAGTCAGATAATGAAACGACTGTTTGATGAAATGCCAATCATTCATACAAATCGCCTGGAACTCCGGGAGTTTACTGCCAAGGATGCCTCAGCCCTCAGGCAAATTGCTAGTGACAAAAGGATCTATCAATACCTTCCGACGTTTTTATATGAACAGAAGTATGATGACGCAAATACGGTGATAGAAAAGATGAGAAGCGAGATGTTTGATACCAAAGATTCCATTCTTTTGGCAGTCACGCTTAAAGAAGATCCGTCAGAAGTAATCGGGATTGCGGAAATCTACAATTACGAATCAGAGAAAGAGAAAGCCTCCATCGGCTATCGCCTGCTTCCGGACTACTGGGGAAGGGGATTTGCCAGCGAAATTACAGCCGCCCTTACAGAGTATCTTCTGAAAGAGACGGATGTGCGCAAGATCACGGCACACGTGATGGAAGAGAATCCCGCCAGCGCAAAGGTGCTGTTAAAAAACGGATACGAGAAAAAGTGGACGGGATTACGCGAGGACTGGGGATTTGACACTCCGGTTCTGATCAACAAGTTCCGCTATAAGATGAGCAGGGAAGAAAAAGAGAAAATCCTGCAGGAGCAGGACCAGAATACAATGTAAGATTCTTTTGATTACTGGAAGAACAAATGCCGGAGTGATCCGGCATTTGTTATTGCTGATGTGCAGTGATGATTGTGAATGTTCTCTCGTTAATTGTGAAGGACAGATGATCCAGATAGACGTAATAGTTCTTTCCGCTGTGAAGAACCATGGTACCGTTTTTCATGATGGAGCGGCGGCAGAGCTGTACGACATCGTCGCTTTCGTCAAGTCCCAGATTCTTGCGGATTCTTTTTTCTCCGGCTGCGGTTGTGTGGATCCTGTCCAGATGTTCCAGTAAAAACTGTTTCGGCATGGATAGATATCAGTTACGGATTATGTCCGCTCCGTAATATCGAGAACGTTCAATTCCTTTCCCGGAACATATTTGATCCGGACCTTTTCACCTTCATCATACAGATGGGAACTCTGAAGCAATGCTTTATGTTCGTTCCCGTAGTCATCGTGGAAGATGACGTTGTTGTAGCGTGTCACAGAATCCTCGTCCCACTCTTCCACATAGTCGGAGACGGTTGCATCTGTTACAATTCCGTTTTCCCTGAGATTCCTTACCATTTTCTGTTTATAAATCACCGCAACGAAAGCCGCGAGAATCAGTAATCCCCAGAGAAGATACGGAAAAAACTTTCCAAACATAAAATGATTCCCCCTCATACATCTCTGTATTCATTGTAGCACACTGAGATGAGGTTGGTATGCCTGTAACTATCGGCTTTTGCCTGCAATATGGATAATTGTATATTTATCTCAATTTCCGGTATTTTTGTAAAATAATCAATCTTACGATGAGATATAATCATCTTATAAATGGAGATTGAAACATATGAGACAGTTTTTAGTATTTGACCTTGGCGGTACCTTTATCAAGTATGCTCTGATGAATGAGGATTGTGAGATTCTTTCTCAGGGCAAAGTCCCGTCTCCCACAAGCAGCATGGAAGAAGTGCTGGATGCCTTAAAGGGAGTGGCGGATCAGTATCAGGGACAGTATGAAGGTGTTGCCGTATCCATGCCGGGAAGAATCGATACCAATAAGGGAATCGCCTATACCGGAGGAGCCTACCGTTTTATTCAGAATGCACCGATGGAAGAGCTTATCCGTCAGAAATTAGGCTGTAACGTCACAATTGCCAATGACGGCAAATGCGCTGCCAAAGCGGAAGCCGCAAGAGGTGCTTTGAAGGATGTGGAAGACGGTGCGGTCATCGTACTGGGCTCTGCCACAGGCGGCGGTATTGTCTTGAATCACGAAGTACGCATGGGCGTTTCCGGTGGAGCAGGGGAGCTCTCCAGCCTGGTTACGGATTTTGATACGATTGCGGAAAACGGCTTCCGTCACATGTCATTTGACGGAATCTATGCCGGAATCGCTTCGGCAAGCGGACTGCTTCTGGAATACGGGAAGCGCAAAGGGTTCGGCATGGGCGAAATCTTCGGCGGCAAGGTCAGCGGAGTCTCTTTCTTTGAAGCATATGACGCGAAGGAACAGGAAGCCATTGATTCACTCGAACAATTCGGCTTAAAATGCGCAATCGGCATCGTCACTATCCAGTGTGTGCTTGATCTTTCACGCTTTGCCATCGGCGGCGGAATCAGCGTAAGAAAAGAAGTCACGGATTCCATCCGCAACGGCATCCACAAGCTGTATCACTCCGGCCATACGCTTCCGTTCTCTGAACCGGAAATCGTCAGCTGTGAGTTCCGCAATGATGCCAATCTGATCGGCGCTCTGTCTTTCTATCTGAGCAGATATCAATAGAAATGAAAACGTTCGGAAAAACCGAACGTTTTTTACTTTAGAGACGGATTCCTCGGTTTTGCTGGCAGTATCCAGACAGGAAGAGTAGTAGGCGAGGATCACGCTTTCATTATTCACAAAGTGGTAATAAAAACTTCCCGTGGTCACGCCGCAAGAAGCGCAGATTTCATTGACGCAGACATTATGATAGCCGTGTTTCTGCAAAGGTCGATGGCGGCTGGTGTTCAGCATAAATCATTCCAACAGATCCATTTAAGGAAAATCAAATCAAACCGGGTAGAATTACCATTCACCCGGTTTTTTTCATCTCAGGTTTTATCTCTGAAATTGAAAGGAGCTGGTTCTCTTTGCGGTGAATTGTGCCATAATAGAGTCAACAGTTGAGGTTTTATGAGTATGATGCATTTATTGAATCGTCCGCTGCCATTAGTATTCAGCGGAGTTTTCTACGGCGTGCTCTGTGTCTTTTCCATTGTGACAGGTCTGATTTATCTGAGTGGAAAAAAGAAGCTGAATCCGCTGGAGCTCTCAGACAGTTTTATCAGTAAACTGACCAGTGAAAACAAGCTGGAACGCTTTGCACGGTTCATGGGCTTTGTGACGTTTCTTGTCGGCATCGTTCAGGGAGTGACGTCTTATTCTTTAATCACTGGGAACACACCTCTGCATTACTGGTTTGCCATGGGGTTCAATCTGTTCTCCATCTGTTCGGTCTTATTCAAACTGAAAGGCAAGATCAATACGTTTCCGCTATTGAAACTGTGCGCCTATGTATTGATTCTGGTTATCATGTTGCTGAAAGTCAGCCGCGTGATTTACTTCTAATAAAACAATAAGCGCCTATACAACGCTTATTTTCGTATGATGAGAGCTATCGGTACAGCACGCTCTTTTTCTTTGAAGGTATCCGGATCTCTGTCGCTCAGCTGCAGGGAACGCTTCTGATCAATCAGGATCTGCGCTGAGCCGCCTCCGTCAAGATGAATGGCGTTTTTCAGCTTCAGTAGAGTACAGATGGAAGCCGCTTCACTCAGGGAAGCACCTGCGGAATCCCGTCCCTTGACGTATCCGTATTTCCCGGCTCCCTCCATCCAGAGGAGGACCGGCTCTTCCATGGCATTTGTTCCCAAAATGATGCGCGGAGCACGGTCTTTAATGTAATTCAGCGGATAAAGGGAAGGCGGGTAGGCTGGCGTCCAGGGCTTTTTCAGAGAGTAAAAGCGGGCAAGAAACTTATGAACGGGTTTGAAATCGATCACTGCCGGATTTCCTACCTGCAGGGCAAAGCGGACATTTTTCAGCGGCTCGTAAGATATTTCTCTGGATTGGATCCTTATTTCGTGCTCCAGATGAATCACATAACCGCTCGAAGGGATAACGGAGTTGCCGCCGTTTTTCACTGCCTTGATCTTGTTGTCTGAGACAATGATGTCAAAACCGCCTTTCGGGGTTTTGGGGTAAGCGGGACGGCTATAGAACCGAGCATTCTTATGATCTTCAAATACGTTATCATCGATGCGGATCTTCATCTCTTTCAAAGAGAATGTGCTTATATGACTGGAGAGTTTATCATCGATCCAGAAAGCCGGACGGTCAAACAGCGGAGGGGAAAGCACTTCGGAATTCTTGACTCTTAGTCCGACAGGGGTTCCGACGCTGTCAAAAACCGTGGCAGAGTCCAGTACATCCATCACAAAGAAGGAACTGTTAACGCTCAGCTGATTCTCCGTATCTTTCGATAGAAAGCCGCAATTCTCCGATACGGGCAAAAACATCAGGAAGGGCAGTTTCCCGGTTACTTCATAGAGTGCACCGGATCTAGTAAGACGTTCATATACCTGTTTTGTGGTTTCGGAAAGAAACTGCAATTCTCCGCGGCGCAAACGGATGTCTTTATGGAAATGAACCGTTAAGAGTGCCAGGGGATCATAAACCTCTCCGTACTTTGCATCTTTTGTATCATAGGGTAGTTCAAAGTTTTCAGGCAGATGAAAGAGGATCACTCTTCCGAGGATTGCCGCATATTTTTTGATGATAAAGTCCCGATAGAGTTCCACCAGCTGCTCAAAAGCTCCTTCACGGCTTTTGGGAGAGGAAAATTCCAGCGTATCAAAGGAATCCAGCGTGACGCACTGGACGCGTTCCAATGATCCGTCTTCATAACGGAAGGTATGCAGTTTCTGTCGAATCATAAATGAGTTTCCTTTATCACATTATATAATAGAAGCGGGAGGTGACAAGTATGGAACGGCCGATCACCACACTGTTTCTATTAATGTCTCTGGATGGGAAAATCTCTACCGGTGCCACGGATGCACTGGATGTGGATTCTGATTTAAAGAATATTGAAGGCGTAAAAGAAGGATTGCATCAGTATTATGAAATTGAGCAGACGACGGATCTCTGGAGTCTGAATTCCGGGAGGGTATTCGCCAAAATTGGAATCAATGAGGCAGAGAAGCCAAAGAAAGGCCCGGTTTCCTTTGTGGCCATCGATAACACGCATCTTACTGAGCGCGGAATCCGCAACCTGATTTCAAAATCTGCCACATTTGTCTTGATCACTTCCAATCCGCAACATCCCGCATTTCATATGAAGGAAAATGTCAATATCATCTTTGAAAAGGAAGGGGATCTTAGTCATGCATTCTGTCAGCTTTTGGAGAAATACGGCTGTGAGAGAATTACCGTTCAAAGCGGCGGTACGCTCAATGCGGAACTTGTGAAAGCAGGCCTGATTGACTATGTTGACTTAATTGTGGCGCCGCTTTTCATCGGTGGTAAGGATACGCCGACTCCGCTGGACGGAAAAAGCCTGATGTCTAAGGATGAGTTATTCCTCCTGACTCCGCTGACCCTGATCAGCAGCGAAGTGCTGGAAGATTCTTGGATCCGTTTGAAATACAAGGTGAATCATTAATTGGTACAAAATAACGGACAGGATTTTTTTGTGAAGAATTCGCTTTTTGTCTGTTACGGTGAACTTGATGAAAGGCGCAAAACAGATTATTCTATAGATAGTGAAGTAACGGGAGAAAATACAATGTCAGAAAAACACTACCATTTCGATGAAAACTGCTCTTACTGTGCCGAAGGTGCCTTGCTGGATGCATTCGGTATCAAAATTGGCGAACTGCCGATGTCAAAGGTGATCCTCTTCAAGGAACAGAGTCACCATGGCCGTATCATTGTTGCCTGCAAGAGACATGTGGATGATATTTCGGATTTATCCAAAGAAGAGCGCATGCAGTACATGGAAGATGTCAGCCATGTTGCTGAAGTCATGCACGAACTCTTCCACCCGGATAAAATCAATTTCGGAGCGTACGGGGATACCATGCATCACCTGCATTTCCACCTGGTACCGAAATACAAAGACGGATTTGAATGGGGCGGTGTCTTTGCGATGAACCCGCAGAAAACCTTCCTTTCCGAAGAGGAATATGACAAGCTGATCAAGCTGATCAAGGAAAAACTGTAGAGAAGCGTAAGGCAGAGAGATCTGCCTTTTTTCAATCTTGGAAATCTCTTTTTCTGTTTTGCGTAATACGATATAATGAAAAAAAGAAGTTGATTTTATAATCAGAATGATGAGAAGTATGATGCAGTTTACTCATCTTAACGGAAAGGGGAAAATATGATCCGTAATAATAACTGTATTTTATGTCACAATGCACCATGCCAAAAAGCCTGCGGTGTGTTTGAGCCGAATAAGATTCTCAGAAGTTTATATTTTGATAACGAATACGTTGTCATGAACAATATCGCGGAAACAATACCGTGCGAAAACTGTGATGCCAGATGCGAAAAAGCCTGCGTGAATCAGGTGCACATCCGGGACATGATGTTATCCATCCGCCGCGACAGAACAGACAAGAAAGAAATTAACTATGACTGTCTGAAAACCGATTTCTGCGGCATCCCGCTGGATTCACCGTTCCTGTTATCTTCTTCCGTGGTTGCTTCGACATATGACATGTGTGCAAGAGCCTTTGAGGAAGGATGGGCAGGTGCGGCATTCAAAACCGTCTGTCTGATGGATATCAACGAAGCATCTCCGCGCTTCTCCGCCATTAAAGGGGATAACGCCAGAATCATCGGCTTTAAGAATATCGAGCAGCTTTCCGACCATACACTTTTAGAGAACATCAGCATCTTCAAAAAGCTCAAGGAAAACTATCCGGACAAGCTGCTGCTTGTCAGCATCATGGGCCGCGATGAAAAAGAATGGGCGTATCTGGCGGATGTGATGAATGACTCCGGTGCGGATGCTCTGGAACTGAATTTCTCCTGCCCGAATATGACGGAGGAGAATACGGGGAGCGATGTCGGTCAGATTCCGGAACTGGTGGAAAAATACACCCGCGTCGTAAAGGAACATACCCGTCTTCCGTTTATCGTAAAACTCACACCGAACATCACGCATATCGAAGAGAGTGCGGATGCGGCAATCCGGGGCGGAGCGGACGGCGTGGCAGCCATCAATACGATCAAGAGTCTGATTGAGGTGGACATCAACCCGAAAGACGGCATCTATCAGGCCTCCATCGGCGGTTATTCCGGAAGAGCCGTCAAACCGATCGCACTGCGCTTCACGGTGGAGCTGTCCCAGGATACGAATCTGAAAGGCAAGCATATTTCTTCAATGGGCGGAATCGAGACGTGGCGCGATGCCATGGAATTTATCGCCCTGGGTGCCGATACGGTGCAGGTAACCACAGCCGTCATGCAGTACGGTTACCGAATCATTCATGATCTGAAGGACGGCATGGCGCTGTATTTACAGAATCATGATTACGCCTCCATCAAGGACATCAAGGCAAAGACGGTTCCGGGCATTGTTCCGACGGACTCTCTGGACCGTTCCTATATCATTTATCCGAAATTCCTCCATGAAAAATGTGTCGGCTGCCAGCGATGCGTGGTATCATGTATGGATGGGGGACATCAGGCAATTTCCTTTGTTGATGGCAAACCGCGTCTAAATCCTCAGAAATGCGTTGGCTGCCATCTGTGCGTGCTTGTGTGTCCGAAAGAGGCAATCGTATCTTCGGGAATCAAAGTTCCGAAAGACAGATTGGCTCATGCGTAGTAGGAAGGAGATAAAACTGATATGTATGATGAATACCATCCGATCTGGTATGTGATCGTGAAAGCCGGTAATCTGATTGCCTGCCTTGCATTTATCATCTTCGGCGTCATCTCGCAGAGCATGGACTCTCTGGATCTGGACTATCAGCTTTTGGGAGAGGATCTTCCGGTATTATGGTGCACTCTTGTGATTGCACTCGGAGTCTTTGCATATGCGCTGAATATGATGATCATCCGCCATTTTGAAAACGTTGCGGCGATCCGGGATTATCTGGAAAACAAGCAGCAGTAAACAGTGTAAATTAGCTCCGGCAGATCTGCCGGAGTTTTTTTCTGTTTTCCTGCTTTCTCTGTCAATTTGTGAGATGTTCCGATATAATAACATTCGTAAAAACGGAGAAGTTAAATATGAGTAAAATTGTGTTTCTGGATGTCGACGGTACTTTGATCAACTATGAGGCAAAATGTCCCGCTTCTGCCTTTGAGGCAGTGAACCGGGCAAGAGAGAAAGGTCATAAGGTGTATATCTGTACCGGCTGCTCCAAAGCGGAAATTGAGCAGAGAAACCTTCCTGAGCTGGACGGGATGATCGGTGCGAATGGAGGCTATGTGGAAGATAACGGCGAGGTCGTCATGCATCAGGGCTTAAGCCGCGAAGATGTCAGACATATCGTGGACTGGTGCAATGCACGCCATCTGGGCTTTTATCTTGAGGCAAACTCGGGCATGTACTGCAACGATTACATGATTGAGCAGGGCAAGGCGACCATGGCGAAGTATGCACTGGGTAAGGGAGCCCCGATAGAGCAGGCAGAAATTGCTGCCTCCTCCTTTGTGAACGGCTTTATTCATTTAAGCGGAGAAGATCTTTACCGCTCTGATGTCAATAAGATCAGCTTTATCCTCAGCAGCTATCAGGACCATCTGGATTCCAAAACTGAGTTTCCTGCTTTAGTCGCCAATACCTGGGGCGGAAAAGGGGAAGAGGCACTCTTCGGTGATCTGGGTCCAACCGGGATCACCAAGCGTCATGCCATAGAGGTTTTGTTAAAACACCTTGGTGCAAAAAGAGAAGATACCATTTCCTTCGGCGATGCGAAGATCGACCTGTCGATGTTTGAACTCTGCGCCTTCAACGTCGCCATGGGCAACGGCGGAAAGGAAATCAAGGAAGCGGCAGACTACATCACGGATGATGTGGATAATGACGGTCTTTACAAGGCTTTTGAATATCTGAACCTGATCTGAACAGATGAGAGATACAGAAAATGAAAAGGAGTTCTGAGAACTCCTCTTTTTGTATTAATTGATGAATGAATCTAGTCTTCCTTCGGTAAGGACTGCAGATATTCATGCATGGCTTCGGCTGTCTTCTTGCTGGCAGCAACGGCTTCAACGACCGTCTTGGCACCGGTGACGACGTCTCCCGAAGTGAAGACACCCGGACGGGTCGTCTGACCGTGCTCATCCGTGACCAGTAAGCCTTTGGCGTCCGTCTCTAATCCCTTCGTGGTGGAGACGATACGGTTCATGGCACCCTGAGAGACGGCGACGATGACGGAGTCACATGGATAGAGCTGTTCGCTTCCTTCCACGACAACCGTTCTGCCTTCCTCATTCTTGGTGGTATCCGCGAAGATGACGCCTTCATCCGTGATCTCCAGCGGTGATTTATTGAATTCGAAGCGGACGCCTTCCAGCTTTGCGTAAGAGAATTCATACTGGGAAGCCGAGACGTTTTCGCTTCGCGCAAAGCAGGTGACATTATGCGAGCCGTGACGTACGGCAGTTCTGGCAACGTCCATGGCGGAGTTACCGACACCGATGATGATGACGTTATTGCCGAGATGATAGACATCCGGGGAATTCAGGTAGTCAATCGCAAAGTGGACGTGACCCAGTGATTCACCCTTGATGCCGAGTGTTTTCGGTCTCCATGTTCCGGTACCGACAAAGATGGCCTTGTATCCGTCACGGAAGAGATCGTCAATGGTAAGGGATGTGCCGATCGTGGTATTCGGACGTACCTTGATTCCCTTTAAGCGTAAGTGACGGTATTCGAAGTCGTCCAGAACGCTCTTTGGAAGGCGGAATTCCGGAATGCCGTAACGCAGGACACCGCCGATTTTTTCCTTGATATCGAAGATGGTGACCTCATAGCCATAGCGGGCTAAGATGACCGCAATTGTCAGGCCGGCAGGGCCGCTGCCGACGATGGCGACCTTGATGCCGTTGGAGGGCTTCGGGCCTTCCGTCATCTGATTGGCGTAGGTTGTGGAGATATAGTTTTCAATTGTGGAAAAGTGAACCGGAGTTCCCTTGATTCCCAGAACGCAATGTCCTTCGCACTGCTTTTCATGATTGCAGACAAGAGAGCAGACGGTCGTCAGCGGGTTGTTCAGAAACAGCATCTGACCGGCTTCGTTGAGTTTGTTTTCCTTTAAGAGGCGGATTGCTTCCGGAATGTTGGTGTTGATCGGACAGCCGGTGCGGCAGCGTGGTACCTTGCACTGCAGGCAGCGGTTCGCTTCATCCATTACGTGTAATGCCATGTGAAAAAGTCTCCTTTGTTATTTCATTATAAGTCGCAGTACTTCGCAGTGTTTTGGATCATGGTGTCAACAAGATCTCTGATTTCCTCTTTGGAAAGTCTTCCGTGGATCAGCGGATCATTGGCAAAGGCATCATAAACCAGACTGCGGTCTTTGCGTATTGCTGCTGAATAAATTATATCATGGTTTTTTACATGAGGTTCAATCAGCTTCAAAATGTCTTCCGGAAGTTCTCCGGCATAGACAGGGGAAACGCTGTCAAACGTGAAGAGGGCATTGGTTTCCACAATCGCATTCTTCGGCAGGTTGGCAATCTGTCCGGCGTAGTTCGGAAGATTGACGTTACTCACACGGTTGCCAAGTCCGCATAATGCCTTAATGAGCTGGACGCCTTCTTCGCCGGTGGATTTCAGATCGATGCTTTCTTCTCCTTCATAAAGACGCTTGGATCTGGCAAGTCTGCGCTTGAGATCTTCCTTGCGATAGCTGATCGGCGTCAGGGAGAACTTCCACTCTGCTACAGTCTCCGGATTCTTCAGATAGCTGTCACCCGGCATGAATTCCGCCAGATGTCTGTCACCGGCTGCCGCAATGTTATGGTATTTATTGAAAAGGTCAAATTTTACCCGGTGGGCGCAGCTGAAGTAGGAGTTCATCCAGTTATCGCTGGTGAATTCATATCCTTCTTCAAAATGATCCCGAATATATTCCGCATAGATCGGGAAGATATCGATATCCTGATAGGATGCCTTTGTGAACCAGGTGAAATGATTGATGCCGATGACGTTGGTATAGAGGTCGGTACGTTTGATGTCCGGAATGTTGAGCTTGTTGCTCACGATGGACGCAAGCACTTCCTGCGTATTGAATACCTCGTGGCAGCATCCGAATGCCTTGATGGCAGGGAAGGTCTCATAAAGTGTCTTTACACATAAGGACATCGGGTTGGTGTAGTTGATGACCCATGCCTCCGGCGCATATTCTCTGATTGCTTCGGCAATCTCCACAAACATCGGAATCGTGCGCAGTCCCCGGATGTATCCGCCGGGTCCGGCCGTATCGCCGACAGACTGATAAATGCCGTATTTTTCCGGGGCGTGAATGTCGCTTCCCATCTCATCGAAGGTTCCCGGAAGGATTGAAATCACCACAAAGTCGCATCCGCAAAGCGCTTCCTTTAAGGAATCGACGGATACGTAAGTGAAGTCGGATACGCATCTTTCATCCTTCTTTAAATCGTTTCCGATCTTTTCATTGATGCGAGATGCATTATGGTCGATATCGTATAAACGGATGGTTCCTTTGAGGGATGGTTCCAGTGAGAGGTCGGTCATAAATGTCCATGCCCAGCCGCGGCTTCCTCCGCCGATATAGGCAATCGTAATGTTTTTCTGCTTTTCCATTGAGTATTCTGTTCCTGCCTTTCCGAATGTGAACGAATCTTTCTTTTTAATCATACAACATTCTAAGAAAAAATAGTTTTTGATGTTATAATACAGGCAGAGGTAAAGAGACATGAAAAATTTAAATCTTGAATTAACGAAAGCCGTAAAGCGCCCGATTAAGGTCGTACAGTACGGAGGAGGCAATTTCCTTCGCGCTTTCGTCGATTACTTTTTTGATCTGGCAAATGAAAAGGGACTCTTTGACGGCAGTGTTGCCATCGTCGAATCTCTGCCAAACAGCAATGTAGACCGCTTCAAAGGTCAGGATTGCCAGTACACGCTTCAGTTAAGAGGCAACATCAACGGAGAGAAATACGTTGAAACACGTGTGATCACTTCCGTCGAAAAAGCTCTTACAATTTATCATGATTTCGATGAATACATGGCACTCGCCAGAGAAGAAGAACTGCGCTTTGTCGTATCCAACACGACGGAAGCCGGTATCGTCTTCAATGGGGATGACAAATTCGAAGATAAATTCTACGTCACATTCCCGGCCAAGCTGACTCAGTTCCTTTATGAGCGTTATCAGCATTTCAAAGGCGACAGAAACAAGGGATTAATCATGCTGCCGGTCGAACTGATTGATGACAACGGCATCGTCTTAAAGAAATACGTTCTGGACTATGCTGATTTATGGAATCTGGAAGATGACTTCAAGGAATGGCTGAAGGATGCCTGCATCTTCACCAGCACGCTGGTTGACAGAATCGTTCCGGGTTATCCGAGAGACGAAAAAGATCAGATCTGCGCCGAACTCGGTTACAATGACGATCTTCTCGATACGGCCGAACCGTTTGCCTTATGGGTCATTGAATCCCCGAAAGACATCTCCAAGGAACTTCCGTTGGACAAGGCTTTGGAAGGCAAAGTCAACATGGATATCATCTTCACGGACAATCAGAAACCATACAAACAGAGAAAGGTCCGCATCCTCAACGGTGCTCACACTTCCTTTGTTCTGGCTGCCTATCTGATGGGACACGATATCGTCAAGGAATCCATGGATGATCCGTTAGTCTGCAACTTCATGAATGATACGATCCAGAAGGAAATCATCCCGACACTCACACTTCCTGTGGAAGAGCTGAAAGCATTCGCGGATGCCGTAACGGACCGTTTCAATAACCCGTTCATCAAGCATGCGCTCTTATCCATCTCCCTGAACTCCGTTTCCAAGTGGAGAGCAAGATGCATGCCTTCCTTACTGGGCTATGTCGATAAGTTCAATGAACTGCCGAAGAATCTGACATTCTCCATTGCCGCATTACTGGCATTCTATAAGGGAGAGGAAATCGTCGACAGCGCCTTAATCGGACACAGAGGCGAAGAAACCTATAAGATCATGGATGATCCGGATGTTCTGGAATTCTTCCGTGACAACTCCAGCTTAGCATCCTATGATCTTGCGAAGAAGTATCTCTCCAACACGAAATTCCACGGTCAGGATCTGACACAGGTGGAAGGATTACTTGACGCAGTTGCTCAGGATCTGGAAAACATCCGCACGTATGGCGCAAGAAAAGCCATGGAGATGCTTTAGAAGATGAAACAATATATCAGAATCAATGAGAACGATAACGTTGCGGTTGCACTGGTACCTCTGAATCAGGGCTTTACCCTGAACGACGGGACAGTTCTGAATGAAGATGTCGATCTCGGACACAAAATCGCATTATGTGACATTGCCAAAGGCGAACCGATCATCAAGTACGATACGCTGATCGGCTATGCCACAAGCGACATCAAGCGCGGCGATCACGTTCATGTTCACAACCTGAAGACATCCTTAGGCGAGAATATTGACTATACTTACATTCCGGTCAACCAGGTTGACGTGAAGGAAGAACCGGCGTTCTTTAACGGCTACAACCGCAAAGACGGGAAGGCCGGCGTCAGAAATGAAATCTGGATCATCCCGACGGTCGGCTGTGTCAACTCCATCGTTAAAAAGATGGAAAGCGAAGCCCAGAAATACGTCGGCGGAAGCCTGGAAGCCATCGTTGCCTTCAATCATCCGTACGGCTGCTCCCAGATGGGCGATGACCAGGAAAACACCCGTGAAGTTCTGGCGGATCTCATCCGTCATCCGAATGCTGGCGGTGTTCTGGTGGTCGGACTGGGTTGCGAAAACTCCAATATCGAAGAGATCAAAAAACATCTCGGTGAATATGATGAAGAACGTGTCCGCTTCATGATCTGTCAGGAACATGAAGATGAAGTGGAATACGGACTGGAAGTTCTGGAAGATCTCAGCAAATACGTCAAGACGTTTAAGAGAGAACCGATCTCCACGGAAAAACTTGTTGTCGGCTTAAAATGCGGCGGTTCCGACGGTTTAAGCGGAATCAGCGCCAATCCGACAGTCGGTAAGTTCAGCGACATCCTCGTAGCGAAAGGCGGAACGACGATCTTAACGGAAGTTCCGGAAATGTTCGGTGCCGAACAGCGCTTAATGAACCGCGCCATCAGCGAGGAAGTCTTTGAAAAGACGGTAGCCTTAATCAACAACTTTAAGGATTACTACCGTGCCAATCACCAGACGATTTATGAAAACCCGTCTCCGGGAAACAAGAAGGGCGGAATCTCCACGCTGGAAGACAAATCCAACGGATGCGTCCAGAAGTCCGGTAAGAGCCGCGTCATTGACGTTCTCGAATACGGTGACAGAGTCAGCAAGAACGGCCTCAATCTTCTGAGTGCACCGGGAAATGACCTGGTAGCCTCCACGGCACTTGCGGCAGCGGGAGCTCAGATCATCCTGTTCACAACGGGCAGAGGAACACCGTTTGCCTCCCCGGTACCGACGGTAAAGATCTCATCCAACAGCCGCTTATATAACAAGAAGAAAAACTGGATCGACTTCAACGCCGGTGAACTGGTGGACGATGAAGAGATGACACTCGATGTGATCGGTATGAAACTGTACGATCTCGTCATGGAAATCGCCAACGGCAAACTGGTGAAAGCCGAAGAAGAAGGCTATCACGATCTGGCAATCTTTAAAAAAGGCGTTACATTATAGGAGGAAATATGGAACTCAGAACAGCATGCAGCCCGAAAGATGCAAAATACTATGATACACAGCGCTTAAGAGAAGAATTCCTGATTCAGGATCTCTTCAATGAAGACAGCATTAAATATGTTTATTCCCACATCGACCGCATTATTACCGGCGGTGCAAAACCGGTACATAAGGCACTGGTCATGGAAGCAGGGGATGAATTACGTGCCGAATACTTCTTACAGAGAAGAGAGATGGGCATCATCAATATCGGCGGCAGCGGCAAAGTCACTGTCGACGGAAAGGAATATGCCTTAAACTACAAAGACGGCATCTATATCGGAAGAGGCAATAAGGAAATCGTCTTATCTTCCGATGATCCGGAACATCCGGCAAAATTCTATTTCAATTCCACTCCGGCACACAAGGAATACCCGACGGTTCTGATCCATCCGGAAGACTGTGTTCATCAGGAACTCGGAACGCTGGAATCCTGCAATCACCGTGTGATCCGCAAGTACATCCTGCCGGGTCAGGTGGAATCCTGCCAGCTCGTTATGGGCATGACTTCCCTTTGCGAAGGAAGCGTCTGGAACACGATGCCGTGCCATACCCATGACAGAAGAATGGAAGTTTATCTCTATTTCGAACTTCCGGAAAATGACGTCGTCTTCCATTTAATGGGCGAACCGACGGAAACCAGACACATCGTCATGCGCAATGAAGAAGCCGTGATCTCGCCATCCTGGTCCATTCATTCCGCCAGCGCTACCCATAACTATACATTCATCTGGGGTATGGCCGGCGAAAACCAGGATTTCGATGACATGGACGGCGTTGCCATGAAGGATATCCGATAATCCATTCACACGAACTATTGAGGATCATTCATGAAGGAAATACTCTTCTCACTGAACATCGTACTGCCGATGGCTATTCTGCTTGGAATGGGCTATCTGTTTCGAAAGAGCGGACTCTTTTCTCCTGAGTTTATTCAATCAGGAAGCAAGCTGTGTTTTTACGTATTATTGTCCTGCTCTCTGTTCAAGAATCTCTACGATTCTGTCTTGAGTTCACTTCCTGTCAGGATGATCCTCTTTACTGTTATTTCCATACTCTGTCTCTTTCTTTTCGGCATCCTCTTTGCGAAGGCAATCAGTTCTCAGCGGAATCAGATCGGGGTATTGATTCAGGGAGTCACCCGTTCGAACTTTGCGTACATCGGAATTCCGCTTTCCACCATGATGTTTACGGAAAGCGCACTGGTAAGTGCAACTTCACAGGAAATCTCCATTCTTTCCATCTTTGTGATTCCGCTCTTTAACATTCTGGCCGTCAGCGCACTGACGTATTACGGAGAGAGCAAGGAAGAGGGATCACTACTAGCGAGAACATTGCGAAATCTATTGCGCAATCCCTGCATTCTTTCCATTATTGCAGGCTTAAGCGTGCTCTTATTCCGCATGCTTGTTCCGCAAAGCGCATTTTTACTACGCGATCACCTGCCGTTTTTATACAAGGTGATCGGTTATCTGGCTTCGATGAGTACGCCACTGGCGCTCATGATCGTCGGAGCCGGACTGAACTTCTCTCACTCCGCGCATAATTCATCCAAACTCTATGCGACGGTATTTGTGAAAAACCTGTTATTCCCCGGACTTGTCATGCTGACGGCTTATCTTTTGAAAGGCTTTACTCCGGTGGACTATGCCGTAATGGTTTCCGTCTTCGCATCCCCGACTGCCGTGGCATCCGCCGTGATGGCAGGGGAGATGGGAGGAGACAGAGATCTGGCAAATGAGATCGTGGTCTATACGACGATCTTCTCCATTATCAGTTTGTTACTGATAATCTACGTGTTAAAAACAGCGAGGTGTTTATGAGACTGAAATTAGGAATCCGCGGACATGACCTTCCGGGCGCACCGTTTGAGAGCCTGGATGATTTTGTCAGAAGCTTCAAGCAGTTTGATCTGGACTATGTCCAGCTGGTAAACAAAAAAGCCTTCCGTAACTTCAACATGGATCCGCATTTTATCCTGGAATCCGCCGATAAGTTCAAAGAAAACGGGATTCAGGTTGCCATGGTCGGGGCGTACTTCAACATGATCCATCCGGACGAGGAAAAACGGCTGGACGGAGTGGAATACTTCAAATGGAACATGGAAATCGCACCGGTCTATAACTGCCATATCATCGGCTCCGAAACGGGAAGTGCCAATGGAGACAAGTGGACATACAATGAGTATAATCATACCGAGGAAGCCTATCAGCGTGTGAAGGAAACAGTGACGGATCTGAAGAAATACGGAAAGATCTTCAAGACAAGACCCGTCATTGAGGGAGCTTACGCGCATACGGTCTATAAACCGGAACTCTTGCAACGCTTAGTTGATGAAACCGAAATTCATGATGTTACCATCGATGTGTACAATTATTTGAACATAGATAATTACATGCATGCCACGGAAATCTTCGATACATGCATGGATCTGTTCAAAGACAAGATCCGCATATTCCATCTCAAGGACTTCAATGTCGTGGACGGAAAGCTGAAACAGTGCGGTATCTCACAGGGAATCATGGATTGGAAATATTTTATCTCCCGTATCAAACGGGAAACGCCGGATGCCGTTCTGATCATGGAAGGGATTACCGGGGAAGACATTCAGACGTCGATTGATTACATAAGGGGGCTGGAAAATGAATCAGACAATTAATCGCTACATTGACAAATACATGGAACTCTTCACACCTTACAAGAAAGGTGTCTGGTGCTACGAAGACGGTATTCTGATGACTGCCATTTACGATATGTACAAGGTAAGCGGCGAGCAGAAATACTATGATTTCGTCTATAAATTCTATGACGGCATGATTGAGGAAGACGGAACGATCAAAAACTACGATCCGAAGAAGTATTCCATCGACGATGTCTGCCCGGGCATCGGTTTAATGAAACTATACCGTGATACACCGAAGGAAAAATTCAAAAAGGCACTGGATGAGATGTATGGTCAGATGATGCATCATCCGCGTACCCAGGAAGGATCCTTCTGGCACAAACAGATCTATCCGAACCAGGTATGGATGGACGGCATCTACATGGGTGTTCTCTACATTGCCATGTACGCCAATGAATTCAATGTGGAAGAGACAAAGAAAGACGTCGATCATCAGCTTCATACATTAGTCAAACGTCTGTATGATCCGGAAAGAAAACTCTTTGTGCACGCTTATGATGAAGCAAAAGTCATGCAGTGGGCCGATAAGGAAACGGGAAAATCCCCGAACGTATGGGCACGTGCCTGCGGCTGGGTCATGATGGCCATGGCGGATATCTATGAAGAGCTGCATCTTGATATCTGCAAGGAAATCCTCAATCTCGAAATTGAAGGCCTGAAACCGTATCTGGAAGACGGCATGCTCTATCAGCTCGTGGATATCCGCAGGGAACACAACTATCTTGAAACTTCCGGCTCCGTCATGATGGCTTATGCGATCTTCAAGGGTAAGAGACTCGGCATGATCGAGGATGATTCTCTTGGCCATTCCATCTTCGACACGGTACTGAACAAACAGTTCGATGGCAGAAACCTCTACAACATCTGCCAGGTCGGCGGACTGGATAACTATAAGAGAGACGGATCGTTTGAATACTATATGTCGGAAAACATCTCCGTCAATGAAGTGAAGGGAGTTGCGCCGTTTATCATGGCGTATAGTGAAGTTTATTAATGAAACTGATTTGTTTGGGCGACTCCACCATGCAGTATAACGATGAGACCACCTTCCCGCAGGTCGGCTGGCCTCAGGCGTTAAAGGGAAAGCTCAATGAAAACGTGACGCTTCTGAACTTTGCGAAAAACGGAAGAAGCACGAAAACGTTTTTGGCAGAGGGGCTTTTCCGCAATGCATTGGAATCTATTGATGAAGACAGCATCGTCCTGATTGAATTCGGACACAATGACGAGCATGCCTATGACCCGATCACGCATACCAAACCGGAGGGTGAATACCGGGATAATCTGATCTATATGGTGAATGAATGCCGCAGGAAGGGGGCAGAGGTGATCTTATTAACGCCGATCTACCGCCGCTGCTTCTTAGCGGACGGACATCTGGATCCGGCATGCCACAGAGGATATCGCGAAGCCATGCTGAAAGTGGCTGAGGATACCAACACGGAAGTCATTGACATGACGATGCTCACAAAAGAACTCTATGAGCGTCTCGGCGAAGCAGAAACCCGTGGGATGTTCATGAATTTTGACGCAAATATCTATCCGCTCTATCCGGAAGGAAAGAGTGACAATACCCATTTAAGACAGAAGGGTGCCGATCTGATCAGTGATCTGTTTGTGGATCAGATCCGCAAAAAAGGAAAGTTTGAGGAACTGCTGCATGTTTAAGATCATTCACATCTCGCCGGTTTCCGTCAGTTTTGAAGTTGACAATGACCTGGCATACTACAACGATAAGAGCTTTGATATCTATGTCAACGGCAATCTCTATCGTGAAAACGAAAACCGGAACGTATTCTCCGTGTTCGGCTTAGAGCCGTTTACGGAATATACATTTAAAATCGGCAATGAATTCATTCAGGCAAAGACGCTGCCGGTCAACCGTGTGATCGATGTCACACAGCACGGCGTGAAAAACGACGGAAATGAACTTGTGACGGAAGAGATCCAGGTACTTCTGGATGAGTGCATCAACGATCTTTTGGTCTTCCCGGCTGGCAAGTACTATACCGGCCCGCTGAACATCCGCTCCAATACCTATATCTATTTAGAAAAGGATGCGGAACTCTTAGGCAGCACGGACCGCTCCGACTATCCGATCATTCCGGCATATTCCGAAGACGGAACGAAAGTCAATGCCACATGGGAAGGGGAACCGAACGATGCCTTCATGTCCATCATCACTTCCTTTGACTCCCACGACATCATGATCGTCGGCGAAGGAACGATCAACGGCAATGCCGATCAGGGCGACTGGTGGATCAACCATCTGGTCAAACGCGGGGCATGGAGAGGAAACAACGTCTTCGTCAACCGCTGCAAAAACGTCTCCTTTGTCGGTCTGAGCATCATCAATTCCCCGAGCTGGAACCTTCATCCGTTCTACTCGCAGAATCTGGACTTCATCGATCTGACATTACGCAGCATTCCGACTAGCCCCAACACGGACGGCTTTGACCCGGAAAGCTGCTCGAATATCCGTTTACTCGGTACACGCATTCACGTCGGTGACGACTGCGTTGCCATCAAGAGCGGAAAGAAGATCATGGCGGATAATTTCTATCAGCCGTGTGAAGACATCACGATCCGCAACTGTTTCATGGGAGACGGTCACGGCGGCGTGGTCTTCGGCTCCGAATCTTCCTGCGGTATCAAGAATGTCACGGTCAACCGCTGCATCTTCAAGAATACCGACCGCGGTCTGCGCATTAAGACAAAACGCGGCAGGGGAAACAAAGCGGAAATCGAAAACGTCGATTTCGACAATATCATCATGGACGGCGTGATGGCGGGATTTGTCATCAACATGTTCTACTATCTCTCCCGTGATGAGTACGATGATTACTGTGACAGCAAGGAATATCGTCCGGTCAGTGAGCTTACACCGCATGTCGGCGAGTTCCGCTTCAAGAATATCCAGTGTCTGAACACCAAGGTCTGCGCCGGCTATTTCTACGGCTTACCGGAAAGCAAGATCACGCGGATCATTCTCGAAGACATCAAGGTGACATTCGATCATGACTATCATGAACCGAAGGCTCCGGCAATGATCTATAACTGTGAGAAGATCCTGAACGGCCCGTTCTACTTCTATAATGTAGAAGAGGTTCTGATGAACCGGGTGCTGTTCGAAAACAAATAATTGGATAATTATTCACAAAATGCAGAATGCACAGAAAATATCATCAAATTGCTTTGCTAATTGCATATATTTTCGTTTATAATTAAACTCGTAGTAGTAAGCGTTTTCATTATGAAAACTGATTGGATTGAAAGGGATATAATATGTCAAATTTAGTACTGAAGGATATCAACAAGATATACAATAATGGTTTTCATGCGGTCCACAATTTCAACCTGGAGATCAAGGATGGTGAATTCATCGTATTCGTCGGTCCTTCCGGATGTGGTAAATCCACCACATTACGGATGATTGCGGGTCTGGAAGAAATCTCAAAAGGTGATTTCCTGATCAACGGCGTCAGAGCCAATGAGAAATCCCCGGTTGACCGTGGAGTCGCCATGGTATTCCAGTCGTATGCCTTGTATCCGCATTTAACTGTCTATGACAACCTGGCCTTCGGTCTGACTCTGGAAGGGGTCGACGAAGAAATCATCGATGAAAAGGTCCACAAGATCGCCGATATTCTCGGCCTGACACCGTATCTTGACAGAAAGCCGAAAGCTCTGTCCGGTGGTCAGCGTCAGAGAGTTGCGGTCGGCCGTGCCATCATCCGTCAGGTTGACGTCTTCCTTATGGACGAACCGTTAAGTAACCTGGATGCCAAGCAGCGTGTTACGATGCGTTCCGAGATCATTCAGATCCACCGCTCCACACATGCGACGACAATCTATGTTACACATGACCAGACGGAAGCCATGACAATGGCTGACAGAATCGTCGTTATGAAGGACGGTTATGTACAGCAGATCGGTACACCGAAAGAACTGTATTTCGATCCATGCAATCTGTTCGTTGCCGGATTTATCGGAGAACCGCCGATGAACTTCATTACCGGTACGATCAAAGGTAAAGAAATTACATTCGAAAAGAATGACAATAAATTTGACATTTCCAAGAGCAGATATGAATTACGTGACGGAGACGTCTACTTCAGCTTCCGTCCGGAGAACATTTCCATGAAGAAGATCGACAATGCATACAAGATCCATGCACTGGCGACTTTAACGGAAATGCTGGGTGATTCCACCAACATCTATATCGAAGTCGGTAATGATACGGTGATCCTGAAGGTTGACCCGCATGATGCACCGGCAGTCGATACGGAATTTGATTTCTATCTCCCGTATGACAGAGTCTATCTCTTCGACAGAGAAACCGAAAAGGTACTCAACGGGAAAGACAAATGAGTTTTAAGCAGTACCGCAGCATCGATCTAGTGGCTTTTGTCCTGATGTACTGCTTATGCGAATACCTGGTTGTAAAAGCCGCGACCGTCTGGTTCGACGAACCGTATTCGATCTCGATCATGTTACCGCTCTTATGCATCGTCATGATGCGCTGGGATAAATTCGCAGCGATTCATGCCGTTGTATATGCACTGTGGTTTGTCTATTTACAGAAAGGAAACGCTTCCCAGTACCTTATTTATATAATAGGAAACCTGGGATTCATGCTGAACTACTTCCTGCTGATGAAACTCGGCAAGGAAAAGGTCAGAAACAGTTTCTTCCTATCCATGGCTTATCTGTTAGCAGGATTCCTGTTAATGGAAATCTTCCGCGGTATCGCCTCCATGGCAATTCTCGGAAGCAATATAAGGATCCTCATTCAGTTCATTCTGACAGACATGCTCTCACTGGTATTCAGCGTACTGGTGATCATCATCGTCCGCCGCATTGAAGGGCTGTTCGAAGATCAAAAACACTATCTTATTCAGTTAAATTCTCAGAAAGAAAGCATAGACGGAGGATGGCAAGATGAATGATGAATATTTAGTTTATAACGAAGAGCTGAACCGTTATGAACTCGACCCTGAGCAGAAAGTCAGGGACGATGTCGAGAAGAACAGATGGAAACTGAATTGGCAGCTGATCGTAAAGGACTGGAGACTTTACGCAATGCTGGTACCAATGATCCTGGTCTTCCTTATCTGGAGATACTTCCCGATGTATGAACTTCTCGGATGCTTCAAGATTACCGAAGTCGGTAAAGAAGTAGCCCAGATGAAGTGGTGCGGTTTTGCGAACTTTAAATCCCTGATGTTTGGCGGGACAACGCAGACAACAGCATTCTGGAGAGCCTTCAGGAACACATTCCTGTTAAGCTTCTACGGTTTGTTATTCGGCTTCCCGATGCCAATTATCCTGGCTCTCTTTTTCAATGAAATCAAATCCAATATCTTAAGAAGCGTTTACCAGGTTCTGACATATCTGCCGAAGTTCATGTCTACGGTCGTTATGACAACTTTAGTATCCATGTTGCTGAAACAGGGCGACCTCGTTTCCGGTACAGGTATCGTCTCTCTGGCTCTTGCCAAGATCGGACTGATCTCCCGTGAAACGGCTGACTTAGGTTTATTGAACAATCCTGATTTCTTCCGTGCCATCTATCAGATCTCCGGTATCTGGGAAGGCGCGGGTTACGACTCGATCGTTTACTTCGCAGCCATCATCGCCATCTCGCCGACTTCCTATGAAGCCGCACAGATCGACGGTGCCGACAAGATGGCTCAGATGCGTTACGTTGTGATTCCATCCATCCTGTCTACGATCGTTATCATGCTGATCAACCGAATCGGATCGCTGTTATCCATCGGCTATGAAAAAGTCATGTTACTTTACAATACCAATACTTGGGTCACGGCAGACGTTGTCTCCACATTCTCTTACCGTTTAGGTCTGGAAGACGGATCTCAGGCAATGGCCTCTGCTGCTGAAATGATCAACAACGTAACTGGTATGATTCTTGTTATCGGCGCGAACTCGATTGCCAGAAAAGCTTCTGACGTATCGTTATACTAGGAGGGCACAGTTATATGAAACGTAAACTTGAAGTAAGTGAACTGATCTTTAAAATCTTAAGTTATACATTCTTAACGATTTTCTCTCTGTGTTGCTTATATCCGTTCGTTTATGCGGTAAGTGCCTCCATTTCCGGACGTTATGCAGTTGACTACAACCAGGTAATCCTGTTCCCGAAAGATATCCAGTTCGATGCTTTCTCCTCTATCTTCAATAACAACCAGTTCTGGAATGCCTACACCAACACATTGTTCCTGACAGTCTATGGTACGATCTGGGCAATCGGTGTCTCCATTCTCGGCGGTTATGCATTAAGTAAGAAGAGATTATTATTCCGTACGGGATTCAACTTCTTCCTCGTCTTCACGATGTGGTTCTCTGCCGGTATCGTTCCGCAGTATTTGAACTATTTGGATACACAGAAAGTCTTCAATGCCATCGGTATTACGGACGTTAAGTGGCTGATCGTCATCGCCATGGGTATGGCGGCCATGAACATCATCCTCTTACGTAACGCTTTCGAAGGTGTCTCGAGTGAAATTGAAGAAGCGGCCATCGTCGATGGCGCTACGGAATTCCAGGTCTTAACAAAAGTCTATATTCCGATGTCCCAGTCGACAATCGCAACGGTTGCACTGTTCTTCGGTATCTCCCGTTGGAACGGTTACTTCTGGGCCAGACAGATGATCGCAGCTTCCGGTTCCCCGAACGAACAGCCGCTGCAGGTCTTCATCCGACTCTTATTAGAAGACTACACGAACCTGGACACACTGGCAGGCTGGAGAGCTCCGTATTCTCCGAACTCTGCCATCTACGCACTGATTATCTGTGCGATCATTCCAATTTTGATTATTTATCCTTTCATCCAGAAATATTTCGCCAAAGGCGTGAATATGGGCGGTGTTAAGGAATAAGTAATAGATTAAAGAGAAAGGACAAAAAAATGAAAAAATCTTTAAAACTGATGATCATTACTTTGTGCCTTCTGATGGCTGTAGCAGGTTGCTCCAAAAGTGGAGACAACACTCCGGCAGACGAAGGCGGAAAAGAGGATGGTCAGGAATCCGCGTTAGTCTATGCTGACGGAACTGAATTAAGAGTTGCCGCAGGTTATCAGAAGGCTAATGAAGCTATCAGCTTCCAGGACGCTGAAGTCACTGGCGAAGGCATCACTTTAGCTGATGGCGTCACTTATCACACAGGCGATTTAAAACCGACTTGGGCATATTTATCTGAAGCTCTGAAAATCACTTTCACAGATAAATTCTCCGGTGCAGGTTCCGCCGATAAAGAATTCGCAGTTTGGGAAAACCAGCTGGATCAGATCGACATCGTTGCAGGTGGAGCTTCCACTCTGAATGCAGCAGGTGCTGAAGGCAAGTTAGTCAACTTAGCTGAACACTTAGATCAGATGCCGAACTTCAAAGCATACTTAGAAGAAAACCAGATCACTCGTTTATCCATCACTGGTAACACAGAGACTGGCGCTATCTACTTCAGCCCGTACTTCGACGGTGTTGACGATATCGAACGTATGCCTTTGATCCGTGCTGACTTTGTCAGAACATTACTCGATGGTGATGAATACCATGGTGCTAACAGACCTTTAGCAGCATATGTATATCAGCCGTTCTTAACAGAAAGCTATTCTGTTGAATCCTTAACAGCTGATGGTAATGGTACTCAGACAATCAACAAAGACTTCTCCAAATACGGAAACATCATCGCAAAGATGAATGAAGCTCCGTTAACTGGTGATGAAGCAGTCAAGATGTTCCGTGAATATATCGATGCAACATACGCTGGTGTCTATGACAACAGATCCGACCTGTTCTTAGGTTACGATGCTGCTTGGGACGTTGATGAAATGGTCGCGTTATTACGCTGCGCTGTCGCTTCCTTAACTGATGCAGACGGCAACCCGGTCAACGGTTTATATTCCCGTGAAACTTCCAACCTGCAGAGAGAAATCGACTTAACAAGATTTGCCGGTCACTTATTCGGTGTCAGAGGTATGGAATCCAGACAGGAATCCTTATACTTCGATAAAGACGGCAACTTACATGATGCTCGTCAGGAAGCTGCTACTTACAATGCAGTTGAAAAGATGAACCAGATGGCTCAGGAAGGCTTAATCATCACTACTGGTGAAGCCGGATCCAAAGCATATCTTGAAAAAGATGCTGGTGTCATGTCCTACGACTACAACCAGACTCAGACTCTGTACAACAACTCCGTTTTACAGGATGGTGAAGAATATACAGCTATCATGGTCCCGGTTTCCAAATGGAACGACGGCACTGGTGATAAATATATGAGATTCACGGAATCCTGGAGATCTGTTAAGACTGATGGTTGGGCAATCACAGTTGCAGGTGCTGGCGCAGATGAAAACAAACTGAACGCAGCATTAGCATTAATCGACTTCGCATTCTCCGTACAGGGCCAGATCACAATGTCCTACGGTCCGGATACATTCATCAAAGTGAAAGATGCTAACGCAGCTGTCAACACTTGGGATGATGTTGCCAAGAAGTATGAAACATTCAACTTCAACGGCAGACAGATGCCGGTTGTCTCCGATGCATGCTTCGCATCCTGCCAGGAACTGACTGGTGGTAACTACACGAACTATGCAAGAAGATACTTAGGTTCCACATTAAACGGCTTCCCGAAATCTCAGGCATTTGAATATCAGATGACGAACGAAATCGGTAAGAAGGGTGCTGCAGTCTTAACTGCCGGTATCTCTCAGGGTATTATCAAACACCCGTTATTAGCTGTTAACACAGACAATATGTGGTACACATCTGTTCCGACAGTTTTACCGACAACTGCAGAACAGACTAACACAATCAAAGGTTACGCAGACTTATCTGGTAACTTCCAGACATCCAAGGGCGGTGTCTCCGTATTATGGAACATCGTCAAAGACGGTTATGGATCCATCGACGGAGCTGAAAAGAATGCTCAGGCATACGCAGACTTCGTTAAGAACAACTGGTCCGGTGCAGCTTATCTGATGATCAGACAGGCTCAGTGGAATCAGTTAAAAGCCTATTACGAAACAATTAAGTAATAAGAACAAATGAAAGATCTCTGGTGCTGTGAACAGCAGCACCAGAGATATCCCAGAGGTGATACTTATGTTCAAACCACAAATGAAATTTCAAAAAAGCCTGTTTCTTGTCATGATGATCCTTTCCGGAGTAGTTTTCGTCTATTCCCTCGGAATCATGACAGATATGTACGGCTTATATCAGACTCAGGCACTTGGCGGTGTACCTGGCTCTAACATCTTCTATGACATGCAAGGCTTCAACCATAACATGGTGCTCATTGCAATAGCTCTGATTCTTTGCAGCGCCTTACCGTTTGTCTTTGCATCCAACGTCAGAAGAAAATATTACATCGGTAATACAATTACAACTTTCATTCAGGCAGGTGCATTCGTTCTTGCCGCAGTATACCTTGCAATCAATGCCATTAAGTTCAGAACACAGTTCCTGAATACAGTGGATTTTGCTTTCTACAAAACAATGTCTGAAACAATGAACTTCTCATACAGTGAGTCCACATTCTTCTTTGATGCTGGTATTGTTCTTGCTGTATTGCTGATCGTTGCTGCAGGCGCAATCGTTTATAACTTAATTTGGAAAAATAAACTGATGAAACAGGAAGATGCAATTCTGAGAGGAGAGGCAAAATAATGGATAAAGAGAGAATTAAACTTGATAGAATGCGTTATGTCAAAGACTCTTTGCCATCTACGCTCGCGATCCTCGCAATCGTCTTCAATGTGCTTTACTTCAATTTGATATACAAGATCAACAACCCTTACTTCTATAACTTCTTAATCGGTGTCTCGGTTATCGTGAATCTTCTCTTCATGTTACTGGGATTCTGGTGCTCAATCGAAGTTAAGAGCTATCATGGAAAATTCGGTATTGTCATGATCGTTCTCGGTATCGTTGAGATCTTACGAATCTTCGTCTATCCGATCCGTGCACATGGTGCAAAGGTCCAGGTAGGGGAAGAGCTCTTGATCGTCATGACTGACGGACAGTTTACAAAATCTGTGATTTTCCTCGGTGCTGCAGCTGCACTCATGATCGTGGGCGGCTTATTAAGCATCCGGAATTCCAAAATCTTAAAGAATCATCTTGATTCTATTGAAAAGAAATAGAGGTGTGATAAATTATGGCAAGTCTATCTTTACAACATATCGATAAGATTTATGACAATAACGTTCAGGCCGTCTATGATTTCAATATGGATATCAATGATGGTGAATTCATTGTTCTGGTTGGTCCGTCCGGCTGTGGTAAATCAACAACATTACGTATGGTTGCCGGTCTGGAAGATATTTCCAACGGTAAACTCTTCATTGACGACAAAGACTGCACAAGACTTCCGGCGAAAGACAGAGATATCGCCATGGTCTTCCAGAACTATGCCTTATATGGCCATATGACAATTTATGAAAACATGGCATTCTCCTTAATGCTTGCCAAAGAAGATAAATATGTCATTCATGAAAAAGTTATGGCAGCTGCTGAAATCCTCGGCTTAACGGCTCAGTTAAACAAGAAACCGAACCAGTTATCCGGTGGTCAGAGACAGCGTGTTGCCATGGGACGTGCCATCGTCCGTAATCCGAAGGTCTTCTTATTCGACGAACCGTTAAGTAACCTTGACGCGAAATTAAGAGGATCCACCCGTAGAGAAATCAAACTGTTACATAAGAGACTCGGAACAACGATGATCTATGTTACACATGACCAGACAGAAGCGTTAACTCTGGCGGACAGAATCGTCTGTATGTCCATGGGACATGTACAGCAGATCGGAACACCGCTTGAATTATACGATCATCCGAAAAATCTCTTCGTCGCTTCCTTTATCGGGTTACCGCCAATGAACCTGTTCAATCTGGAAGTCAAAGACGGAAAGTATTACGTAGAAGGTCAGGAAGCAAATCTTGACGACCGTCTGGTAAAAGCAATCAAGGAAACAGGAAAAGACAAATACGTTATCGGTATCCGTCCGGAAGACATCCGTCTGGGAGATGATTATATTCTGGATGTGAACCTGAATGAAAATACTGGCCACTTCACTCTGACACACGGAAAACTATTCGGTAAGACATCCTGTGCGAAATTCAGAGACTGGCAGACATTCAAGACCGGTGACAAGGTAGGCGTTTCCTTTGACAGAGAACGGATCCATCTGTTTGATGCCGATACGACGGAAGCCATTTTATAGGAGGGTGAAATCATATGAGCGAAAGAAGAAATAAAGGGTTCAAGGAATCCTGGCGTAAATTCATTGTTTCACTGAAGAAAAGACCTCATAACATCCCGTTATGCATGATGGGCATTGCCTTCGTGGTTTATTCCTTCAACCTGACAAAGGTTTCCAATACCACAGCCGTTGTTAACCGTCCGTTAATGGGTCTGTGCGAATTCGTTATTATGCTGTTTTCCATCCTGGGATTCATTGCTTTCCTGAACGCTTATCCGAAGCGCCAGAAACCGGTACTCCCGATGGTGATCTTATTGTATCTTCTGCAGGTTATCGTAGTCGGTGCAGATGTCCTCTATCTGACAAGAATTCAGGAAGGTCTTAGCACGATTCAGATTACTGCAGCAAGACAGTTCATTCCGAAAACACAGAGCATGCTGACGGTCCACATCGTCTTAGTAGCCATCTCTATTGTGCTGATTGCTCTAATTCCGGTTATTGGCAAAGCTCTGAACAAGATCGACACATCCGTCAATCTTGCTGAAAACAAAGATGTGGAAATTGAATTAACAGATACAGAAGGCGAATAATTTCGCCTTCGAATCTGTAATGCGAACAGAAAAGAAAAACAATCATGGCAAAAAAGAAAAACAAAGAAGTTACTGAAAGCGAGAAGAACTATTATAAACTGAACAGTGACGCCGTAAACCGTTTGGCAGGGGCCAATAAGGAAACTGCGAAAAAGGTTTCGGATAAGGAACTGAACAAATATAAGAGTTCTAAATTAAGCAATATCCCTGTATGGGTGAAGGCTTTATTTATTAAATTCTGGTTTGCAGGCGCTTCTTGTTTTTTCTTTTATTGGGGCCTTGCAGCCTACGTTAAAAACTGGCTAGATATCATGTTCATCTTCGGCCTTGGGCTGGGGATTGTCACGGATATCCTGACCAACAACGTCTTGCGCTTTATCAGTTCCAGAGATAAGGAATATTATCCGTATATGATGTTTCCTTCTTCCAAATACTGGACATTTATCGCAAACGTTGCCTATGCATATCTCTTACTGGTTTTGACCATCGGTGTCTACTCCATCATTAAGATCGGCGTAGAACCAATCCTGTTCGGTTTGGTCTACACCGGATTTGATATGCTGCTGATCAAATTGAAACAATTTATTATTCTTCAGATTTCTGGGAGGAAACAACATGAAAGATAAAGTTGTGGCATTCGGCGAAATCATGTTACGTTTAACACCGCCGGATTACACTACCATTTCCGAAGCAAAGAGCTTTATTGCCAACTACGGCGGAGCGGAAGCGAACGTTCTTGTTTCATTAAGCCATCTTGGACACGATACGGCCTTTATCAGCCGTGTTCCTGACAACCAGTTAGGGGAAAGTGCCATCATGCATTTGAAACGTCATGGGGTCAATACGGATCTGATTCTCAGAGGTTCATCCAACCTCGGTATGTATTTCGTTGAGACCGGATTCGGAGGCAGACCTTCCAAAGTACTTTACAACAGAGCTCACAGTGCCATTACACGTATCAGTGAAGACGAACTCGATTACGATGCCATCTTCAAGGATGCCAAATGGTTCCACATGTCCGGTATCACGCTTGCCATTCATGAGAAATGCCGCAATGTTGCTTACCGCTGCCTGGAAGCCTGTGAGAAATACGGAGTCAAGGTATCCTTTGACTTCAACTACCGTTCCAAATTATGGACGATTGAAGAAGCGAAACCGCATTTCCAGAAAGTCATCAAGTATGTTGATGTTCTCTTTGCGAACTTCTTCGATATCAACACCATGCTGGAAATCCCGGTAGATCCACAACTCGAAACTATGGAAGAAAAACGTTTGGATGTTGCGCAGAAACTGATGCAGCAGACAAAGGTTCAGTATATCTTCGGTACGGACAGAACAGTCCATACTGCAACGGATAATTCATTATCCAGCTATTGCATTAACCGAAACGGTTCCGTATTTAAGGAAGGACCGATCCGCTTCAGCATCTATGACAGAATCGGTGGGGGAGATGCATTCTCCAGCGGTATCATTCACGGTTTACTGAAGGATTATGATCATCCGAAATTCGCACTGAAATTCGGTCTGGCAACTTCCGTTCTGAAACACACGCTCTATGGAGACGCATCGGTACTTTCGGAAGAGGAAGTTATGGAATTTATCAATTCTAACGGTAACGCAGCCGTTCAGAGATAGGAGACACAAATATTATGAAAGAATTCATGGGGAAAGACTTTTTACTGACAACGGATACAGCGAAACATCTGTATCATGATTATGCGGAAAAAATGCCGATCATCGACTACCACTGTCATATTTCTCAGAAGGAAATCTATGAAAACAGAACCTTCAACACGATTACGGAAGTATGGCTCGGTGGTGACCATTATAAATGGAGACAGATGAGAGCAAACGGTATTGACGAAAAATACATTACCGGGGATGCATCCGACCTTGAGAAATTCAAAGCCTGGGCTAAGACACTATCCCATCTGATTGGTAACCCGTTATATCACTGGAGTCATCTCGAATTACAGAGATACTTCGGAATCTATGAACCGTTAGCGGAAGACAATGCGGAAGAAATCTTCAACAAATGTAACGAAGTATTGAAGAACCTTCCGGTCCGTAAGATCCTGGAAGATTCCAGAGTCAACATCGTCTGCACAACGGACGATCCTTGCGATGATCTGAACTACCACAAACTGATCAAGGAAGACAAATCCTTACATACAGTCGTAGTTCCATGTTTCCGTCCGGACAAAGCCAACAACATTGAGAAAGTCGATTATCTCGACTATGTCGAAAGACTCTCCAATGTTACAGGCAAGAAGATCTGCACATACAAAGATTTATGCGATGCCATCGACAGCCGCATCGACTTCTTCGAATCCATGGGCTGCAGAGCCAGTGACCATGCACTCGAGTATGTTATGTACAAACCGGCAGATGAAGCTGAAATCGAACGCATTTTCGCAAAGAGACTCGCAAAGGAATGCATCACAAAAGAAGAAGAACTGAAGTTCAAGACAGCATTCATGCGTCACTTAGCTTCCGTTTACCATAAGAAGGGCTGGGTCATGCAGTTACATTACGGCTGCAAGCGTGACAACAATACGTCAATGTTCAACAAACTCGGACCGGATACGGGTTATGACACGATCAATAACTATGCTCCGACATCCGAAATGGCTGACTTCCTTGACAGCCTGAACAAAGAAGACAATCTGCCGAAGACAGTCATCTATTCCCTGAACCCGGCTGACAACGCAGGCATTGTCACAACGATGAACTGCTTCCAGGGCGACGGTATCCGCGGCAAACTCCAGCACGGTTCCGCCTGGTGGTTCAATGACCACAAATCCGGAATGATCGATCAGATGCAGACACTTGCCAATGACGGTATGCTGGCAAACTTCATCGGTATGCTCACAGACTCCAGAAGCTTCCTGTCCTACACAAGACACGAATACTTCCGCAGAATTCTGTGCGAATTTATCGGTAACCTGGTAGAAAACGGTGAATATCCGAACGATGAAAAGGTGTTAAAAGAAATCGTTGAAGATATCTCTTACAACAACGCCGTTAACTACTTGGGCTTCTAATGATTAACTGTAACGGGAGATCCTTTGTATCCTTAGAGGATGCATTGGATTCACTCGATACAATATCCTCTAAAGTGAGGATCATTGATCTGAACAATGAAACAGTTCACGGACAGATCAATGTAAATAAAGGAAATCTGATCATTCAGAACGGGGTTATTGAAAATGACTTCGGCGGCTATGAGATTTTAGAGGACGGGATCAAAAGGGGAACCTTCCGTTCCTATACGCTCTATATTGATGCGGAAAATGTCACATTAAAACATGTGTCGGTTCGAAATACCAACGGTTATCATAACGGGCAGGCAATTGCTCTTATGATCGACGGGGACAACTTCCGTGCGGAAGACTGCAGCATTACATCCTATCAGGATACGCTGTATGTCGGACCGCTGCCATTGGAAGAATACGAAGCAGGCGGGTTCCGCGGTCCCATGGAATTCAAAGAACGCATCATGCGGCATGCCAGATTCAACCGCTGCCTCATTTCAGGCTCTGTAGACTTCATTTTCGGTGGAGGCGAAGCAGTTTTCACGGAGTGTGAAATCCGCTCCAGAAACATCCGGAAGGAGGTCAACGGATATGTCTGTGCACCGAGTACACCGCAGAATGAGAAATACGGATTTATCTTTATCAACAGCAGGTTTACCAGCGAAGAGGGAATGGAGAATTCCGTCTACCTGGCAAGACCCTGGCGGAATTATGCCAAATGTCTGATTGCCAACTGTACCATCGGTTCGCATATCAGAAGCGAAGGGTATCACAACTGGGACAAACCCCATGCGGAAGATACCACGGAATTTAAGGAATTTCATACCGGCGCAGATCTCAGCAAACGGGTCAGCTGGTTAAAAGAAATCACAGTGGAAGATATGAAATACCTGTCTTCCATACAACAGGAGGGAAAAATGAACGATATTTGCAAAAAAATCCACGACATCGGAATTGTTCCGGTAATTGCCTTAGAGAATGTTGAAGATGCTGCACCGTTAGCCAAAGCATTATGCAACGGCGGACTTCCGGTCGCAGAAGTCACTTACAGAACTGCAGCAGCTCATGATGCCATGATCGAAATGCGTAAAGCATGCCCTGACATGATCATCGGTGCAGGTACGGTTACCAACCGTGCACAGGTTGACTCCGCGATTGATGCAGGAGCAGAATTTATTGTTTCTCCGGGCTTCAATCCTGACACAGTTGCATACTGCCAGGAAAAAGGTATTCCGGTATTACCGGGCACAGCCAATGCTGCTGACTTGGAAATGGCATTAGCTTACAATCTTGATGTTGTTAAATTCTTCCCGGCAGAACCTTTAGGCGGCTTAAAGATGATCAAAGCTTTAGCAGCTCCGTACAATAAACTGAAATTCATGCCGACAGGCGGTGTTAACGAAAAGAACATCAACGACTACCTGAATGATCCTGTTATCTTAGCATGCGGCGGTACGTGGATGATCGACAAGAAGGCTCTTGCAGAAAAGAACTTTGACAAGATCGAAGAACTCACAAGAGGCGCAGTCAACACAATGCTTGGCATCAAGATCAAACACATTGGTGTCAATGAAGAAAACGGTAACGGCCTTGAATTAGCCAATGCATTTGCAGAATTCTTCGGCGGTAAAGTCAGAGAAACATCCAAGGGCTGGTTCGGTTCCGAACTCGTTGAAGTCATGAGCGAAGCGAAGAAGAAAGGCACACACGGCCACATCGCAGTTCAGGTCAACAACGTTGACAGAGCCAAGAGATACTTCGAATCCCGCGGTTATGCATTCGATGAAGAATCCGCTACATTCGATGAAAAAGGCAACATGAAGTTTATTTACTTCAAGGATGAAATCGGTGGATTTGCAATCCATCTCGTCAAATAATAAAGAAAGAGAGAAATTAGAACGATGAAAGTTGTAACAATGGGCGAAATCATGCTCAGATTATCCACACCGGGCAACTCCCGCTTTGTCCAGTCCGACAGTTTTGATGTCTGCTACGGCGGCGGTGAAGCAAACGTTGCGGTCTCCTTAGCCAACTATGGCCATGAAGCATACTTTGTTTCCAAAGTTCCTGCACATGAAATCGGACAGTGCGCAATCAACGCTTTAAGAAAATACGGTGTCCATACGGAATATGTTGCCAGAGGCGGTGACAGATTAGGCATCTACTATCTGGAAACAGGCGCTTCCATGCGTCCTTCCAAAGTTATCTATGACAGAGCTCATGCTTCCGTCGCAGAAGCTACTCCGGAAGATTTCGACTTCGATAAAATCTTTGAAGGTGCTGACTGGTTCCACTGGTCCGGAATCACTCCGGCAATTTCCGATGCTTCCGCAAAGAATCTGGAACTTGCATTAATCGCAGCGAAAAAAGCCGGTGCAACGGTTTCCTGCGACCTGAACTTCCGTAAGAAATTATGGTCTTCCGAAAAGGCAATTTCCATCATGAGACCTTTAATGAAATATGTTGATGTCTGTATCGGTAACGAAGAAGATGCAGAACTCTGCTTAGGCTTCAAACCGAAATCCGATGTTAACGCCGGTAAGACGGATGCAGAAGGATACAAGGAAATCTTCAAGCAGATGGCAGAAGAATTCGGATTCAAATATGTTATCTCCACATTAAGAGAATCCTTCTCCGCTACACATAACGGCTGGAAAGCATTAATCTACAACGGTGAAGAATTCTATGAATCCAAACGTTATGATATCTTCCCGATCATCGACAGAGTAGGTGGCGGTGACTCTTTCTCCGGCGGTGTCATTCACGGTTTATTAACAATGAAGACACAGGGCGAAGCTCTGGAATTCGCAGTTGCAGCAAGTGCACTGAAACACACGATTCCGACAGACTTCAACCTCGTCAGTGAAGCAGAAGTCAAAGCTCTTGCAGGCGGAGACGCATCCGGCAGAGTTCAGAGATAAGGAGCACGCATATGGAAGAGTTCAACATGAACAGTTTCTTCCTGAAAGACAAAGTTGCTTTAGTGACCGGAGCATCTGACGGTATCGGCTTCGGAATTGCCTGCGGCCTTGCCAAAGCAGGTGCGAAGATTGCTTTTAACGGAAGAAGTCAGGAAAAAATTGATGCAGCAGTAGCCAGATATAAGGAAAACGGCGTTGAAGCCAGAGGCTTTGTGTGCGATGTTACGGATGAGGAATCCGTTGTCGCAATGGTTGCAAAAATCAGGGAAGAACTCGGTATTATTGATATCCTGGTCAACAATGCAGGTATTATTAAACGGATCCCGATGACAGAGATGAGTGCTGAGGATTTCCGTAAAGTTGTGGATACAGACCTTACTGCACCGTTTATTGTCTCCAAAGCCTGTATTCCGGGAATGATCGAAAAAGGTCATGGTAAGATCATCAATATCTGCTCGATGATGAGTGAACTCGGCAGAGAAACGGTATCTGCATATGCAGCTTCCAAAGGTGGCTTAAAGATGCTGACAAGAAACATCTGTGCAGAATACGGAAATGCCAACATTCAGTGTAATGGCCTTGGCCCTGGGTATATTGCCACAAAACAGACAGCTCCGTTAAGAGAGAGACAACCGGATGGTTCACGTCATCCGTTCGATCAGTTCATCATCGCAAAAACACCGGCAGAACGCTGGGGTGAAGTGGAAGATATGGTCGGACCGGCAGTATTCCTTGCTTCAGATGCTTCCAACTTTGTGAACGGACAGATTCTCTATGTCGATGGCGGTATCTTAGCCTACATCGGCAAACAGCCGTGATCATAAACACGCAATCAATCCCAAAAGGTCGGTTTCAGCCGACCTTTTTCTATTTATGCCATACAAAAATATGTACATCTTGTATTTAACAAACATATTATTCAACTTTATGGAATCGGTCAAAGAATACACCTAATTGCCTTATGTGAAATATAATGAAATAGGGGAAACAAAAAATGAGAGTTCAGACTGTTACGTATCCAGCCAGAGGCGGAGACAGAAAAATGAGAGTACTGATTCCCAAGAATCTGTCTCATAATGTTCCTGCTATTCTATGGATTCATGGAGGCGGGTATGTTCTCGGCATGGCAGATATGATTCATTATTCCATGGGGAAATATCTGGCCGAGCACTATGGTGCTGTTGTATTTTCTCCGGAATATCGGTTGGCACGGAAATACAAGTTTCCGGCAGCGTTTCATGACTGCTGTGATGCTTTGACTTATCTCTTTGAACATGCCGATGAATATCATATTGACACATCTAAGGTGATTGTCGGAGGAGAGAGTGCCGGAGGAGGTCTCGCAGCTTCCGTTTGCCTGTATAACCGTGACTTCCTGCATTATCCGATCCTGTTACAGCTGCCGCTTTATCCGATGCTGGATTGTTATGATACAGCTTCTTCAGAAGATAATCATGCTCACGTATGGAATACAAAACGGAATCACTGGGGATGGGGAAAATACCTTGGAGAAGATTATCTGGATCATCCCGTCAGTAAATACGCATCCGTTATGCGTGAGATGAATTTTCATGATCTTCCTCCATGTTATACCTATGTAGAAGACGGGGAACCGTTTTATCAGGAAACACTGGATTATGTAAACAAACTGTCTGCAGCTGGTGTAAAGGCTGATGTGGATGTCTACCACGGGAACACGCACGCGTTTGATGCATTCTTTTTCACCGCAAACGCCAGTAATGCCAGAATGAAACTGCTGAATGTAGTCGGAGAATATTTAAGAGAAAGGAAAAATGAATCATGAACACTTTAGAAGCCATCCAGACACGCAGAAGTACTCGGAGTTATCAGAAGACACCGGTGCCGAAAGAATTGATTGAACAGGTTGTTCAGGCGGGCAGATTTGCCCCAAGCGGAGGAAACTCCCAGACTTCTCATATCTTTGTGATTACCAATCAGGAGATTCTTAATACACTCAGAGAGCTTGTTTTTGATGCATTTTTCAACATGGAGGAAAAAGAAGGCATGTCTCGATCCATGGTTGCCTCCATCCGTAAAGCGAAAAACGGAAGTAAGGAATTCTTCTATCAGGCACCTTGTCTCATCGCTGTCGCAAATAAGAAGGACTACGGAAACAATCTGGCCGATACCGGCTGTTTCATTGAGAATATGATGCTTGCCGCAAACGAGCTGGATCTTGGTTCCTGCTGGATCAATCAGCTGAAATGGCTGAATGAAGATCTGTCATTAAAGGAATACTTTTATCAGCTGGGTATGAAGGAAGATGAAAGAATCTACGGTGCCATGTCTTTGGGCTATGCGGATACGGAAGACGGACTGCCGAACCGTGAACCTCTTCCCCGTACGGGAAATGAAGTCATTTATCTGTAAAATCAGAAAAAGCGGAAACAGCTTTTTACATGGAATTTTCAGTCAAATGATTCTAAAATAGTAGTGTATCAGTCAACACAGGAGGTGAACAGTATGCCTTGTACAACAATATTAGTAGGAAAAAAAGCCAGCTATGACGGCTCAACGATGATTGCCAGAAATGATGATGGCTTTTATGATGAGAAGAAACTGACGGTCGTCACTCCTGACAAGCATCCTCTGAAATATAAGAGTAAAATTGCTCATCTAGAGATTCAGCTACCGGTAAATCCGCTGCGCTATACTTCCACGCCGAGCATCAACCAGAAGAACGGTATCTGGGCAGCGAACGGTGTCAATGAAGCGAATGTTGCCATGACTGCCACGGAAACGCTGACTACCAATCCATTAGTCATGGGAGCTGATCCGTATGTCAGATATGAAGAAAAGAAGGGCAGAAACGGCAAGGAAAAACCGGGCGGACTCGGGGAAGAAGACTTAGTCGTCCTCGTACTTCCATATATCCGTTCCGCACGAGAAGGCGTGATCCGCTTAGGCTATTTACTGGAGCTTTACGGGACTTATGAACCAAACGGAATTGCCTTCAGTGATGAGAATGAGGTCTGGTGGTTTGAAACGATTGGCGGACATCACTGGATTGCCAAACGTATCAAGGATAACGAGATCGTTATCATGCCGAATCAGTTCGGAATCGATTCCTTTGATTTGAACGATGCCTTCGGAAAACAGGAATACCATATGTGCTCGAAAGATTTGAAGGAATTCATTGAGGATCATCATCTGAATCTGAATCAGAAAGGAATCTTCAATCCGCGCAATATCTTCGGATCCCACTCGGATTCCGATCACGTGTATAACACTCCGCGTGCCTGGTTTATGGGCAGATACTTCGCTCCGTATTCCTATAAGTGGGACGGACCGGATGCGGTGTTCACCCCGGGAAGTGACAATATTCCATGGTCTCTGGTACCGGACCGCAAGGTAACGGTGGAAGATGTCAAATACATTCTGTCCTCTTACTATCAGGGAACACCGTACAATCCATACAGTTCCGTAGATCATAAGGAGAAAGGGATTTACCGCACGATCGGTATTGCCCGTACCGGCGTTATGGCAGTACTTCAGATCCGTGGTTATATGCCGAAAGAAATTAAGGCGCTGGAATGGATCTGCTTCGGCTCCAATGCTTTCAATGCCTGTTTGGCCACTTATGCGAATGTGGATAAGATGCCGAAGTATCTCAGTAATGTCACATTGGATGTCTCCACAGATAATTTCTACTGGGGCTCCCGTTTGATCGGGGCACTTGCCGATCCGATTTACGGCAGCGCCATTCAGCTCATTGAGCGCTATCAGGCTGCTATTGCCAACCAGTCCCATGAAATCGTCAACGAGTTTGATGCCAAATATCTTGAAAAACCGGATTATCATCTGCTCTATGAAGCAAATGAGAAACTGGCGAAAATGGCAAACAAGGAAACCATTAAGTGCTTGAATCAGGTGCTTCTTGCCAGTTCGAAGGCAATGAAAAACAACTATAACCGCGCTGATAATTAATGCATGAATCGAAAGAAGAGTTCGCTCTTCTTTCTTTTTTATGCATTTGTGCTATGAATCGGCAGAATGCTATAATGAAAGTAACAACAGGGGGAAGATTATCATGAAATATTTTTTTCTCTTTCTTTTTCTGTTTTTCAGTATCATTCATCTGTATCACAGTTTTCTGGAAAGGGAAGATCTCAGACGTTACAGCAAGCCCTTTCTGATGCTGACGCTACTGGGTTATTATTATTTCAGCGCGGAAAAACATGACATTTTTATCATTCTGGCGCTGTTATTCAGCTGGGCAGGGGATGTCGTACTCATCATACGGAATACGAAGGCATTTTTCATCGGGGGCATCTTTTTCCTGATTGCTCATCTGTTTTATATCACGGCTTATCTGCGTATCGTTTCCTTTGAACAACTGCCGCTCTTTCTTTTGGTGGTAGCCGTAGTTTACTGTACGATTTCCGTTTCTCTTGTTCACAGTTTGAAAAAAGAGATTCCGCGTAAGATTTACTATCCGATGCATCTCTATCTGCTCTGTAACGCTCTGATGAATGTGTGTGCCTTACTGCGCTGCTATCAGCATCCGCATTCAGGCTGTACGTTAAGCTTCATCGGTGCCTTCTTATTCTTCTGCTCTGACTGCATTCTCTTTCTGGTGGATTACCATGAGAATAAGAATCTCATATTCCGCAAACACTTCAGTGTCATGATCACGTATCTTTGCGGTCAGTTTCTGATTGTGCTGGGATTGATTCTGACAAGGTGATTGGGTAGAATATATTCCGATATTGCATTACAGAGGTTTTATGACTGTTTTACAAAACTATTCCTACATTACGTATCTTTTACTGTTCAGCTTTGTAATGCTTCTGCTGTTCAGTATTTTGCGTCCGCAGCGCTATTTCAACAGCTTCCTGCTGGCGTTTTTTCTGCTGGTATTACTGATACAGTTAAATCTTGTCATCTTCCGTGAACCGTCGTATGCATTATTAGCTTCCGTCGTCATGATTTTTCTGGCGCTGCTCTTTGTGCCGTTTCTTCTGATTCATAACGGCAGAATGATGAAGAAGAAGGAATCCGGTTCCCTGGGAAACCGTCTGTCCTCCTTGCTGGGAATCGCAATACTTCTGGGGGAATTCTGCTTTATCGGCTTCTTCTTCAATGTGGTGTTTGAAAGGTATCAGAACTGGCCGACGCTTGTTCTGGGCTTTATCGGGCTGAGCGCTTTTTATTTCTGTACCATCCTGCTGTTATTTGTTCTCTACATGGCATACATTCAGTTCCTTCCGCATTTCAACCGTTTTGATTACATCATCATTCACGGAAGCGGACTGATTGGGGAAAATCAGCTCTCAAAGCTGCTTCAGATGCGCTGCGATAAAGCCATTGAGGTCTTCCGTAAATGCAATGGAAAACCCGTGATCATTCCGAGTGGCGGTCAAGGGGATGATGAGACGATTTCCGAGGCCGAGGCAATGGAGCAGTATCTCTTAAGCCAGGGGATTCCGTCAAATCATATTCTAAAAGAAGATCAGAGTACGACCACGATGGAAAACCTGATCAATTCCCGTAAGCTGATCGGAGAAGATACGAGGAAACGCGTGGCACTTGTTACCAGCAATTACCATGTGTACCGCTGCCTTCTCTATGCCCGCAGTATCCATTTTGATTGTGTCGGTATCGCTGCACCTGTTGCATTCTACTACTGGCCAAGCGCCGTCATACGCGAATTTGTTGCGGTATTCACACGTAAGAAATATCTTTTCTTTATCATTACCGGATATCTGCTGTTCCTTTTCATTCCGTATATCGTTTTCAGTAATTATTTCTAAACAGCTATTGAAAGCATCCGTTCTGTTCTTTTAAAAGGGAACCCGATGGAGTAAAATATAAAGAGACACAATCAGAAGAATCTGAACAAGGAGTAAATCATGGCATACTGGATCACAACACAAATCCGTTTCGACAGACCAGTCGCAGGCGAAATTCTGGAACGTTTTGGGGAAAACGGAGTATTAAAGTTTCAAAAGGTGATACCGATTCCGGAGGAGTTGAATTACCGCATCAGTGATGATACGATCCGGACGCTTCTTCTGATGTATCATTCGGAAAACAACAAAAACAGAAAAAAAGAAATCAAGGAAACCATTGATCACTTACAGCTGCCGCAGCTCGTATACGCCTTTACGGAAGAGATGCGCATAAAAGCGGAAGCCGGGGAAAAACCGGCGGAAGCGGAGAAGGAAATAGCCGAGAAGTGTCTTTCCAATTACAGGAAATATCATCATGTCTCCCGCTATGATGCAAGAGAAGATTTATGGGGCACGGAAGAAGAAATCAAACGCGGTACGTTTGAATCCACGGAAGACAGCTTCAGCTTCGTGACCAAGTATGATATTCCGATGGGAATTATTACCTATCTTTCCGTTCTTTACAGTGACGTTGCCTTCCAGATCAATGTGAAGGAAGACAGCGGAGATTCCTACCGCATCGTTATGATTGACGGAGAAGAACCGCTCTGAGAGAATTACAGCCGCTATGCGGCTTTTTTGGTGGTTTTTCGAACAAAATTACTTACCTGATGTGATGAAGATGTAAAACAGCCTGAAATGCGCGAATAACGTCTTGGCTTTTACACTGTGACAAAAAGAAAAAGGGGAGCTAATGCTCCCCGGATTCATTTGTGTCTATTATGCGTTCAGGATTGCCGCAATGGCGCTTCCCGCCAGGTTGACATCATCACCGCTGGTGAAGAGGTAATGACGCTGCAGTGTGTTGACCACGAAATCCTGCATGTAGTATTCAATACGTTCCTTATAGCCGTAACATTTATGGAATGTGCTTCCTTCGACCACGATTCTTGCCGGTGCGCTTGCTTTCTTACCGCCGTCCATCTTCATGATGCAGGCAGCCAGATTGATCACGACCAGTTTGGAGGCACGGTCGATTGCGTAATCAATGAATGTCGTCATCATTTCGACATCATCCTCGTTTGCGCATGCGTTGGCGATAACGTTGTCTCCATACGGATCACGCAGGAATGCATCGACAACACTCATACCGAAGGATGGGAGCTCTTCCACTTTGCTGTCCTTGGAGAATAAACCTTCCTTTGCGGCCTGTTTTACCGTCTCCGCAATCAGATTGCCGAGATAGATACCGGAGACGCATTTTTCAAAGAGATGTTCTCCCGGAGTGCTGCTGGCGGCATCCATTCTCTTATCAAATTCGCCGAGCGGGAACTTATCGAATCCGCCGGATTCCATATTGATGATCATCTTTCCGTCAGAATCCATGTTGAGCTTTTTGATCTCACGGATATTCTCGGAATATGCCGTATTGGTACCCGTTCCCAGAATCAGGCCGACCTGACCGTCCACCATACGCGGGTCCGGAATATTCGGTCCGCCAAGCAGAGTGGAAACCGTATCGTTCAGAACGACTACACCGACATCCTTTGTAATTCCGTGCTGTTTGAGGCAGGCGCGGATCTCTTCACCGAGAATCGTGTTTTCTGCACCGCTGATATTGACGTTTTTATTGAATTTGATAACTCTGCCGTCTTTGTTCGGCAATATTTCAGACGGGAAGGAGAAGCAGAAGCCGATCTTATCCGTTTTTTCCATATAAGGTAAAATCAGCTGTGTCAGTTCTTCGATGAATTCTTCATTCGTTAAGGCACGCTCTGTTCCGAGCATCTTCTGCTTGTGCAGACCTTCGATTTCTTCACCGTTTTTGGTGAAATTGATCAGACCGATGCGCAGGTTGGAACCGCCGGCATCAATGGCGATAGCCGGTTCATTGAGCTTTACGACGCCTTCCGTGGAAAGGTATGTCGGAATCATCATCAGGGAAGAAGGTTCATTATTCAGACCTTTCTTCATCTCTTCGACCATGGCTTCCGTTCCTTTTTTTAAACTGATAAAATCCGGATGCTGCTGATATTTCTTCAGAAATTCACCGGCGATGTTTTTATAATCCATATGATTCTCCTTTTTCAGACGATATATTTACTAAAAATTATTATATCACAATCATGGATACATATTGAAAAGTGGTATGAAATGTACATTGTTTCCGGGTGAATCGGTCCTTTTATTTGTTCAGTATCGTGTATTCTCCAAAAAATGAATCAATAACGAGGTATGATTCACTCTACTGAAAAAAATGAGTTGTATAATGAATTTAAGGATATTTCTCAATAATAGGGATTAGATGGTGCGGATTTCCTTTTTATGTTAACCCCTCAACTAATCAAATTGGGATATCCGCACATAAAGCAGATGGTATTACATCATCTGCTTTTGTTTCTTTTCTTTTCTCAAAAAAGCACCGGTGGTAAAATGAAGAAAAGAGGAGGTTCCCTTATGATAGCAACACTGACATTTAATCCGTCACTGGACTATATCATCCATGTCGATCACTTTGAAAAGGGAAAGATCAACCGTACGTCCTATGAGCATATTTTAGCCGGCGGGAAAGGAATCAATGTTTCCTGGGTATTATCAAATCTCGGACACAAAAGCACCGCCATGGGCTTTCTGGCAGGATTTACGGGCCGCCAGATTGAAGCGATGTTACAGGAAAGGGGAATCGATACGGATTTCATTTACGTAAAGGAAGGTCTGAGCCGCATTAACGTTAAGATGAAAAGTGAAGAAGAGACGGAGATCAACGGGCAGGGACCACTGATCAAAGATGAGGATCTGAATCAGTTATATGAGAAACTGGATCAGTTAATAAAGGGGGACATTCTTGTGATTTCCGGCAGCATTCCCAATACGCTGCCGTCAGATATGTACGAACGGATTCTGGAGCGTCTGAAAGATAAGGGAATCCTCTTTGTCGTCGATGCGGAGAAGGACCTGTTGAGTAAGGTTCTGAAATATCATCCGTTTCTCATTAAGCCCAATAATCATGAGCTGGGAGAGATGTATCACGTCAGTTTAAAAACAAAGGATGAAGTGATTCCATATGCCGCAAAACTGCAGAAAGCCGGTGCCCGGAATGTTCTTGTTTCCTTAGCCGGTGAAGGAGCCGTACTACTTGATGAAGCAGGAAATATCCATAAGGCGGAAGCGCCAAAGGGAACACTAGTCAATTCCGTCGGCGCGGGAGACTCCATGGTAGCGGGTTTTCTGGCCGGATATCTGGAAACAAAGGATTACGCCACGGCATTTCTTTATGGGCTTTGCTCGGGGAGCGCCAGTGCATTCTCCGCTGAGCTCTGCAGGCGGGAAGAGATGGAAGAGCTTTTGAAACAGTGCCAATAAAAGGGGCTGTTTAAAAACCTCGGATCAAAAATGATACGAGAGTAAAGGGTAAACAGCCCTTTTTTATTATTTGCGATTAACAGATTTATAGTCGTAATCTCTCGCTTTCTCATTCACGGAATCAATCTTTTTCTTTGAA
>JAZQFH010000032.1:0-9536 GCA_045539425.1 Erysipelotrichaceae bacterium
GCGTCCATAGGACTCAAATGTTAAAATGTAAGTGACCAAACAAACATTAAGAACAGGAGAGGACTATGAACTATAATCATCTTACCATAAATGAAAGATGTTGTATTTTTCAATTCAAGCAAAGCGGGATGAGCATCAGGCAAATAGCCAAGGCATTGAACAGAAATGCCAGCACGATATCAAGAGAGATAAAGAGAAACAGCACTGAATTAGGAAGCCGCGGGCGATACAAAAGATATTATCCGCAGGCAGCCCAGAGGCAGAGTGAACAGCGACGAGATAGATGCCACAGACCGATCAAGTATGATGATGAGGTAAGGGATTATGTGACGGGAAAGCTGCTCGAGCATTGGTCACCGGAACAGATAGCGCATAGAGAAAGTGAACACCAGGTACCGTCAACATCAACGATATACAGAATGATCCACAGGAATCATCTGAAACGGGTGAAGATGGAACACTTAAGACGGAAAGGCAAGTTTAAAAGACCGGCAGAGACCAGAGGCAAATTCAATGCCGGGCCACCGATTAAGAAAAGGCCAAAAAGTGTATATAAGCGCAAAGAAATAGGCCATTGGGAAGCGGATACTGTGGAATCAGGGAGAATAGATCATAAGCGTAAGAGCGGATACTGTTTTGTGACATTAGCTGAAAGGAAATCACGATATTACATAGCTATACTGGTTCCCGACAGAAAAGCTGAGCATGTAACACCGGCAATCATAAATGCCCTAAAGGGATTCGATCCTGATTTAGTCAAAACAATCACCTTTGACAGAGGAAAAGAATTCTCTGGTTACGAAGAAATAGCCAGAGAATTGAAGTGTGATGTATATTTCTGTGATCCATATTGTGCTTGGCAAAAAGGCACAAACGAAAATACCAATGGACTTCTTCGAGAGTTTTATCCAAAAGGAATGGATCTTTCGAAAGTTGACGAAGCTGAGCTTGAATATAACTTGGCTTTGATGAATAACAGACCAAGAAAATGTATTAACTATTCATCACCATTGGAAGTACTTCATTCTTAACATGGTGTTGCGCTTGATTTGACAAATTATCTGTGAGAAAAAATATGTGCAAAAAAAAGGACTCAGAGTCCTTTTAAATATTCATTCAGGTAATTCAGCCATGCCGTATTACGTTCTTCCATAAACAGGTTTCTCAGAAAGAGAACGATGAATGCATGGCGGTTCAGGGCTTCCGCTCTGCCGGCATTACTCAGCATCATGCCTTTCAGTTTTAACAGTTTTTCAAAGCAGTGGTTGACGACCGTATCCTTCTGCTTCGTCTGGTATTCTTTCGCACTCAGATCCACGCGCGGCCAGAGGTCCGGATCAAACAGCTCGTTGCCTTTACTTAAGGCGTACTGGTAGGAGCGGATGATCCCGTTTGCGCCAAGCGCATCGCACATGTCGGCATCGGAAACGCAGATCGCTTCGAGTGTGTTCGGTGTGATGCCTTTCAGGCGTTTGGAGTAGCCGATGGTCCCGATCGCTTCCAGTATCGCTTCCTGCATGTTTTGCGGAAGATCTGCTTCCTTCATGATGCGGCGGGTGTTGCTCAGATTCTCTGCGGCTTCCATGCCGAAAAGCTTATAGTCATCGCAATCGTGGAGCAGGGCAATACAGCGGGTGAGCTCTTCATCGGCACCTTCGCTTCGGGCGAAATCCGCGGCAAGCACCTCCACGCGATAGACATGCAATGCATCGTGTCCGCTCTGATCGGCTTTTAAAAGGTCCGCAATCAGCGGTCTCAGCTTTTCCGCATAGGTGAGTTCTTTGCTTGTTTCCATAACAGTAATATAGCATATTTCCTTTCAGGAATAAGCGAAAATGTAGTACAATAAAGCCATGATTCAGCAATTAAACATTACCTGCGGAAGATGTGAGGAAGAGCTCAATGTGAGTTTCTACGATCTCTTGCCGCTGGACAGAAAAAACAAGAATCTCTTAAAGACCGGTGATCTCTTTACGGTGGTATGTCCGAAGTGTCAGAACAAGATCAAACTGAACTACGACTGCGTACTGGCGGATGAGAAGAACCGCTATGCACTGGCATTAATCGTTGATGATGAAGACCGGGACAAGGTTGTCTCACTCTTTGAAAATCACGATGAGACCTTCCGCAAGCGCATCGTGCGCTCGCAGCAGGAAGCTTTGGAGAAGACCTTTATCTTTGACAGCCACCTGAACGACTATGCCATTGAGATCATGAAGGCGGTGCACAAGATCGGCTTATTAAAGGAATTCGGGAGCGATGCGGACATCAAGATCTACTACACGAAGGATCCGATCGTCTGCTTTGTCATCCTGATGAACGGAGAAACGTATTCGCTTCCGTTTGAGAAGGATTTCTACGATCAGGTGGTCAGGGATTACCTGAAGGAAGATGAGAGCAACTTCAGAGAAGTGAATTATGACTGGGCAGTGCGGATCTTAAGTCAGGAAGTAAATGCCTGATTGACTTTTTCGCAATTCTCTTTCATAATAGATAGGAACTCGGTGAACAAAAGAGTACTTATGTTTCCGACTTGTAGAGAGCCTGCGGGTGGTGAAAGCGGGCAGCGGGAAGATAACGAAGGTCCTTTGCGAGAGGCCGTGCTGAACTCACAGTAGGTGCGGACGTATTCCTACGTTACAGGACTTAAGAAGCAAGTAAGGTGGTACCACGGCTTAGTCCGTCCTTTGGTATCACTTTTTTATTTTTCAGGGAAGGGGGAGAGCAGGATGACGATCCGGCTGGATGTACCGAATGTGGAAACAGAGCGGCTGTTAATCAGGCCGATCGAGCTGAGAGACACGGATGATCTCTTTGAAATCTGCGCAGACAAGCGGGTCAATGACTATCTTGCGTATCCGCTTTATACCGAAAAGGGAAAGGTCAGAGAATACATTGAGAGCATTCTGGATGATCCGATCTTAAAGCACATTCCGCCGCACTATGTGCTGGTGGAGAAAAAGAGCGGGAAGATGATCGGGACCTGCGACTTTGTCAAGTCAGTGGACGGCATCTCGGAGATCGGCTATTCCCTGAATTATGACTACTGGGGCAAGGGCTATATGAGCGAAGCATTAATGGCCGTAATCAAGGTCGGCTTTGAGCATATCGGCTTCCGCCGCATTGAAATCCGCGCTTTAAAAGGAAATAAGCGGAGCATCCGCGTCATTGAAAAAGCGGGTTTCATCTATGAAGGAACACAGCGGAAAGCGGCTTATGACAAGATCAGCCGTGATTATATGGATGTCAGGTGTTACAGCCTGCTGTTAGAAGACTGGGAGGAAAGAAAATGAAAGAACTGATGGCCAAATACGATCATCTGAAAGTGGAAGAAGGCAAATACCAGAAGTGGGTGGAAGCCGGTTATTTCACGGCAGGTGATCTTTCCAAAAAACCGTACTGCATCGTGATTCCGCCGCCAAACGTCACAGGAAAATTACACCTGGGACACGCGTGGGATACAACGCTGCAGGATATCATTTCCCGCTATAAGAGAATGAACGGCTACGACATGCTGTGGCTGGCGGGAATGGACCATGCCGGTATCGCAACGCAGGCAAAGGTCGATGCCAAATTAAAATCCATGGGAATCTCCCGCTATGACATCGGACGTGAAAAATTCCTGGAACACGCCTGGCAGTGGAAGGAAGACTACGCGAAGACGATCCGTCAGCAGTGGGCGAAGCTGGGCTTAAGCCTGGACTATTCCAGGGAGCGTTTTACGCTGGATGAAGGCTTGAACAAGGCGGTCCGCAAGGTATTCGTTGATTTATACAATGACGGTTTGCTCTATCAGGGTGAGCGCATCATCAACTGGGACCCGGAAGCCAAGACGGCCTTAAGCAACATTGAAGTTATCTATAAACCGACCAAAGGTGAGATGTTCCACTTCTATTACGATGTGGTGGAAACGGGACGTCAGATCGAAGTCGCCACGACCCGTCCGGAAACGATGTTCGGGGATGTCTGCGTGGTTGTCCATCCGGATGATGAGCGCTATAAGGACATCGTCGGCATGCATGTCATCAACCCGGCAAACAAGGAAGTTCTCCCAATCATTACGGATGATTATATCGATATCGAATTCGGCAGCGGCGCCATGAAGTGCACTCCGGCCCACGACCCGAACGACTTCATCATCGGTGAAAAATACGGCTTCCCGAAGATCATCTGCATCAACGAAGACGGCACAATGAATGAAAAAGCCGGCGAATACGAAGGTCTGGACCGCTATGAATGCCGCGCGAAACTGGTCGAGCGCATCAAGAGCGAAGGGCATCTGGCTTACATCGAAGAGATCGAGCACAACGTCGGTTATTCCGAACGGACCGATGTCGTTGTGGAACCTTACTTAAGCAAGCAGTGGTTCGTCAAGATGAAACCGCTGGCTGAAGAGGTCTTAAAATATCAGGGCACGGAGGAAGGCATCAGCTTCTATCCGCCGCGCTTCAACAAGACGTTTACCCAGTGGCTGGAAAACATCGAAGACTGGTGCGTTTCCCGTCAGCTGTGGTGGGGACACCGCATTCCTGCCTGGTATCATAACGAGACAGGCGAAGTCTATGTCGGCATGGAAGCACCAAAAGACATTGAGAACTGGCATCAGGACGAAGATGTTCTGGACACCTGGTTCTCCAGCGCCCTCTGGCCGTTCTCCACACTGGGCTGGCCGGAAAAAACAGCTGATCTACAGCGTTATTATCCGACAGACGTCTTAGTCACGGGTTACGACATTATCTTCTTCTGGGTCGCCAGAATGGCCTTCCAGGCAAGATATTTCACGCATGCCCATCCGTTTAAGGACTGCCTCATTCACGGCTTGATCCGTGATGCGCAGGGCAGAAAGATGAGCAAATCCCTAGGCAACGGCGTTGACCCGATGGATGTCATCGAAGAGTACGGCGTGGATGCACTGCGCTTCTTCTTAACGAATAACTCCACACCGGGCCAGGATATCCGCTACATTCCGGAAAAGGTCGAAGCGGCAGCCAACTTCATCAACAAGATCTGGAACGCTTCCCGTTTCACTTTAATGAATCTGCCGGAAGACTTCTCGCTGGAGGATATCGATTTAAGCAACGCGGGTATCATCGACAAGTGGATCATTCAGAAATTCAATGAAACGCTTGCGAATGTCAACCGCAACATGGAAAAATACGAGTTTGCCTTAGTCGGCTCTGAACTCTACAACTTCATCTGGGATGACTTCTGCTCCTGGTATATCGAACTTGCCAAAGCGGGACTGTATTCCGAAGATGAAAAGATCAAGCGTGCCACACAGTCCACATTGGTCACGATCCTTACGGGAATCGTGAAGATGCTGCACCCGTTTATGCCGTTTGTGACGGAAGAAATCTATTCCGCCTTACCGCATACGGCAGAAGCGTTATGTGTTGACGCTTGGCCGACAGCGATCGAAATGAAGGATGAGGCGGCATATCAGAGCTGCGAGACTCTCATCAGCATCATCAGCGGTGTCCGTGAATTAAAGACGGAAGCCAATCTGAAACCGCAGGTGGAACTCGATGTTCTCATCAAGGACGAAGCGGGTAACGTCATCACACCGGACCCGGTCACTTCTCCAATCCTCTACCGCATGGTCAAGGCAAAATGGCAGAGCGAGCTGGAAGGTGAACTCTTAGTCAAACCGATCAAGGGCGGTATCCTGAACGTTCTGCAGGAAGCCATCAGCAACAAGGAAGAAGAGATTGCCAAGCTGAATAACGACAAGAAGCGTCTGGAAGGCGAAATCAAGCGTTCCAACGGCATGCTGAACAATCCGAACTTCATGTCCAAAGCTCCGGCTGCCAAGATCGAAGAGGAAACAAAGAAGCGCGATGAGTATCAGAGACAGTATGATCTGGTACTTGCCCGTCTGGCTGAATTACAGAAATAAACGCAAAAAGGCTCAATTGAGCCTTTTTTTGATGGTTTTGAAAAAACATGTTAAACTATACAGGTAGTCCGAAATAAAACAATGAAAGGAGTGAATCGCGTATGATCAATTATCTCGTTGATTATGAAAATGTAAAAAATCACGGTTTTGAAGGTGTTGCGTCCTTAACGGAAGAAAACAATATCTTCGTCTTCTATACGGATAATTCCAAAACGCTTACGTTTGATACTCTCCATGCCATATCAGAATCCAAAGCCAACATCGACTATCAGAAAGTCATGGCCGGCTCCAAGAATGCTCTGGACTTCCAGCTTTCCAGCTATCTGGGATACCTGATCGGGACCAATGGGGAAAAAGATGAATATTATATCGTGACCAAGGACATGGGATATAAATGTCTGATTGATTTCTGGAACAAGGGAAACGTCAAGGTGGCCATCGTTCCGAATTTCAAGGCGAATAAAGTCATCAATGTTCAAACGCTGAAAGACGAAGCGGGACTGGATCCGGATGTGCAGAAGATCATCAATAATTACAAGACGAAAACCGGCATCAATAACGCCTTGGTCAAAAAGTACGGCAGTACCAAAGGCGGAGAGATCTACAAGTCCATCAAGTCTCTGATCAAAGACAAGAAGGGCAGATAACAACAAAAGGCCATATCGCAAAGATATGACCTTTTTTCTGAAAACGGAAAGAGAGAAGACTCTCTTTTTTTTCGGATTAGTTGGCTGCGCCGACTTTGGAGTCAACACGCATGCCCATGCCTGCCGTGTGAGCGGAGACATCGCTTGCGAGGTAGACAACCGCGTTGGCAACTTCTTCCGGTTTGGCATAACGTTTGTCCATGGCATAGTTGCCGGCCAACATTGCCATTGCTTCTTCATGTGTCATTGTATCACCGAAGAAGTCTTTTTCAATACGGAGCATCATTGGCGTATCGACCGGACCCGGGCAGACATAGTTGACATGAACGCCAACCGGACCGAGTTCCATTGCCACGCATTTTGTTAAACCTGCAACGGCATATTTGGAGGAAACATAAGCGCTGTTTCCTGCTGTCGGTTCATAAGCAGCTGCGGAAGCAACCACGACGACGGCACCGCTCTTCTTTTCGATTAATGTCGGTGCGGCATATTTCATAAGTAACATGACGGAGAAGACGTTGAGCATATACGTCTGCTGGAAGAGATCCAGTGTCATATCCTGAACCGGATGAGCTTTTCCTTCATATCCTGCGTTCGGAACGATGATATCAAGTGTTCCGAAGTGAGCCTTTGCGTTTTCAACAAGGTTCTTGATGTCTTCTTCTTTGTTCATATCTGCGACAAATCCCGCAACTGTGCCTTCTTTGGCATTCAGTGTCGGTAATAAGGCGTCGATCTTTGCCTGACTTGTGGAAGAGAACGCAACCTTTGCGCCTTCACGTAAGAACGCTTTGACAACGGCTGTTCCGATACCGCCCGTACCACCTGTGACGAGTACGACTTTGTCTGTTAAATGTAAATCCATAATACTGAAAATTCCTTTCCGTGTTTTATCACAACTTTCATTGTAATACATTCCGGCGAAGACTCAACAGGTAATCAGCCGTTTTTTTGTGCCGATTTTGCGTGGGAAATATTTCAGCAGGGGATGCTTTTCCTGTATAATAAAGGCAGGTAGTTTTATATAAGATTTGGAAGACTGAAAGACAAGCTTGGATATCTTTGCGATTACTATGGTATCAATCTGATCAAGCAGGAAGAATCGTATACCAGCAAAGCATCCTTCTATGACAGAGATGATATACCTGTATACAACGATGATGATCCTAAGGAATACTCATTCTCCGGTACAAGAGTAAAAAGAGGCCTGTATAAGACCTCGAATGGCATGTGTATCAATGCGGACATTAATGGAGCATTGAACATACTTAAGAAAAGTAGCGTTGCGGACTTAAATGTCCTATACGGTAGAGGGCAAGTGGACAGCCCGTTAAGAATAAGGCTTACCTGATAGTATCAGGTGGAAACGTAAAAGCAAACTTCTTAAGAAGCCCATAAGTCTTTAGCTTATGGGAGGTTCACCAATCATCAGTAATGAATTCATGCGACAGAAGGAGGATTTGTGAATGTCATTCAAAAAAGGCTTTTTATGGGGCGGTGCCACAGCTGCCAACCAGTGCGAGGGTGCCTGGAATCTTGACGGCAGAGGACCAGCCTTAACCGACGTTACCACCGGAGGAACAGTCTCCGAACCGCGTAAGATCACCTATATCGACAAGGACGGAAAACCGGGATTTCTGACAAGACTGCAGAAACTGCCGGAAGGGGCACACTATGCGGTACTGGACGATTGCCTCTATCCGAACCATGACGGAATCGATTTCTATCATCACTACAAGGAAGATATCGCTCTGTTTGCGGAAATGGGCTTCAGCGTATTCCGTATGTCCATCTCCTGGAGCCGTATCTATCCGAAAGGAACGGAAGAAGAACCGAACCAGGCGGGAATCGAATTCTATCGCAATGTATTCAAGGAATTAAGAAAATACAATATCGAACCGTTAGTCACGATCTGGCACTTCGATACGCCGCTTTATCTGGAAGAGAAACTCGGTGACTGGAAGAACCGTGAACTGATTCCGCTTTATGTCAAATTTGCCAAGACATGCTTCACGGAATTCAAGGGCTTAGTCAAATACTGGCTGACATTCAACGAAATCAACAACACCATCAACTTCTTACCGGACAACATGGATGATTCCTATTTCCAGAATGCCTATCAGCATCTGCACAACCAGTTTGTGGCATCCGCACAGGCTGTCAAGATCGGTCACGACATCGATCCGGAAAACATGATCGGCTGCATGATCTGCGGTATCACATACTATCCGCATACGGATGATCCGAAGGATATCTTATGGAACCGCTACAAATGGGAAAAGGGTATCTTCTACTGCGGCGACGTTCAGTGCTTCGGTAAATATCCGACATACGCCAAGAAACTCTGGAAAGAGCACAATGTCAAACTCGACATCACAGCCCAGGATCTGAAGGATCTCGAAGAAGGTACGGTCGATATGTATACCTTCTCCTATTACATGAGCCAGTCCGTCACAACGCATAAGGGTGAATCCGAAACTTCCGGCAACATGAGCCGCGGTGTCCGCAACTCCTATCTGACATATTCCGACTGGGGCTGGGCCTATGACCCGGATGGATTACAGTACTATCTCGAAATGATCTATGACAGATATGAAAGACCTCTGATGGTCGTTGAAAACGGCGTCGGTGCCTATGATACGGTCGAAGAAGACGGGTCGATCCACGACCCATACCGTATCGACTACTTCCGCAAGCACATCAAGTCGATGAAGAAGGCTGTGGAGAATGGTGTCGATCTTCGAGCTTATACGACCTGGGGTCCGATCGACCTGGTCGCTGCTTCGACTGGCGAGATGAGAAAGCGCTATGGCTTCATCTACGTCGACAAGCACGATGATGGTACCGGAACGATGGCTCGATCCAGAAAAGATTCCTTCTACTGGTACAAGAAGGTCATCGAAAGTAACGGAGAAGATCTTGATTGCTGATAATGCTGCTACTATGAATCTTACAAGAAATAAGGTACGGGAAATAAATTATCCGAATAGCAT
>JAZQFH010000033.1:0-41076 GCA_045539425.1 Erysipelotrichaceae bacterium
TGGAAGGCAATAACTACACGGTGGAAGGCTTAAGTGCCGAAGCGGTGGGAGTTGATGCGGGAAGCTATGCGGTGAACGTAAGAGGAACGGCGATCGTAAGAGACAGCGAAGGAAGTGATGTCACGGAAGAGTTCAAAGTGAGCGTAAGAAGCGGAGAGCTGAATATCGCAAGAAGAGAAGTGACTCTGACAAGCGGCTCTGCGCAGAAGGAATATGACGGAACAGCGCTCAGAGAGAGCACGGTATCCGTGAGCTCTGAAGGCTTTGCGCAAAATGAAGGCGCAAGCTATCAGGTAAGCGGAAGCAGGACAGTTGTGGGAAGCAGTGAGAACAGCTTCACATATGTTCTGAATGAGAATACCAGGGCGGAAAACTACAATATCACGGTGGTATTCGGTACTCTGAACGTTACTGATAGGAGCGTGAGATATGAAATCACTCTGAAAGCACTCTCTGACAGCGTGCTCTATGACGCAGAGTCTCATAGAATCAGCGGCTTTGAAACGCTGCACTATGAAATCAGCGGTGTACACTACGATGTCGAAGGTGTGAAAGCGGAAGCGGAAGCCACGGATGCCGGTAACTATGAAGTGATTATTACAGGTACACCGGTTGTTCTGGATGAGAGCGGAAACGATGTCTCCTCTCAGTTCAAAGTGAATCGGATACCTGGTGAGCTTGAGATCAGACGCAGAACGGTGGTTCTCAGAAGCGGCTCAGCCGAGCGTGAATATAACGGCAGTGCACTGACAAGTGAATCTGTCACGGTGGAAGAAGACGGTTTCGCCAGAGGCGAAGGTGCCTCCTACACGTTCAGCGGCACGCAGACAACAGTCGGCAGCAGTCCGAATACCTTTGAATATGTCTTAAATGAAAACACCAAAGCGGAAAACTACAATCTCCGCAAAGAATACGGTTTACTGAATGTCATCAGCCGGAATGCACCGTACGAACTGACGCTGAAAGCCGCATCCTCGGAAGCAGTGTATGACGGAAGAAGCCATACGGCCAGCGGCATTCTGCAGACGGAATTTGACATTGACGGCAATCATTATGTCGTCAGGGGTCTCACGGCAGAGAGAAGCGCCGTTGATGCCGGCAGCTATGCGGTACAGATCACCGGCACAGCAACCGTAACGGACAGTCAGGGGAATGACGTCACCGATCAGTTCAGATTGCATCTGGAAGAAGGAACTCTGATCATTCATAAGCGGAATGTGGTTCTGACTTCCAAAGATGCCTTCAAGACATATGACGGTAATCCGCTCAGAGAGAATACGGTGCTCGTGAGCGGAGAAGGCTTTGCGGCAGGCGAAGGTGCGAACTATCAGGTAAGCGGAAGCCGTACATTGGTAGGTGAGAGTGAGAACATCTTCAGCTATACACTCAAAGACAATACAAAAGCGGAGAACTATGAGATCAGCGTGGTATACGGAACGCTGAGAGTGGATCCGCGCGAAGCGAAATATGAGATCAGTGTCGAAGCACTGAGTGACAGCACAACGTATGACGGAAACGAAAAAGCGGTGAGCGGATTCAGGACACTGGAATTTGAAGTGGAAGGAAACCGCTACACGGTCAGCGGCTTAACGGCATACGGAAGCGGAGTCGACGCCGGAAGATATGAAGTCCGGATCAGCGGCGAAGCCGTGGTCAGGGATGCCGAAGGCAATGACGTGAGCGATCAGTTCATCGTCCGTAAGATCAGCGGAACGCTGGAGATCTTAAAGCGCAAGGTGATCCTGAGCAGCGTGGACGCAGCGAAGGAATATGACGGAAGCGTACTGACGGCGCATGAAGTGAGCGTCAGCGGAGACGGCTTTGCGAGTGCGGAAGGAGCGCAGTACATCTTTACGGGAGAACAGCTAATACGCGGAAGCAGTGCGAATCGCTTCAGCTATGAGCTGAATGAGAACACGAAAGCGGAGAACTACACGATCGAAGTGATCTATGGAACACTGGAAGTGAGTGACCGCAGCGTCCCGTATGAGATCGAAGTCATCGCGAACAGTGCGAAAGTAAAATATGACGGAAAAGAACACAGTGTAAGCGGATTTGAAACACTTACGTTTGACGTGAGAGGAAACCGCTATACGGTGGAAGGAATCCGTGCGGAAGTCAGCGGAATTGACGCGGGAAGATACAATAACGAGATCAGCGGAACACCGCTGGTACGTGACGGAAGCGGAAATGATGTGACATCCCAGTTCATCGTGAACTTAAAGAGCGGCTTACTTGAGATCGAAAGAAGAGAAGTCACTCTGACTAGTAGCTCTGCCGAGAAGGAATATGACGGCGAAGCCTTAACAGCGCACAGCGTAAGCGTGAGCGGCGATGAATTCGTGAAGGGTGAAGAGCCGGCATACCGCTATGAAGGAAGCCAGAAGCTGAGAGGGACAAGTGAGAACGTGTTCCATTACAGCTTCAAGGAAGGCGTGAAAGCGGAGAACTATATTATTACTGTGAAATACGGAACCCTGAACGTCATCAGCCGCGAGAGCCGTTATGAGATCGAAGTGGTCGCGAAGAGCGGAAGCTTCACATATGACGGAAGCGAGCACAGCGTGAGCGGACTGGAAGCGCTGGAATTCGAAGTGGAAGGCAATAACTACACGGTGGAAGGCTTAAGTGCCGAAGCGGTGGGAGTTGATGCGGGAAGCTATGCGGTGAACGTAAGAGGAACGGCAGTCGTAAGAGACAGCGAAGGAAACGATGTCACGGAAGAGTTCAAGGTGAGCGTAAGAAGCGGAGAGCTGAATATCGCAAGAAGAGAAGTGACTCTGACAAGCGGCTCTGCGCAGAAGGAATATGACGGAACAGCGCTCAGAGAGAATACGGTAACTGTGAGCGGTGAAGGCTTTGCGCAAAATGAAGGCGCAAGCTATCAGGTCAGCGGAAGCAGGACAGTTGTGGGAAGCAGTGAGAACAGCTTCACGTATGTTCTGAATGAGAATACCAAGGCGGAAAACTACAATATCACGGTGGTATTCGGTACGCTGAGTGTCACGGACCGCAATGAGAAATATCAGCTGAGAGTCAATGCCAACAGCGGCAAATTCCTCTATGACGGAAGCGAGAAGGAAGTTTCCGGACTGGAGAGAACAAGCTTCACGGTTGACGGCAACGATTACACGCTGAGCGGACTCTCCGCAGAGCAGAGCGGAACGGATGCCGGCAGCTATGCGGTGGAAATCAGCGGCACGCCGAAAGTGACGGATGTTGATAACAACGATGTCACGGATCAGTTCTACATCATTGAAAATAACGGAAAAATGGAAATCGAACCGCGTAAGGTCACACTGACTTCCGGCTCTGCCGAGAAGGAATATGATGGCGAAGCATTACGGAATGCGGAAGTGAAGGTCGGCTCTGCCGGATTTGCGGCAAACGAAGGCGCAACGTATGAGGTCAGCGGTGCCCAGCTATTAGTCGGAAGCAGTGCCAATACCTTCAGTTACACGCTGAATGACAATACGCTTGCGGATAACTACCAGATCACAAAAGAAGAAGGTGTCCTGAGCGTTACCAACCGCTCCATCCGTTATGACATTACCCTGAAAGCCAACAGCCTGAGAGTCCTGTATGACGGCGAAGAACATTCCGTCAGCGGCTTTGAAACGCTGAGCTTTGTACGGAACGGCAGAACATACACGGTGGAAGGCATTACGGCGGAAGTAAAGGCAACTCATGCCGGAGAATATCCGCTGGTGATTGACAACCACGCGGTGATCTATGACGAAAACGGCAACGATGTGACAGCGCAGTTTGCGGTACATGTGGTAAACGGCAGCCTGATCATCGACAGAAGAGAAGTCATTCTGACAAGCGGCTCTGCCGAAAAGGAATATGACGGCAGTGCACTGACAAACAATACGGTAACGGTGTCCTCTGACGGCTTTGTCAAAGACGAAGGTGCAGACTTTGAGGTCAGCGGTGAGCAGACTCTGGTCGGCTTCTCCGAGAATACATTTGAATATCAGCTGAAGGAAAATACCCGTGCCGAAGATTACCAGATCCAGAAGGTTTACGGACAGCTGCAGGTGAAGAACCGCAATGCCCGCTTTGAAATTGAAGTACAGGCGAAGAGCGCGGAATACCTCTACGACGGTGAGGAAAAGAGCGTTACTTCCCTGGTAACCACCAGATTCGGTATCCAGGATGAGGTTTACACGGTGGAAGGTCTGAGCGTGGATACGCGTGCCGTCCATGCCGGCGAATATGAAACGGTGGTCATCGGAAATCCGGTGGTCCGTGACAGCAAAGGCAACGATGTCAGCGATCAGTTTGTCGTCTCGGCAAGAAGTGGCAGAATGGTGATCAGAGCCAGAGAAATCACGCTGCAGTCGGGAAGCGCCACCAAGATCTATGACGGAAAACCGCTGTACAGCCATGAAATCCTGCGCGGCGGCGACGGTTTCGTCCGCGATGACGGCGTCTCCATCCAGATGAGCGGCATCCGTACCACTCCGGGTATCCAGGAGAATACCTTCACGTACAGCTATAATGAAGGAACACGCGAAAGCGACTATATCATTCATACCGGCTACGGCTTACTGACGGTTCTGAACCGTCCGGAGAACGCCCGCTATGAAGTCAGCCTCATCGCTAAGAGCGATCGCGTACTCTACGACGGCGCCGAACATACGCTCAGCGGCATTGTGACAATCAACGGGAAAGCGGCCGAAGAAAGTGAAAACGGCTATGTCTTTGAAACAGACGGCAACCTCTATACACTGAACGGCTTATCTGCCAATGTGAGCGGAAAAGATGCCGGAACATATACCAGCAGCATCATTGGTGATCCATATATCACGGATGCGGAAGGAAATGATGTGACAACGGAATTCATTGTCACAACGCAGGCAGGACAGCTGAAGATTGATAAGAGAGAAGTCATCCTGACTTCCGGCTCTGCCACCCATGCCTATACGGGGAAAGCTCTGACCAATAAGGAAGTCAGCGTCAGCTCAGACGGCTTCGCAACGAACGAAGGCGCATCCTACGACGTCAGCGGCTACCGTACACTGGTCGGTGTCAGTGAGAATACGTTCAGCTACACATTAAATGACAATACCGATGCGGCAAACTACCGTATCCGGACGGTGTACGGTTTACTGACAGTCACCAACCGCGATGCCCGCTATGAGATCACTCTGACGCCACAGAGCGGCAGATACCTCTATGACGGTCAGGAAAAGAGTGTCGAAGGATTTAGAAGCGTAACGTTTGAAGTGAATGGCGTCAAGTATACTGTCAGCGGCTTAAGCGCAGGTGTTTCCGCCACGGATGCGGGTGTATACCCGGTGAGCATGAGCGGAAGCGCAGTCGTGAGCGATCCGGAAGGAAATGACGTCACAGATCAGTTCAGCGTGAAGTGCGAAGATGCGGAACTGCTGATTGAAAAGAGAAACGTCGTTCTGACTTCCGCGGATGCGTCGAAGGAATATGACGGCACACCTCTGAGTAGCGAAGAAGTGAGCGTCAGCGCGGACGGCTTCGCACAGGGTGAAGGAGCTTCCTACCTCTTTGACGGCAGCCGGACACTGGTCGGTGTGAGTGAAAACAGCTTTACATATGTACTCAACAGCGGAACCAACGCGGATAACTATGATATCAGTACGGTCTTCGGCTTACTGAGTGTAACAGACAGAGACGCAAGATATGAGATCGAGCTGAAAGCCAACAGTGCCTCCTTCCGCTATGACGGACAGGTACACTCCGTGAACGGATTTGAAAGCACGCAGTTTGAAATTAACGGCATTCTCTATACGGTCGAAGGTATCGGCGCTTACGGAGAAGCCGTAGAGCCGGGTGTTTATCCGTCTTTGATCAGCGGAGAAGCCAGAGTACTTGACGGAGCAGGAAACGATGTGACCGATCAGTTTGCGATCCGTGTCATTCACGGCACACTGGAAATCCGCAGCCTCTATCGCCTCACGATCCGCTATGTCTCTGAAAACGGTCTGACTCTGGCATCCTCCTATGTCGGCTACTATGAAGCCGGAGAAAGCTACGGACCGATCCGGGTACCGCAGATTGCGGGCTACACGGCACCATACAGCTATGTGGTCTCATCAGAGTCCGGCATGCCGGCAGAGGATCTGACAATCACGGTTGTGTACAGCGAGCAGAAGAGCAGCACACCGCCAACGAATGAACCGGGCGAGGGTGTTGTGGAAAAGAATCAGGAGACGGAAGAAATCATCATCGATGTGATTGAGGAAGACAGTATCCCTGTCAGTAATGTTTCCAAAGCCTACTGGTCTCTGATCAACCTTCTGGAAGCCGTGGCATCCATAATACTCTCCATACTCTTACTGATCCACTATCTCTTTGAGAAGAAGCAGAAAGAAGAAGAGAAGGAAGAAGATAAAGAAGAGGAAGAGGAAGAAACGAACGAAAAGAAGAAACGTCTGACGAAGACAGTCAGCGTCGTCTGGTTCCTCATTTCCGTAATCACCTTCCTCCTGACGGAAGATATGAGCAACACGATGCGTCTCTTTGACAAGTGGACAATCTGGATGCTGGTACTCTTCCTGGTACATCTTGTTGTTGCATACTTTGCCTTAAGAGAAAAGGATAAGGACGAAGAGGAAGAAGAGAATGTGCAGAATGCCTGAAAAAGGTAAAATCACATAATCAGAAGAAATGAGAAAGCCTGTCGCGGGAGAATCCCCTGCGGCAGGCTGTTTTCTTACATGTATCCGGTTTTGTCTGAACAAAAGGAGTTCAGGAATCGGAAAAGGTTTTTTCCGCACAGTGCTATAGAGGCTCCGGATTATCTGACGCATATCAAAGGATTTCTGGATTCCGTCACAAAATAGAAAAGTGTATATCTTTAAAAAAGAAAATCTCCTTTCCATCCTGCCGTTACGGTAAGAGAGAAAGGAGATTATTCTATTCTGTGAGCAAATCAGGGATGAAGGAAACGGTTGATTTCCTCAGCGGTGATACGGATCTGTTGTTCCGCGGAAATCTCTGCCGGATTGTCTCCTCTCTGGAATCCATATTGGGCAAATTGAGCATGATTACCACCCGTTATGAGTGCTTCCACACTGCTCTCAGGCCAGTATTTCCTGCTCTCTTCATACACCTTTCTTTCGAGGCATCCGTCTTTGTCGCCGTAGACGGATAACAGTCTGGTTCCATTGTTCATCGGTTTAGTCGGATAGGAGGCAAGGAGGATCACGCCGTCTGCCTGATAGGCATACGTCAAAGCCGCAACTCCGCCCAGGGAATGCCCGCCGACATAGATCTTCTGATAGTGGTGCTTCTGAAGGATGTTTTCTGCTGTATCCAAAGCGAAGAAGGCGATATGCAGCGGCTCTTTGATCACATAAACATCAGTTCCTTCTTTGGCCACGATACTCAATAGTTGACTGTAGGCGTAGGCGTCCACCTTTGCGCCGGGATAGAAGATCAAAACCGTATCCGCTTCATCATGCAGAAAGCAGAGGGCATGATCTCTTTCTTCAAAACGGTAATATTCCGTAGATACGGCATAGTTCAGTGCTTCTGTTTCGGCATGATAATAGGGAAGCAGGTAGGCAAAACTGCCCAGCAGGAGAAAGAGCAGTCCCAGCAAGGCCTTAAGATATTTTTCTTTTTTTCTGTCGATTTCCCGCTTGTTATGTATCAGGCGGAAGACAAGTTCCGTCAGAACGAAAACGAGAAGCAGAAACAGGATGATATAGAGCAGATACTTCATAAAAACACCGTAAATATTATACCTCTTGCCTGTTCTATGAAAAATGTACATTTCACGAAGGATACACAATCATCCGGAAAAAAGCGGCAGAGATATCCTGTCTCTGCCTTCGATTGGAGATACGCTTTGCATGATGATTGATGCGAAAGCGGGATCAGCAGTATTTGAACCAGCCGGAAACGGCGACCCGTTTGGAATATTTGCATTTGATGAGGAATTTGCGCATTTCGTTGTAATCATAGAAGACTCTGGTGAATTCGGAACGGTTATCTTTATTGAAACATGTGACTTCGTACATATCTGTTTCCTCCTCTTACACCCATATCATAAAATGTGTTCTTACATTAATTATGTAAGAATAAGCAGCTTTTTGGCATATGTAACAGAATGGAGCGTGACCGTTTTTTCAAAGATGATAAAATGAAAGAAAGAAGTGAGGTTGTTATCATGAAAAGAACGGTTCGTATTATTTCTTGTTTGTTTCTTATCGTGTTACTGACTGCCTGCACCGGCAATCCCATCAGGCATCCGTATGTTCAGGAATACGTCGCGGGTCAGGGAAACTGTAAGGGAAATGTCAATACGGCATATTTCCTGGAGCTGGACTCACGTTTTGAAATCGGCGCAACGGAAGAAGGCTATGCGGTATTCAAGGACCCGGATGCGGCGTTTGATGCCGTGAAAGAGAAGTATGCGGACGGGATCAAGCTGATCCAAAGAGAGAATAAACTGCCCCCTTTCAGCAAGACGAACTATAAGCTCTATGGAACGTACGGCTGGCAGGTAACAAGCGGAAGTAAAGAGGAGAAAGAACAGGCATTTTTTATCTCCCAATTCATTGATATATACGAGAACAGCTACGAAGATGTGTATTAGATATCTTCATGAAATACTGCATCATAGCGTATGTAAGGCGAACTCTCTGTCATTTTGAATGATTTTTATCATACAGATGTAAGAAAAAGAGCGTCAAAATAATGTATGATAATAAAAGAAGGGGAGTGAACATATGGATGTAACGGTAGAAAAAGAAGGTACTCAGCTGACACTGACATTAAACGGAAAGCTGGATACGACAACAGCCGATAAACTGGAAGATATTATTGAAGAAAACAAGGAGGATGCACAGTCCTGTGTGCTGGATCTTTCAGGACTCGAATACATTTCGTCCATCGGTCTCAGAATCTTTTTGAAAACGGACAGATACTTTGCGGCCAAGAGCGGGTTGCGCGTGAAAAACGTCAATGAAGTCATCATGGAAGTTTTTGAAATGACCGGATTTGACGACATTTTAACCATTGAATAATTCAGAAACAGAAACAAAAACGTCAGATGCCGGAAGAAATAATCCGGCATTTTCTGTCTGATGTGACAATCGGCTTTTCCATTGTGAAAGGAATCGGCTATAATAGAAACTACGAAAAGAATGGAGTTCCATTCCACGTTTGGGAGTATAAGTTGATTCAGATTTCGTTTGTTACACTGGAAATTATATTTGCGCTGATATGGTGTCTGTGGCGCCTGTTAGTGCTCAGAAAGAAAGAAAAGATTGCGTGGAAGCAGGAAGGAAAGCTGCTGTTAATGTATGTGAATCTTGCCGTGATCCTGCGTTTTGTCTTTTTTCCGCGTGCACGAATCAACGGGCACGTGCAGCCGCTGATCTTTGATGTGTCCCGCCTGTACCCACTGCGGATCAACCTGATTCCTTATAAAAACCTGTTTGTCTATCTGAATCTGCGGGATACTCTCTGGAATGTGGCGGGGAATGTACTGCTGTTTGTGCCGACGGGAATCCTGCTCCCGCTCGTCTGCTCCAGGCATAAGAAATGGTATCAGGTGATTTTCCACGGAGCTTTAATTTCCCTTACGATTGAGATCCTGCAGCTGCCGTTTTATGATCGGGCAACGGATATTGATGATCTGATTCTGAATACCGCGGGAGTCATACTGGGGTATCTGATCTATACAGTGATAAAAATATTCCGGCAGAGAAAAGAAAATAAAGGAGAAGTTATGAAAAAAGCTGTTACTTACTTACTCGTTCTGCTTGTTCTGCCGCTGACGCTTTGCGGATGCGCGCCAAAGGAAAAGGATAAGGATGTTGTCATCTATGACGATATGGAAAAATCCTTTGAGACATCAGGACTTCTCTCCACCAATATCGGAATCTTCACCAAAACCGTTACGGAGGATTCTCTGAGTTACGGCGAATGCGGCAGCGGTGTCATCTTCAAAAAGGAAGGAAATACCTACTATGCCCTCACGGCAAAACATGTCGTAAGTCATACGGATTCCGAGATCATCATCTTTACTATCAATACGGAACTGAAAACGGAAACGATTCCGGGTGTGGAGGATTTCACCATCCTGACGGAAGACAGCTATGCGGCCATGTTGCCGGCAAAAGTGGAATATACAGCAGATGCAGATGATCTGGCGGTGATTTCATTCACCAGTGAGGAAGACTTAAATGTTGCGGAATTATCACAGACGGAACCGAAAGTGAAAGACAGAATCTTATGTGTCGGACATCCGGAAATGAACTGGTTTGCGCGCTCGTACGGGGAAGTGACTTCCGGGATTCAGCGGTTCGGAGAATCCACGGGATTTGCGAGCAACGCCATGGAACACTCCGCCTATATTCAGGTGGGAAGCAGCGGAGGCGGTGTCTTTAATGAAGAGATGAAAATTGCGGGAATCATTACCGGAGCGATGCTTACTCCGGACGGCTCAAAGTTCATCTCAGGTTACATGATTCCGGCTAGCGAGATCAATGCCTGTCTGGAAAAATGGAAATAATATCATTTCAGAGGCTGTAACTGCCTCTTTTTTTATGCCTTTATGAAAAAAGAGAGGCGTGTTCGGGCGGTTCTGTTACAATAGAGTATAAGAGTGAAGTCGAGGCAGATAAGTAATATGAATCGTGAAAAAGAAAACCGGATGATATGGACGGCAATCCTGATCTTCTTTGCGGGCGTTGTATTGGGTGTTTTTCCAAGTGGCTGGATACGCTGGCACTGGATGAGGCCATATGGTGGCACCGCTTGCTGGAAATGATGGATCTCGGAAACTTCTTTTCCGATATGGCCATCTGGCTGTTACTGGCTCTCGCCATTGCGCTTTACAGTAAGACCCACACGGAAGCGGCACTGAATGTGTTCCTCTTTTTTGGCGGAATGTGTATTGCGTACCATCTGTCCAGTGTTCTTTTCGGAGGCTTCAACCCGCTCTCCTATATGATGCGCTGGTATCTGATCACGCTGATTTCACCTCTATTGGCTGTGCTTTGCCGCTACGCAAAAACAGAAGGAGTTCTTTCCCTGACTCTCTCTGCGGGAATTCTGGGTGTATTTCTTCTCTCCTGCTTTGCGATCGGCTGGATCTATGTGGACTTCAGGGGAGTCCTATACGGAATCGTATTTCTTGCGGCCGTCTGTCTGATGTACAAAAATCCGAAACAGCTTCTGATTTCCTTACTGGGAGGTCTGCTTCTGGCATTTCTGTTCTCTCCTTACTGGCCGTTTAAATAATTCGTGAAAGGAAAAAGAAGTATGCTTGAAACAATGAAATGGGAACGGGAGCCGAAGGCTTACCGGATTCAGGAAGATACAATTGAAATCGAAACTCTGCCGCATACGGATCTCTGGCAGAGAACCTACTACCACTTCCGCAATGACAATGCGCCGGTATTGCAGATGGAGACAGAGGAGAAATTCTTTTCCTTTGTGGTAAAGACCGACTTTACCCAGAGCCATCATCGCTTTGACCAGTGCGGGATCGTGATGTATCTGGACAGTGAGAACTGGCTGAAGGCATCGGTGGAATATGAAAATGAGGAATTCCAGCATCTGGGATCCGTTGTGACCAATCACGGCTATTCCGATTGGGCTACGACGGCAATCCCGGCAAATATAAAAGAGATGTGGTACCGCCTCAGCCGCAGGGAAGATGACTACTGTGTCGAGTGCTCCTATGACGGAATGCACTTTTCACAGATGCGCGTCTGCCACATGTGGGAAGGTGCGGGAAAAATCCGCTTCGGTATCTATGCCTGCAGTCCCGAAGAGTCAAGCTTTACCGCCGTCTTTTCCGATTTGAAGATTACGGAATGCGCCTGGAAGGCACATGACGGACAGCAGCCGGATGCTGAGGAAACAGAATGAAAAACTCCCATGACAGGAGTTTTGTTTGATTGATTATGATTTATCCGCTTTTGTGAGCGGCAGTTCACTCAATGCTGCCGAGAGGATGACCAGCGCGGAGCCGATCCAGCCTTTCAGTGTAAGAGGTTCATGCAGTAAAAAGGCGGAAGATAACACGGAGACGACCGGTTCCAGATAACCCAGCACGGCAACCGTCTGAACCGGCAGGTTGGCCATGCCGCTGAAGTAGAGGCAGTATGCCACTCCGGTATGCAGCAGACCCAGCATCAGAATGATGCCAAGCGAGCGCGTATCCAGCGCGAAGGAAGATCCGCGGTTATGCAGAATCACGTAGGGCAGAATCGTCAGTGCCGACACAAAGAGCTGCACGAGTGCCCGATCATAAGCGGAGATGTCACGCAGCTTGCGGTTACATAAAACAATACCCACAAAGCAGAGTGCCGCAAGCAGTCCCAGCAGGATTCCGTCAAAAGATCCCGCAGATTCCTTAGTCAGATCCGTAACCAATAAGATACCGAGGAAAGCGGCGGCAACATAGATCATTTTCCCTTTGTTCCACTTTTCCTTTAGGACAAACGGGGCAATCAGAACAACGATCAGGGGAGCCAGGTAGTTGCACAGGCTGGCAATCGCCACTGTGGTTTTCAGATAGGCCGCAAACAGGAAGATCCAGTTGAGACCGAGACAGATCCCGGAAAGCAGGAGCCATTTCAGGTTCATTGTGATTGCGGCTCTGTCAATTTTACTGCCTTTTGATTTCAGGTAGAGAAAAATAAAGAGGGAGCCGATAAAGCCGCGGCACATCGCAACAAACTCGCTCGGGTAATTCACAAAGCGCAGAAAATAGCCGATGGTTCCATACAGTACGACAGCGATGATATATTTGATTCGCTCTTTGCCTAAAGATGATGTCATCTGACTCTCCTTCCCTTTCTGAAACGGATATTGAGATTCTAACACAGGAGCGAAAGCAGTATATGGGAAATGACTGAGAACCGCGCGACGGGTATAATAGAGAGGGGAAGGAGAAGCGGATGTTTGAAATTATTGCCGGCAATTTATGCAGCATCGGAGCCATGATCACCGACTCGATCAGCGGTACCCGGAAGAAACACAGTGAGATTCTTTCCCTGCAGATCTTAAGCATGATCTTTTACGGTGCGGGATCACTCATTCTGAAAGGCTACAGTGCCGTGGCGCAGAATGTGGTGGGAATCGTGCGGAATCTGGCGGCCATGAAAAATGTGAAGAGCCAGCTTCTGGAATGGGTTCTGATTGCCGCAGGTGTGATATTGGGAATCGTGTTCAATAACCGCGGAATTTTAGGCTGGCTGCCGATCATCGCCAATCTGGAATACTCGATTGCCGTCTTCCGCTTTCAGAAAGATGTGAAGAAGCTGAAGATTGCCTTTGTGATCAATACGTTTCTCTTCGGCACATTCAATTATGTGATATATAATTTTGTTGGGGGTATCTCCAATACGGTTGTGACTATAACAACTCTGGTTTCGCTGTTTCAGGAATATCGGATGAAAACCTGGAATCAATAGTTTAGGAGGCAGTAGTGTGGAAGAACTTGTAAAAACAGTGCGGTTCAGTAACAAGGAAATGGAATACATTGAGTTCGGAAATAAAGACGGAGCCGTCTTTGTCATTCTTCCGGGCTTATCCTTAAAAAGCGTCATGGGATCGGCGGTTGGCATTGTGAATGCCTATCAGCTTTTGGCAAAGGAGTACCACATGTATCTGTTTGACCATATAAAAATAGAGCCGGAAAACTATACGGCAGAGGATATGGCAAAAGATACCTTAAGTGCAATGGATTTGCTGGACCTTAATGATATCACCTTAATGGGGGTTTCCATGGGAGGCATGGTATCGCAGCTCATCACATTAAATGATCCGAAGCGGATCCGGAGACTGATCTTATGTTCCACGACTTCCACCATGAAGCATGCGGATCCGGGTTTATTCGGAAGATGGAGAAGCCTTGCGGAAGAGCGGAATCTGCCAAAACTGATGGAAGCATTTGGCGAAGCGGTTTATACGCCTTCCTTTTATGAACAGTATAAAGAGATCATTCTGGCCTCGGGAAACGGGACAAATGAGCAGGACTTCCGTAATTTCCTGGTATCTCTGAATGCCATGAAGAATTTTGATGTGACGGAGCGATTACATGAGTTTCTGTGTCCCATCCTTGTGCTTGGTGCTCAAGAAGACAGGGTATTGGGCGTAGAGCGCTCAAAGGAAATCATGGAACGGACGGGATGCGCCGGTTATATCTATGAAGGATACGGGCACGGCGTCTATGATGAGGCACCGGACTATCTGAGCCGTATCAAGGCATTCCTGGATTCCTTAAAGTAAAAAAGAGTGGACGGAATTGATTTCCGTCCACTGTTGGTTTTTAGAATGTTACGGTTTGAGGTGCTTCCGTGAAGGAAGAGAAGGTTGCCGTGCAGTCCTGCATGTAGAGAACCTGCGTGTTGTCATCATCGGCATCGTACATGGCCTTTAAACCCGGGTTTTTGTCCAGCATGGCGACTTTGACTTCTCTGCGGTCGTCATTGATGAGTTTGCCGGAGATGCGCAGCCATTTCGGACCGGCGCAGGCACAGATCTCGAATTTCGGGTTGGCGGCGAGCTGCTTGGAGACATCCTTTACCTTACCGGTCTGGATGTAGAGTTTTCCTTCATAGAGCAGGATCGTGCCGAAGATTCTTACTCTCGGCTGATCGCCTTCCACTGTTGCCAGAGCATAGTTTTTTGTTTCTTCGAGAAACTGATAGACTCTTTCGATAGCTTCCATTAATATATATCCTCCTATATTATTTATATCTCTGAACCATTCAGAGTTTTTTATTCTTCATTTTTCTTCTGGATCTCATTCATGCGGTAGTAAAGACCCTTCTGTTTCAAAAGTTCCGCATGCGTTCCGCGCTCTTTGATTTCCCCGTTTTCCAATACCAGGATCTGCTCTGCAGAGCGGATGGTGCTTAAGCGGTGGGCAATGGCCACAATGGTGCGGTTGCCTGAAAGGGTGGAGATGGCTTCTCTTATCTGCTGCTCGGTTTCCACATCGACGGCAGCCGTTGCCTCATCGAGTACGATGATCGGGGAGCGGCGCAGGATGGCCCGCGCAATGGCAATACGCTGTTTCTGTCCGCCGGAGAGCTTCACGCCTCTCTCTCCCGTTTCCGTGTCATAGCCGTCCGGCATCGCCATGATTTCCGCATCGATATTGGCGGCTCTGGCAGCTTCCCGGATCTCCTCAAAGGATGCATCGGGTCTGGCATAGGAGATGTTTTCGGCAATGGTACCGTTAAAGAGGAAGGTGTCCTGCAGTACGGTGGAGATATTCTGACGCAGGGATTCGATCGTGACATTCTGAATGTCCACGCCGTCAATCAGAATGCGTCCTTCCTGCGGTTCGTAGAAACGGCTTAAGAGTTCCGTGATGGTCGTCTTACCGACACCGGTGGCACCGACAAGTGCCAGCATCTCGCCCGGCCTGCAGGTAAAGGAAACGTTCTTCAAAACCGGTATGCCTTCCACATAGGAGAAGGAAACATTCTCAAAGGTGATCTCACCTTTCACGTTTTGTAACGGTCTGGCATCCGGTTTGTCTTCAATTTCGTTCGGGGCATCCAAAATGGATATGACGCGCTCCGCTCCGGCTAACGACTGCTGCATGTTCTCAACCAGATTTGCCAGTCCCGTGACCGGCTGATAGAAGAGGCTTAAATAAAGTAAGAAGGCCACAATGTCTTCGACCTGTAAGCCGTCATGATATGCCAGATAGCCGCCGAACGCGACCACCAGTACCGTACCGATGGAAGAAATGAACTCCACGGACGGATGGAAGACGGCCGAGACTTTTAAGGCCTGCAACATGGCTTTGACATGTTCAAAGTTCTTTTCGTTGATTCTTCCGGTCTCATATTCCTCCCTCCCGAAGGACTGGATCTCATGGATGCCGGAGAGGTTGTCCTGCAGCTTGCCGCTGAACTCTCCCATTTTTTTCTGGGAAGTGCGGAAGAAGGGACGGACTTTTTTCGCAAAGATGATGCCGGAGATTAAAATCAGCGGAATCGGGGCACAGGTGATCAGAGCCAGTTTGACGTTGATCGTCAGTAAGATGACTAATACCCCGAGGAAGGTCACCAGGTTGGTGATGGTTTCCGGAATCATGTGGGCATAAAGGAGTTCAAAGTCTCTGGTGTCGTTAATGACTCTGCTCATCAGGTCTCCCGTTTGCTTGTCATGGAAATAGCCCAGATGCATGTGGGATAACTTATTGTAGACCTTTGTTCTGAGATCTCCCACCAGATACCAGGCAGCCTTATGGGAAAGATAGCTGCTCATAAAGCGGAAGATGATCCGTAAGAGATAAAGTCCGGTTAAAAGGAAGGCCAGATTGCGTATCTGAATCAGTCCTGTGGCATCCACTCCGTCTTTGACGATACCGGTTAAGCGGGAAAGCACCCGCGGGGCACTCAGGTTGACTAAAGTCAGAGAAAGCGTGGCGAAAATGGCCAGTAAATACAGGCCTTTATAGCGGACGGCTTCCCTGCTGAGTTTGAATAAGGTCTTCATTGTTCGGGCTTCTTTCTACTAATATTTTACACGAAAAAGAGTCACGTACTCTTATGAATGACTGATTTGGTATAATAGGTATGTCGGCTGAGAAAAGAGAGGGAAGTTTGTATGATTCTGATCGAATGTCTGATTCTGTGTGCACTGTTTACGGTGGTGATTTATTTCGTTTCCAAGGATCCGCTGAATCAGATCCAGAATTATCCGCCGGAAATTCAGGCAAGAGTGAAGGAAATGCCGGAGTACAGAGACAGGATTCCGACTACAAAGAAGAAGATCGGTATCAAGCTGTTTGCCTGTCTCTTTTTTGCGGCAGTGATTGCGGCAATATTGAAATACGTCAACCATGTTTCTTCCTTCAAGGAAGCCTTCCTTACCGCGTTTCTGATATGGAGCGTGGTGAATCTGTATGATGCCGTGGTGCTGGATATCCTGTGGTTCTGCCATGATCCGCGCTTTATCATTCCGGGCACGGAAGATATGGGTGCGGCTTATCACGACTACTGGTTTCATATCAAAGGGTCACTCATCGGAGAAGGAATCGCTATCATTGTCTGTCTATTGGCAGCGTTACTTGTACAGTATGTATTCTAAACATCAAGGGGAGAGTTATATATGAAAGTCACATTTTTCGGAACAACAACATTACTGTTTGATGACGGGAAGGATCAAATCTTATTTGACTGTCACTTTACCCGTCCGTCTTTACTGAAATATATTGCGGGAAGCGAAATGACCGATACGAAACTGGCGGATGAGCTCTTATCTCTGCATAAAGTGGACCGCTTAAAAGCCATCTTTGTGTCCCATACCCATCATGATCATGTCATGGATGTGCCGTATGTTGCAAAGAAAACGGGAGCCGTCGTCTACGGTTCTTCCTCGGCCATGAATGTCTGTAAGGGACAGGATGTAGATGAAAAACAGCTGGTGGAATACCATGCGGAAGACAGTTTCACAATTGGGGATTACAAGATCAAGGTCATCAAGTCCCTGCATTCTAAACCGACGATTCTGAATAACGATCTGGGACAGACCATCGATGAACCACTACAACAGCCGTGCAAATTAAGAGACTACAAGGAAGGCGGAAGCTATGACTTCTACGTGGAGCATCAGGGAAAGAAATATCTGATCCGTCCGAGCTTCAATTATATTGAACATCAGCTGGACGGCTATACCTGCGATGTCTTATTCCTGGGTGTTGCGGGCTTAGGCAAGGCGGACGCGGCCACGGAAGCGAAATTCTTTGAAGAGACGGTCGCAAAGACAAAACCGCAGCTGATCATTCCGCTGCACTGGGATAATTTCTTCTCCAGACTTGACGTGCCGGCGAAAGGTATGATTCCGCTTGTGGAAAAGACGGAAGTGGTCTTCTTCAAGGTGGCGAAGTACTGCGAAGCGCACAATATCAGCTTTGTGGTGCAAATTCCGCGCACCAGTGTGGAGATTTAAGAATTTTTCCGTTACAATTATTTTTGGGAGTAAAAGGAATATGATTAAAAAACATCTGGCCAACATGATCACATCGATCCGCCTGATTGGAGCGGTTGTTTTGTTGTTCGTTCCGGTAACTTCCCCGGTATTCTTAATTGTCTATACGATCTGCGGATTATCGGACGCGGTGGACGGCTTTGTGGCACGGAAACTGAATGCGGTGAGCGATCTCGGACGGAAGCTCGATTCCGTTTCGGATGTTAGTTTATACAGCGTCATGTTATATAAGGTGTGGCCTTTACTGACCAAGACGCTGAACCGCAAGGTGCTCTATATGATTTTGGGGTTACTGCTCTTCCGGGCAATATTATATGCCATCTACTGGATGATGAAGCATGCCCTGCTTGCGACCCATTCCATCTGGAACAAGCTCTGCAGTATCTTACTGTTCCTTCTTCCGTATGCTTTGCAGTTTGACTTTGCGCCGTACTATTGCTATATGGTCATGGGGATCGGACTTTTAGCCGAGCTGCATGAGTTATACTGGATGGTTATGGAAAACGTTCATTCCGAAGCGGAAAAACAGAAAGCATCCTAAAGAGGCACTGCCTCTTTTTCATTTTCTTACAGAGCGGAATCTTCTTTCCGGTTGCGGTATTTCATGGGGGTCACACCGGTGACCTTTTTAAATACATTCTGAAAGTAGGGCTGCGAGGAGAAGGAGAGGTAGGCGCTGATTTCCGGAATCGGTTTATCGGTATAGCGCAAGAGGGTCTTCGCCTCATCGATCTTGCATTTGGTGATATAGGCACCGATCTCGTATCCCGTTTCCTTTTTGAAGCGCTCGGAGAGGGTGGACTTGCTCATGCGGGAAAATTCCACCACATCCTGGGAGCGGATCGGTTCATTTAAGTGGGAGATAATGAAGTTGGTGCAGTCACGGATCAGAGGACTGAGCTCCGTGGAGGTATGGTAGCGGGCCACGCGTCCGGCAAAGTCCAGCAACATGTTGTACTGCAGAATATAGATCTCTTCCAGACTCTCTTTTTCTTCGCACTGCAGCGTATAGGTGTCAATCAGATAATAGGCCTGCTCCATCGGCAATCCTCCGGGGATGGCCGCCATTTTACCCACCATGGCTACTAAGGCAATAAAGATGTTCTTGCCCTGCCTGAGATCATCTCTGGCAACCCGGCCTTCCTGGTAGTCTTTCTCCCCGACATACCTTAACAGCAGACGTTTCAGCTGCTCCGTATTTCCCTGCTTCACGTATTCCAGCATCTGCATCTCAAAGGCATAGGTGCCGTGCAGCTGCTCCAGGTCTCTGGCGTCATAGACCGTGTTCGCAAATTCCGTAAAGACATTGGCGTCCTGGCGGGCGGAAAGGATGCGCTCTTTGTTTTTTTCAATCCATTCTTTTCTCTGATTTCCCATTTTGTCTTCCTTAATACAAAATTATAATAATACGTACAAATCCATATTACAAGCACTTACATTTTGCATAGAATAGAATCAGAGAGATAGGTATCATGAAAATTAACTGGAATAACAACTGGACCTTCCAAAAGGAAGGACAAAAGGAAATCAGAGTGAATCTGCCGTATGACGCCATGTTGCAGGAAGTGCGTGATCCAAACTGCGCAGGCGGCACCAACAGCGGCTATTTCCCGGGAGGAAAGTACCGCTACGCCAAGGTGTTTGAGCTGAGTGCGGAAGATGTCACAAAGAAGATCTTCGTGCATTTTGAAAATGTGTATCAGAACTGTCGTGTTTCCCTCAACGGAACTATGTTAAGGGAACACCATTACGGCTACAGCTGCTTTGATGTGGATCTGACTCCGGCAGTAAAGGAAGGGAAAAACGAGATTGAAGTTCTGGTGGATAATACATTGCAGCCGAACTGTCGCTGGTACAGCGGAAGCGGCATCTACCGCGATGTCACGTTATATATCGTAGATAATGATTATATTTCAGAGTGTCATACGGAAACGCTGTCCATCGATCCGGCAATCATCAGAGTCAGCGCCAGAACAATGCAGGATTCCCCGCTGAGCGTGGAAGTGCTCGATCAGGGTGTCTGTATTGTGAAAGGAGAATTAGGAGAAATCACAATCCCCAATGCCAGACTCTGGAGTGAGAAAGATCCCTATCTCTATGAGATCAGAGTAAGCAGCGAGAAGGATGAAGTCCGCTTCTTCTTCGGCATCCGCAAGCTGGAATGGTCGGCGGAGAAGGGATTATGCGTAAACGGCGAGTCCGTGCTGTTACGCGGTGCCTGTCTCCATCACGATCACGGAATCTTAGGCGCCAATGAGTATTACGATGCGGAATACCGCAGAATGAAGATCTTAAAGGAAAACGGCTTCAATGCGATCCGCTTTGCCCATAACCCGGCATCGCAGATCCAGCTGGACATCTGTGACAGACTTGGCATCTATGCCATGAATGAAGCATTTGACGGCTGGTATACGCCGAAGACATATCATGACTACTCCCGTCACTTCATGGAGGACTGGAAAGAGGACTTAACGGCACTTGTGAAAAGCAGTTATAACCATCCTTCCGTTATCCTGTATTCCATTGGGAATGAGATCACGGAACCATCCGACAACAAAGGCGTGGAGATGGCAAAACAGATGCGCGATCTTGTGCATCGGTTGGATCCGGGCCGTCCGGTAACGGCGGGAATCAATGTACTCCTGAATGTCTATACCCGCATGGGATTTGGCATCTATAAGGAAAAAGGCGAATACAAAGCGGAACCGCTGGAAAATATCAAGGGATACAAGGAGCAGAAAACAGGTTCGACCTTCTTCAATGCCACGGCACAGAAGCTGGGCAAGCTGATCTTCTTCGTGAGCAAAGGCAGAAAAGGAGATGCGGTCACAAGCATGGTTGCTCCGGCACTGGATATTGTCGGCCTCAACTATGCGTCAAGCCGCTATGACATTGACGCGAAGAAGTATCCGGAGCGGATGATGGTGGGAAGCGAGACCATGGCAATGGATCTTCCGTACAACTGGGAGCGGGTGAAGAAGTATCCGCAGCTGATCGGTGACTTTGTCTGGAGCGGCTGGGACTATCTCGGAGAAGCCTGCTTCGGAGACTGGACGTACGCTTCCTATCCGGGCTATCCGCTCTTGGCCGGACAGGGCATGATCGACATCTGCGGCAAACCGCTGGCCTCGATGGCTTACATGCAGGTCGTCTGGGGTCTGCGCTCCAAGCCGTTTATCTGTGTCCGTCCACTGAATCATAACCATGAAGTGCCGCACAAGGGCTCCTGGCAGTTCACCAATGCCATCGATTCCTACAGCTGGGACGGCTACGAAAACGAATCCGTCTACTGTGAAGTATACGGAGCAGGTGAAAGCGTAACGCTTTATCTGAACGGAAAAGAAATCGGCACAAAGAAATATAAAGATTATAAAACACACTTCATTTTCCCTTATGAGGCAGGGGAATTACGGGCCGTATCCAAAGACGGGAAAGGCCAGATTGCCGGCGTCAGCTCCCTCTCTTCTGGAAAGAAAGAGACAAAGCTCCGTATCACTCCGGAGAAAACGGAAATCAGAGCAGGGGAGCTTGTCTATCTGAACATCGCGTTTACGGATTGCGAGGGAAACCTCAAGCCTTATGTGGAAGAGGAAGTCACCGTAAAGGTCAGTGAGAATCTGAAGCTGTTGGGACTGGGCAGTGCCCTGTGCAAGAGCGATGAGGTTTTCACGGATCACAGACACAGAACTTACCGCGGCAGCGCTCTGGCAGTCGTCAGTGCGAAGAGCATGAGCGGGGAGTATACCATTACAGTCACAAGTCAGAATCATGGATCCGCAAGTGTAACACTGAAGTCAGGAGGAGAACAATGAAAGACACGATTTTAAGTAAGGGACTATTCGAAAAGCATTTTATGGATAGTAAGACCGATCCGGAAAAGGTTACGGGGAAGGAAGTTTACCTGGGACATTTGATTGGTCCATTGGGAACGATCTTTGTGGTCAATACCATCGCGGCGTTAGTGGAGAAGTTCTTCACCCAGCAGACCGGTTTCCTTTACGGGCAGACCAATATCGAAATGATCAAGGTCATGGGCGGACGTTACGAAGTTGTCATGACCATTGCCAAGATCCTGGGCGTTGTGACGGGCCTCTTTAACGGCTGGCTCTTACAGAAAACCAACAGCCGCCAGGGACGTCTGCGTCCGTGGAACCTCATCTTCGGAATGGTTTCCATTGCGGTCGGGTGTCTGATCTTCTTATTCGCCGGACAGAACATCGGGGAGAATTACTGGTACTATTTCTTCTTCCTGTTAATTGTCTACCATACGGAAGGCAGCTGTTTCTTCTATCTGTACCGGGATAACATCGTTTCGCTTTCCACCCGTGATTCCAAGGAAAAAGCCAGACTGCAGTATGTGCGCAAACTGTGCTGGACGCTGTTATCCGGCGTCATTATCGGCATGCTCATCAACATGGTTGTTTTACCGCTCTGGCTGGAGAAGGATATCACGGGTTATCCGAAGCTGATGCTGTCCTTATCCTTAGTGGCCATTCCGCTTCTGATCATTGAATACTTCTTTACCAGAGAGCGCGTTACGGAGGATGTGGCGCTGGAAACGGCCAATCCGGAAGAGAGCGATATCCCGGTGAAGGAACAGCTCAGAGCCTTACTGCACAATAAATACTATGTTGCCTTAACGATCCTGGCCATTGTCGGCAATATCGTTGACAGCTTCAAGGGAGGCAATGTTCAGTATTTCTACATTAAATTCCTGCTTGGCGGTGACACGAATCCGATGATGTATACCATCTTCCAGATCGTTACGGGTATCCCGGGAGGCATCGGTGCCTTCATTGTCTATCCGTTAGCCAAGAAATACGGCATCAAAAACGTGACGGTGGTCGGTTATGCCTTATGGCTGCTCGGCTCCCTCATCGGTTTTATCTTCCCGTCACAGATGGTTCCGGTCATGGTCGGCGGCTTTATCAAGAATGTCGGCATGTTGCCAAACGCATACGTTGCCGCAACATTAATGTGCTATGCCTTTGACTCCGTTGAAGCGGATTCCGGTTACCGTCTGGAAGGTCTGATGGGAGTTGCCATCATCGGCGCTTTCAGCAGCTTGCTGAGTGCTCCGTTTGCGGGAGGATTTGAAGCTACACTGCTGAAGCTCGGCTTTGTCGATGTGAATGGCATCACCCCATCCAATGAAGTCACCCGCTTTATCGTCATTGCCTTCTATGCCTTTGACATTGTATTGTCCATTGTCGCATTACTGACATTACCGCGCGTGGATGTGGAAAAGCATCTGCCGGAAATCAATGCGATATTAAAGGAACGCAAGGAAGAAGCCTTAAAGGAAAAAGAAGCTTAGAAAATATCACAGAAAGGCGGATAATTCCGCCTTTCACGTAAGAAATACAGCCCGGGTTATTTCCCGGGAAACGAAGGAGAATGATTATGCCAAATCCGCTCTTACCTTTAAATGAATATATTCCGGACGCGGAAATGCATGTGTTCGGAGAGAGAGTCTATCTTTACGGAAGTCATGATGCGGCCAACTCCACCCGTTTCTGCATTCAGGACTATACGGTCTACTCTGCCGATATTCATGATCTGAGCAAGTGGACCTGTCACGGGGTGACCTACCGTAAGGATCAGGATCCCCACAGCACAAACGGAAAGCCGGTGGACTTCTATGCCCCGGACTGCGTGAGAGGAAACGACGGAAAGTATTACCTTTATTACTGTGCCATGGGACCGAATACGCGAAACTTCGGACCGATCAGTGTTGCTGTATCTGAGAAGCCGGAAGGACCGTTTGCGTATCTCGGCGATGTGCATTATCCGAGCGGAGAAGTCATGTTGAAATACATGAACAATGACCCGACGGTCTTAAATGATGACGGCAGGATTTATCTCTATTACGGCTGGGGACTGGGAAGAGATTTCAGCTCGAAGCTTTTGAAGCCGATCTACGACAGGGTACTCGCGAAGATTGCCATGCGCAGCGTGAAAGAGGTAAAAGAGACGAAACCTTCCATCCTCTCCTGTGCCTTTGTAGAGCTGGAAAATGATATGTTAACGGTGAAGGAAGGACCGAAAGCGGTGCTGGACTCCAAAACGACGGCGGACAGAAACAGTGAACTGTATCACCATCCGTTCTATGAAGCACCCTCAATCCGCAAGTTCAACGGCATCTACTATCTGATCTATTCCTCCGGCGTAAACAACGAGCTGGCCTATGCGACCAGCCGGTATCCGGACAGAGACTTTCAGTATCGGGGAGTACTTATCTCCAACAGCAATCTCGGCTATCGCAACAATACTTCTCCGGAAAATAACAGCGGAACGATTCACGGAAGCGTGGAACTGATTAACGGGGAATACTATGTCATCTATCACCGTGCGACCAATAATACGGATTTCTCCCGCCAGGCGTGCATGGAGAAGATTACAATGAAGGAAGACGGCACGTTTGTTATGGCAGAGATGACAACAAGCGGAATTGATACCAACTGGAAAGTCAGAGGGGAATACTCCGCCGCAATCTGCTGCAGCTTAAAAACAACGAAGCCGATTCATCTTGGTGTCGGTAAACAGCAGAGTCTTCCGCGCATTACGGAGAGGGAAGGAAAACTCATCCTTGCCGATCTAACATCGGGCTGTAAGATCAGCTACCGCTATCTGGACCTTACGGAGTGTCATGGAATCAGATTAAAGATCAAAGGGGATGCCACGGTCTGTCTGAACGGAAGGGAACCGGATTCAGACGGAGTCTATTTTATCGAACCAAAGAATCATGCGAGCGTTACGCTGGACGTCGTAACGGGGCATTGCGATATCGAAACAATTGAATTTATATAGTGAGGTGCATATGGCAGGATTTCAGATTTACGGAAACAGAACCGCAGAAGTAACCAAACTGGAACAGGAAAACCGTCATCTGGCAAGGAATGCGGCGGCGGAAGGTTTTGTCTTATTGAAGAATAACGGTGTTTTACCGTTAACCGAGAAAAAGATCGCGCTCTATGGCAGCGGTGCAAGGCTGACGGTCAAGGGCGGCAGCGGTTCCGGAGACGTACGGGAGCGCTTTAGCGTCAACATTGAAGATGGTCTGAAGAATCACGGCTTTGAAATCATGAACACGAAATGGCTGGAACGTTTCACTTCCAAATATGAGGAGGAGAAAGAACGCTTTCATGCGATGGTGGAAAAGGAGATCAAAGGCTATCCGGTCTGGAAAGTCATGGATATGTTTAAGAAGATCGGAGAATTCAAACTGGATTATCCGGTGGGAGATCTTATCCGTAACGAAGATCTCAGCAGCGATACGGACGCCTGTATCTATGTCATTGCCCGCCAGGCCGGGGAAGGGTTTGACCGAAAGGCGGAGAAGGGAGATTACCTTCTTACCGATCTGGAAGTGAATAACCTGAAGATCTGCCGCGAGCACTATGCAAAACTCATCGTCATCATCAACTGCGGCGGCTCGCTGGATGTGACACCTTTGGAAGAGATCGGGGTGGATGCCATTCTGTTCTACGGTCAGGCCGGAGAAGAAGGCGGAAATGCGCTGGGAGAAGTGCTCTCGGGCAAGCGGACGCCTAACGGCAGGCTTACCGACAGCTGGCTCCTCTCCTATGAGGATTGTCCGGTCGCAAAGATCGCACATCCGGAAACAATGGAAGAAAACTATGAAGAGGGAATCTATGTCGGATACCGCTATTTCGATACCCTGAATCTTCCGGTCCGCTATCCGTTCGGCTACGGGCTCTCCTATACTTCCTTTGCGCAAAAGAAAACGGAAGTTTTTGCGGAAGGAAGTCAGATCAAGGTGTCCGTAACACTCACAAATACCGGAGAGAGAAAGGGGAGAGAGACATTGTTCCTCTTCCTCTATAAACCGAATCATAAATACAGCGGGGAATACAAGAGCCTTGTTGCATTTGCGAAAAGCAGGGAATTAAAGCCGAATGAGGAAGATACCCTGCAATTCATATTTGACATAAGAGAATTTGCCATCTATGACGAAAAGAAGAGCTGCTTCATTCTGGAAGAAGGAAAATACGGCTTATCCGTAAACACCGATGCCTATAGCGGCAGAATGATTGCGGCACTGAACATCAAAGAAGACAGCCTTGTGGAAGAGTGCACGAAGCGCTGCGCTAAGGGAAAGGACTTTAAAGATCCAACGTATCATAGAGAAATGCCGTCCATGGCGGGACTGCCGCTCTATGAGATCGCTGTGAAGGAAATCAAGCATCCGGAGTATCACTTGCCAAAGCTGAATGCGGAAGGTGAGAGGATGTTGAGTTCGTTAACGGAAGAAGAGATGTGTCTTTTCACTTCCGGCGGCGGATACGGAGAGCCGGCCTATATCAAGGTTTTAGGCGCCTGCGGAAACACCACCAGCAAACTGCTAAAGAAGGGCATTCCGTGCATCATCATGTCTGACGGCCCGGCAGGAATCAATATCATGCCGAAAGCAGCCTACACAAAGCGCGGCGGTACCCGTTATATTGATGAGCTGCCGCAGGAGTGGCAGTGGGGCTGGCTGAAAACAGTCGCCTCAAAAATCCCGCTTCTGTTTGCGGGGAAACATGACACCCCGGTGTACCAGTACTGCACTGCCTGGCCGAATGCGACAACGCTTGCCCAGAGTTTTGACGTAATACTATTGGAAGAGGTTGGAAAAGGCGTCGGGAGAGAGATGCTGGCGATGGGCGTGACGCTCTGGCTGGCTCCGGCATTGAACATCCACCGCGATCCTTTATGCGGAAGAAACTTTGAATACTATTCCGAAGATCCGCTGGTTTCCGGCGAGATGGCGGCGGCAGTGACCCGCGGCGTACAGTCGCAAAAGGGCGTCGGTGTGACGGTGAAACACTTCGCCTGTAACAACCGTGAAAACGACCGGACGAAGGTATCTTCCAATCTGTCGGAGCGTGCCTTGCGGGAGATCTATCTGAAAGGCTTCCGCATTGTCTGCAGGGAACAGCCAATGGCCTTAATGACGTCCTACAACCGCATCAACGGTGTTTATGCGGCAGATAATAAAGAGCTTCTGAAAGGCATTTTACGGGAAGAATGGGACTATGAAGGCTTAGTGATGTCGGACTGGGACGGAGCAGACCGCCGCCCGTACGAAGAAGCTGTTTCCGCCGGAAATAATATGATCATGCCGGGCGGAAAACATGTCTATACCTATATGCAGAAAGCCTTAAAGGAAGGCAAAGTGAACGCAGAAGATATCAAAGCATCTGCCGTCTATGCCTTAAAGCTGATCACTTCCGCCAAAACGACGGAAGACTATCTCAGCGAAACAAAGCGGTAACAAAGAAATGATTCCAACGGAGGGAAGCGTATGAAGATCACTGTTACGTTAAAGGAAAAAAGAATTCCGACCGACTACAGCTGGCAGGAAGGACTGGGGGCAGACCATGCCTGGCAGTTTCACCGCAGCGATATGGTGGAGCAACTTAGACTGGTTCGGGAAGAACTCGGCATCCGTTCGCTCCGCTTCCACGGCATCTTTGACGATGACATGTGGACCGTATCGGATCTGAATGCTTTTTCGCCGCTGCCGAAAGGGAACCGGGTGCGCGACTGGAATTTCCGACAGGTCGGACATGTCTATGACAACCTGCTCTCTGTGGGGGTGAAGCCGTTTGTGGAACTGTCGTTTATGCCGACTCCGCTGGCAAAGAAGAAAGTCTACGGACTGCATTACCGCAATAACGTCTCTATCCCGAAAGACTGGGACGAGTGGGGTGAATACATTCAGGCGTTTATCCGCTTTCTGCTTACGCGCTATGGAAAAGAGGAAGTGGAATCCTGGAATTTTGAGGTATGGAACGAGCCGGATCTGAAAGGCGGTTTCTTTGACGGGTCGCAGATCGACTATTTCAAACTCTACGAAGTCACTGCCAGAGCAATAAAGGCAGTGGATCCCGCATTACGGGTGGGAGGTCCCTCCACCTCTGCCTGCAAGTGGATTGAGGAATTTCTGAATTACTGCCACACCAGGCAAGTTCCGCTGGATTTCATCTCCACGCATCACTATCCGGGAGATGCCTTCGGGAATCTGATCACGCCGAAGAACTATCTTTCTATCTTTAAAACCATGAAAGAAGCAGTCAAAGAGCGCGCGGATCTGACGAAGACGCTGGGAAAGATGTTTTTTTACCCGGAGAAGGCGGCTGCGGTTCCGAAAGACGCACTCGTCAGGATGGATGATGAACTGCGCGCGAAAGTGAAGGATCTTCCTGTCTATATCACGGAGTGGAATTCCATGGCCATCTTTGCGGCACCGGTCCATGACACCCGCTATTCCGCCGCCTTTGTGATAAAGAGCGTGCTGGATCTGAATCATCAGTTTGACGGGTATTTCTTCTGGTGTCTGAGCGATCTCTTTGAAGAGCAGATCCAGCTGAACAAGCCGTTTATCGGAGGATACGGCATCCTTACCAATGACGGGATCCCGAAGCCGAATTTCTGGGCGTTCAAGATTCTTTCCAAACTCTTTGCGCAGCGGCTGGATCTCGGTTTCCGTGCCTTCGGGGATGTGGAGTATGCGGCGTTTATTGAAGGAAATACGCTCCAGATCGTCGCCACAGCTCAAAGCAATGACCCGATGAAAGAGGAAGCGCATGAAGTGGAAATTGAGCTCTGCGGAAGTGCCCGATCCGTAACGGAAGAGCGGATCGATGAGAATCACTGCAATCCGAAAAAACTGTGGGAAGAGATGGGAGCGCCGGACAATCTGAGTAAGAAAGAAGTGGAAGAAATCATGGAAAAAAGCCGGCTGAAAGCGGAAGATGCCGATTTTTGTTTGGAAGAGGGGAAAACAAAGATCAAAACCGTGTTACATACTAACGATATTGTGCTGTATACCGTTACATTAAAGGAGTAGGAGAATGAAGTTTCCGGAAACGTTTTTATGGGGAGCGGCGACCGCGTCCGCGCAGATCGAAGGTGCCTATGATGTTGACGGCAGAAGCCCGTCCATCTGGGATGTTGCGCCGCGCGGGAAAATCAAAAACAATGAGGACTGCCATACGGCCTGCGACCACTATCACTTATATAAAGAAGATATCGCCTTAATGGCTTCCCTGAAGCTGAAGTCCTACCGCTTTTCCCTTTCCTGGAGCCGTATCATGCCGAAGGAAGGCGAGATCAACCCGAAGGGGATTGAGTTTTACCAAAATGTCATTGCGGAATGTCGGAAGTACGGAATCGAGCCGCTTGTGACAATTTACCACTGGGATCTGCCGGTGTGGGTACAGAAGAAGGGTGGTTGGCAGCATAAGAGCATCATTCCGCTCTTTGAAGAATATACCAGGGTTGTAGTGGATGCCTTCAGCAACGATGTGACCTACTGGATTCCGATGAACGAACCGCAGTGCTTCATCATGAACGGACATATGACGGGAGCGCATGCGCCGTTTCAGAAGCGCTATCTCTCCTTAAGCAATCTGACGCGCAACTGTCTGCGGGCTTTCCATGCTTCCGTAGAAGTCATACGAAAATACGCAAAACGGACTCCGAAGATCGGAATCGCCATGGCCACCAGTGCCTTTGTGCCGGAAAATGAAAGCAAAGAAGCCATTGCCAAAGCGCAAACAGATTCGTTTTCCAAGGGTTCCGGCTTAATGAGCAACCTCTGGTGGTCATCTCCGCTGCTCGAAGGAAGAGCGGTGCGGGCGTATGGCGTCTATACGGTGGGAAAGAAATGCGCCAAAGAAGTACAGACAAAGCTGGATTTCATCGGACTGAATGTCTATGCGCCGTTTCAGGATAACTGGTACGGAACCAATGACGCTATCGGGGAAGATCAGAAGAACTCTCTGGGCTGGGTCAATGACGGAAGATGTCTTTACTGGGCAGTCCGCTTCTGGAGTGAGCGGTATCATTTACCGCTGCTCATCAGTGAGAACGGCATGTGCGATAATGATGTCGTATCCGCGGACGGTGCGATCCATGACAACAAGCGGATCGGCTATCTGAAGGACTATCTTGTCAACTTAAAGCGGGCAGTCGATGAGGGCTATGAAGTTATCGGCTATCAGTACTGGTCCTTCCTGGATAACTTTGAATGGGCGGAAGGATACGGACCGCGCTTCGGACTTGTCTATGTGGATTATGCGACGCAGAAGCGTATCTTAAAAGACTCCGCAAAGTATTATCAGACAGTAATTGCCTCAAACGGCGAGAACCTCTAATACAAAAAATACATCTCTGCTTCCAAAGGGGAAACAGAGATGTTTTCGTTTCTACTGAGTGACAGCTGTTCCGTTCACATAGAGCGTAAAGCCATTGAAGTTGATTTGTGAGAAATCACCGTTGAATTCCGTCAGGTAACTGTCAGCTGTCAGTGTCCAGGTGCTGTTTTCACCCAATGTCAGAGTTGTCTCTCCTTCACTGAGAATGGCACCGGTGTAGTCGCAGCTCTTTAAGGTAAGATCTAACGAGGAAATTGTATCGACCGTAATGTCACCGCTCAGTGTCTGATCGGACACCGTCATGGTGCACTTGCCGGCGTTACTGCCGTCTTTGCCCCATCTGCCTTTTGAGACGATCAGCAGGATATTGTTTTCCGTTAAGTTCAGCTCGGTGTTTTCCAGGGTGATCACGCTGGCCGTATTGGTGCAGTAGAACATGGCACCGCTTAGGGTTGTCATACTTCCGCCGCTCATCGTGAAGGAGGAGGTACCGTTTTCGGCGTCTCCCGAAGCACTCTGATATAAGAGGACATTGGCTTTGATGCTGCCTTCCTTGGTAGACTGGTCATTTCCGGAAAGAATGCAGTTTTCAAGTGTTACGCTGTTCTTTCCTTCAATGATGACAGCCCGGGAGTTTTCGGAAGTCAGTGTGGCATTGGATACGGTAATATCTGCGGTGGAATAGATGGCCGGACAGCCGTTTTTCCCCAGGGAAGTATAGGTACCGCCGTCAATCACCATAGTTCCGCCACCCCGGTCAGAGCGGATTGCGGCTTTGGAGGAGGATGTGACGGTCAGGTTATTACCGTACAGGGTTCCTCCGCCGGCGACCTGAACGCCGCCTGCCCCGCCGCCGGTAACGGTGATTGTGGAGTCGGAGATCGTAATTGTGCCGTTATCGTAGGCAAAGACCCCGGTCGCATTTTCCGCGTCGGATGTGATCGTGCTGTCCGTGATGGTTAATGTGGCATTATCGTAGACCCTTATGGCACTGTTGACGCCCTTGAAGCTGGCATCGTTGGCACTGGTGGCATCCCCCGATACTTTTTCGACTGTAACATTACTGAGTGAGACTGTTTCGTTTCCTGATACGTCAAGCGCACTCTCGTCCGCCTCCGTTGCGGTATATGTTTCGCCTGTTACGGACTGAGCCGCTTCTTCACTACTGTTATTTTCCTCCGCGATAACGGAGGTTTCCTTGTCCGGTTCCGTTATTGATACGTTATTTGCGGTACAGCCGCCCAAAAGGGCGAAAGACAAAAATAGAATTGTTAACTGTTTTCTGTGATTCTGTTTCATGTGACACCTCTTTCTACATCCCCTTAGTTGCCTCTTCTTACTGAGAGTATAAAAGCCTAATGTGAACATGAACTGAACAGAAAAAAATCCGCAGGATCTCCTGCGGACTATTGTTCGATCAGTCTGTAATATCGATATCTCCGCTGACGGTTGTGACGCGGATCGCGTGGCGCGAGTCATAATCCAGGGAACATTCCACATCTCCGCTGAGCGTCTCATAGGCAAAGTCCACACCTTCCACGCCGGGAAGCGAGATGGAAACATCTCCGCTGACGGACTGGCACTGAATCAGATCAAAGGTTCCTTCCGATTCGATTTCCGTATCCCCGTTGACCGTATGGATCTGCAGGCTGTCAAAGAGGATATCACTCAGATCCACGTCTCCATTGACTGTTCCGATCGTGATGAGAGGTACTTCAACATCACTGATCTCAATATCTCCGTTGACGACATGGATCTCCAGCGCTTTCATTCCTTCCGGAAGCGAGATTTCCACTGTTTCGATTCCTCCGAAAGACAAGAGTCCATGCCTGTTTTCCGTCAGTGTTACGCGCTCTTCTTCCTGCACGACTTCCAGCATAGCATCATCTCCGTTTGCCTCGACATGGATGCAGTCGTCAGGGCTGATACTTACGGATACATCCGCTGAGGTAACGTTCAGAATGAGTTCATTCACTCCGGCAAATACTTCGGAATAGTGCTCGTTTCCCTTTCTTCTTTCGCCAAACAGCGTTGTGATAACATCGTGAAGGATTCCTCTGTAGTCTTCTCTGAGCGGTGTGGCATTGACTTCATTCATCAGCTCTTCAAGATTTCCGAGGGAGTCCAGCACTTTCTCTGAGGCTTCCGCTTCACTGTATCCCTGCTCCAGGTAATCACGGTAGCGGTCCTGCGCATTTAACGTGATTTCATCCTTCAGGTCGTATAATTCTTCGGTCATTTCGTATTTTGCGAAAAAGCGATCCAGATATTCTCTTACTTTTACCATATTACTTTACCAGCCTTTCCAGGATCTCTGCGGTTTTCTCCCACTCTCTTACGGCACTCTGATAGGCTTCCCTGCCTTTGGGGGTGATGGTGTAGTAGCGCCGTCTGGCACCGCTTCCTTCATCTCCCCAGTAGGAAGTAATATATCCGGCTTTTTCCAGCCGCTTGAAGGCCGTATAGAGGGTGGCTTCATTCAGTTCGTACTGTTCGTTTGTCAGTTGGCGGATCTGCCGGTTGATCTCGTATCCGTAGGTATCTTTTTCATTTAAGAACCGCAGGATGATCGTATCGGTATTCCCGCGTATCATATCAGCAGCAACAACAGTCATGAAATCCCTCCTGTTCTAATTGCATTATAATAAAAGATACCTTATCTGTCAAGGTATCTTAATTGCTGATGGTTTGAAACTGTTCCTTCATCCTGCTCAGAAACTGCTGGGCAATGGGCGTCAGGGTCTGATACTTGTTCCAAATGAGATAGAGCTTTGTTTCCAGTCTTGGGGAAAGGGGACGGAAGGTGAGCGGGCTGTTCTCCGAGATATCCACCAGGTGCTCGAATGTCAGCTGATAGCCCAAACCTTCCCGTACAAAGATGGAGGCGTTATAAGCCAGGCGGAAGGAACCTTCCAGCGTCAGCTCTTCGATTTTGTTTCCGCACCAGCGGCGGATATCGTTCTCCCAACCTTGCTGCGAAGTGAAGAGCGGAATGCCTTTGAGATCTTCGAATGTAATACTGTCCTTTTGCGCTAAGGGTGCATCTTTGGGGAGGATCACACCCCATATATCCGGGTGCGGGAATTCCAGATAGTGGTATTTCCGCTCATCCGGAGTGTCGCATAGGACCGCAAAGTCCAGTAAGCCTTTCTCCATTTTCTCCGTGACCTGTTCGGTGTCACCGCTGGTGATATGGTATTTCAGATCCGGATAGCGCTCTTTCATGGTCTTAATGACTCGTGCCAGATCGCTGATGCGGTAGGATTCCGCCAGACCGAGATAGAGCTCCCCACCCAGCACATCATCCAGAGAAAGGAATTCCTTTTCAATCTTATCTGCCATAAAGACGAGATCTTCCGCCCGATTGCGGAGCAGGATTCCTTCTTCGGTCAGGGAAATGGAAAAACTGTGACGGACAAAGAGCTTTTTGCCGAGTTCCTCTTCCAGAGAACGCATGGCTTTGGACAATGTGGGCTGAGTGACGTGCAGCTGCTCGGCTGCCTTGCTCATGTTTTCCTCTCTTGCGACCGCAAGGAAATATTTCAGGGTTCTGATTTCCATAAACACCTTCTATGATACACATGTACCTTGTAAGTACATGAATATCACTGTTCCTTTCTAATCCTTTGATAGAATGATGAGTAGAAAGCCTGTATTACTCTGATAACACCTGTGGTTTATCTACTTTTTGGAGAGTGAGTCTGTGGGTTCTTGTCATTCTGTTTATAGCTGGATAGGTTTCGTATCTTCATGTCACGCAAGTTTACACGATAAGTCCTCCACAGTGGAAAACAGGGTTTTCTATGAAAGGAGGTCTTTTCTTATGACCTTGTATGTCGGCATTGACATTGCCAAATACTCTCACGTCGTCAGTATCTATGACCCTTCCACCGGTGAATTGATACTCGACTCTCTTCACTTCGACAATAACCTCAAAGGATTCAAACTGTTGCTGTCAAAGCTAAAATCTCATCATGATTCCGATGTGGTGATCGCCTTTGAATCCACCGCTCACTACCATCAGAATCTATTCAACTTCCTGTCTGATCAGAACTATAAGTGTTTTCTCATTAACCCTTATATGACTTCCCGTTTCAGATCAGTAAGTCTCCGTAACGCCAAGAACGATAATATCGATTCCCGCGCCATTGCCTATTTCATATCGCTTAAACACAAAGATCTTTTAGAAGAAGAGTTCCAGATGAATGAGCTCAAGGAGCTGTGCATCCATCGTGATGACCTTATGAAGCAGTCTTCCACGCTGAAGACCAAACTTCTTACCTATCTCGACCGTGTTTTCACCGAACTGGAATCCATTCCGCCAAGGCGATTTCTTCCGTCAGAGTAGATCATCTGATCAAACTGGCGGATAACGCTTCCAGAAGCCGTTTCCCTTCAGAAAAGATTCGGAAGATCAAAGAAGCTGCCAGATCTTCTGTCGGCTTTGACTCCTTGGCTCTGGCTCTTAAGATCAGACAGACCATTCAGTCTCTGGAATCATTAGAAAAGCAGATAGATGAAGTCGAGCTTTCCATTTCTTCGCTCCCCAGCGTTATGGATTCTCCCCTGCATAAACTCAAAGGAATCAACTCGATCGAGATTGCCTACATCTTATCTGCCATTATCAGTATAACCCGTTTTTCTTCTGAAAAGAAACTGGTTGCTTATGCAGGTTTAGATCCGATCATCCGCCAATCCGGTACCTGGCAGGCATCACACACCAGAATGTCCAAACGAGGCAATAAACTCTTACGTTACGCCCTCATTTGGACTGCGAATAATATGCGCAAGCACGATTCCGCTTTTAAAGATTACTATGAGAAAAAGAGATCAGAAGGCAAGTCTCATTACAATGCCTTAGGGCATTGTGCTGCCAAACTCTGCCGTTATATTTTCTTCATTCTCAACCATCCTGATCTGGATTTCGTTATGTAATTAAGCGATATTTTCAAAGAACTTCTTTTTGACCTTGCTTAAGGCTTTTTCGTTATGCGTTTTTCTTCTTCAAGCATTTTCCTAAGGGAAATGCTTGACTTTTTCATAGCTGGTCTCCAATGATATTCAAATAAGGCATATCACGATATTCATTATAACTATTCGCGGCATATTTGAAAAGCCGATACAATGAGAGTGTAAGAAAGGATCAGAGAAGCGTATGAACGAGGAAATGATCTTAAGCGGACTGGAAGATGCGGGATGCACCGCACCGGAAATCGAAGCGGTATGCAAAACGCTGAAAAGCGGGAATGATGAGGAACTTCTGCACCGTATGCGTTGCCTGAGGGCTAATCTTCTCGAAGAGATGCACTTAAGCCAGCGAAGGGTGGATACACTGGATACTCTGATCCGCGAAGTGAAAAAACAGTAAATGAAAGAGGAAGCCAATAATGAAAAAAGAAGAATTAACATTAGTACAGGAATGGGATAAGACATTTAAAAAGAGCGATAAGGTGGAGCACGCAAAGGTGACTTTCGTGAACCGCTACGGCATCACGTTAGCTGCTGACAGCTATAAACCGAAAAATGCGGAAGGCAAACTGCCGGCGATTACGGTATGCGGACCGTTCGGGGCAGTCAAGGAACAGTGCTCCGGCTTATACGCGCAGACCATGGCGGAAAAGGGCTACCTGACGATTGCCTTTGATCCGTCCTTTACGGGAGAAAGCGGAGGCAATGTCCGCTATATGGCATCACCGGATATCAATACGGAAGACTTCATGGCCGCGGTGGATTATCTCTCTCTGAGGGAAGATGTCGATGCCGAAAAGATCTCCATTATCGGAATCTGCGGCTGGGGCGGTATGGCTCTCAATACGGCAGCGCTCGATCCGCGCATCAAGGTCACCATTGTCTCTACGATGTATGATATGAGCAGAGTAAATGCCAAAGGCTACTTCGATGCGGAAGACAGTGAAGAAACAAGATATCAGCATCGCAAAGCCATGGCAGAGCAGCGTTTAACGGATCTCAGAAACGGGGAATATGCCTTAGGCGGCGGTGTGGTCGATCCGCTTCCGGAAGATGCTCCGTTCTTTGTGAAAGACTATTATGACTACTATAAAACACCGCGGGGATACCATAAGAGAAGCCTGAACTCCAACGGCGGCTGGAATGTCATCGGCTGCGAGTCCTTCCTCAATCAGCCGATCAACTGCTATACGAATGAAATCCGTAATGCGGTACTGATTCTGCATGGCGAAAAGGCGCATTCCCGCTACTTCGGTGAAGATGCCTATAACAACATGGTTACCAACAGCAACTATACTTCCAACAAGGAACTTCTGATCATCCCGGGTGCGACGCATACGGATCTGTATGACGGCGGTGATAAGAACTACATTCCGTTTGAGAAGATTGATTCCTTCATCAAAGAACACCTGAATTAAGATGAAAAAGGTCATGAAATTCTTTCTTCTCGCGCTCTGCGTCCTGTTGCTTGTTAGCTGCGCAAAAGAAATGAAGGAAGAAGAAAAAGCGGAAGAAAACAAACCGCAGGAAACCGTAACGGAGGAAAAGGCAAGGGTATTTGATATGGAAAAGAAAACCGTTTTATTAAACAGCGGATATGAAATGCCGATTCTGGGACTCGGAACGTATTCCCTGAGTTATGATACCTGCATCTCTTCCGTGAAAGCCCTGATCAAAGAGGGCGGACGGCTGATTGATACGGCTTATATGTACGGAAATGAGGATGCGGTCGGGGAAGGCGTGCGTCAGGCGATGAAGGAGTACGGGGTCACAAGAGAGGAAATCTTTGTGATCACCAAGATCTATCCGTCGCAGTTTGACGATGCGAAAAAAGCCATCGATATGGCACTGGAAAAACTGGATATTGAATATATCGACATGATGTTATTGCACCACCCGGGAAAGGGAGATGTGGAAGCGTATCGCATCATGGAAGATTACGTCAAGGAAGGAAAGATCCGCTCGCTGGGCTTATCGAACTGGTACAAGGCAGAACTGGAAGAATTCCTTCCGCAGGTGAATATCATGCCGGCTCTGGTGCAGAATGAGATCCATCCGTACTATCAGGAGCAGGATGTGGTTCCCTATATTCAGGAAAAAGGCATTGTTGTGCAGTGCTGGTATCCGCTGGGAGGCAGAGGATATACCAAAGAACTGTTAAATGACCCCGTCATCACAGAGATCGCCGATGCGCATCAGGTCTCCTCCGCGCAGGTGATCTTAAGATGGGACTTACAGCGGAATATCGTGGTCATTCCGGGTTCGTCTAATCCGGAACACATTAAGGAAAATCTGGACCTTTTCTCCTTTGAATTAAGTGAAGAGGAAATGGAGAAGATTGCGGGATTGGACCACAACGAAAAGCACGACTGGTATTAAGCGTAAGAGCACTTTCAAAAAGTGCTTTTTCTTTTCCCGGGAAATAAGGGAATGATAAAATAGGGGAGTATGAAGATCAGAGAAGTGAAAGAGAAGTATCCGCTTTTACCGGCGCTGGGCAGCTGTATCTGGAATCTGGCTTATGCGCTGTTTCTTTTTGTGCTCGCTTTTTCACAGAAGTCGTACTGGTATTTCACATTGGGAATGTTCTTTCTGGCCACGGGAGTCATGCGTTTATCCGCCTTTACAAAGATGAAGTATCTTCTGAAAACAAATGGAATGGTCATGCTGTTTCTGGCGGTGGTCGTTGCAGGCATGAATTATCTGACGATTCACGAGAGGATCAACCCGCAGAAGGCCATGGCTCCTGCCATTGCCCAGGCAGCCTTCACCTTTACGTTTCTGACGATTGCCATGGTAGGTTTATGGAAAGCGCGTAAGAAGGAAAACCGGAAGGAGTACCTCCTGCGGATTGTTTCTCTTGCGTCCGCTATCGGTTCCTTACTGGCGCTGGAGCGTACTCTGATCGGGACATTCGGGGATCCACTGGACAACTTTACCACCCCGATGGAAGCCGCAACGGGAATGGGGGCATTTCTGTTGTTATTGGTGCTCTCAATCGGTATGATTAAAGCGAAAGAGGATAATCAATTATCATAATGGAGGAAGTAAGATGATTTACGATTTCACACTCAAGACAGGAAAAGGCGGAGAGCTGAATCTGGCCGATTATAAGGGAAAAGTCATTTTGGTTGTCAATACGGCAACGGGATGCGGCTTCACACCGCAGTATGCCCCAATTGAAGAAATGTATACGAAGTACCATGATCAGGGTCTGGAAATTCTGGATATCCCGTGCAATCAGTTCGGTGGGCAGGCTCCGGGAACGGATGATGAGATCCATGAATTCTGCACGCTGCATTTCAATACCACTTTCCCGCAGATGAAGAAAGCGGATGTCAACGGGGAAAACGAACTGCCGCTGTACACATACCTGAAGAGCGAAAAGGGCTTTGAAGGCTTTGATGAACATCCGTATAAGGAACTTTTGGAAAAGATGTTTGCGCAGGCAGATCCGGACTGGGATAAGAAAGCGGATATCAAGTGGAACTTCACGAAATTCGTTGTTGACAGAGAAGGAAACGTCGTCGCAAGATTTGAACCGACAGCCGACATGGCAAAAGTCGAAGAGTGCGTAAAGGCTCTTCTGTAAGAAAAAAAATGAAACTTCCGGAAAACGGGAGTTTTCTTTTCTTCGTTTGTTGACACTGTGTCAGAAAAATAGTATTCTAAAGGTGGAAAAGGAAACAGTATCATGAGAACAGCAACCCCGGACTTAGTGGAAAAAAGAAGAGAAGAAATCGTAAATGCGTGTGAAACACTCTATCAGACGCATGGCTTTAAGGAGATTACCCTGAAGGACATTTCAAAGGTCACCTCATTCTCCCGCCCGACGATCTATAACTATTTCGAAACGAAAGAAGAAATCTTTCTGGCGCTCTACCAGAGAGAATATGAACGCTGGATCAGGGATCTGAAAAAGATCCTCAAAGAAGAAAAAATGAGTAAGGAAGAGGTTGCCCAAAAGATTGCGTTGAGTCTGGAAAAAAGGACACAGTTACTGAAGCTTCTGTCCATGAATAACTATGACATGGAAGAGAACAGCCGGCCGGAGCTCTTAACACAGTTTAAGACGGCATACGGCACTTCCATGAAAACGGTGCGTGAAATCTTAAGGAAACATGTACCTGAAAAGACGGAGGAGGAGCGTGAACGCATTCTTTACCTCTTCTTCCCGTTCATGTTCGGCATCTATCCGTATACCATGGTGACAGAAAAGCAGACAAAGGCCATGGAAGAGGCGGAAGTCCATTTCACCTACCAGTCCATCTATGAAATCGTATATCGCTGTCTCAGGCAGTTATTATAAAAAGAGGAATTCCATAAAAAGAGAGTTCCTCTTTTTCTGTCTTCATTCTGAAGGTACAATAGAGAGAGGAGGATGCAGAGATGGATCAGATCATCATACATGTGGATATGGATGCCTTCTATGCATCCGTCGAAATAAGGGATAATCCCTCACTTAAGGGGAAACCGTTAATCATCGGTTCCTTACCCAAAGAGCGCGGAGTGGTGGCGACGTGTTCCTACGAAGCGCGGACGTATGGCGTAAAAAGCGGGATGAATATCAAGGAAGCCTACCGCCTGTGTCCGAAAGGCATCTACATGCATCCGGATTACAACAAATACAAAGCCGTCTCCCAGAAACTCCATGAGATCTGGTATTCCTATGCCTCGGAGGCAGAAGCCATCGCGCTGGATGAAGCCTATCTGGATATTACGGAAAAGGCCAAAGATGAAGAAGGCGCAAGAAGAATCGCGCAACTGATTAAACAGCGGACAAAAGACGAAGTGGGACTGACCTGCTCCGTGGGGCTGGCGTATTCGAAGACAGCGGCCAAGATTGCTTCGGAAGAGATGAAGCCAAACGGTTACTTTGAGATACTGAACAAAGAGGATTTTATAAAACTGATTATTGACCGTGATGTGCGCATCCTCTATACGGTCGGTGCCAAAACGGCAGAGAAGCTGTATCAAAGCGGCATCAGTACGGTGCGGGATATCTATAATAACGAGGAAAAGGTCAAAAAGCTTTTAGGCAAGCAGGGCGAATGGATCGTCAATATGGCCAAAGGGGAGGATCACCGGAAGGTGACTTCCTATAAGCCGGAAGACGCCAAATCCATCGGGCACGAAGTGACCTTCCAGAAGGATGTGGATGACTTTGCGTATGTGAAGGACGTACTGGTCTTACTGGCACTTTGTGTGAAGCAGAGAGCGGACCGCTATCACCTGAAAGGACACGGAGTTACGCTGAAGATGACCTATGCCGATATGAAAGGCATCACGCGCTCCCGGAAGACGGAGGTCATCGATTCGGCAGCGGAGATCTACCGCAATGCCGTGGAGCTTTTGGACAATGTGGAAAAGCGGCCCATCCGCCTCATTGGTGTCAGCATGTATCAGCTCACCAAAGAGGAGCGGGAGATGACGCTGTTTGATTTACTGGAAGACAGGGAAGATAACAATGAGAAATACATGCAGGAAAGACTGTTGGATTTGCAGAAGAAATACGGTCTGGACTTTGCGGCAAATCTGGAGAAGATCTATCAGATTGAAACACTGCATAAGACCGTGGAATACATGAGAAGACATAAATAGAAAGAAAAATAACGGATGTGCTCTGTTTCAGAAGACATCCGTTTTCTAATGCGCACGGTTGTTCTGCCGGTATTCTTTCGGCAGACATCCGTTTTTCTTTTTGAAGATCTTATAGAAGAAGCTCATGTTCTGATAGCCGACAAAGTTGGCGATGTCGGTGATGCTGCGATAGGAATTGATCAGTAACCGCTCGGAAGCACTGAGCTTCTCCGTCTGAACCAGTTCGTTGAAGGACTGGCCGGTATGCGGAGCACATCACAACAGAGACCACAACGCAGCGATGAATCTAAAAGCAGAAGTGCAGAGGATCGCGCTTCTGTAGAAGATAGATAAAAGATAAATGGTACCCTGGGGCACAGGGGATCCGATAAGCTCGGGT
>JAZQFH010000034.1:0-27201 GCA_045539425.1 Erysipelotrichaceae bacterium
GCGTCGACTCCGCTTCCGTATGCCGTTAAGCCGCTGACCGTGTAGCGGTTTCCTTCCACTTCAAATTCCAGTGTCCTGAATCCGCTCACCGCTTTTTCGTTTCCGTCATACGTTGTGCTCTGGCTCAGTGCTTCGACACTGATCTCATATTTCGCTTCCCGCGGATCCACTCTCAGCGTTCCGTATACCATGCTGATCTCATAGTTTTCCGCTTTTGTATTGTCTTTGAGTGTATAGCTGAAGCTGTTCTCGCTCTCACCTACCAATGTACGGCTTCCGCTGACCTGATAGTTGGCACCTTCGCCTGCCGCAAAGTCGTCTCCGCTGACAGTGACATCGGATGCCGTGAGAACGTTGCCGTCGTAGACCTTATCGGCAGAGGCACTGGTGAGTGTGACTTTCCGCTTTTCGATCTGCAGCGCTCCGCTGACTTTATTCACGCGGAACTGCTCCGTCACATCGTTGCCCTGCGCATCTTTGATTACGGCATCCCCGCTGATTTCCACCGGGTAAGTTCCGCTGTCAGTTCCTTTTCCTGCAGCACTCAGTCCGCTTACCGTATAGCGGTTGCCTTCGACTTCGAATTCAAGCGTCTTGAAACCACTCAGGCTGTGTTCTTTGCCGTCATAGGTTTCCCTGCCGCTCTGAGCTTCGACCGTGATTTCATACGGGACATCTCTGGAAGTGACATTCAGCTTGCCGTAAGCGAGACGGATGCTGTAGTTTTCTGCCAGGGTGCCTTCGTTGAGTTCGTATGTGAACAGGTTGTCGCTGCTTCCCGGAAGCGTCTGCTCTCCGCTGTAGCTGTAGGAAGCTCCTTCGCCACTGGCGAAGCCTGCGCCGCTGACCGTAACGCTCTCTTCTTTTAACGGCGTACCGTTGTATTCTTTCTCCGCACTGCCGGAAGTGATGGTCACATTACGCGGGACGATCTGCAGCTCGTTTTCCTGAATGCTTACCGTAAACTGGGAGGAAACATCGTTTCCGAATGCATCGTAAACCTGCGCTTCGCCTTCACTCTTTAACTGATAGCTGCCGCTGTTTTGTCCGCTGGCGGAAGCACTCATGCCTTCCACCGTAAAGAGCGCATTGTTCAGAGTAAATTCCGTGGTTTCAAAACCGCTCAGCGTATGCTCTACGCCGTCATATGTCACAACATCGCTCAGCGTGACCAGTTCGATTTCAAACGGTACTGCCCTTGCGATAACCTTCAGGGTGCCTTCCGCTGTTGTGATTTCATAGTTTTCTTCTGCTGTATTTTCATTCAGCGTGTAGCTGAAGCTGTTGGCGCTCTCGCCGATGATCAGCTGCTCTCCCGTAAAGGAGTAGGCTGCTCCTTCATTTGGCGCAAAACCGTCACCGCTGACGGAAACCGTGTGTTTTGTAAGTACTGTTCCGTCATATTCCTTCTCTGCACTGTCGGAAGTCAGAGTCAGGTTTCTCTTTGTGATCGTCAGTTCCTTTTCCGCAAAGGAAACCGCAAACTGCGAAGTGACATCCGTGCCGTCCGCATCCAACACGCGCGGTGTTCCGCTGATCTCTACCGGATAGCTTCCGGCATTCGTACCTGCCGCACTCGCTTCGACACCTTCCACATCATAGACGTGGTTGTTCTGCGTGAAGCGCAGGCTTTCAAAGCCGGAAACGCTCTTCTCACTGCCGTCATAGCGGTAGGATCCGTCCAGCGGTACCAGTGTGATTTCATACGGTTCACTGCGTTCCGTCACGCTCAGCGTACCGAATTCCGTTTCCACCTCATAGTTGGCCGCTTTCGTATTTGCCCCAAAGGCATAGCGGAAGGCGTTTGCGGAAGATCCGACATAACGCTGAGAGCCATCAAAGAAGAATTCCACGCCCTCTCCGCTCACAAAGCCGTCACCCTCAATGGATGTTTCGTGTCTGATGAGCGGTGAGCCGTCATATTCCTTCTCCGCAGATAAGGATGTAATACGGACGCTTCGCTTAGAAATCGTCAGAACGCCGTCTTCCGTACTCACCGTAAACTGGGAAGTGACATCATTTCCCGCACCGTCACGGACAACTGGAGTACCGCTGACGCTCAGCGGATAGCTGTTCGCATTTGTTCCGGAGGCAGTGGCACTTAAGCCGCTGACGGTGTATGTGACACCGTTTTCCTCAAATGTGACTGTTTCAAAGCCTTCCAGCGAATGGCTGTTGCCGTCATAGAGCACTTCCTCGCTCTTTGCGATAAGCGTGATGGCATATGGTACGCTTCTTCCCGTTACCGTCAGTCTGCCTTCTGCTTTCGTGATCTGATAGTTGGAGGCTTTGGTATTTTCATTCAGGGTATATGTGAAGCTGTTGGCACTCTCACCGACCAGCGTCTGTGTGCCGCTTACCGTATAGGCTGCACCTTCGCCATTCGCAAAGCCGTCGCCGGATACACTCACGCCTTCATCTCTTAATGCCGTGCCGTCATATTCCTTTGTCGCGCTTGCACTTGTTAAAGTGAGCTGACGCGGCAGAATCTCGAGGCTTCCGTCTTCCGTTGTTACGCTGAACTGTGATGTGACATCATTGTTTGAAGCGTCACGTACCAGGGCAGTTCCTTCCGCTTTGAGGACGTAGCTGCCTGCATCCGTTCCGCTGACCGCTGCGCTCAGTCCGCTCACCGTGTAACGGTTACTGTTGATTGTGAACTGCAGGGTTTCAAAACCGCTGAGCGTATGTTCACTGCCGTCATATGTGAGCTGCTCTCGATTGGCCTTCACAACGATTTCGTATTTTTCGTTTCTGTCCAAAACTCTCAGCGTACCGAATTCGGTACTGACATTATAGTTGGCCGCATCCGTGCCGGAGTTATAGCTGTAGCTGAAGCTGTTTTCCGCTTCACCCGCAAGCGTGCGTGTTCCGCTGACGCTGAACGTGACACCTTCCGCGCCGACGAAACCGTCTCCCTCAATAAAGACCGTATTATTTGTCAGCGGCAGACCGTCATATTCCTTCTGGTCACTCGCGCTGATGAGTCGGACTTCTCTTTGGTTGATCTGCAGGATTCCGTTCTGAGTCTTGACCGCAAACTGCGCACTGACATCATTGCCTGCCTCATCCGTAACAACCGGTTCGCCCGTTACTGTTACGGCATATGTGCCGGCATTTCTGGCGCTGCCTTCGGCACTTAAGCCGCTGAGCGTATAGAGACTGCCGTCCACAAAGAACTGCTCGTTCTTTAATCCGCTGACCGTGTGGCTTTCCCCGTCATAGAGGAATTCACCGCTCTTAGCTTCCGCTAAGATCTCATAGCGGGCACTGCGATTGGTCACCGTGAGAGCTCCGTAGCGAACAGTGATCCGGTAGTTATTTTCACCTGTATTGTCTTTTAACGTGTAAGTAAAGCTGTTTTCGGAAGAGCCGACCAGTGTACGGCTGCCGCTGAAGGTAATATTCGCACCTTCGCTCGTTACGAAGCCGTCACCTTCATAGCTGACTTCTTCCTTCTTCAGTTCTCTTCCGTCGTATTCCTTTGTGGCACTCTCGGAGACGATGGTGACCTGACGCGGTGAGATTCTGAGCTCGGCCGGTACCACATTCAGCGTGAACTGGGAAGTCACGTCATTACCGCTCGCATCTTTTACGACCGGGGTTCCTCCAAAGACGACCGGATATGTGCCGGCATCCTTTGCGCTGACGGAAGAAGTGATGCCTTCCACCGTGTAGCTGACATTATTCTGCGTGAAGCTGAGGGTTTCAAAACCGCTGACACTCTGCGTCTGGCCGTTATACAGCACCTCTTTGCCAAGTGCCTTCAGGCTGATCTCATAGCGGCTTTCCCTGTTGGTAACCGACAGATTTCCCGTCTGTAGAATGATTTCATAGTTGTTCGCCGAAGTATTCTCATTGAACGTGTAGCTGAAGCTGTTCGGAGAAGTGCCCGGGAGCGTCTGCGTTCCGCTGACACTCAGCGCAACACCTTCGCCTCGCGCAAAGCCATCGCCGCCGATTTCAACATGATTGTCTGCTAAGGCAGTGCCGTCATATTCCTTCTGCGCATTGGCGGAAGTCAGGATGACACGGCGCTTCTGAATGTTCAATGTACCGTTTTCCGTATGAACGATAAACTCACCCGTGACATCGTTTCCGCGTCGGTCTCTGACAAGCGGCTGACCCGTGATTTCCGTCACGTAGCTGCCGGCATTTACGCCGCTCACTTCAGCGCTCAGGCCGCTGACCGTGAAGTTCTGTCCGTTGAATGTAAAGTTCAGAGTTTCAAAGCCGCTGACGCGATGTTCCGCGCCGTCATAAAGTGCCTCGCCGCTGTTGGCTCTAAGTGTGATTTCATATTGTTTTTCCCGTCTGGTAACGCTCAGCGTACCTCTTTCTTCCGTAATGTCATAGTCGGAAGAAAGCGTGCCTTCATTGAGCGTGTAACGGAAGTTGTTTCCCGAAGATCCGGCAACCAGCTGCTCACCGTATACATCGAAGGAAGCGCCTTCGCCTTCCGCGAAGCCATCCCCGCCGATTTCCACATTGTTGTTTGTCAGAGCCGTGCCGTCGTATTCCTTTTGTGCACTGCCGCTTCGGAGTGTGATCTGACGCTTATCAATCTTCAGCGTTCCGCCAGTAACGGAAAGCGCAAACTGGCTTGTCACATCGTTATGATTCTCATCATACACTCTGGCGTTGTTATCAATCACGAGCGGATATTCGCCCGCGTGGGTGGCACTGACGGATGCGCTGATGCCTTCCACGCTGTAGCGGATGCCGTCAAAGTCAAAGGAAAGCGTCTTAAAACCGGCGGCTGTCTTTTCCGTGCCGTCATATACTGTGGTCATGCTGTTGGCTTCCAGAACGATTTCATAGCGGGCGGAGCGGTTTGTGACGCTCAGAATGCCCGTGTTCTGGGTGATATTGTAGTTGGATGCCTTGGTATTCAGATTGAGGCGGTAGCTGAAGGTATTGTGGCTGCTGCCGACCAGGGTCTGCGATCCGCTGATGTCATAGACAGCACCTTCTCCTTCCGCAAAGCCGTCCTGGCTGACCGTGATTGTGGATACCGTCAGCGGACTGCCGTCATATTCCTTCTCTGCCGAGGCCGAAGTCAGTAAGACATTGCGGCGGTGGATAATCAGGGTTCCGTTCTCTTTTGTCAGGGTGAACTGATCCGTGACGTCATTGCCTTCGTGATCCAGCACCTTTGCTTCGCCGCTGATCTTCGCTTCATATTCTCCCGCATCAATACCCGTTGCCGCTACGCTCAGACCCGTGATGGTATAGGTATGATTGTTGACCATCACCGTAAGTCCGTCGAGCTCACTGACGGAGTGATCCTTGCCGTCGTAGAGCGCACTGACGCTCTTCACCGCGACGCGGAGCGGGAATTTCTGTTCCGTGCTGCGGTTATTGACCCGCAGTTCACCGAATACCGTCTCGATTTCATAGTTGTTCAGATTGGTGGAGCCTTCCGCTTCATAACTGAACGTGTTGCGGGAAACACCCGGCAGCGTACGGCTGCCTGTCACGCGGAAAATGACACCTTCATTCGGGATGAAGCCGTCTTTCTCAATGGTGATTCCTTTTTCCGGCATGTTGAGCGTATGGAGCGGATCACCGTCATACGTCTTGTAGGCGGAAGCGGAAGTAAAGCGCAGGCTTCTCTTACGGACCGTCAGTGTCCCTTCATGCATTCTCAGGGCAAACTCGCTTGTGACATCATTGCCGTCCTTATCGTATACCACGGCGCTTCCCTGAATCGCGGAAGTATAACTGCCCGCATTTCTGCCTTCGCCATAGGCGCTCAGACCGGCTACGGTGTAGCTGTTTCCGTCAATCTCAAAGACCGTTTCCCGTAAACCGCTGACACTCTGCATCTGTCCGTTGTACATTACATCCGCATCTCTGGCGTAGATGTCGATGACATATTTGGCACTCCGGTTCTGAACGTTCAGCGTTCCGCAGGAGAGTGTGATTTCATAGTTTTCCGGAAGAGTTCCCTCATTCCATTCATACGTAAAGGTATTCTCGGAAGAACCGACCAGCGTCTGTTCTCCGGTATACGTCAGCTTCACGCCTTCATTCTCTGCGAAGCCGTCGCCGCCAACTTTTCCGCTTTCCTCACGGAGCGGATTGCCGTCGTACTGTTTCTGGGCGGAGTTACTGGTGAGAGTGACACGTCTCTTGTCCACTGTCAGCGTTCCGTTATGGAGGCTGATGTCAAACTGGCGGGTCACATCGTTTCCGGCCGAATCGCGGATGAGCGGTGTTCCCTGAATGATGACATCATACGTGCCTGCATTCCGGACATTGATCGCTGCCGTAAGGCCGCTGAGGCTGTAAACTTCCTTGCCGTAAGTGAAGGAGGTTTCTGACAGGCCGCTGAAGCTGTGTTCCTGTCCGTCATAAAGGATCCTGCCGCTTTCGGCATTGATGTTGATTTCATATTTCACCGTGCGGTCCTTGACTTTCAAAGTACCGAACGTTGTTTTGACCTGATAGTCGGAAGCCAGTGTGCCTTCCGCAAACGTATAGGTAAAGCTGTTCTCGCTGGAGCCCGGCAAGAGCTGGGATCCGCTGATTACGAAGTCAGCCGCATCGCTGCCGGCAAAGCCTTCCTGCAGGACTTCCACGCTTCTTGCGCTCAGGATCTCGCCGTCATATTCCTTTTCAGCGGAAGCACTGCGGAATTCGATCGGCCGCGGATTGATCTGCCAGCTGTTGTTTTCCTTAAAGATTGTAAACTGGGAGGTGACATCATTGCCTTCTTCATCGCGTATGACAGCATCACCTCTGTATTCCACCGTGTAGCTGCCGGCATGTGTGCCTTCCGCAACCGCCGTGATTCCTTCCACGCGGTAGGTGACACCGTTGATCACAAACGTGTCATGATCCAGCCCGCTCACCGACTGCAGCTCGCCGTTATACGTGACGGATGGCTGCGTGAAGCTGAGAGTGATCTCATACAGATCTTCGATGTTGCGGCTTAAAACCGTCAGCGTACCGAATTTCACGGAAATATCGTAGTTGTCCGCCAGGGTTCCTTCGGAAAGGACATAACGGAAACTGTTATCGGAAGAACCGACCAGCGTCTGCTTCCCGCTCAGCTGAATGATGACGCCTTCTCCTGTCGCAAAGCCGTCCAGAAGTGTGCTGACACCGTTGTTTTCCATGGCATAGGAAGACAGCGCACGTCCGTCATACGTCTTGGAAAGACTGACGGAGGAGAGGACCACCTGACGTTTCTCAATCTTCAGTCTGCCGCTTTCCACGCTTACCGCAAACTGATCCGTCACATCGTTCCCTTCCGCATCCAGTACGGCAGCCGTACCGCTGACTGGAATTTCATATGTACCGGCATTGCGCTGTGTCGTCTCGGCACTTAAGCCTCTGACGGTGTAGGTAACGCCGTTGATATCAAATGTATTACTGACAAGCCCGCTGACCTTATGGTTCTGACCGTCATACTTGAGGGTATGATCCAAAGCCTGTACCGTAATACCGAATTTTGCGTCACGGTTGGTGACATTCAGCGTGCCGTAAACGCAGCTGATCGTATAGTCGTTTTCCACCGTGTTTTCTTTCAGCTGATATGTAAAGCCGTTGGCAGAGGATCCTGCCAGGGTCTGCGTTCCGCTGTAGGAGATATTCACACCCTCGCCCGCAACGAAACCGTCCCCGCTGTAGCGCACTTCATGGCTGACGAGCGGTTTTCCGTCGTAACTCTTGGAGGCGCTGAGGGAAGTGATGGTGACCGTACGCGGCAGAATGTTCAGACTGCCGCTCAGATACGCAGCCGCAAAGTTTCTGTTTTCAACGCGTACGCTGTAGGAAAGCGTCCCGACATGAAGCAGAGCAGGAACTTCAGCACTCCAGCTCACGCCGCCGTCAATGCTGTAGGAAACCGTACTGCCTTCCGGAAGAGCACCGTCGATTCCGCCTTTCAGCTCGGTTGCGTCATACATCTTCTGCGATGTGAGTGCCTGAAGATTCAGCACACCCTGACGGATCTCAAAGGTTCCGTCCGCCGCGCTGATCTGATAATTGCCCTGATTCTGAGCAGCCGTGACGCGAATCGCATAGCTGCCGACATCCTCGCCGGCATCTCTGTTCACACTGTAGGAGATGGAATCGCCGTTGATCAGGCCTTCCACGGAAGCTTCCAGAGCCGGATCCGCTTCCCCGTATGTTTTCCCGTTATCCAGAGCCCTGACGACAACACTCTTCGGTGTTACTTTCAGGGTAATGCTATCTGTTACCGTAACATAATTCGGATTCTGTGCCCTTACGATGACTTTAATCTCACCGGCATTGGTAATCGTCGGCATCTGATCGCTATAGGTCACACCGTTATCGATGCTGTAGGAGAACGTAGTATTCGCTGCACTGGCAGAGACACTTAAGGTATGTTCTTCACCGTCATAGATGCCCTCGTACCCAGTGGCATAGAGAAGCAGCGTATTTGCGGCCGTGATTTCAAAGGTGCCGTTTTCATAGCTGACGTGATAGTTCCCCTGTTCCGCTTCTCCGCTTACCGTAATGACATAGGAGCCGATATCCTCGCCGGCTTCCCTGTTTAAGCGGTAAGTAAAGGCATAATTATCCGGATAGGCGTTGATGACTTCCGCGCTCAGCTGCGGATCCCGTTCACCATAGGCTTTTCCGCTGTTATTCGCCCGCACGATGACATTGGCCTTTTCGATTTCCAGCGTGCCTTCCGCTAGTTCTGTGACAATGTAGCGCTCGGAAGTATCCACGCTGTTCAGGGTGCCCGCAGAGAAAGTGACCGGATAGCTGCCGGCATTTCTTCCCGTTGCGGAAGCACTGATGTCCCGGAATTCGGCTCCGGAGACGGAAGCTGTATAACCGCTTGCGGTATGTTCCTCTGCGTCATAGCCGCAAGTCAATGAGGCTGAAGTCAGCGTGACATTCTTATAGTACTCAAAACGGATCTCCGTATTGGAAGATTCGATGGTTTTTGTGATAACGGACTGATTGCGGACCGGCGTGTAGCCTTCGATTTCGATCAGTTCACCGCTGCCCTCTTCGCCAAAGCGGACGGACTTCGTCTGCGGCGGGGCGATTGCTTCATCGGTTCCGTTGAGATAATAGCCGACCTTGTAATTCACAAGACGCTTGGTGTAATAGACGCGGATGACGTTTTCATCCTCTTTTTCCTGTACCGTCAGCTTCGTCGGGGTTGCTTCGGAAAGCGTGAATCCGGTCTTCACTTTTGCTGTATAGGAAGTGATCTCTGTACCGATATCGACCGGTCCGAGACGGTCCGTCAGAGAATCATCCCTGACACCGTCATAGTAGTATTCCACCCGGTAGAAGGAATTGGTCGGGGTATAGGAAGCGTAATATGTCGTATTTCTCTCAATACTTCCGTTAAAGTTTGCCGGAGTGGTAAGAGAGCTGTCCGTATACCAGCCGGTAAAGGCATAGCGGATGCCTTTGTAGTTATAAGTCTGCGGCGCAACCGAGGAAGACGGTTTATTGATCGTGGATTCCGCCGTGCCGGATGCCACACGGGTGGCATAGTCTGTCAGACCGGCATAGGAATCCGACCCCGGATATTTCAGCGCAAAGTTGACGGAGACATAACTGACTTCATTCAGCACACAGATATAGTCCAGATGATAAGTCTTGCCGCCGGCAGTTGGATTGTAGCGGTTATTGCCGGCATTGGCGCCGTTGGATACGACAACACGGAACGGCTGTACGGTGTAATAACCGAACTCATCCGCCAGCGGTGAATCGCTTTCCACATATTTAAAGGTATTTCCGTTATAAGTCAGATCCGGGAACAGCGGTTTGATGACTTCCCCGATTTCATAAGCGAAATCAACTGCTCCGTTTTTTAAAGAGGACGGATTCGGAACACCGACGATTTTCGTGACACCCAGACCGAACCAGGAAGCATCCGCTCCCGCAGCTCCGACCGAATTCATGTTTGCACCCGGAATCAGGGCATAATGATACAGATTGTATTCCGAAAGCGTGACCGTTACTCTCGCTGTAGCGGAATAGGTCTGTCCGTAATATTCATCTTCTTCCGGTGATACGGAAGCCGTAATCGTGGCACTTCCCGCCTTTAGAGCAGTAACCATGCCGTTGACAACGGAGACAACCGACGGATCGGAGGACGTCCAGACAACCGTGTTCTCATCATCAAGATTCCGAAGCGTCGCACTCAGCGTACCTGTCTGGCCTAACGTCGTCAGACTGAGCGTAGACGGTGATACGCTGATGGAAGGTTCTGCTCTTCCCACGATAAATTCATAGACTGCCAGTGTTGTTGTGGTTTTATTGAACCAGCTTGTCGTTGTATAGGTTACCGTAACGGTGGCGCTGCCTGTGCCGACGGCACTTACCGTAGCTGAACTCGAGCCTTTTTTCACCGTAACTACGGAGCTGTCGGAAGTCGCGTAGGAGACGGAACTGAAACTGTAGCCGGACGGCTTGCTCAGCTCTTTGGTTTCCCCCTCGCGCAGTGTATAGGTAGCGGTTACGACGGAATCACTGCTTCCGTTTGTGCCATTGGAAGACGCAATGACAAACGTGGAAAAGCCGGAAGTGTTGAACGAAACGTTTTCGGCGTTGTTCACTTCCGCGATTTTTTCTGTTTCCCCGCCTTCACTGATGTGATAGACCGCGGTTTCTTCCCCGCTTTTCACATCGGCTCCGATCAGAGTGACCTGTACGCTGTTATTCGGCTGAACTTCTCTGCCCTGATTGTCATACAGCGTGATATCATACGCCACCATGTCGACGAGTTCCTGATCCTCTTCCATGGCACTTGAGATCTGGGCATAGAGATTGGAGGAGTAAAGGCGGCGTATCTGAACATAGGCCCCTTCTTCCAGCACACCCTCCGGAATACGGACAATGACCCTTGTCCCGTCTTCCGCCACCGCACTCAGCTGCTGCGCCGGACGGATCACAGGTGTTTCCTCTGACGGTGTTTCTCCGGATGGTTCAACGGAGGGTTCTTCTTCTGCCGGCGGTTCTTCCTCAGAAGGCTCTCCTTCCGAAGGTTCCTCCCCCGGAATCACGATATCCTCTGAGCCGGACGGTTCTTCTTCAGAAGGTGTGACTTCCCCTTCCCCCGGCGTATCGCCTTCCCCGGAAGGATTGTCTTCCGAGCCGGGGTTCTCTTCGATCGGCAGATCGATATCGATCGTCTGATCATCCAGCTGATATTCCTCTTCCGTGATTTCCTCACTCGTATAATCACTTTCCTCATTCAACTCCGTTGCCTTCAGGATGCGGTCCGAGGAACCGTGAAGGATAACAGTAATTACCAAAAGAATCGCCAGAAAAGAAATGGTTGTCTGCTTGAGTAATTTTCTGATCGTTTTATTCATGTGAACTGCCTCCGTCTATCTCCGCCTGCGCAAGAGAGTTGTATTTTTCCAATAGTCGTTTTTCTTCTTTTTTCAACCGGTTTCTTTTGATTGCCGTAAGGATGACAAGTCCCGCCAGCATCACCACAAACAGCAGATCCAGTAAGGCAGTGCTGTCACCTTTAATTTGCATGATATTCATCTTCTGCCTCCCTTATAAGTCTCTTTCTGCTCTGACAGATGCTTTCTTCGCTTTAAGCGGGATTGTATTTCATAACCCAGAATAAGAAAAAAAGCCATGAGCGCAAAAAGAACAGCTACCGTATCCTTACTCATCGCTTTTTCCCTTTCTGTCTGAATTGTTTCTCTTCTGCATCAGTTCCTCTTCCTTTTCAATCACCGCTGCCCGAAGTGTTTCGATCCGTTTTTCATAATGATGAAAATAGCCGATATAGGCGCACGATAATACCAGAAGAGAGGACATCATTAACAGGTGTCTTGTGCCGTTCTGGTTTTTGCTGTAAGGCAAGGCAGCCATCGGCACCTCCTCATCATAGATTTCTTCTGCCGGGATCTCCTCCACGACCGTGATGACAAGCTCCCTTTCTTCCTTTTCCGCATACAGCTGATGCACTTTAAAAAGCATTCCTGCCATAATGCAGAAACCGAAGATCAGTATCATACGGAATTTACGGATGTTTTGTTTCATAGTTCCCCTGCCTATTGTCTGAAATTAATGGACAGATGCAGCATATTGCCGATGTGATCCGGAATATAGATATCCAGCGGTTCACTCGGATAGTCAAAGACGATAACGCCTTCATTTTCATCATAACTTAGCGGAAGAACGTTCATGCCGGAAGTGCTCTTCGCATACACTTCCCTGTAATCCACACCGATTCCCTCATCTTCCACATACAGGAATACCTGATGGTCTCTGACCGCACTGTTTATTAACTGCGGGCATTTGGAATCCACGTTGTCGATCACAAAGACGGAAGTGACGCTCTGCCGGTTAAACAGCTCGACCGAAATACTCAGCTCTCCGTTGCGGACCGGCTCAATCGTATAGTTCTTTCTGTTTTTCTCATAGACCGGTAAGGTATGCGAGCGCATGCGGGCAACCACACTCCCCACCGGCAAGAGATTATCCACCCGGATGGTATATACGGGAAGACCCCTGCTGCCCACCTCTTCCGAAAGAATCTGATAGCGAGGCAAAACAAACAGCAGCGGCAGTAACACAAACAGCGTCAGAATGCCGGCAGCAATCCCTCTCTGCAAAGAGAAGCGTTCCCGGCGGTAGACGGTATAGGACGATAATGCCTCCAGAGGAATGCTGTTGGGTTTCATGGAAACGCTGTCATAGGCTTTTTCCAGTATCAGGATGGCTTTATAGGCATCCACTTCCTCTTCAACAACTTCCTGAGGGGTGGTATTCTTCAGGCGGATTCCGAATTCATTCAGATGTGACAGCGCATTCTTCTGAACCCGCTTCACCAGAGACGGCTTCAGATTCAACAGTTTTGCCGTCTTTGGAAGGGAGATGTTCTGACAGTACAGCATGATCATGACCTGCGACTGCGTCAAGGGAAGATTCAGGCAGGCATTCAGCTCCGCCGTATCCTTTTCCCTTAAGACTTTCTCTGAGTGGTCGCAAAGAAACGCCGTACGCAAAGCCCAGGGAAGAAAGTGCGTCTCGTTCTGCAGGCTGAAAAATTCCTGCCGTATTTTCACAAACACTTCTTCCAAGAGTTCATACGCTTCTTCCTCAGACTCTCTGATAAAGCGGCAGTAGCTGTAAAGGCGGTCACTGACAGCGGAAAAGAGTTCCGCAAACGCATTGCTGTCGGAATATGCGCGCTTTACCAAATCATTCAGATAATCCTGATCCAGCCACTCCATGATTCTCTCCCACTTTATTATCTCTCTATATCAGTCTAAACAATCAACTAATTTTCACTTATTTCTATTGTTTTTGATATGCTCTGCGGTCAGAAAGGGCAATCAGCTTCGTAATGCTTTCCATCTGATCTGTCTTCTCAAATGCCGCACCGGCACAGTATTCAATATGCATGTTCTCTTTTGCTGCTTCCGTTTCCTTCTTCACGGTCTGCAGAAAATCATTCAGTCTTTTTTCCGTGCACTCCTGGAAGATGGCCAGGAATTTGTTGCCGCCGTTTCTGCCGATAAAGCAGAGCCCTTCCGAAGCTTTGCGCAAAATCTCCGAGAAGATGCGGATTGCCTCATCCCCGCCGGCATGGCCGTATTTTTCATTGATCTGTGCCAGATTTGTGATATCCAGCGTGATGCATCCCATGCTTTCCGGAAGCTTTTTATTCAGGAAACGGGCAATAAAGACGTCAACACTGTAGCGGTTGGCAACCCCGGTCAAAGCATCCGAATAAACCGCATGATCCAGCTCCATGTTCTCCCGCTTCAGATTGGCATAGGAGTTGAAGTCATAGAACAGGAAAACAAAGCTGCTCAGCAGTAACAGCCACAGCACAATCGCCAGAAAGCGGATATGCGGATTGGCGGCGATCTCACTGTAAAGATAGCTGTCACTGAAGATCACATACAGAGAAGCTGCCGCCAGCAGGATTGTCAGAATGAGCTGAACGGTTTTTACAACATCAAATTTCTTCATTGTTTTCCTCCCCGCTTTCCCGTATGTAGCTGAAAGATGATTTTACCCTTGATCTGATACAGGCTGACTTCACCGAACGTTCTGGAGTCCAGTGAAACCTCCCGGTTGTCTCCTAAGACAAATACATTCCCGTCAAATACCGTATACGGGTAGATGATCGCTCCGCTTTCCTTTACGGTAACTCCATACGCCCACGCAGCCGTCTCTTCCGTCTCATTCACATACAGCTTCCCGTCTCTGAGATCCACCTCATCTCCGGCAAGCGCAACCACACGTTTGATATAGTAGTCATTGGAAGGCACGCGGACCGATACAATATCGCCCACTTTGTAATTCCGCGCAAGACGGAAATAGACGACCACATCCCCGTCCGCAAGTGTCGGATACATGGAGTCACCGCCTACGATGGCGATCCCGATCACAAAGCGGAAGAGAACAACGGCAGAAATGATCATAATGATAAAAAACAGAGAATCATGCAGCCATCCTAATTTATATTTATTATACTGTTCTAAAACTCTGTTATGTTTCATATCTTCATTATATGGAAAACCGTCTCATTTTTAAATAACAGAACGTCAATCCGCACCTCTTTTGTTACAGTTTTTGACGCAAAAAAAGAACCGGGAAAGACAGCTGTATGCTCCCTTATGTTCCGCTTGTTGATTCTTTCAGAACGGATTCTTCCCTTTTTGCATCATCTTCCGTTCTCTGTGAAAATCTGTGTCCTTATATATAAGGAAAGAATGCTATAATATCAATGATATTTTGACATTTACAGAATCAACTACTGACAAAGGAGGAACCTATGGCAGATTCTCGTTTTGTAAGCTGTGCCTGGCAGATCATGGACGAGTTGTCCAAATCGGATCAGCTGGAAAGCTCTCTGGAAACATGCATCGGAATACTGACAGACGCGCTCGGCTGTGAAAACGGATCCATCTGGATGCGCAACACGGTAGATAACCGTTTTTATATTGTCGCCAGTTCAGGAGATACGGACGTCTCCGGTACATCCACCGGTGAAGATGAAAGCTTCATCGGCAAAATCGTTAAAAGCGGTACATCTCAGATTGTGGAAAACTGCGCAAGCTTCCCGGAGATTGCGGAAGACAAATTCTTCTCTTCCCTCTTCGGCACAAATGCCATTCTGGTACCTTTAAAGACACCTCTTTCCGTCATCGGTTGTCTGCAGTTAAACAACAAGGAAGGCGGCTTTACGGAAGCGGATCAGGGTTTGCTGGAAAACTGCGGTGCTTTAATCGCACTGGACGTCGAAGATAAAGGTCTCTCCTTCTCCCCGAACAAGGACAGAAAACCACTGCTTCAGCTAAAAGGCGTGGTAAAGGAATTCATGTCCGGGGAAGAGATGCGGCGCATCCTCAAGGGCATCGACCTCGATGTCTATGAAGGAGAGCTGCTTGTCGTCTTGGGAGAAAGCGGCTGCGGCAAGAGCACCATGCTGAATATCATCGGCGGCATGGACCAGCTGAGTGAAGGTCAGCTGATCGTCGAAGGAAAGGACTTTTCCCATCCGAGCGAACAGGAACTGACTCAGTACAGAAGAGACTATATCGGCTTCATCTTCCAGTCCTATAATCTGATGCCGAATCTGAACGCACTGGAAAACGTGCAGTTCATTGCGGAAATCTCCAACAACCCGAGGGATCCGATGGAATGCCTGGAACTGGTCGGCTTAAAGGAAAAATGGAACCGTTATCCTTCCGCCATGTCCGGCGGACAGCAGCAGCGTGTCTGCATTGCCAGAGTCATCTCCAAGGAACCGAAGATCATCCTGGCGGATGAACCGACCGCGGCTCTGGACTATGAAACGGGCAAGGGTGTATTAAAAGCCATTGAAAATATCGTTAAAAACGAAAAGAAAACAGTGATCATGGTCACTCACAACGTGGAAATCGCCAAGATGGCCAACCGTGTCATCCGTTTAAGAAACGGCCTGATTTCCAGCGTCCGCATTAACTTCAACCCTCTCACGGCGGAGGATCTGGTCTGGTAGTATGAAAAAGACACAATTCATCGATGCACTGAAGAATATCAGAAAACGATGGGCATCGTTCCTTTCGGTTGTTCTGATCGTAGCTCTGGGAACCGGAGGCTTTTTCACTTCACGCAATCTCAACCGTTCCTTCGTAAATGCGACAGAGCGTCTGTACACTTCAGGCAACTTCAAAAACTTTGATCTGCTCTCCAGCGGCGGAATCGGCGAAGAAGAGCTGGAAATTTTGCGTAATACGGAAGGCGTGAAGGACGCGGAAGGCGTCATCGTGCTGGATGCAGAGCTTTCCAACGATTCCGGTATTTATAAAGTCAAGGCTATCTCCGTTACCGACTCCATCAGCGTCCCTCTCTTAATTGAAGGCAAGATGCCTCAGAAGGAAAACGAGCTGTTATTAAACGAAGACGTTGCCATCGACAGCGGCATCCGCGTCGGCGATACGGTCTATCTGAAGAGCACATCCGCTCTTTCCAAAAACCCCTTAAAGAACAATACCTTTAAAGTATCCGGTATCATGCGGCATCCGGAATACGTCCGCTATACGCTGGTGTTATCCGTTGCCCTGCCTCCATCCGCATTCGACATGGAAGCACTGAACAACTCCTACACCAATGCGTTTGTGACAGGTGAGGAAGATGCCCTGAACCGTCTTTACGATCTCCTGCCTACTCTTTGTGCCAAGACCAAAACCCGAATGGATCTGACGGCGGAAGAGAGAATTCAGGAGAAGACGGATGAAATCAATCAGAAGTTCCTCGAAGCCGAAGAAGAACTGAACCGGAAAGAAGAGGAAGGCAGAAGCCAGCTGGCAGATGCCGAAAAGCAGATCAGTGAATTTGAGTCGCTGCTTCGTAACGGCAGAAGCCAGATTGAAGAAGGCAGAAGAACCCTCGCTGCCGGATATGCCCAGCTGAATGAAGGCGAGCAGCAGTATGCCGCCTCCCTTGCCCAACTGCAGCAGGCAAAGAACTCGCTGAATGAAGCTGAGAAGATCCTCGACAGAATCGAAGAGGAAACCGGCGTGCGCATGACGCTGCAGCAGCTGGCGGATCAGGTGAATACCCTCGACAGCTCGCTGAGCAATCTTGTCAGCGACGTTGAAGCGGGAACGGATTCTTCCGACAGCCTGAACATGTTACTGAGTATCCTCTCACGCAAAGAGCTGCAGCAGCTGAGTGAAGAGGCGGGAATCAGCGACGATATCCTGGCCACGCTTATTGATCTGAAGAAATCGCAGGAAACGGCGGAACGTCTGAAGAGCCAGCTTGCGGAAATGGAAGAGAACGCAAACCAGGAAGAAGGCATCCGCTATATGGACTTCTATACACCGGAAGGTCTGGACCGTGTCCTGCAGGAAATTGACAAACAGATTACACCGTTACAGGACGCCATCGTAAACGGCTCACAGGAAGAGATCGATCAGGCCCGCGAAGCTCTGACTTCCTTCTTTGAGAGCAATGAGATGAAGGCGCTGGATCACGTGATGATCAATCATATCTTTGAATCTCTGGAATACCATTCCTACGATATCATCAATGCGGAAAGCACGATCGACTCCGCTGCGGAAGGCCTCAAAGCCATCCTGGCACAGCTGGAAAGTGACGGCATTCCGAGCGTTGCCCCAATGAAGGAAGCACTCGCAAAACTGACTGCTCTGACACAGGCTTATTTGGATGCCGTACAGAGCGGAGAAGATACGGAAGCAGCGGCACAGAATTTCTACGATTACTGCGAAACGGCAGAAGCACAGATGATTCTGCCGATCGTCAATGACTACGCGATGGACATTGATGACTATATTGACTATCTGAAGAATTCCGAAGATCTGGAAACGGATCTGAACGGACTGTTAAATATCACCTCGGATATCGGACGGTGGATCTTCAACATCGTTCCGCCGGAAGATGAGGAAGCGGAAGACAGAGAGGAAGTCAGCGACAGCGATGTTGCGGCTTACATTGAAAAGCTGAAAGCCTTCAGCAACATTGATCTGGAAACTGACGACATCGAGGAAATGATGTCTGAGCTTTACTCCACCAAGGGAGAAGGCGTTGTCTACTGGATTCTCAAAAACAACTACGGCTATGATATGTATGAAGGCACCTCCGCCTTCAATAACAGTCTGGAAGTACAATACGCTGCATTAAAACAGCAGATTGAGGATCTGAAAGCCTCGGAAGATCTGGCTGTAACCGCCGAAAAACAAGCGGAATATCTGCAGCAGATCAATACTGCCGCTACCGATATGATCACCCACGCGTCAGAAGAGGATGCAGGCGGTGTTTCCAAAGATATCAGCAACCTGAACACGGTCACGAGTGATTTTGATTTCCAGAGCATTGAGCAGGTCATCGAAAGCTATTTCGGCTTCAACTTCCAGACCAGATCCTCGGACTTCGTATCCGCGGAAGGTCTGAAGCAGGTGTCCGAAAAAGTCCATGCCCTGAATGCCCAAGTCGCTCAGGTCCCGGCACTGCCCGGACAGATTGCCGAAGGAGAACGGCAGCTGGCCGCCGGCAGAAGAGAGCTGGATGAAGGCTGGCGCACGTACCGCCACGGTATGGCGGAACTGCAGTCCAAACAGCGGATCCTGAACAGTTCGGAAGAACAGCTCGCCATCTCAAGAAGAGAACTGAACGAGAAAAAGGAAGAAGCCCAGCGGCAGCTGGATGAAGTCAGAAACGAACTGGCAAATACCCGCAAGGAAGCGGAAGAAGAAATCAGAAAAGCCAGAGAGGACATCCTCTCTCAGAGATATGTCTGGCTTCTGCAGGACAGAGCAACCAACCTGTCCAACCTGGATGTCAACGGCACCATTGCCGGCATCCGTGCCGCAAGCATGACTTTCGGCGCACTGTTCCTGTTAGTCATCAGCCTGGTCTGCTTCTCCACGATTGCGATGATCGTGGAAGAGGAAAAGAGCAGCGTCGGTACCACCAAGGCCTTCGGTTTCTATAACCGTGAGATCTTCAACAAGTATCTGCTGTTCGGCCTCTCCGCAGCCATTGTCGGCTGCATCAGCGGCGTGATCATCAGTTATTTCCTCACCCGCCTCGTACTACAGAGCATGATGAATCAGCATATGTATATGGTCGGAGACCTTCCGGTCATTCATGAACCGCTGACGATTCTTCTGACTGCTCTCTTTATCCTGGCACTTTCCGCTCTGGCAACCTTCGTTGCATGCACGGACCTTCTGAAGAGCCCGGCAGCCCTCTTAATGAAGGGCGATACGATCTCTTCGAGAGACCGCAAGATGAAACGGAAAGAGACTTCCGGACGCTCCGGCAAGTCGCTCTACTCCCGTCTGATTCTGCGCAACATCATCAACGAAAAGGAACGCGTACTGATCACGGTACTGATCGTTGCCCTGAGCTGCTTTGTTGTAGGAGTGGGATTCCAGCTGAGAGATTCCTTCTACGGCATGATGGTCAAGCAGAAGAAAGATGTCATGATCTATGACTTCCGCGTGGAATACAACGATGAGATTACCGATGATGAGATCCGTAAGGTGGAAGATATCCTGAACAGAAATCATACGGAATACCTCAACGCCTATTACAGAATGCACCTGTACGATACCGGCAAGACGACAAACGGTCTCTACATCATCGCAGGTGACGCCGCCAAATTGCACGACTACATCTCAATCCGGGATTATAAGAGCGGAAAGGTTCTTGATTTACCGGAGGACGGAGCACTGATTCAGATCCGTCTGAGTGAAGTATACGGTCTCAAACAGGACGAGACCATGAGTATTTACAACAAAGACCTCCTGCCCCATGAAATACCTGTCAAGGGTGTCTTCACAAACTACCAGGGCAGATGCGTCATCGTCTCCAATAAGGCATACGAAAAGCTCTTCGATGAAGAACTGGAAAACAACTGTTACTATGTGAAGCTCAACGGTGCGGATTATGACAGCATCGCCAAACAGATCTCTGCCCTTTCGGACAGCATCTCCATTGAGCGCGCAGACAGCTATATGGCAAGACTAAATTCGACAATCGGTCTCTATGACCTCATGGTTGTCATCATGACGGCCATGGCGGTGCTGATGTCCTTCATGATCCTGACCAACCTCTCCAACATCTTCCTGAACCGGAAGAAAAAGGAATTGATCGTCATGCGCATCAACGGTTTCTCCATCTCCCAGACAATCAACTATCTGGCAAAGGAAACCATTCTGACAACAATCATCGGTGTAGCGCTGGCGCTGGTTCTGGGATTTTTCTTCGGTACCAGGATCGTACAGATGTTCGAGCATACCGATACGATGTTCATACGTGGATTTGACGTAAAAGGATGGGCAATTGCGGCTCTGCTGGAATGCCTCTTCTCCTTCATCATCAACTTCTTCGTCTTCCGTAAGGTAAGGAAGCTGAACTTCAGGGAACTCACATAAAAGAGAATGACAGGTCAGCCGATAAACGGCTGGCCTTTTCCTATGCGCATTTCCGCAAAAAGTGCACGGTATCCTCTATAATGATAAATAAAGAGGGAGGCAGAACAATGCATGCAAGTCTCTATGAAATACTCCGGAAAGAAACCGTCATGGTAATTGACGGATCCATGTCTACCGCACTGGAAGCTCTCGGTGCCAATCTGAACAATTCCCTCTGGACCGCTTCCGTTCTGAAAAATCAGCCGGAACTGGTGCGTCAGGTTCACTACGATTATTTCAAAGCCGGTGCCGACTGCGGAATCACCTGCAGCTACCAGGCAACAATTCCGGGCCTGATGAAAGCCGGATGCAGCAAGGAAGAAGCCGAAGCGCTGATTACGCGCTCAGTAACACTTCTGAAAGAAGCAAGAGATCAGTGGTGGAAGGAAGAAGGAGAGACAAGCGGCAGAATGTATCCGCTGTGTCTTGGAGGCGTCGGACCGTATGGCGCCTATCTGGCAGACGGCTCTGAGTATACCGGAAAATACTCCATGGATCATGACTTACTGTATGACTTCCACTACCGCCGGATGGAACTGCTTCATAATGCCGGAGCCGATCTTCTGTTGATCGAGACTCAGCCGGCCCTGAAGGAAGCCCTTGTTGCGGCGGAGATTGCCGAAGAGTTACAAACCGATTACTGGATCAGCTTTACCTGCCGGAACGGCACGCACACCTGTGCTCATGATTCCGTCAAAGAATGCGCGGAAGTATTATCCAAAAACCATCCGCATCTTAGGATGATCGGGATCAACTGCACCAAGCCGGAATATATCGTCTCTCTGATCACGGAGCTGAAAAAGGGAACGGATCTGCCGATTGGTGTTTATCCCAATAGCGGCGAAATCTACGATCCTGTTACCAAAACATGGACAACCGAATCGAAAGGAATGGATTTCGCTGCCTATGCGCTTTCTTACATGACAGCCGGCGCGGATGCCGTCGGGGGATGCTGCACAACCACATGCACGCATATCCGGCAAATTGCCAAAGCCAGAGAAACATATCGAAAGGCCGGGAAACCAAAGAGAATTCAATACTGACAATGGAAAAGAAAGACCCGTGAACGGAAGTTTACGGGTCTTTGTTCATTGTGTCGATAGAAATATGGCAGCACAGCCGCATGGATGGAATCAGGGTTCCTTCCGCCTTTGAATCATCCCGGCAATCATCAGGATCCAGCCGGCTGTAAAGAGCAGGATTGCGACCATGTCCGGCAGCCTGTAAAGCAGATGGTCGACGGCAATCGTGGCAGCCGAGAGAATCAGCCCGATACGGATCATAAGATTCATTCTTTGCCCTCCTTCACTCTTTCCAGTAAACGCAATTTGAACTCCCGGATTCTTGCGGCATGTCTTCCGGTAAAGATGATGCCGATCACCAGCGTGCCGAATGCCGCGCCAAGTCCGAAACTGCCGATGGCTTCATAAGGTGATGTTGATTCCAGTCCCAAAAGCAAGATGATAAGGTATGCGGAAAATCCCAGCAGTCCCGCCAGAAACAGCCAGTGCATTCTGTTTAACAGTCTGGCTTTCTCCTCATTGCTGTAATCCGCGACCTGTAATACGGTTTCTTTCAGTTCTTCATTCATATGCTCATTTTTCCTTTCTCCGCTCAGAATTTCACGGAGGTCAACAGAGTACAGATCTGCCAGTTCCATCAGGATATCCAGATCAGGCATGTTGTTTCCGGTTTCCCAGCGGGAAACGGTTCTGCGGGCTGTTCCCAGCTGTTCCGCAAGCTGCTCCTGCGTCATTCCTTTTTCCTTGCGAAGATCCTGAAGGAATCTTCCTGTTTTGATCATATCCATAATTTCGTGACCTCCTTTACGGTCTCAGCATACCTCTTTCTTCCTTTGGAAAACAGGACACAAAATGAGCAAATGCCCTTTTTCCGTATTGGGACACACCGTGTCTCATAAAAGAAATCTGATTTTCCGCCGGATACCCTCTTTCCAATATTATACCGCAACGGACAGACCGTTCCTTGCACCTTGTACGCAAAGAAAAAAGCGGAACTTCTGTCCCGCCTGAATGACGTAAAACTGATTTGGTTTACTGCCAGGTATAGGTCTTGCCGTCTTCGTGGCATAATCCCGGTACCTTGTCATATCCCAGAAGGGACGGTCCCGTGGAAGCATTCAAATCAATACCGAAAGCGATCTGTCCCAGCTCAATATCAAAGCTTATTACAATATCGGCTACAATACCAACGCTGCCGTACGGGAAATGAATCGGCTGCTGTCTGGCGTATGAAAAGCTGGCCAATACCGGAGTGTTTCCGGATCTCAATTCCATCCCCCTGAAACCGGCGGTCTATGAAGAAATGCATCTGATCTGGAGGAACAACTCCGTTCTTTCTCCTCTTTCGGAATTCTTTCTGAGCAGGATGGAACAGATGGTTGAGGAAAACAGAAACACGATACAGAAGAATGAATAAGATCATGGCAACAACTGTAATTCACGGATACAAATCCATGAAGATTTGCTACAATGAATCTGCGAGGTAACCAGAATGAACATTCGAGTATACGGACACCGCGGGGCCTCTGCCTACGCGCCGGAAAACACATTAATATCATTTCAGAAAGCCATTGAGATGAAAGCGGACGGCGTTGAACTGGACATTCAGCTGTCGAAAGACGGAGAGATCGTCGTCATTCATGACGAAACCATCGACCGCACTTCCAACGGTCACGGTTTTGTCAAAAATCTTACATTAAAGGAACTGAAAAGTTATAATTACAACCAGACACATCCGGAATATGAATTTGCTGCAATTCCCACCATGCGGGAAGTGTTTGAGCTGATCAAACCGACAGATCTCATCATCAACATTGAGCTGAAAACCGGCATTTTCTTCTATCCTTCCATTGAGGAAAAGATTCTGGCTCTGACAGCGGAATTCGGCATGGAAGATAGAGTCATCTATTCTTCCTTCAATCATTATTCCATGAAAAAGCTGCACGCCTTAAAGCCGGATGCCAAAGTAGCCTTCCTTTACGAGGACGGACCGATCGGTATTGCGGAATATGCCAGAAAACATGAAATGAACGCCATTCACCCGGCCCTTTACAACCTTCAGTTTGTCGAAGAGATGCGTAAAGCAAAGGAACTGGGATTGGCCATCAACGTCTGGACGGTCAATGAACCGGAATATGTCCTGATGTGTCAGAAGATGCAGGTGGACGGCATCATCACCAACAAGCCGGATCTGGTCAGAGAACTGATCAGCAAATAGATAATAAGGATGCCTTCCTGAAATAACAACAGAAGACATCCTTTTTGTTTTCTTTTGGATACGCGAGCTTACGGATGCAGAAGTTATGAAAATACCGGATGTTGGCCGAAACACTTTCCATAGACATAAAAAATCTCCTTTCCACATGGCCTTATGGCTATGTAAGAAAGGAGTTTGTTATGAGTTATGAGTCAACGACATACCGGAATTTGAATGATAGACATCCGGAATCATCGACTATGGTCAGCATGCGGAGGCTAATACAAATGATATTGGATAATCGTCCTTAAGCTGTCGTCCATAATGCTGATCTGGTCAATCCAATCTTTCAGACCTGTTTCAACAAGCCATTCATTTACCTGCTTCAGGGCATGATCCCTTCCGTTTTCATCCGTGATCAACCCGCAGATTTTCTGCAGCAATATGATTCTGCCCATTTCAGAATCTTCCTGGACGGAAGCAAATGGCATGATGATATATCGGTCGTATGGGTCTGGCCTGCCAACAGCGCTGCTGTAAAAAGCACTTCCTGCTTCCGCAAAACCTATTACTTCAAAGGTGAAACGCTCAATAATGTAATATCCTTCAAATGTATCTCCAATTGAAAACGTTTCTTTGTATGCTGCTCCGAGTATTACAGGAATCCTTCCTTTGCCCAGATAGGCATAATCATAGTCGGCGAATCCACGGCCTTCAGCGACCTGCAAAGGAAAAAGATCAAGTAAGCTTTCTGTAACCTGCAGGGCTTCTGCTGCTGTCGCAGGCTCACCATCGATTTCATAATCAGACTCTTCGATAAAATCTGTTCCGTAATTCACTTTACATTGGTCCGGAACCGTAAGATTGAGCAGTTCAACCAAATTATTTGCGTATGGTGCAAACGTAAGCTCTTGCGAAGATCGCAGCTTTTCGGAAAAAGACATAAGTTTCTGAAACAGCTGACCGTCACCATGCATGTATTCATGATAAGATGAATCATCGAGGTGTTCTGCCATCCGCCAGGTATAACTGTATGATGGCAGATCAGACAGCATTGTTTCATCTGATTCTGTCTGTGTCGCCAGGTTTTCTTTGTCAGTGCCAAACTCTTTATTCTCTTTGCCTGCATAACATGCTGACAGCATAATAATAAGAATCATAACAGTAAGAAACCCTGCGATTGTTCGTACGCATTTCCGCATTTTATTTTCTCCAAAACTCCAAATCCCGTTTTTTGTTTTTTTAACTCAGCTCTGCATACTTTTATAATCATTTGTACCGGTGCAGAGTAATCTTTTTTAGGCCATACCTTTATGAATGATTGAAATATATCATCTTTCATTATAAACACATTATACATCGAGTTATTAGTATATATAATGTACGGTTATTATACCGAATCTAGGAAAGTGATATGCTGCTTACTCTCTTTCTTTCATGGTCGGAATTCACCCGGAAGGCTTTTTTGGTTCCCCATTATATGTCTTCAGCGATCGTGTATTATAAAAATCCGTAGAATTCTACAGTTTTATTGATTACATCTCAAATCAGCATAAATAAAAACTCCTTTCCACATTGCCCTATAGGTATGTAAGAAAGGAGAATAAACTTATTGCTGTTAAACTGTTGTTTTATGTTTGCGTAATAGTTCTGTTAGTTTTTCATCCCATTCAATAACGTCAAATAGATCTTTTTTAAGCTTATCAGCATACCCTTGATTTTTTACTTCGCCTTTTCGAAAAATAATAGGATTGTTGCCGCCAAAACTCTGATGTACCCAATAGTTTCGTGTTTGTTTCAATTTCTTTAAATCATTAATAATATCTTCAGATAATACCTCGATTTGTTTCTCAGCCTGGAGTGACTTAATCTTCCCAATCAACAATCCAAATGGATCTGTCGCTAAATTATCTAGATTATCAAACCAGGTCTTTTCTTCATCAGCCATTAGTTCGGCACAAATGTATTTTAATCGCATTTCAATATATTGGTAATATTGTATTAATTGGCTATATTTCACACGAAATTCATTCTCAGTCATTTCTCAGCCCTCATATATTCTGTCGTTTCATATTGAGAATCACTGCTTCTTCCCAAGGAGGGTAGATCCTGTACTCTCTTACTTTGACACCGCCGCCATTGTTGAAGCGTACCGTATAGAAACCTCCAGTCAGAAGGACTTTCCTTCCGAGTTAATATTTGCTGTCCATAGTACACGTCTATAGGAATATTATACCGCATTGGGCAGTATCACCGGTATCATCCTGTGGTATGTAATCGGATAAGAGAAAAGCTCATGTTAAACTCCTTTCCACATTGCCTTAATGGCTATGTAAGAAGGGAGATTGTTACAAGTTATTCGTCAGCGACGAGCTGGAATTTGTCACTTCCACCGATACACGGCGGCGATAATCTTTTCATCCTGCATTTTTATCACGAAGTTGCCTTGAAGCATCTTGTCCTCTTTCCCGTCGCGGTACATTACAAAATAGGTCGACGTGATGAAGCCGCGCAGGTATCTTGCACTATAGACATTCACGCCCGTAAGCTCAAACGGACCGTTTAGAACGACGAGGTTCTTCTCAAGTGCGGATCGAATGATGGAATCGGTCTCCAGATGGAACGTCTCTACTGCGCTCGTTACGCTACCGAGGATGGTTTCTTTTTCGGGGAAAAGACCGTTGGAAGGCTCGATATCCTTTATGACAGAAAGAATTGTCGGACGGTCGGCGACCTCGAAGCGATAGACCCCTGCGCCACATAGCGCGTTTATCATGAGCGCGCCGGTAAAGTAGCTGGAGATCCTGATTGGAAACAGGTAATCCGGTTTTGTCATCACCGCACGCATCTGCTCGATCAATGCGTTTGCCCTGATTTCATCAAGCTGCTTCAAAACCTGCCATTCTACATAGTTTGCAGTTCCCTCGATCTCCTCCACCTTGCTTTCATAGGAAAACTCATAAGGGTATTTCATGCTTCTCAGCTTTCTGAGGGCTAGTAATTCCTTCAAGGTGGACGCGTCAAAGCGATCCGATAAAGCAAGAAGCAGCTCATTTTCACGCAGTTTAAGACTCAGGTTCTCAGTATCATATTTATAGTTGTACAAGGCTTCAAGCTCATTCGGCCAACAGTTCCATCCCATAATACTTTGATAACCATGGAACATTTCATGCACGATCTTTGAAGTCAATACGGAATTGTCCATTTCCTGCTGAACCATCCATATTGCGATCTGCTCCCCTTCATAGACGATGGACGTGTTCGCGCAGAAAACATCGGTCTTCTCAATATAGTGCCCGTCGAAGAAGCAATTTTCATCATCGTACAAGGCAAATTTCAAAGGTTTGAAACCAGGCCAGATGCTGCCCAAATCAAGTGATGAGATTGCTTCTTTTACTTCTCTATACTGTATTTCCAGATTCATATAACCACGTATCATATATTTAGGCTAGAAATATATGCATTCTCCTTTCTGGCCCAAGATATTTTATTAGGCAAACAGTAGGCCAAACTGTTATGCTTAAACTGTACTGTGGATTTGTGTTTCATATATACAGCTGTCCGTCAGGAT
>JAZQFH010000035.1:0-43224 GCA_045539425.1 Erysipelotrichaceae bacterium
GGAATCGGACCCCCGTGTCGACCTTGGCAAGGTCGCGTTCTACCATTGAACTACACCTGCGAATGGCGGTCCTGACGAGAATCGAACTCGCGATCTCCTCCGTGACAGGGAGGCGTGATAAACCGCTACACTACAGGACCAAGAAATCTTTGCTTTTTTGAAATGGCGGGAAAGGAGGGATTTGAACCCTCGCGCCGGTTTCCCGACCTAAACCCTTAGCAGGGGCTCCTCTTCGGCCTCTTGAGTACTTCCCCATACCATCGCTTGCGCTTTATTATCTTAACACATGACTTTTGTTTTGACAACATGTTTTTATAATTTTTTTCCAAGCGGTTTTTCCTGCATCTTGTTGGCGGATTCAGGCAACTTATCCGCCGGAGAGCGGCTTTGTCTTTCTCCTTCTATATAATAAAGTCAGAGAAAGACAGGTGAATTTTATGAAGCGCAGGATTCTGACGGGAGCGCTGTGTGCACTGCTTGTGATATCTTTGGGTATCAACCTTTTGACCTTTTTCAATTCCGGCCGCGGCGCAAAAAACTATGCGGCAATGGATGAGGTGAACTTCTATGCCGTTCCTCAGGAAAGCAAGGAAGCCTATGCGGCAGACTCCGGTATGATGCAGGAAAGCTATGAGACCAAAAATCTGAGTGCCGAAGAGAGCGGGGAGATGCTGATCAAGCATGCCGATATCACCTTTACGGTGGAGAAAAACCAGGAAGTGTACGAAAATATCCGGCAGAAGATCTATTCCCTGAGAGGGAGAATCGATGCGTCTGACGCCTATCTTCGCTCGCAGAAAGAAAAGACCTACACCATCCAGGCGAGGATCCCGAGTGCGCAGTACGAGGATTTCATTGCTTATCTAAAGGAGTTCGGAACAACCGAATCCTTCTCGGAAAGCAGCACCAACATCGCCCAGCAGTATCATGACAATGAACTCAGAATCTCCCTGTATGAAAACAAACTCGAACGTCTCTATACCTTAATGGAAGAGGCGAAGGACATCAGCGATCTTCTGACATTGGAAAGCTACGTTTCGGATACGATCTATCAGATCGAATCGCTCAAGAGCATCCAGAAGGACTACGAGGATGAAGTGAGCTATTCGACGGTATATATCACAATCCAGCCGTTATTACATCAGGAGATTGAAACCAGAAGCTTTACAAGCGTAGTGAGAGACGCGTTTGCGGACAGTGCCAACATGTTGCTGAATGTGGGAGAATTCCTGCTCAGAGCCGTGATTTTTGCGGCACCGTATGTCCTTGTGTTATCCGGAGGCTACCTGATCTACCGCAAGGTGAAAAAGCATTAGACAAGTGCAGCTTGTTTTGTCATAAATCCTTCTAGCAGTAATTCCCCGCAGAAATGCGGGGATTGCTGTCTTTTTATTTTGATCCGCGGTTTCTTCTTGTGAAATTATTAACAGAGATATTGAATCCGGACGGCTGTTTACAGTAAAATAAAATCAGGAAACTATGGAGAACAATATGAGTTTTGATATCATCGAAACAAAGGTAAATATATTAAAAGACAATGATCAGGAAGCCGAAAGAGTACGGGCATTCCTGAAAGAAAAGAATGTATTCCTAGTGAATCTGATGGCTTCTCCGGGAAGCGGCAAGACCACAACGCTCGTAAGAACAATCGAGGCATTGAAGGGGGAATACCGCATCGGCGTCATGGAAGCGGATATGGATTCCTATGTGGATGCGGAAACGGTGCAGAAGGCAGGGGCGAAAGTCATCCAGCTGCATACCGGCGGAAGCTGCCACATGGATGCCGATATGACCTTAAGAGGGCTAAAAGCCTTCGGTGTGGATGATCTGGATGTCGTCTTTCTGGAAAACGTCGGCAATCTGGTCTGCCCTGCGGAATTTGATGTCGGTGCCAATAAGAAGGTCATGATCCTTTCCGTTCCGGAAGGAGACGACAAGCCGCTGAAGTACCCGCTGATGTTCCGTGTCAGCGACTGCATGCTGATCAACAAGATCGACGTGGCGGAAATCTTCGACTTCGACTTTGATGCCTGCAGAGAGCGCGTGGCAAAACTCAATCCGGATATGCCTGTCTACCCGCTTTCTTCCCTTACGGGAGAAGGATTTGAGGCATGGATCAGATGGCTGAAGGAAGCCATTGAAAAGGAGATGCATCATGAAGGTAATTGAGCTGCATCAGTCCGTAACCAAGTCCAATGACAGGGATGCGGAAGAATTAAGAAAGGAACTCAAAGAGAAGGGAATCTTCCTTGTCAACCTGATGAGTTCCGCCGGCAGCGGCAAGACGACGCTGCTCTCGAAAACCATACAGATGATGCCGAAGGAATATCAGATCGCCGTCATGGAGGCGGACATTGAGTCCGATGTCGATGCACTGCGTATTGAAGCCCTCGGCGCCAAAGCCATCCAGGTACATACCGACGGAATGTGCCACATGGATGCGATGATGACAAAGACCGGACTCAGTGAGATGGAACTGGAAGGCGTGGATATCGCTTTTCTGGAAAACATCGGGAATCTGATCTGTCCGGCAGAATATGATACCGGAGCCGTGAAGAAAGTCATGATCCTCTCCGTACCGGAGGGGGATGACAAACCGCTCAAGTATCCTCTGATGTTCAAGGAGAGCGATGCTTTAATCATCAGCAAGACAGATGCGCTTCCGTATTTCAGTTTCGATATGGAAAAATGCATCGAACGGGTCAGATATCTGAATCCGGCCATAGAGATCTTCCCGCTTTCCGCAAAGACGGGGGAAGGCATGGAAGCGTGGATCAGCTGGCTCAGAAACGAAACTGAAAACTGGAAGAAATAAGAAAGAGGAAAACCATGGCAAAAGTAACAAAACGCATGACCAACAGTTGGGATTACAAACCGGATCCGAATTATGTTGCGGCAGACAAGGAAAAGGAAAAACTGATCCTGAAACTCGGCACCATGATCACGGACCGTTATCTGCAGAAGTTCACGCGTACCCTGAAGACATCCGATCCGGAATACTGGATGCTGGATACGGTTCTGACAAAGGAAGAGGCAAAGTTCCTTTTATCCTTTAAGAAGACCAGAGTTCCTTACAAGATGGAAGAGATTGCCGTACGCAACAACATGACCCTGGATGAGACCAAGAAGATGGTGGATCATCTCTTATGGGTGGGTGTTCTTGAGAGCAACCGCGAAAATCCGGAAAAGGAACTGCAGTACAATGTTCCGATCTTCGTTCCGGGAAGCGCGGAATTCATGATGATGAATGACGAACTGACGGATCAGTATCCGCAGCTGGCGACATTCTTCAACCTGATGACCCAGATGCCTCTGGAAAATGTCACACCGATGATTCCGCTCGGAGGAGCCGGTGTCGGTATGCATGTCATTCCGGTGGAAAAGGCCATTGAGCATGAAAATCAGTCGGCAAGTGTGGAACACATCACCCACTGGCTGAATAAATATGACAAATACTCCGTCGGTCAGTGTACCTGCCGTAAGCAGCAGTCACTACGCGGAGAGGGAAGCGGCGAGATCAACGGTGAATTCTGTATCGGTGTCGGTGACATGGCAGAATACTGCGTCAACCGCAACATGGGCCGCTACATCTCCTATGACGAAGTGCTGGAAATCTTAAACCGTGCCGAACGTCACGGCTTCGTTCATCAGATCACCAATATCGACGGCGAAGAGAAGATCGTTGCCATCTGCAACTGCGCTCCGGGTGTCTGTAACGCTCTGCGTACCAGCCAGCTCTACAATACACCGAACATGTCCCGCAGTGCCTACCGCGCTCACGTGGACAAATCCAAGTGCGTCGCCTGCGGCAAGTGCGTGGAAGTCTGCCCGGTCGGAGCTGCCAAGTTAGGCCAGAAGCTCTGCACGAAGAACGGCTTCATCCAGTATCCGACAACCCTGTTACCGGATGAAACGAAGTGGACGGAAGACAACTGGAATCCGAATTACAGAGAAGATGCCAAACTGCACGTCTATGAAACAGGTACGGCTCCGTGTAAGACAGCCTGCCCGGCACATCTGGCGATTCAGGGCTATATCAAAATGGCAAAAGAGGGACGTTATCTCGATGCCTTGAAACTGATCAAGCAGGATAACCCGTTCCCGGCAGTCTGCGGTGCCATCTGCAACCGCAGATGTGAAGATGCCTGTACGAGAGGCACAATCGATGCGCCGCTGGCAATCGACGAAATCAAGAAATATATCGCATCCCTTGATCTGAATGCGAAAGACAGATACATTCCGCTGTGCGAAAACGATGAAGGCAAGATGTGGGGCAAAGACTACAAGATGGCTGTCATCGGTGCGGGTCCTGCCGGCTTAAGCTGCGCTTTCTATTTAAGAAAACGCGGATATGACGTCACGGTCTTTGAAAAGGAAAAGGTCGCGGGCGGCATGCTGACAAACGGCATCCCGAATTTCCGCCTGGAAAAGGATGTTATCCGTGCGGAAATCGAAGTTCTCGAACAGATGGGCGTGGAATTCGTCCTCGGCTGCGAGATCGGTAAAGACACGACGATTCAGAAACTGAGAGAAGAAGGCTACAAGGCATTCTATCTCGCCATCGGTGCCCAGGGCGGCAGACTTGCCGGTGTCCCGGGCGAAGATGCCAAAGGCGTCATGACCGGTGTGGATTTCCTGCGTCAGGTCAACTTAAACAAACAGGAACGCTTCACGGGTGATGTGGTTGTCGTCGGTGGCGGTAACGTCGCGGTTGACGTCGCCAGAACGGCACTGCGCATGACGGAAGGCAAGGTCACGATGTTATGCCTGGAAGGTGAAAACGAAATGCCGGCAGCGGACGATGAAGTCCTCGATGCCAAGGCGGAAGGCGTCACGGTCAAGAACGGCTGGGGCCCGAAGGAAGTTCTCACTGAAAACGGCAAGGTCAAAGGAATCGTCTTCAAGAAATGCACGAAGGTTTACGATGAAAACCACCGCTTCGCTCCGGAATATGATGAAAACGAAACGATCACAATCGATTGCACAAACGTTCTGCTCTCCATCGGTCAGAGCATCGTCTGGGGCGATCTGTTAAAGGGCGAAAACGTCAAGCTGAACCGCAACGGTACGGTTATGGCGGATGAAATCACATACCAGACAAGCCAGAAGGATATCTTCGTCGGCGGTGACGTCTATACGGGTCCGCGTTTCGCCATCGATGCGATCGCAGCCGGCAGACAGGGTGCCGAAAGCATGCACCGCTATGTCCATAAAGGACAGTCGCTGCTCATCGCCAGAGACCTCAGAGGCTTCAAGTCCCTCGATAAGGACAGCATCGTTCTGGATACCTATGACACTTCCAAGCGTCAGGTTCCGGGCTCCAAGGCACTGGATCCGCGCAAGACATTTGCGGATGTCCGTCTCCCGTTAACGGAAGCGCAGGTCAAGGCGGAAGCCAACCGCTGTCTGGGCTGCGGACTGAGCGTTGTCGATCTGAACCGCTGCATCGGCTGCGGCTTATGCACGACAAGATGCGAATTCGATGCGATCCATTTAGAGAGAGATCTGCCGGATGCATCCAACATGGTCCGCTGCGAAGATAAATTCGGACCGATCGGCAAATATGCAGCTCAGAGAGAACTGAAGATCCTCTTCAAGAAAAAAGACAAGAATGCATGAGTTAGGCATCGTCACCCACGTCGCCAAAACGCTGGATGAAGTCGCAAAGGAACACGGAATTGAGAAGATTGCCAAAGTCACTCTGGAAATCGGGGAAGTCAGCGGGATCCTTCTGGATTACTTTACGGACTGCTGGGATTACTTCAAAGTGAAAAATCCGGTCTTAGAGGAGTGCGAAATGGAGATTGAAACCATTCCGGCGATCACCTTTTGCGAAGACTGCAAGAACACTTATGAAACGGTGAAGTATGCGAAAATCTGTCCGCACTGCGGAAGCGAACATACCTATCTGATTCAGGGAAATGAGTGCAATATCAAGCAGATCGAAGTGGAAGACTGACAAACAAATCAAACAGAAGAGCCTGTTGCATGACATATCATGCGCAGGCTCTTTTTCATGGGAAAATCAACTTGAACATCATTTTCCGTGAATGTGCACATCACTGAAGACGGAAGGAAGAAATTCGGGTACACTGATAGTAGAGATTTGAATCTCAGAAATCATTTTGGAGGAAAGAAGTATGATCCGGACTATCATTACACAGGATGCGGAAGTGGATGATCAGAACTCACTGAAACACTTCCTGTTTTATACCAACGAAGTGGAACTGCAGGGCATTGTGCAGACTTCTTCCCGCTTTCACTGGCGCGGAAGAAAAGGTCTGAAGATGATTCCGGGAAAGGATTATTCCACCAAGGGCACATCGTTTGAGACGCCGTTCCGCTGGACGGGAACTGAGTGGATGCAGGAAGTGCTGGATGCCTATGAACTGGATTATCCGAATCTCTCTGTCCATGATCAGCGCTATCCGAGCGCGGAATACCTGCGCTCCGTTACCAAAATCGGAAATGTGGATGCCGTATCCGATGTCAGTGTCTCAACGGAAGGATCCCTGCTGATCAAAGAGAGGATGCTCGATCAGGATGAAAGAAAACTGTATGTGCAGGCCTGGGGCGGTATGAATACCATCGCCCGGGCACTGATGGATGTGGAAGAAGAATGCAAAGGCCGTCCGGACTGGCCGGAAATAAAAAAGGCGGTTTCGGAAAAAGTCGTGATTCTTGCCTGCGGAGAGCAGGACACTTCCTACCGCGATTATATTGCGGAAGAGTGGCCAACTCTTCAAACCGTCATTGCCGTTCAGCCGCACAGCTATTCCTATGTCTGGTATCTGATGCCGGAAAGCGAAAGCAAGGACACGATGAAGGCGGACTTTATGAAAGCGGAAATCGTAAACGGGAAAAGCGCCATCATGAAGAATTACTGCACATGGATGGACGGGCATTACTACACCGGGGAAGAAGAGCGCTCGCAGTTCGGCACAAATCCAAACATCTCTACGGAATGGTTCGGTGCCAGAATGGCCGGTATCACGGACATTCACCCGTATGATTTCATCTCGGAAGGGGATTCACCGACCTTCTTCGGTATTCTGGACTGGGGACTTCGGACAACGGATGATTTTTCCTATGGAGGATTCTCCGGAAGATATTCACGCTCTTTTGAGGAAACAAATTCCAAAGGGGAAGTCTTGAATCTCTGGAAAGCGGAAGAAGACGCATTTACGGGCTATGACGGAAAAGAGGTCAAAACGGATTCCATGTGGCGCTATGTCGCGGATATCCAGCATGACTTTGCGGCCAGAATCGACTGGACGGTGCGTAACAGATATGAGGATGCGGAGCACAAGCCTGAGCTGCAGATCATAGAAGGCTATGACCTTACGGCAAGGGCAGGGGAAACACTCACCCTTCATCCTGTGATCAATTCCAGAGATCACCGTGCGGTATCCTTCAGCGGACGGATCTATGCGGAAGCGGGTAGCAGCTGCTCAAAAGAAGTTGAAATTATGGTGAATCCGCAGGAAGTCTGCCTTCAGATTCCGCTTTCGGCAAAACCGCAGGATGTGATTCATGTGATCTTCTGCGCTGAGGCGGAGGGGTATTACCGTTTGAAACAGTACCGTCAGCTGATCGTGACAATTGTATAAATCAGTAAGGCAGAATAACGAAAAGATAGAGACCGGCAGAAATGCCGGTTTTTTTGCCTATATATAATAAGGAACTGACAGGAAAAAAGATGTAAAAACAGTAGACAGAAGCGGGTGGGCATGCTATTATAATTTGTTCAATGGAAATGCCCTTGACTTGTGAAAACTTTTGAAAAAAAGTGTTGCACAAGACGAGGGCATTTGTTATAATACTGAAGCGACCGCATTGAAGTGCGAGGTTGCTGACACACTGAAGGGCGTTGTCATGACGTCGCCATGATTGGTGAGAAGTCAGGGAATTCGCATGGAGCGGGTTGACCATGAGTCAACAGAGAAATAGAAGGAGGATATTCATGGCAAAGAACAGTGTACGTATTAAATTAAAAGCGTACGAACATCGTTCCCTTGACACAGCAGCGGAAAAGATCGTTGCAAGCGTCAAAGAACACGGTGCAAAGAAAGTCGTTGGACCTGTACCACTTCCAACGGACAGAGAAGTAGTTACAATCTTAAGAGCGGTACACAAATACAAGGATTCTCGTGAACAGTTTGAAGTCAGAACTCACAAACGTTTAATTGAAATCGTCGGTCCGACAAGTGAAACCATCGATGCATTAAGCAGACTGGAATTACCGAGCGGTGTCGATATCGAGATCAAGCTTTAGGAGGACGAACAATGAAGGGTATCTTAGGTAGAAAAGCCGGCATGACGCAGGTCTTCACAAAAGACGGTGTCCAGATTCCGGTTACAGTCATTGAAGTCGTTCCAAACGTCGTACTTCAGAAGAAAACTGTTGAAACAGACGGTTACGAAGCAATCCAGTTAGGCATCGAAGATGTCAAAGAAAAGAATTCCACGAAAGCGGAAGTCGGACATGCTAAAAAGGCGAACACTGCTGCAAAGAGATTCGTTAAGGAAATCCGCGGCAATGAAATGTTCAACTTCGAAGTCGGAAACGAAGTGAAAGCTGATTTATTCCAGGCTGGCGAAATCGTTGACGTGACGGGTACATCCAAGGGCAAAGGCTACATGGGTGCTGTCTACAGAAACAATCAGGCTTTACAGCCGAGAACTCACGGTGCTTCCTTAGTCCGCAGAGCTGTCGGTTCCCTGGCAACGATCGGCCGTAACAACGGCATCATCAACAAAGGGCGCGTCATGGCAGGTCATGAAGGTCACTTAACAGTTACCAATCAGGGTCTGGAAATCGTCAAGGTTGATGTTGAAAACAACTACATGTTAATTAAGGGCAACGTACCGGGACCAAAGAGAGGCTACGTCGTCGTTAAGTCAACAAAGAAAAACAGAGCAGCGAAACAGCCGGTTGAACTGGTTGATTACACTGCCGGTAAGGAGGAGTAACAGATGCCAACAGTGAAAGTATTAAACCTGAAAGGTGAAGAATTACGTGACATCGTACTTTCCGATGAAGTGTTCGGTATCGAACCGCACAAACAGGCTCTGTTCGATGCAGTAGTCATGCAGCAGGCAAGCCGTCGTCAGGGAACTCATGACACGAAGACCCGCGGCGAAGTCAGCGGTGGCGGTAAGAAACCGTTCCGTCAGAAAGGCACAGGCCGTGCACGTCAGGGTAGCTCCCGTGAAGTTCAGATGCGCGGTGGCGGAATTGCCTTCGGACCACATCCGAGAAGTTACGGTTACAAGTTAAACCGTAAAGTCCGCCGTTTAGCTCTAAGAAGCGCTTTATCACAGCATGTATTATCTTCCACACTGAAAGTTGTCGAAAACTACAATATGGAAGCTAAGACAAAAGAATTTGTGAAAGTCATGAAAGCTTTAGGACTGGATCGCAAAACCATCTTCGTCGCTACGGTTGAAGAAGACTGGGACAATGCTTTCTTAGCAATGCGTAACATTCCTAATGCATTATTCCTCACAGTGGATGAACTGAATACATACGATCTGGTCAATGCCGATGCAGTTGTGTTCACGGAAGAAGCTGCGAAATTAGCCGGGGAGGTATGGGCATAATGAATAACTATGATGTCATCGTTCGTCCGATCGTCACTGAAAAGACAGTGAACGCAAACGAAAAGAACAATACAGTCGTCTTCGAAGTCGCTCCAAAGGCTAATAAGACGGAAGTCAAGATTGCCGTTGAAAAGGTCTTCAACGTCAAGGTTGAAAAAGTAAATATTGTCAATGTTGCCCCGAAGAAAAAGAGAATGGGCAGATACGAAGGCAAGACGAATGCAGTCAGAAAAGCCTACGTCAAACTGGCAAACGGAGACACAATTGATGTCTTCTCAATCTAATTAAGGATTGAACAGCAAATATCGGGAGAATCACGCTATTCCCGGAAAAAATGCGTAAGGAGGAATTAATCCATGGCGATTAAAAAATACAAACCAACCACAAACGGTCGCCGCGGGATGACAACACTGGCAAACGATGAATTAACAGCCAGCACACCGGAACGTTCCTTACTGGCCCCGCTGAAGAGTCATGCAGGCCGTAACAACACGGGACGTATCACGACACGTCATCAGGGCGGTGGACATAAACGTCAGTACCGTATTATCGACTTCAAGAGGGATAAAGATGGTATCCCGGCCACAGTTACAACCATCGAATACGATCCGAACCGTTCCGCAAACATCGCATTAGTCGTTTATGCAGACGGTGAAAAGAGATATATCTTAGCTCCGAAGGGCATCAAAGTCGGACAGACAATCGTCTCCGGCGAACACGCTGACATCATCGTCGGTAACTGCCTGGAAATGGGCAACATGCCGGAAGGTACAGTTATCCACAACGTGGAACTGAAACCTGGCAAAGGCGGCCAGCTCGCAAGAAGCGCAGGCGTCTCCGCTCAGATCCTCGGTATTGAAGACAGATATGTTACAGTTAAGCTCGCAAGCGGCGAAGTCCGTAAGATCTTAAAGAACTGCCGTGCAACCATCGGTGAAGTCGGAAATGAAGACTACAGCCTGGTTAACATCGGTAAAGCCGGCAGAACCCGTTGGATGGGCATCCGTCCGACAGTACGTGGTTCCGTTATGAACCCGGTAGATCACCCGCATGGTGGTGGTGAAGGCAGAAGCCCGATCGGCCGTAAGTCTCCGATGACTCCATGGGGCAAGAAAGCTATGGGCGTCAAGACCCGTAAGAAAAAGAACAAATCCAACAAATACATCGTAAGACGTAGAAATGGTAAATAAACGAAAGGAAGGAAATTAAGATGGCAAGAAGTTTGAAAAAAGGTCCATTCTGTGATGCGTACTTATTCAAAAAAGTCGAAGAAATCAACAAGAGTGGTAAAAAAGAAGTCATTAAGACATGGTCTCGTCGTTCAACTATTTTCCCTCAGTTCGTTGAACACACATTTGCAGTCTACAATGGCAAGGAACATGTCCCGGTATATGTTACGGAAGACATGGTCGGTCACAAGTTAGGTGAATTTGTTCCGACAAGAAAGTTCGGCGGACACGGATCCGACGATAAGAGAGGGTAGGAGGACAGTATGGAAGTAAAAGCAACAGCAAAGACAGTCCGCGTACCTGCACGCAAGGCTCGCTTAGTCCTGGACTTAATCAGAGGCAAGGGCGTTGAAGAAGCAGCCGCAATCTTAAAGTTCAAACCGAACTACGCTGCAGAAGTTGCCGGCAAGGTTCTCAAATCCGCAGTCAGCAACGCAGTGAACAATCATCAGTTAGATGAAACAAAGTTATTCGTTAAAGCATGTTATGCAAACGAAGGTGTAACATTAAAACGTTACAAAGCCGCTGCAAAAGGCAGTGCGCATCCGATTAATAAACGTACCAGCCACATCACAGTCGTGGTTGATGAACGCTAGGAGGTAAAGTATGGGTCATAAGGTTAATCCAGTAGGCATGCGTATCGGTGTCATCCGTGATTGGGAATCCCGTTGGTATGCTGAAAATGACTACGGCACATTAGTAAACGAAGATGATAAGATTCGTAAATTCTTATTCAAGGAATTAAAAGCTGCTTATGTCAGCAGAATCGAAATCGAACGCAGCAAAAACCGTTTAGATATTATCTTACGTACAGCCCGTCCAGGTGTCATCATCGGTACAAATGGCGAAGCCGTTGAATTATTAAAGAAGAAACTCGAAGCCATGGTTCCGGGCAAGAGCGTCTACATTAAAGTCGTCGAGATCGCGAACCCTGACTTAGATGCAAATCTGGTTGCCAGAAGCATTGCTGAACAGCTGGAAGCAAGAGCAAGTTTCCGTACTGCTCAGAAGAAAGCCATTCAGAAGACGATGCGTTCCGGTGCCAAGGGCATCAAAACAAAGGTATCCGGCCGTTTAGGCGGTGCCGATATCGCACGTAGCGAAGGTTATTCCGAAGGAACTACTCCGCTGCACACATTAAGAAGTGACATTGATTTCGCAATCTGTGAAGCAATGACACAGTACGGTAAACTGGGAATCAAGGTCTGGGTCTGCCGCGGTGAAGTTATGCCGGGCAAGATGGTCACGGAACCGGAAGCTCCGAAGTTCAACCGTCGTGATGACAGACGCCGTCCGAGAAGAGACAACCGTCGTCAGAACAACAATAACAACGCTGAACAGGCTGCTGCAAAAGCAACAGCTGAGGAAGGAGGAAACTAATTATGTTAATGCCTAACAGAACAAAATACCGTCGTCCTCACAGAGTCAGCTACGAAGGAAAAACAAAAGCCGGCCGTAAGATCGCTTTCGGCGAATACGGTTTACAGGCAGAAGAAGGCGGATACGTTTCCAGCCGTCAGATTGAAGCAGCCCGTGTTGCCATGACTCGTTATATGAAACGTGGCGGTCAGGTTTGGATCAAAATCTTCCCGCACATGGCAAAAACCAAGAAACCTCTCGAAGTACGTATGGGTTCCGGTAAAGGTGCTCCGGACAGCTGGGTAGCAGTCGTCAAGGCAGGACGTGTCATGTTCGAAGTCGGTGGCGTCAGTGAAGAAGTCGCGCGTGAAGCGTTACGTCTCGCCAGCCACAAATTATGCGTCAAGACACGCTTTGTTAAGAAAGGTGAGGAGGACTAATCATGAAAATCAATGAAATCCGTGAAAAGAATAACGAAGAGTTATTAAAGGAAATCGATTCTCTGAAACAGGAATTATTCCAGTTACGCTTCCAGCAGGCAACTGGTCAGTTAACAAACTCCGCACGTATGAAAGAAATCAAAAAGACAATTGCCCGTATCAAGACAGTTATGACTGAGAGAGAACTCTCTCAGAAGGATTAAGGAGGTAAGCTATGGAAAGAAATACTCGTAGAGTCTATCGCGGTACAGTCGTAAGCGATAAACCGGACAAAACAATTATTGTTGAAGTTAACACTTCCAAACGCCATTCTCTTTATGACAAACGTGTTAAATATTCAAAACGATTTGCAGCTCATGACGAAAACAATGAAGCGCAGACAGGCGATATCGTTGAGATCATGGAAACCCGTCCGTTATCCGCAACGAAACGCTTCCGCTTAATCAGAGTCGTCGAAAAAGCTGTCATCATCTAGGAGGTAAGTAGAATGATTCATAATGAAACTAGATGCCGTGTCGCTGACAACAGCGGTGCGAAAGAAGTTCTGGTCATCCGCTGCTTAGGCGGCGCGCATCGCCATTACTCCAACATCGGCGACATCGTTGTTTGCACAGTCAAATCTGCAACTCCGGGTGGTGCTGTGAAAAAGGGTGACGTCGTCAAGGGCGTTATCGTCCGCAGCGTTTATGGTATCAGACGTGAAAACGGTTCTTATATCAAATTCGATGACAACGCAGTTGTCTTAATCAAGGATGATAAAACACCGAGAGGAACTCGTATCTTTGGGCCAGTAGCCCGTGAACTGCGTGATAAAGACTTCATGAAAATCGTGTCTTTAGCACCTGAAGTATTATAGGAGGCTGACTTATGAAGATTAAAAAAGGAGATAAAGTTATCGTTATCAGCGGCGCTGATAAGGGAACAGTCGGTGAAGTCACAAAGGTTTTACCGGAGAAGGATCAGGTTGTTGTCGAAGGTGTCAACGTTCGCAAGAAAGCTCTGAAACCGACTCAGGCAAATCCGGATGGCGGAATCATCGAACAGGAAATGCCAATTCATGTGTCCAACGTCATGGCTTATGATTCCAAAGCGAAGAAAGCCAGCAAGATCGGATACAAAGATGTTAAAGGAAAGAAAACACGTGTCTATAAGAAAACAGGCACTGTGATTAAGTAGGGGGTACTGAATGAATCGCCTTAAGGAAAAATATTTAAAAGAAATCGTACCTGCGTTAACGGAAGAATTCGGTTACACGACAGTCATGCAGGTACCGAAAGTAGATAAAATCGTTATCAATATGGGTGTAGGTGAAGCTATTCAGGATCCGAAGGCTCTGGAAGAAGCCGTTGCCGAATTAACTCAGATCGCCGGTCAGAAACCGGTTATCACCAAGGCTCGTAAGTCCATCGCGAACTTCAAGTTACGTGAAGGTATGAACATTGGCTGCAAGGTTACATTACGTGGTGAACGTATGTATGAATTCCTTGACAAGTTAGTCAGCATCTCTTTACCGAGAGTCAGAGACTTCCATGGTGTTTCCGCAACTGCATTTGACGGCAGAGGCAACTACACACTGGGAATCAGAGAACAGTTGATCTTCCCGGAAATCAACTTTGATAAGGTTAACAAAACATGTGGTATGGACATTGTTGTTGTTACCACTGCACAGACAGATGATGAAGGCCGTGCATTATTAAGAAAATTAGGCATGCCTTTTGAAAGAAAGTAGGAGGACAGAAACATGGCAAAGACATCTCAGAAAATCAGATGCGCTCGTCCACAGAAATTTAAAGTCAGAGAATATACTCGCTGTGAACGTTGCGGACGTCCTCATTCCGTATTAAGCAAATATAAACTCTGCCGTATCTGCTTCAGAGAACTGGCTTACAAAGGACAGTTACCTGGCGTTAAGAAGGCAAGCTGGTAGAAAGGGGTACTTCAATTATGACAATTACAGATCCAATTGCTGATATGCTGACAAGAATTCGTAATGCTCTGCAGGCGAAGCACGAAGTTGTCGAAGTACCGGTAAACAAGGAAAAATTAGAAATTGCCCGTATCCTGAAGGAAGAGGGCTACATCGCTGACTTCGCAGTCGACGGTGACTTAAAGAAAACTATGACTATCACATTAAAATATGGTAGACATAACGAAAAGGTTATCAGTGGTATCAAACGTATTTCCAAGCCTGGTTTACGTGTTTATGCGAAAGTTGATTCCATTCCGAGAGTCTTAAACGGACTCGGCATTGCGATTCTTTCCACAAGCAAAGGTATCATGACAGATAAACAGGCTAGAGAAAATCAGGTCGGCGGCGAAGTTATCGCTTACGTCTGGTAGGAAGGAATTGAACAATGTCTCGTATCGGTAATAAAACGATTACCATTCCTGCAGGTGTTGAAATCACCATTAACGACGGGAATGAAGTGACAGTCAAAGGCCCGAAGGGAACCCTGACTCGTCAGTTTAATCCAGCAATGGATATCAAATGTGAAGACGGCACTGTAAAGGTTTCCCGTCCGAACGAAGCAAAACACACAAAACAGTTACACGGAACCACTCGTGCTTTACTGCACAACATGGTTGTCGGTGTACATGAAGGATTCGCGAAAGAACTCGAGATCGTCGGTATCGGTTACAAAGCGGAAATGAAAGGCTCTCAGCTTGTTCTGAGCGTCGGTTATTCCCACCCTATCACATTCGACATCGAAGAGGGCTTAACGGTCACTGTACCGAAACCAAACCAGATCAAGGTTGAAGGTATCGATAAGCAGAGAGTTGGCGAATTAGCTGCCAATATCAGAGCTGTCAGAAAACCGGAACCGTACAAGGGCAAAGGTATCAAGTACAAAGATGAGCATATCCGTCGTAAAGAAGGCAAGACGGCTAGCAAATAGGCATGAAAGGAGAGTAATTGAATGGTTAAGAAAACTAATAAAAACGAAGAAAGAATTCGTCGTCACAAACGTGTTCGTACTAAAGTCAGTGGAACTCCGGAATGCCCACGTTTATGTGTCTTCCGTTCCAATAAGAACATCCATACTCAGGTTATTGATGATGTTAACGGAACAACACTGGTTGCAGCAAGCAGCGTTGATATGAAACTGGAAAACGGTGGAAATATCGAAGCAGCGAAAGCAGTCGGTGCAGAAATTGCTAAGAGAGCTTTAGCAAAGAATATCAACAAAGTAGTGTTCGACCGTGGCGGTTACATCTATCACGGACGTGTCCAGGCTTTAGCTGATGCAGCAAGAGAAGCCGGATTAGAATTCTAGGAGGGTGCAGAAATTATGGAAAGAAAACCAAGAAAATTCGATAATAGAAACGCTGAAAAAGAATTCGAAGAACGTGTAGTTCAGATCAACCGCGTTACTAAGGTTGTTAAAGGTGGACGCAGAATGCGTTTCAGCGCCTTAGTTGTTATCGGCGATAAAAAAGGCAGAGTCGGTTTCGGTACCGGTAAAGCCAACGAAGTCCCGGATGCAATCAAAAAAGCAACTGAGGATGCAAAACACAATCTGATTCGTGTTCCATTAGTTGACACAACGATCCCGCATGAAGTCGTTGGAAGATACGGCGCAGGTGAAGTTGTTCTCCGTCCGGCTACGGAAGGTACTGGCGTTATCGCCGGCGGCCCGGTCCGTGCTGTCATGGAATTAGCCGGTGTCGGCGATGTCTTAAGCAAATGCTTAGGCTCCCGTACTCCGATCAATGTTGTTCGCGCAACATTCGATGGATTAAAGAACATGAAGACGTTAAGACAGGTTTCCAACTTAAGAGACCTGAAACCGGAAGAAGTTCGTTACTAGGAGGCGTGCAAAATGAAATTAAATGAGTTACAATATGAAGTTGGTGCACGTCATGTAAGTAAGAGAATCGGACGTGGCCAGGGTTCCGGAAACGGCAAGACTGCCGGTAAGGGACACAAAGGTCAGAATGCCAGAAGCGGCGGCGGTGTTGCAATCGGTTTCGAAGGCGGCCAGAACCCGTTATGGCGTAGATTACCGAAGAGAGGTTTCACAAACTTCACACGTAAAGAGTATGCTATCATTAATGTTGAAGCATTAAACGTTTTTGAAACAGGTACGGAAGTTACTCCGGAACTCTTAAAAGAGTGCGGTTTAGTCAAGAAACAGCTTGATGGTATCAGAGTATTGGGAAATGGTACATTAGAGAAGGCTTTAACTGTTAAGGCCAGCAAATTCTCCAAAAAAGCATTAGAAGCGATTGAAGCAGCAGGTGGCAAAGCAGAGGTGATCTAAAGTGATTAAGACCTATATCAGCTTGTTTAAGAATAAAGAGATTAGAAACAGAATTCTATTCACTTTAGCCATGCTGTTGATCTATCGCTTAGGCTGTGGCATCCCGGCTCCGAGAATCGATGCAGTGAAACTGATGGCGAGCGTCAGCAATAACTCTCTCATCAACATGATGAATCTGTTAGGCGGCGGCTCCCTTCAGAGCTTCTCTGTGTTCGCATTAGGTGTCGGACCATACATTACTGCTAGTATCATTATTCAATTATTATCGATGGATATCATTCCATATCTGTCGGATTTAGCAAAGAGCGGTCAGCAGGGCAGACTGCAGTTAGACAAGATCACCCGTTATCTGGCGGTCGTCATGGGTTTCGTTCAGGCATTCACTATGATCTATGCCTACGACGTAAGCTATGGCATCGTGATCAACGGCGGTGTTGCAAACTATCTGTATATTGCCACGATCCTGACAGCTGGAACCATGTTCCTCTGCTGGCTGGGTGACCGGATCTCTATGCATGGTATCGGAAACGGTACATCCATGATTATCTTTGCCGGTATCGTAGCTGGTTTACCATACCAGTTCCGTACGGTTTTCAAAGATTTGACGGAAAAAAGTGCGGCTGGCGGAACTTTAGTCTTCGTACTGTACTTACTGGCTTACTTACTGTTAGTCATCGGCGTCATCTTCATGAGCCAGGCTACAAGACGTATCCCGATTCAGTACTCCAACAGTTCCGTGTCGCGTGGTCGTAATGACATGACGTTCTTACCTTTAAAGATAAACAGCGCGAGTGTCATGCCGGTTATCTTCGCTCAGGCAATCATGACCGGTCCAAAGACCATTATGAGTTTCTTCCCGGCTAATGCTTTCTCCAGAGCATTCAGCACCATCTTCGATACAAGTAAGTGGTGGGGCTTGATTATTTATGCCATTCTGATTATCTTATTCACATTCTTCTATACGGATCTTGAAGTGGATCCGGAAAAGATCGGTGAAAACTTAAGCAAGAACGGCAGCTACATTCCGGGCGTCCGTCCGGGCAACGATACAGTGAACTATGTCAGAACAATTCTGAACCGGATCACATGCATCGGCGCTGTAGCGTTAACATTCATCGCCTTATTACCATATCTGCTTGTCATGTGTACTCCGTTACCGGACAGCGTCAGCTTAGGCGGTACGGGTATCATTATCGTAGTCGGCGTTGCCTTAGAGACAATGAAGGATCTCGTCGGCAAATTAACTCAGAAGAATTATAAAGGATTCGCGGGGAAGTAAAAGAATGAACATATTAATTATGGGTCCTGCCGGTGTTGGCAAGGGAACAGTATCTGAAAACATCGTTGAAACGTTCAAGGTCGCTCATATCAGTACGGGCGATATGTTCCGCAGTGCAATTAAAAACAACACAGCACTGGGAAACGAGGCAAAATCCTATATGGAGAAAGGTCTCTTAGTACCGGATGAAATCACAATTAATATGACAAAAGAAAGAATTATGCAGGATGATTGCGCGGAAGGCTATCTGTTAGACGGCTTTCCACGCACTCTTGCACAAGCTACTGCATTTGAAGAAATCGCCAAGGAAACCAACCGTCCGATCGACATCGTTATCGATTTAACGATTTCGGTTGATCAGCTGGCACCGAGAATTGTGAACCGTGAGATTTGCAAGAACTGCGGCGAGATCTACAACACATTAAGTAAACCAAGTGCAGTTAAAGGAATCTGCGACAAATGTGGCAGTCCACTCGTCCACAGACCGGACGACAATCTCGAAAGCTTACAGGTTCGCCTGGCAGAGTATGACAGATTGACAGCACCGGTCATTACCTACTTTGAGGAAAAGGGACTTGTGGTAAAAGTCGATGCCGGACAGAGCAGAGAAGCGGTCTGGAACGACGTAAAAGAGGCATTGGAGAAGTTAGTGAATGATTAGTATCAAGTCTAAATATGAAATTGAACTCATGCGTGAAGCAGGAAGAATTTCAAATTTAGCCCTTTGGACAGCGGGAAACGCAATTAAGCCTGGAATCAGTACTCTGGAACTCGATCAGATTGCAGAGGAAGTCATCCGGGCCAATGGCGCGGTACCAAACTTCAAAGGCTATGATGGATTCCCGGGAACCATCTGCGCATCGATCAATCATGTGCTGGTTCATGGAATCCCTAACAAGAAAACAGTGCTGAAATTTGGTGATATTATCACGATTGACACCGGAGCCATGTACAAGGGCTATAACGGAGACAACGCCTACACCTTCGTGGTCGGCGATGTTCCGGAGCGTACCCACCGTTTACTGGAGGTTACGCATGAAGCCCTGTACGTAGGACTGGCCCAAGTAAAGCCGGGTGCTCATCTGTCGGATATCTCTCATGCAATCGGTGAATATGCATACAAGCACGGTTATTCCGTACCGTATGATTACACCGGACACGGGATTGGAACCGACATGCACGAGGATCCGTCAATTCCAAACTTTGGTGAACCTGGACACGGAATCATCCTGAAAGAGGGGATGTGCCTGGCAATTGAACCTATGATTCATGCCGGGAAGCCGCAGACCCGCGTCATGAGTGACGGCTGGACGGTTATTTCCAAAGATAAGTCGTTAACGGCTCATTATGAGCACTCCATCGTCGTAACAGCCGATGGGTATGAAATCTTAACACAGAGCAAGGAGAATAGAGAATGGGAAAGCAAGATGTCATCGAGGTAGAAGGCGTAGTAGAAGAAGTACTGCCAAGCACCATGTTCAAGGTGAAGCTTGTCAACGGACACACATTAATGGCTCACGTTTCTGGTAAAATCCGCATGAATTACATCCGCATTTTACCGGGGGATCGTGTGACCGTAGAGATTTCGCCTTATGATTTAACACGTGGGCGTATTACATTCAGACACAAATAGTCTAGGAGGGAACACATGAAAGTAAGACCATCAGTCAAACCTATGTGCGATAAGTGCCGTGTCATTAAGCGTAAAGGACGCGTAATGGTAATCTGTGAAAATCCTAAACACAAACAACGTCAGGGTAACTAGGAGGTAAAGAAACAGTATGGCTCGTATTGCAGGTGTAGACATTCCAAACAACAAGAGAATTGTCATCGCATTAACTTATGTTTACGGTATCGGTGCATCCACTGCAGAAAAACTCTGCGCAGACACTGGTGTTAACCCGGATATCCGTGCAAAAGATTTAACAGAAGAAGATTTAACAAAATTACGTAACGCTGTTGACCATCTTCAGGTCGAAGGCGACTTACGTCGTGAAAAAACATTAAACATCAAACGTTTAATGGAAATCGGTTGCTACAGAGGCATCCGTCACAGAAAAGGACTTCCGGTCAGAGGCCAGAGAAGTAAGACAAACGCCCGTACACGTAAAGGACCACGTCGTACAGTTGCGAATAAGAAGAAATAATGGTAAGGAGGTATATTAGATAATGGCAAAAGCAAAAGTAACTCGCAAAAAGAGAGTAAAAAAGAATATTGCTAAAGGTGTAGCACATATTCATTCCACTTTTAATAATACAATCGTTACCATCACAGACGAGGGTGGAAATGCAATTTCCTGGTCCAGCGCTGGAGCATTAGGTTACAAAGGCTCCCGTAAATCCACTCCGTTCGCAGCACAGATGGCTGGCGAAGCCGCCGCGAAAGCTGCATATGATCACGGTATGAGAACTGTCGATGTCAACGTCAAAGGACCGGGTCCTGGACGTGAAGCTGCAGTTCGTTCCTTACAGACAGCCGGTCTCGAGATCACATCCATCAGTGATGTCACTCCGATTCCTCACAATGGCTGCCGTCCGCCGAAGAAACCACGTAACTAATTTTAAAAGGGAGGAAGATTAATGCAAAAATTTGAAAGAGCTGATTTTAAAGTAAAAGAATACGTTGAGTCAGATAATTATGGCAAATTTGTCATCGAACCTTTGGAAAGAGGGTTCGGCACAACTCTCGGAAATGCATTAAGACGCGTTTTGCTTTCCTCTTTACCTGGTGCTGCCGTATATTCGATTAAAATCGAAGGCGTATATCACGAATTCACAGCCATTCCAGGCGTTCTTGAAGACGTTACAACGATCATCATGAACATTAAGGAATTAGTTATGAAAATCAGTGATGAAGAAATTTATACTCTTCGTATCAACGCTAAGGGACCGAAAGTTATCACTGCCGGTGATATCGAATGTCCAACTAATGTCGAAATCCTGAATAAGGATCTTGTTATCGCGACATTGGAACAAGGTGGCGTCTTAGATATGGAATTAAAGGCACGCGTAGGACGCGGCTATGTTAGCGCAGATGAAAACAAGGCGTTATATCAGGGAGCTTCCCAGGGGATCGGAACGATCTACACGGACAGCTTATACAGCCCTGCACAACGTGTTGCATACAACATTGAAAAGACCCGTGTTGGCCAGGATGCCCGTTATGACAGTCTGGAAATGGAAATCTGGACGGATGGTACAATCACTCCGCAGATGTCCATCTCTTTAGCCAGCAAAATCCTGATCGATCACTTCTCCTTACTCGAGAATGTTCAGGATTCTGTGAAGGAAATGAACTCTGTCATTAAGGATGTCAACGGTGAAACAGTGAATAAGGGTATGGTCATGATGATCGAAGATCTCGATCTCTCCGTCCGTTCCTATAACTGCTTAAAACGTGCAGGCATCCAGACTGTGGAAGAATTAACACAGAAGACAGAAGATGAAATGATGCATGTTAGAAATCTGGGCAAGAAATCGCTCAAAGAAGTCAAGGATAAAATCTTGGAACATGGTCTGAGTTTTAGATCTGTTGACTAATATTTAGGAGGATACAATGAATAATCGTAAATTAGGACGTACCGCCGATCAACGTAAAGCAATGCTCAGAAATCTTGCAACAGACGTGATCGTGTATGGTAAAATCAATACAACTTATACTCGTGCAAAAGAAACACAGGCAGTCGTTGACAGCTTAATCACTTTAGCTAAAAAAGGTGACTTAGCTGCCCGCAGACAGGCTGCTTCCTATGTCAGAAACGTCAAATGTGCTGACGGCAAAACTGCAGTTCAGAAATTATTCGATGAACTCGGACCGAAGTACAAAGATCGTAACGGTGGTTACACTCGCGTTATCAAAACTGAAGACAGACGCGGTGATGCTTCCACGATGGCATTTATTGAATTAATCTAATTCAGCACGCAGACAGGCTTCCATGAAGACATGGAGGCCTTTTTTTACGTGATGTGTTACAATGAAACTGTTAGAAAATGAGGTAGTAACATGATTAAAATTGGAACCATCGGATCCGGATTTATCGTCGAAGGTTTTATCGGCGCAGTTAAGCAAACGGAAGGCGTTGAAATCAAAGCTGTCTATTCAAGAACACTCGAGCGCGCAAAGGAATTTGCGGAAAAAAATGATGTGGAAAAGTATTATGACAGTCTGGAAGAGATGATGAGTGATGAAGAGCTCAACTTCATCTACGTAGCATCTCCAAACAGCCTGCATTACCCGCAGAGCTTAATGGCGTTGCAGCACGGGAAGAACGTCATCTGTGAAAAACCGTTTGTTCCAACGAAGAAAGAGGCTCAGCATTTATACGATGTCGCAAAAGAGAATGGTTTATTCATCTTTGAAGCCATCATGCCGATCCATCTTCCGAATTTCCGCCTCATTAAGGAGAAACTGCCGGAACTCGGCAGAATCCGCCTGATTCAGGCAAACTTCTCGCAGTATTCCTCCCGTTATGACAGATTAAAAGCAGGAATCGTCACCAATGCCTTCGATCCGGCCTTTGCGGGCGGTGCTCTGGGAGATATCAATATCTACAACCTGCATTTTGTCTGCGGTCTCTTCGGCTTCCCGAAGGAAGTCCATTATTTCCCGAATCTGTGGGAGAATGGAATCGATGTCAGCGGAATACTCATCTTACGTTATGATGACTTTGTATGCGAACTTGTCGGCTGCAAGGATTCGGCATCGGAATGCAATGTCGTTGTCCAGGGGGATCTCGGTTACCTGAAGGTCAATTCCCAGTCCAGCCTGATTTCCGACTTTGACATCACCAATCTGAAAGACCGCTCCGTAACGCATTACTCCCTGCAGGGCTCCAAAGCGGAAGGACTGGATCGCCGTTCGGATTTCGCGAGTGTCATGGCGTTCAACCCGATGGGATACGAACTGATGGATTTCCGCGATATCTTTGAAGCCAAAGATTATGAGAAATGTTATGAACTTCTGGATTATTCCGTACATGTTATGGAAGTCTATGAAAAGGCCAGAGAAAGCGGCGGCGTTCATTTCACCAATCAATAAACTGATTTGCCCGGTTTTCCGGGTTTTTTTGATGGTCAAAAGAGGAATTTGAGCCGTGATTTTATGAATGTACGTAAACAGGTGTATAATAAAATTTAGAGGGTAACAAAAAATATGTTAAATCTCTTCCGACATCACACCTATTCCGACGATGAAATCACGATCTCCCTATCCCAGCAGTACGGCAGAGAGCCGGATGTGGGTATTGAAAAGACCTACTGTTTTAATATTTACCTGAATGATGCGGCCATGCGCAGAATCGGATATGTGGATCTGAGAATCGGCGAGAATGAGTTCCTGTACTACCTCGGGCATATCGGTTACCGGATTGCCGAGGAATACCGCGGGCATCACTATGCGGCAAAAGCGGTGAAGCTGCTGTTGCCTTTTGCCCGGAAACAGAAGATGCGCCATCTGATCATCACCTGCAATCCGGATAATATCGCATCGAAGAAAACGATTGAGTATCTGAATGCGGATTATCTTGAAACAGTGGAGGTGCCTTCCTGGCATGAGCTGTATCAGCGGGATGAAAAGCGGAAATGCATCTATGAAATCAAACTGTAATCAGGGAGTAACGATGAAAGCAAATTACCACACGCATACCTATCGCTGTCACCATGCGACCATGGAAGCAGACGAAGCATACGTCCAGGCAGCCATCGCTGCTCATTTTGATATTCTGGCATTTACGGATCATTTTCCATTTGATTACACCGAGTATCCCTGTCCGTTTAACGACAGAATGACGCTGGATGAGGTGGATGGATATCTGGCCTCCGTAAACTCACTCAGAAAGAAGTATCAGGATCAGATTCAGATCCTGAGCGGATATGAAGTGGAGTACTATCCCAATCATTTGGAGCACTATAGAAACATGCGTAAGGGCGTGGATATGATGATTCTGGGGCAGCACTTCCGCCTCTGTCTGGAAGAGGATTATGCCTTCGGCTGTACGGATGAAAATCTGGAAGAGCTCTACGAACAGCTTGAAGGAGGATTTGCGTCAGGACTTTTCAGCATGCTGGCACATCCGGACTACTTTATGATGGGAAGAGAACACTGGAATAAGGCGTGTGAGAACTTTGCCCGCAGGATTGCGGAAGCTTCCTTGAAATATGACATTCCGCTGGAAATCAATCTGGGCGGACTGAAGTATGAAAAGCGGAATATCGACGGAATCCTGCAGTATTCCTACCCGTTCCGTCCGTTCTGGGAAATCATTGCGGAGTATCCCTGCAAGGTGATCTACGGTTATGATGCCCACGCTACTGCCAATCTGACGGATACGGCGCGCTTAAAGGAAGTAAAGAAGATATTGGAAGGTTTATCTCTGAATCTGGTAGATACGATTCAGTTAAAAAAAGGTATTTGATATGAAATTAGGACTTGTTTTGGAGGGCGGAGGTGCCAGATGCGCCTATACCGCCGGAGCACTGGAATGGCTGATGGATCAGAAGATCCATTTTGAATACGGAGTGGGAAACTCCATCTGCGGACTGTACCTGTTCTGTTTTTTAACGGAAAACAGGGAATTATTAAAGGAAGTCAGCACAAAGATTGCCATGGGCAAGGGAACGGTCGGCCTGCCGGCACTCTTGAGGGAAGGCACGTTGGTCGGATATAACCGGATGTTTGAAAAAGTCGTGGCATCCAAGCATCCTCTGGATATGGAAAAGGTTCATGCCTTAAAGAATCTGGCTGAAGTCGGCGTGTATGATCTAAAAAAAGGGGATTCCGTCTGGATGAACCAGAAAACACTGGATGATCATCTCTATTATCTGAAGGGAGCTTCCACGATTCCGATCTTTGGAAAGGAAGTGGAAATTGACGGACACTTCTATCTTGACGGCGGCCTGACTGCCATGATTCCGATTGAGAGGGCACTAAAGCAGAAGTGTGACCGCTATCTGATCATTACGACAAAGACAAAAGACTATGTCCGCAAACCTTCCAGCAAGCTGGAACTCGGCATGATCAAACACTTTTACGGAGATTATCCGAAACTCTGCGAACATGTCCTGAATCGTTCGGATTATTACTATCATGAGAGGGGAATTGTGGATGAGCTGGTATCAGAGAATAAGGCGATGCACCTTTTCCCCACGGACAACTGCGGCGTGACGCGTTTCGGCGGAACTCAGCAGCAGTTTGAAGAACTCTACCAGAGAGGATATCAGGATATGGAAGACAGAAAAGAGGAGATTCTTTCCTTCTTAAAAGGGGAATAAAACAGATACAGAAGCAGGATATGTCCTGCTGAATCAGGGGAAAATGAAAAGACCGATGCGTTATTGCATCGGTTTTCTGTTGTTCTGATATGGTAAAAATCCGTGACTTACTGAGGATGTTTGGAATTGCGGTAAAGACGGATGAACTCCTGAATGATTTCCTGGTGTTCAAAATCCTGATGATAGACCACATTGGTTTCACGCAGAATCGACAGGTTCTCAATCGGAATGGCCTGAATCTTGTTCTTACGCAGCTCCTCGCTCAGAACGCTCTTGGAAATGACGGTGACACCGAAGTCACGCTCCACGAGGTCCTTGATCGTGGCGATGCTGTCGACTTCCAGAATCACGTTGAAGTTATCCAGCGAGAGATTCTGTGTTTCCAGATAGGAGGTAAACAGATTCCGGGTACCGGAAGAAGGCAGACGCAGAATCAGCTTCTGCTTTGCCAGCTCATTCAGGGTGATGTGGTCCTTATTGGAAAGCGGATTCTGATTGCTGACGGCGAGAACCAGAGAGTCCGTATCCAATAGATCGTTCCGGTAATCCGGATTCCCGATTCTTCCTTCCACGATTGCCAGATCGATTTCGTAGGTTTTCAGCTTGTTGTAAAGATTATCGAAAGTGTCAGTGATCAGAGTGATCCTGAGGTCGTCCTTCTGGGTGGAGAAGGACGCAAGAGCTTCGGTGATCGGGCTTGATTCGACAGTATGCGTGATACCGATGGATAGACGGTCCAGTTTGTTCTTCTGATCTTTCAAAGCCTGACGGAGGTTTCCGTAAAGCATCTGAATCCGTCGCGCATACTTCAGAACCACTTCCCCGTCACGGGTCAGTTTCAGCTCTCCTTCGGAACGGTTGAAAAGACGGACATGAAGTTCGTTTTCCAGCTGTTTGATCTGCTGGGATACCGCAGGCTGCGTCAGATCGAGTATCTGGGCGGCTTTGGTATAATTGCCTGTTTCGCACACAGTTAAAAGGGTATTAATCTTCTTGTCAATCATATTATCACTACTTCTTCTTATATATATCATACCATGTAAAAAAAATATTTGTGATAGAATAAGGGCAGAGGAAACGAAAATGAAAGTAAAAGAGAGATTAATTGACTACGTTCAGTATGAAACAACGTCACATGAGATAAGTGAAAGTACGCCAAGCACACCGGAACAGCTGGTATTTGCGAAGCATCTGGTGGAGGAAATGAAGAAAACCGGTATCTCGAATGCCTTTATGGATGAGAACGGATATGTCTACGGTTCACTGGAAGGCAACTGCGAAACGGCACCAACGATCGGTCTGATTGCACATATGGATACGGCGGAAGCCGCCAGCGGAAAGAATGTCAGCCCGCGTGTGATTGAAAACTATGACGGAGAGGACATTCAGCTGAATGAGGAACTCAAAACGGAAGTATCACGTTTCCCGGAATTAAAGGGATACAAGGGAAAAACCCTGATCGTAACAGACGGCAAAACGCTCTTGGGCGGAGATGACAAGGCGGGAATCGCCATCATCATGGAAGCGATGGATTATCTGATTCAGCATCCGGAAGTACCGCACGGCAAGATCATGATCGGCTTTAACCCAGATGAGGAAATCGGAAGAGGAGCGGACAAGTACGATCTGGATGTCTTTCAATGTGACTTTGCCTATACGGTGGATGGCAGTACGCCGAACGAAATCGAGTATGAGAATTTCAATGCCGCAAGTGCCCGCGTTACGGTAACGGGAATTTCCACCCATCCGGGCAGTGCCAAGGATGCCATGATCAATCCGATCAATGTGGCCTATGAATTCCACGCGAATCTGCCGGTGAATCAGAGGCCGGAATACACCAGCGGATACGAAGGCTTCAGCCATCTGATTGAAATCCAGGGGGATCCGGAAAAATGCGTGATGAACTACATCATCCGTGATCATGATTATGAAAAACTGCAGCAGAAGAAACAGCTGTTCCTCGATATTGAAACGCTTATGAACCGCAAGTATCCGGCAAATACGGTCAAAGTGGAACTGAAGGACTCCTACCGCAATATGAAAGAGAAGTTCATTGGACATGAAGAACCGCTGGATCTGGTCAGAAATGCGATGAAGGAACTCGGAATGAACTGCACGCCGGTCGCCATCCGCGGCGGAACGGACGGAGCGCAGCTGACATGGAAGGGAATCCTTTGCCCGAATCTCGGTACCGGAGCCCATAATCTGCACGGCAGACATGAATATGTCGTCGTGGAGGAAATGGAGCAGATGGTCTGCCTGATTCTGAAGATGCTCACTCTCTCTTGTGAGATGTAGCTCTTTGTGTTAAAATTCGATATGTTAAGTAAGACTCTGGGTTTCCGGGGTCTTTCCTTTGTGTAAGAAAGTATGGATACATTTGATTATATTCTGATCGGCATCAGCGTCGCCATGGATGCCTTTACCGTTACGATCGCCAAGACCATGGCAAATGAGAAAACTGCCAGATGGAAACTGCTGCAGCTTCCTTTTTTCTTTGGCTTCTTTCAGTTTGCGATGCCGCTTCTCGGCGGGCTGCTGATCACCAATTTTGCGAAATACGTGGAAGCCATCGACCACTGGATCGCGTTCGGGCTCTTGCTTTATATCGGCGGAAACATGATCAAAGAGGCGAAGAGCGAAGCGGAAGATTTGGACTCGGCACTGGATTACAGGACGATTCTGCTTTTATCCATTGCGACTTCCATTGATGCGCTCTCGGTCGGTATCTCTTTTGCGGTAAGCGGAGGCAATGCCTGGATCGGCTCACTCTATTGCGGTCTTCTCACGGTTCTGATCTGTCTGATCGGTGTGTTTATCGGTAAGGCGAGCGGAGCCTATCTGAAGGACAAGGCAGGCATTCTGGGCGGATGCATTCTGATATTTATCGGCTTTAAAATACTGGTGGAACATCTCTTCGGCCTGTAAAAATGATATAATCAAATTATGGAAAAACTGGAACAATTAAGAACAATCATTCAGGAAAGCAATAAAATCGTCTTCTTTACGGGAGCGGGAGTTTCCACGGAGAGCGGAATCCCGGATTTCAGAAGCGTGGACGGACTCTACAATCAGAAGTATGACTATCCGCCGGAAACAATTCTCTCCCACACGTTTTTTCTCCGCTATCCGGAGGAATTCTTCCGGTTCTACCGGGATAAGATGATCTATGAGGACGCAAAACCGAATGCGGCACATCTCTTTATGGCAAAGATGGAAGAGCTGGGAAAGTCGCTCGGGGTTGTGACGCAGAACATCGACGGCCTGCATCAGGCAGCCGGCAGTCAGCGTGTCTATGAGCTGCACGGATCGATTCACAGAAACTACTGTGTGAGATGTCATAAGTTCCATGGACTGGACGCCATCAAAAAAGCGGAGGGCATTCCGAAATGCAGCTGCGGAGGAGTGATTAAACCGGATGTGGTTCTGTATGAGGAATCACTGAATGAGCGTACGATCATCAATGCCATCGATGCTATTGAAGCAGCGGACTGTCTGATCGTCTGCGGTACTTCGCTTTCCGTCTATCCGGCCAGCGGTTTCATCCGCTACTTTAACGGGAAGCATCTGGTATTGCTCAATCTGTCCGCTACGCCATATGATGAGATGGCGGATCTCGTCATTCATGAAAAGGTCGGTGAAGTGCTTGGAGCACTCGCCGCGGATTTTGAATAGGAATTCAGGAAATCCGCCTTTTCATACCAGGTGAAAATTGTTATATTGTAATTAAGGTTTAAATTCTATTATCATAGGAGGATCATATGGAATTAAAAGGTTCAAAAACAGAAAAAAACTTAATGGAAGCTTTTGCGGGTGAATCCCAGGCACGTAATAAATATACGTACTATGCTTCCAAAGCAAAGAAAGAAGGCTATGAACAGATCGCCGCTATCTTTGAAGAAACAGCAAACAACGAAAAAGAACATGCCAAATTATGGTTCAAGGCATTACATGACGACGGTGTTCCGTCCACTCTCGAAAATCTGAATGACGCCGCAAACGGTGAAAACGGTGAATGGACAGACATGTATGTCAGAATGGCAAGAGAAGCAAGAGAAGAAGGCTTCCTCGCTCTGGCTGCCCGTTTTGAAATGGTCGGTGCCATTGAAAAACACCATGAAGAAAGATACAGAGAACTGATCAAGAAGATCGAAGGCGAAACGGTCTTCAAAGCGGAAGAAAATCAGAAATGGATCTGCCGCAACTGCGGTCACATCGCAACAGGCAAGGAAGCTCCGAAGATCTGCCCGGTCTGCGCACATCCACAGTCCTACTTCGAAAGAGTTGCTGAAAACTACTAATTGAAAGAAAACAGGCACCTTCGGGTGCCTTCTTTTAGGAGAGTTATGAATAAGAGAGTACTGATCATCTCCGCAAGTCCGCGCCGCAGCGGCAATTCGGACTTAATGGCAGAACAGTTTAAAAAAGGCGCCGTGGAAGCCGGAAATACGGTGGAAAAGATCTTTCTTGCCAACAAGAAGATCAATTACTGCCTTGCCTGTGACTACTGCAGGAAGAACAGCGGGATCTGTGTGCAGAAGGATGACATGACGGATCTTCTGAATTCCATGATGCTGGCGGATGTCGTTGTACTGGCATCGCCGATCTACTTCTACAATGTATCCTCTCAGCTGAAGACGTTTATGGACCGGACCTATGCCCGTTACCAGACGTTTAAAAACAGAGAGTTCTATGCGGTTCTCAGCTGTGAAGATGTTCCGGGAGAATACGTCAATCATGCCGTGGATGCCATTAAGGGGTATGCATACTGCTTTCCGGAATCCGCATTTAAAGGCAGCGTGATCGGGTATGAAGCCGGAGCGCACGGAAGCGTCAGGGAAGAATATCTGCAGGCGGCTTTTGAGTTGGGGAAAACGGTTTAGAGATCATAAATTGAGGGATGAGAAATCATCCCTTTTTACTACGCAGAAGATGCCATGCATCTAGGGAATATGGTAAACTTATAGGTAGTAGAAGGGTTGATTATCATATGGACAATAAGAAGAGACGTCCGGTGATTCTGGATGGAGATCCGGGGCATGATGATGCGATTGCCTGGGTACTGGCAGCGGCCAGCAATGAGCTGGAAATCAAAGCCATGGTATCCGTCGCCGGAAATCAGACGATTGAAAAAACGACATATAACGGAAGAAGGATTGCGGCTCTGCTGCATCTGAGTGACGTTCCGTTTGCGATGGGAAGAGAGAAGCCGCTATTGGGAAAACTGGAAGTGGCGGCGAATTTCCATGGTGTGAGCGGCCTGGACGGACCGGCTCTGCCGGAACCGGATCATCCGCTGAGTGAGCTGAGCTCCGTGGAACTGATGGCAAAGGTTCTGCGGGAGAGCGAAGAGAAGGTCACAATCATCTCCACGGGAACGCAGACGAACGTTGCGGCATTGCTTATGGCGCATCCGGAACTGAAGGAGAAAATTGAACTGATCTCCATCATGGGCGGAGGCTTACGCAACGGAAACTGGACGTGCGGCGCGGAATTCAATATTCTGAATGACCCGGAAGCCGCCTGGATCGAATTCAACAGCGGAGTACCGCTTCAGATGTGCGGACTGGATGTAACCGAACGGGCGCTGGTCTATCCGGAAGACTGGGAAAGGATCCGTCAGCTGAACAATCCTGTCGCCAGGGTTGTAGCGGAATGGTTTGATTTCTTCTTTATTCATGTATCCTCGCTGGGCTGGAAAGGTGCCACCCTGCACGATCCGTGCGCGGTGATGTCACTGATCCATCCGGAAATCTTCACCATTCAGGATGCTTACGTACAGATTGAGACGCAGGGGCAGTACTGCCGCGGTGCAACGGTAGCCGATTTCCGTGAGAGTTCCACCGCAAAGCCGAACTGCAGAGTCGTTCTGGATCTGGACCGGGAAAAGTTTGTTGAGTATCTGGTGGAAGCCTGTGCGAAATATGAAGGGTGGGTGATCTGAAATGTGTGAACATAAGATCTGGATTGATACCGATACCGGCATCGATGATGCCATCGCCCTGTTAACGGCCGTAAAGCTGGCAGAACTCGAAGTGGTTGGCGTCAGTGCCGTCTGCGGAAATGTGGAACTCGAAAAGACCTTCCGCAATGCCCGCAACGTTCTCTCACTTGCCAGGCGGGAGGACATCCCGGTATACAGAGGAGCAGAGAAACCGCTTCTGAAAGAACTGCGTCCCGCCGCATATTTCCATGGAAACAACGGACTGGGCGGAGCGGAGATTCCTGAGAGTAATGCACCAATCGAAACCAAAAGCGCCTATGACGCCATGTATGAGAAAGCCGTGGAATTAAACGGTGAGATGGAACTCGTGGCCGTGGGACCTTTGACCAATGTCGCAACAGCGATCGCAAGTCATCCGGACATTGTGAAATACCTGAAGCAGATTCTCATCATGGGCGGAGCGGTTGTCGGCGGAAACATCACGCCGTGCGCTGAATTCAATATCTATACTGACCCGCAGGCTGCGGAAGCGGTATTCAAAAGCGGAGTACCGATCGTCATGTGCGGACTGGACGTCACCACAAAAGCCTGCTTAAGCTATACGGACATTGATGAAATTGCCGCTTATAACAATCCTGCAGCGAAACTGCTGGATGAATCCACCGCGAATGTGAGAGAATATAATATAAGAGATGGACACCGCTCGATTCATCTGCACGATTCGTGTCCGATCTTCTACCTTGTCTATCCGGAATACTTCAGTGCCTATCACTGTGGGGTATATGTGGAAACGCAGGGTACGATTACCATGGGAAAAACGGTATGCGACCTGTATACCGACCATAAATTTGAAGACCGTCATGTTACGGTGGTGATGGATCTGGACAATGATGCCGTCGTACGTACCATGAAGGATATTTATCAGTTATATTAGAGGGTAAGGAGGAAAAATAATGAGCACACCTCACAATAAAGCAAACGCAGGCGAAATCGCCAAATTAGTCTTAATGCCGGGAGATCCGTTACGCGCCAAAAAAGTTGCCGAAACATTCCTGGAAGATGCCGTGCAGTTCAATGATGTCCGCGGAATGAACGGATATACCGGATATTATAAGGGTAACCGTGTTTCCGTTATGGGAAGCGGCATGGGCATGCCGTCCATCGGAATCTATTCCTATGAATTATTTGCCTTCTACGGCGTGGAAGCCATCATCCGTATCGGTTCCGCCGGTGCATATGATCCGGATTTGAAACTGTTTGATCTGGTCTTAGGCTGCGGTGCCTATTCCGAATCCAGCTTCGCCAGAATCTTTGACGGAACGGAAGATAAAGTGATCCTGCCGGATGCCACACTGAATGAACAGTTAAGAGAATCCGCAAAAGAACTCGGCTATAAACTGGAGGAAGGCGTGATTCATTCCTCTGACCAGTTCTATTACGGAAATGACGAATACAGCAAGCGTGCCGGAACGCTGGCAACGGAAGTATACAAAGCCAGAGTCTGCGAAATGGAAAGCTTTGCGTTATTCACAAACGCCAAGAACCTTGGCAAACGCGCTGCCTGTTTAGTCACGGTCAGCGACTCCATCGTCAGCCATGAAGCCACAACGGCGGAAGAGAGACAGAACTCCTTCACCCGTATGATGGAAGTTGCCTTAGGCGCTGCGAAGAACTATCAGTAAGATAATCCATTGCGACATGCAGGGAGTGACTCCCTGCATGTTTTTTTGCATGTTCCGAAATGAGAACTTGTGAAATAATTTACAGAAAATTAATGAAAATAATCTTGCTTCCTGTGATTTGGAGTGATATGATAATTATGTATTTTGTGTACGGCCGTACCAGAAGAGTATGAGAGATAGTCCACAGAAGAAAATCTGTGGAAGATGCTTTTAAAACCCTATTGGAAAACATCGCAGCGCGATGTTGTTTTTTTTTATTGTTCGGAGGTATGGCTATGTGTAAGTTTATTTTTGTGACCGGAGGTGTGGTATCCGGGTTGGGAAAAGGGATTACGGCCGCGTCGCTCGGAAGGCTATTGAAAGAGAGGGGCTTTAAGATTGCCTCGCAGAAACTGGATCCCTATATCAATATCGATCCCGGAACCATGTCACCATTGCAGCACGGGGAAGTTTATGTAACGGAAGACGGTGCGGAGACGGATCTGGATCTGGGACACTACGAGCGCTTTATCAATGAAGATCTGAACCGCTACTCGAATCTGACGACGGGAAAGGTTTACTGGAATGTTTTGCAGAAAGAGAGAAAAGGGAACTATCTGGGGAAAACGGTGCAGGTGGTGCCGCATATCACCGATGAGATCAAGGAATTCATTTATTCGGCTGCGAAAAAGGGAGACCCGGATGTTCTGATCTGTGAGATCGGAGGCACGGTCGGGGATATGGAATCCCAGCCGTTTCTGGAAGCAATCCGCCAGATTGGTCTGGAGCAGAAAGAGGGGAATGTACTCTATATTCATGTGACACTGGTCCCGTATCTGGAGTGCAGTAAGGAGCATAAATCCAAGCCGACGCAGCATTCCGTCAAGGAGCTGCAGGGCATCGGCATCAAGCCGGATATTATCGTCTTGCGCTGTCACAGAAAATTGGAGAAGGATCTCTTTGATAAGATCGCCCTTTTCTGCAATATTCAAAGGGACTGCGTCATTGAAAACAGAACGATCAAAAATCTGTATGAAGTGCCTCTGATGCTGGAGCGACAGCACCTTTCAGAAGTGGTGATGCGTAAGCTGAAACTGAGAGGGAAAAAGGAGGGTCTGAAGGAATGGAAGGAAATGGTGGAACAGTCCAAACATCCGAAAGATTCCGTTACGATCGGGATGGTCGGCAAATATGTCAAACTGCATGATGCCTATCTGTCCGTGAATGAAGCGCTCACGCACGGCGGACTGGCCAATCAGCTCAAAGTGCATATCCGCTGGATCGATTCGGAGCAGATCACGGAAGAAAATGTGCAGGAAAAACTGGAAGGATGCGACGGCATTCTTGTGCCTGGCGGATTTGGTGATAGAGGCGTGGAAGGCATGATCATCGCAGCATCCCATTGCCGGAAGAATCATATTCCATATCTGGGAATCTGTCTGGGAATGCAGGTGGCAGTCATTGAGTTTGCCCGCAATGTCTGTAAGAGAATAGATGCGAATTCCAGGGAATTCGATGCTTCATCACAGGATAAAGTAATCGACTTTTTACCGGACCAAAGCGATGAGACCATAAAAGGCGGAACGCTGCGTCTCGGGGCATATCCGTGTGTATTAGAGGAAAAAACAAAGATTGCAGAACTCTACGGAACGCGTGAGATTTCGGAGCGTCACCGTCACCGCTATGAGTTTAACAATGACTACCGGAAGCTTATGGAAGAAAACGGGATGATATTATCGGGGAAGAGCCCTGACGGTTATATTGTGGAAACAGTGGAACTGAGTGAGCTGGATTACTATATCGGCGTGCAGTTCCATCCGGAATTCAAATCGCGGCCAAATCATCCGCATCCGCTGTTTGTCGGTCTGGTGGCTGCATCACTCAGGAAAAAAGAGGAGGGGAAGACTCATGAGTAAAGTAACGGAGATATTCGGAAGTAAAGTATTTAATGATGCTGTCATGAAGGAGCGGCTGTCCAAATCAACATATCGTCAGCTGAATCAGACCATTAAAAAAGGTGCCACACTCAACCCTGAAATTGCGGAAGAAGTGGCGAATGCCATGAAGGACTGGGCAGTGGAAAACGGGGCAACGCATTTCACACACTGGTTCCATCCGCTCAGCGGAGCAACCGCGGAAAAGCACGAAAGCTTTGTTTCCTCGGCTGGGGGAGGATCCATCACGCTGGAGTTTTCTCCTGCCAATCTGGTTCGCGGTGAGGCGGATGCCTCGAGTTTTCCCTCTGGCGGACTGCGTGATACTTTTGAGGCAAGAGGATACACCGCATGGGATCCGACTTCCTATGCCTTTATCAAGGATAGTATTCTCTATATCCCGACCGTCTTTGTTTCCTATAGCGGGGAAGTGCTGGACCATAAGACACCGCTGTTACGTTCCATGGAGGCACTCAATATGCAGGCCATGCGGGTATTGCGTCTGTTTGGCAATGAAACGGTTGATCATGTAAAGGCCACTGCGGGAGCGGAACAGGAATACTTCCTGGTAGATAAGAAATACTATGACCGGCGTGAAGATCTGAAACTGACCGGAAGAACGCTTTTGGGGGCTCCGTGCGCGAAGGGGCAGGAGATGAATGACCATTATTACGGCTCCATCAAACTGCGTGTCAAACAGTTTATGCAGGATCTCAATGAAGAACTCTGGAAACTTGGAATCCAGGCCAAGACAGAACACAATGAGGTGGCTCCGTCCCAGCACGAACTGGCAAATAACTTCCTGACGGTAAACGTTTCTGCGGATCAGAATAATCTGATGATGGAAATCATGAAAAAAGTAGCCCGGAAACACGGACTGGAATGCCTGCTGCACGAAAAACCTTTTGCGCATGTCAACGGAAGCGGAAAACATAACAACTGGTCCATCAAGACAGATACCGGAGTGAATCTCCTGGATCCGGGGGAAACGCCGGCAGAGAATGCGCAGTTTCTGCTTTTCCTCTGCGCCGTGATAGAGGCGGTGGATGAATATCAGGATCTGATCCGTATTTCCATCAGTTCATACGAGAATGATTTCAGGCTGGGCGGCAGTGAAGCTCCTCCAGCAATTGTTTCCGTCTTTTTGGGAGAAACACTGAGTGAAGTGTTAAACTGCATTGAAACTGACAGGGTCTACTACGGAAGAAAAGCGGAACCGTTCCGCCTGAATGTACATACGCTTCCGGATTTTCCGAAGGACAACACGGATCGGAACAGGACGTCCCCGTTTGCGTTTACGGGAAACAAGTTTGAGTTCCGCATGCCGGGATCCGGCGCCTCCATTGCCACGCCGAATACGGTATTAAATACGGTGGTGGCGGAATCTCTGAAACGGTTTGCGGATGAATTGGAAGGAAAGGAAGACTTCAATCTGAGCCTGCAGAATCTATTGCGCCGCACGATCAGAGAACATAAACGAATCATTTACAATGAGAACGGCTATGAAGAGAACTGGATCAAAGAGGCAAAAAGGCGCGGGCTGAGCAACTACGCATCGACTCCGGAAGCCCTCTCTCATTATATGGATGAGAAAAATGTCCGGCTGTTTGAAGATCATAAGGTGCTTAATCGTACCGAATGTGCCTCCCGCTATGAGATTTATCTGGAGAAGTATTGTAAAACCGCGAATATTGAGGTAAAAACACTGCTGGATATGATACGGAAGGATATTCTGCCGGCAGCTTTAAACTTTGAAAGGAGATTATTGGAGGCAGTGGAAGCGGAAGGACGGCTTGGGATTTGTGAGAATACCTACAGCAAGGACCTGCTGAAAAAAACGGTATCCTGCATGAATCATCTGAAAGAAGAATCCGATGAGCTGACTTTGGAATTGAGTGAGATCTCTTTTGCGGATATGCAGAAGGCAGCTGATGCATTTCATGATGTGATTCTGCCAAGAATGGATGCGATTCGCAGCAATGCCGATGCACTGGAACAGATCTGCGGCAGGGAATTCTGGCCGATTCCGACCTATCTGGAACTATTATTTGGGGTCGATTAAGAAAAAAAGTGAAAAATCACCGAATCAATGTTACAATTAGGTACAAATTGAGAGGGTATGTTTATGGATAAGATTCTGGTGCTGGATTTTGGCGGTCAGTATAATCAGCTGATTGCGAGGCGTGTCCGTGAGCAGCATGTCTATGCGGAGATCAAGGCATATAACCGCATCCGCGTGGACGATATCAAAAAGGAAGGCTACAGGGGAATCATCTTTACGGGAGGACCCAACAGTGTGTACGATCCTTCTTCTCCGCATTATGATGCGGAAGTATTGAATCTCAAAATTCCGGTGCTCGGAATCTGTTACGGCGACCAGTTGATCGCCTATACGAAAAACGGGAAAGTAAGCAGTGCGGACAATTCCAGTGAGTACGGCAGAACGGACTTAACGGTTACGGAAAGCGAACTGTTTGAAGGCGTCGCGAAAGAGAGCGTCTGCTGGATGAGCCACAACGACTACATCAGCGAAGTACCAAACGGCTTCCGCATTATCGCAACAACACCGAAGTGTCCGTGTGCGGCCATGGAAGATAGACAGAACAGAATCTACGGTGTTCAGTTTCATCCGGAAGTGACCCATACGCAATTCGGAAAAGAAATTCTGCACAACTTTGTGATCAATATCTGCGGATGCAAGCAGGACTGGCGCATGGACAGCTTTATTGAAAGCACAGTTGAAAAGTATAAAAAAGAACTGTCCGGCAAAAAGGTGTTGTTAGCTCTTTCCGGAGGAGTGGATTCCTCGGTTGCGGCAGTTCTATTGGATAAAGCCATCGGGCATAACCTGCATTGCGTCTTTGTGGATCACGGCCTGCTTCGCAAAAATGAGGGTGACCTTGTAGAAAAAACGTTCAAAGACCGCTTCCGGTTGAATCTGATCCGTGTAAATGCACAAAAGCGTTTTCTGAATAAACTGTCCGGCGTGAGTGAGCCTGAACAGAAACGCAAGATTATCGGTGAGGAATTCGTCCGGGTCTTTGAAGAAGAGGCTAGGAAGATCGGAAATCTGGATGTACTGGCACAGGGGACGATCTATCCGGATGTGGTGGAAAGCGGAAAGGAAGAATCCGCTGTCATCAAGAGTCACCACAATGTCGGAGGCCTTCCGGACGATATGTTATTTGAAAGTGTGGTCGAGCCGCTGCGTGATCTTTTCAAGGATGAAGTGCGGGAAGTGGGAAGAACACTTGGAATCCCTGCAGAATTCGTGGACCGTCAACCGTTCCCGGGACCGGGACTGGCAATCCGGGTGATTGGTGAAATCACACAAGAGAAACTGGATATCCTGAAAGACGCCGATCTGATCTTCCGGGAAGAAATCAAAAAGAACGGACTGGAAAATATTGCCAACCAGTACTTTGCGGTCTTAACGGGTGTGAGAGCGGTCGGAGTCATGGGAGATGCGCGTACTTATGGATACGTGGTTGCCTTAAGAAGCGTGACAACAGATGACTTCATGACGGCGGAGTTTTCCAGAATCCCTTTCGATGTTCTGGAAACTGTCTGCAGCAGAATTATCAATGAGGTCGCAGGAATATCCAGAGTTGTATATGATATCACTTCAAAACCTCCCGGAACGGTCGAGTGGGAATGACTTTTTGTGAACTGTGGTATATAAAATAAACTGCTGTATACCATATTCACTCATATCTACGTATTATATGTACTTCATGTGTCTGCTACCATTTTGATACCAAAAATGGTAGCAGCTTTCTTATTGCGGCAGCATATCGATTTATCACCTACTTTATCACCCGCTTTTGCAAAATTCAGGTGGGTGATAAAAATGGAATTACTTGAGAAAAAAATAATCTTTCACGAATCGAGATGATTTGGATTATTCGAAGTCAACTCGGAAGCAGGCTTAACAGATCTCCTGCAGCAAACCTTGATTGTACAGTCTCTTTTCTTCTTTTATCTGGACAATTTGTCCGGATAAATGTCCAGATAAAAGCTAGGCGGCCAATTAATATATTTTGAAAGATAGAATTATAAACTGTGATCGACACATTTTTATGCCGGAAACGAGAAAAAAGTGCAATTAATGTTAATAAAGATGTTCATAAAAGGTGCAATTAATTGTATAATTATGCTGTGGAGGATTTAACTATGTATAGAAAATACATTAAGGATCTCATTTATTGGAATAATAACAGGCGCCGTAAACCACTTGTAGTCTGGGGGGCGAGACAGGCAGGCAAAACATTCCTTATAAGAGATTTGTTTGCCGAAGAGTATTATCCGAACAACTATATTTACATTGATTGTAACGTTGAGGATGATATTGTCAGATTTTGTGAAACACATTCAAACGTTGATGACGTTATTAACTATATTTCATTAGATAAAGGAAGAGTAATCAATGAGAAGACGCTGCTGATTTTTGATGAAGTTCAGGAGTGCCTGCCGATTATTACTTTATTAAAGTATTTTTGCCAAGAACATAGAGAAATCCCGGTAATTGTAACTGGCTCTATGGTACGAATAAAAATTCAAAGGGAAACAAGGAAAAGGGGGGTGAAATCCGGGCGTCAGTTTCTTTTTCCTGTTGGCAAAATCAACCAGTTGACAATTTATCCTATGGACTTCGAAGAGTTTTTATTCAACAGTAATCAAATTCTTTACAAGAAGATACAGGAAGCATATGCCAATAAAACAGCTCTTAATCCGGAAGCCCATCATAAAGCGCTGGATTACTTCTACTCCTATTTGCTCGTTGGAGGAATGCCTGAAGCTGTAGATGTTTTTCTGGAGTCAGGGAGTTATCAGGAATCAAGAGAAGTATTGGCTGATATTTATGATAACTATCTCGCAGATATGGAACTGTATCAGGCAAGCCCTGAATCGGTTGTCAGAGCAAAAAAGATATTCGAAAGCATTTACGCACTTTTAAACAAAGAATCTAAGAATTTTAAATCTACGATGATCGAACCTGGTGCCAAAGGCCGGGATATGAGAACTCCTATCGAATGGCTGACTTTAGCCCATATTATTCTGCAGTCTTCTCTTGTTAAAGAACGGGTGACCATTCCTCTGATTGATTCGGAAGAATCATTGCATCGATTATATTTGGCGGATATAGGAATGTTTTCCTATCAGAGCGGAATTAATGCAAAGACATTTTTATCTAATGACGGAAGAAATACCCTGTCAGGAATCTTTTTTGAAAATTACGTTGCATGTGAGCTGGCTCGTTCTGGCCATAAACTGTTTTACTGGAAAGGAAAAGGAGACGCTGAATTTGAGTTTCTTGTAGAACACGATTCAGTGATTATTCCAATAGATGTAAAAAAAGGAAGAGGGACTCTGAACTCTTTGGAGAAATATAAGAACCACAACAAGGTTGAGGTTGTAATAAAAGTATCTGCAAACAATTACGGATATGAAGAGCAAAAGAAAATACTGACAATCCCTTTTTACATGCTTTTTTCATTCCTGAATAGCCTTTCAAAAGGTGAAATAAATATAGCAGAAGAGCAGTAAAAAAGTGGAATTAATTGACGCCATAGAAATGATAAAAAATGATATTTCTCATATAAAGGGGAGAAAGCGTTGTTGCTTCTGATACCATTTTGCTACCATGCGGATCGCAAACGAGGTAGCTGTGAGTGAAAACCGTAGATATAAATACATGAGATATACCAAAACGTAAATTATTTACTTTACGAATAAGAATTCATTGCCGAGTGGGAATAGAATTACTGCAGTCTTCTCTGAAAGTCGCCCAAAAAAGTCGCTTATTATTATTTAAAGTCGTTTGAAAAAGATAGATACTAATCGTATAGGTGGTGAAATGCATGTTGAAACGAAAAATGACAGAGCGGCTGAACAAATGGAAGAATGATCCGTATAAAAAACCGCTGATAATCAAAGGTGTGCGTCAGTGCGGAAAGACTTTCAGTGTTTTGGATTTTGCACGTTTGAATTATTCCCATGTGATCTATATCAATTTTTTTGAAAACCCGGAATATGCATCTTTGTTTTCCGGATCTTTGAAGGTTGATGATTTGATTATGTATATGTCAGCGCTGCTTGGAACAGAAGCGGTTTTTGAAGAGGGACAGACTATTATCATTCTTGATGAAATACAGCATTGCCCGAATGCCAGAACATCTCTAAAATTTTTTAAAACAGATGGCCGCTATGATGTGATTGCGACAGGTTCATTACTTGGCGTAAGCGGGTATGGAGATGAGGAATTGTCGATCCCCGTCGGCTATGAAGAAATCATAGAAATGTATCCGTTGGATTTTGAAGAGTTTCTCTGGGCAAACGGGATCAGTGAACAGGTGATTGATTTACTGCAGAACAGTCTGGAGCAGTGTTCACCTGTACCTGAACCGATTCATAATCGGATGAGAGAACTGCTTCTGCAATATGCTGTTATAGGAGGTATGCCGGAGGTTGTGCAGCGGTTTATCGATACCCATCAGATCTCGCAGACTCTTTTGCTGCAAAGAAATATTCTTGATGAATACAGGAATGATATGGTGAAATACGCAGTCGGGAAAGATAAATCCAAAATTCGGGAATGCTTTGACTCGATTCCCAAACAGTTAGCAAAAGAAAACAAGAAATTTCAGTATTCCGTGATCCGAAAGAAGGGAACTTCTGAGATGTATCAAGGTAGTATCAAATGGATCGAAGATGCCGGGATTATCAGAAGATGCTATAACCTAACATTGCCTGAACTGCCTCTGGATGGGAATGCAATCCCGGAAATATTCAAAGTATATATGGCAGATACAGGTCTCTTCACCGCAATGCTGGAAGATGGATCACAGTACGATATTCTCAAGGGAAATCTGTATGTTTATAAAGGAGCAGTCTTTGAAAATCTAATGGGGGATATCATTGGAAAGAGTGGAAGAAACCTGTACTATTTCCATAAAGATTCCGGGCTGGAGATTGACTTTATCATCCGTTTTCAGAATGAAGCAGCTCTTCTGGAGATCAAAGCTTCAACCGGAAATGCAAAAAGTGTAAAAACAATTCTTGCGCATCCCGAGAAGTACCATGTACAACGTGCTGTTAAGCTGGGAAATGATTACAATGTGGGATATGCGAATGGAATACTGACACTGCCATCTTACATGGGCTTTCTGCTATGCCGTGATACCATTCTCTGATACCATTTTGCTACCATGCGTATCGTAAACGAGATAGATGTGAGTGAATATCGTAGATATAAATGCATGAAATATATCAAATAGTAAATCATTTACTTTACGTGCAGGAAATCATTGTTGAGTGGGAGTGAGTCGCAAATCAAATAAACAATATTGCACAAATCACTTAAATAAATTACAGCAAATCATATAAATATAATACCTCAAATCACTTAAATTCATGTTATAATGGTTTTGGTGAAGAGGTATTTTAATATGGAGTATAAGAAAAGAGTTGTAGATGCACAATTTGCAATAAGAATGGAAGCGTTGGGGGCGGTACAAATAAAAGGCCCGAAGGGATGCGGGAAGACAACGACTGCGAAACAGAAAGCCAGAAGTGTAATTGAGTTTCAAGATGAAGATAACAGAGAGAATCTTCTGATGATAGCGAATACGAAACCATCGGATCTGTTGAAAGGCGAAAAACCGATATTGTTTGATGAGTGGCAGGACGCTCCGAAAATATGGGGCGCTATCAGAAAAGATGTGGATGACAGCGGCTTGAGCGGACAGTATATTCTGACTGGATCATCCTCAAAAGAAGTTGAAACGCCTCACACAGGGACATTAAGGATATCTACACTGAAAATGTATCCAATGAGTTTATATGAGTCGGGGGATTCCAATGGGACTGTATCATTAATGGATCTGTTTACTCATCAGGACGAAATAACAACCTGTAAATCTGATCTGACGATCGATGATATCAAATTTGTTATCTGCAGGGGAGGTTGGCCCAGAACAGTCAATCTACAGTCGGATAAAGCCAAGCTCCAAATAGCAAAAGAACTATTTAATCAAACTTGTGATACTGATATTTCGAATGTTGACAATACAAAAAGAAACCCGCAATGGGCAAGAACGATACTAAGATCATATGCGCGAAATATATGTACAACTGCCGATACGAAAACTGTGTATGGAGACACGGCGGCAACTACAGGAATGTCACAGCCGACATTTCAGGATTATATTGCTGCACTTAATAAGTTGTATATCATTGAAGATG
>JAZQFH010000036.1:0-167936 GCA_045539425.1 Erysipelotrichaceae bacterium
TCGCGTTTCGGCTCCCTTGTCAACATCTTTTTTTAACTTTTTTCAAGCTTTTTCCGATGTCCCCTCAGGGCTCTTTCGCTCTACCAGCTGCCTCTCTTCGCTGCAGCTTTTTTATTATACACCTTTGGGGGAGGCTTGCAACAACTTTTTTTGCACATTCGTACAATTCTGCTTAAAGCAAACGCTTACAATTTCAAATAGTTTTTAACACTTCGTATTTTCTCTCTTTTCCCCTTGTTTTATTAATGATTAAGTATATATATTTTATTAATTCATATTATATATATAGAGCAGATTTTCTCTTTTGGCCACCAAAAAAGCCCGGCAGTAAGCATCCGGATTGTTCACAGATCTGCTTACTGCTGAGCTTATCTCATTTTTCTTAATTGATATAACCGTAGATATTATTCATCCTGTAAAGGAAGACCGCCAGCTGTGCTCTGGTGCACGCATCATTCGGTGAGAAGTGTGTCGCATCAGTTCCCTTTGTTAAGCCGATACTGTATGCCCAGAGTATAGCCTTATAGGTTGTATTGCCAAGAGTCTTCGTCACATCCACAAACGGATTCTCATTGGTATTCACAGCCGGCTTGCCTGCCAGTCGCCACAACATGACTGCCATGTTTGCTCTGGTCGTGCTGCCTGCCGGATTGAACTCCCCATCTCCTGCACCTTTGACGATTCCCTGTTGGTATGCCCAGAGTATTGCCTTGTAAGTCGTATTACCTAAGACGTCCTTGCTGACATCACTAAATGGATTATTGGATGTTTCAACTGCCGGTTTTCCCTTCAATCTCCATAACATGACGCACAGCTGTGCTCTGGTGCAGTCATCAGATGGTGAATATGTGGTATCACTGGTTCCTTTGACAATACCGTTATCATAGGCCCACAGAATCGCCTTGTAAGTTGTGTTTCCCAATGAAGTATCCACATCCGTAAAAGGATCAGGGTCTTCTTCGCTCACCCATTTCCAAACGCCAGACCATTCTGCCGCATTCTGCGGATACTGTGTGTTCAGTTCTGCAGCGCTTTTTTTCAGTTCCAGTGTCTCATGCATCCAGATGCCGGAAGGCAGACAGGCATCAGAGAACCAGTTTGTAAATTTCTCTCCAAGTTTTACTTCTTTTAGAGATGGGCAGGATTCGAACATATTAGTCATTTTTGTGACTTGACTGGTATCAAACGAACTCAGATCCAGTTTCGTCAACGATGTACAGTTATAGAACATCTGATTCATATCCGTTGCATTGCCGGTATCAAAAGAACTCAGATCCAACTCTTTTAATGATGTGCAGTAGGCAAACATGCAGTACATATATGTAGCACTACTGCTATCAATGTTACTCAGATCCAATTCCGTCAAAGAAGAGCATCCCCAGAACATATATCTCAAAAGTGTGACTTTGCCGGTGTCAAACGAACTCAGATCCAGTTCTGTTAAAGAGGAGCAGTCACGGAACATCCCATCCATACTTGTTACATTACTGGTATTGAACGAACTGATAACCAGATTTGACAAAGACCGGTCTTCAAAGAACATATCAGTCATATCTGTTACTTTGCCAGTATCAAATGAACTCAGATCCAGTTCTGTTAAAGCTTTACACTTATAAAACATTTTCTTCATATTTGTTACTTTGCTGGTATTGAACGAACTTAAATTCAGTTCTGTCAGAGACGTACAGTTGCAGAACATTTCACTCATATTCGTTACACTACCGGTATTAAACGAACTCAGATCCAGTTTTGTTAAGGACGAACAGCCATTGAACATGCCATCCATAGTCGGAATACTGCTGGTATTGAAAGAACTCAGATCCAACTCCTTTAATGATGCACAGCCACCGAACAACTGTTTCATGGATGTTACGTTAGCAGTTTTGAATGAACTCACATTCAGTTTTTCTAAAGAAGAGCAGTTCTTAAACATGGTACTCATATCCTTCACAGCACTGGTATTGAATGAACTCAGATCCAGTTCCGTTAAGGCAGAGCAGCCATAGAACATACTGGCCATAGTGGTTACTTTTCCGGTATTGAACATGCTCAAATCCAGTTCTGTCAAAGAACGGCAGCTGATAAACATACTGCCCATATAGGTGACATTGCTGGTATCGAATGAACTTAGATCCAACTCTGCCAAAGACGTGCAGGCGTTGAACATATTGCCCATATGTGTAACATTACTTGTATTGAAAGTGCTCAGATCCAGTTCAACCAAAGAAGTACATCCCCAGAACATACTGGCCATATCTGTAACATTACTAGTATCAAAGCCTCTGCCATCAAAGGATACCATGTTGCTGCAGCTGCTGAAATAAGATGACATATCTTTCGGAGCAATTGTGGTATCTGCCGCAACACTGACCATTTTCACGTTATCCCTGTAACTTGAATCAGTCCATCCATGACCTCTGTTCTCTACGCCGGTGAACACAACACCGCTGTATGTTGTTCCATTTACAGAATCACTGAAAGTTCCTTCCGCTTTATCAGTATATGTCTCATTACTTCTGAAAAAGATCAGATCGCCTTCATCAGTCAGAACAGCGTAGGCGGTTCCTTCTGTTGAACCGGTTTCTTCAGCTATGACCGGTACTAAGCCGACAGCCAGAACGATCATCAGTAATACAAATGCCAATCTGTGAAAAAATGATCTCATAAAGCCTCCTCAGTTATTCTCAACAGTATTATCCGACCGTAATAGGTTTCCATTTATAATTATAACATCTCAAAACGCTTTGAATATAACGGATTTATTGTTTATCCGATCCGAACAGACAAGCCAAAAAGGAAGGCTTTCGCCTTCCTGATTTTTATGCTTACTGCGGGATCACATTGAATCCGCGATAGACGGCACCGTACTTCTTGGCAACTTCCGCCATCGTCAGGATCTCATCCTTAATCTCGCGGTTGCGCTGAATGATAACCTTCTGGGCCGTAATGCCCTCATCGGAATAGACGATTGCGTATTCTCTTCCCTTGATGTCCGCTTCCAGCTTCTCCAGATTCCGGTTTGGCAGGATGTGATGCTGTAAGAGGAAGACGTAGTCATCCGGATAATTGGCCATTACCAGATCCACCTGCAGCTCAAGCAGCTTGCGGGAATTGCCCGACTTGTTCTGCTCTTCCGGTTTGTTCTTCGCGGATCTCTGCAGCGGTTCCTCGACATAGGTGTCTTCCACCTCATCGTCTTCATCATTTAATAAACGGCGGATTTCTTCTTCTCTGCTCAGTGCGCGTTTTTCTTCCAGTATCGGCTCTTCTTCCGTGACTTCTGCCGGTGCTTCTTCCTTGTTTTCCACACGGCTTGCAATCTCTTCAAAGATATCTTCCGCTTCCGGAACTTCAATGACTTCCAGCTCTTCCGGCAAGACTTCCGTCTTTACCGGTTCTTCTTCCTTCACTTCTTCTTTTTCTTCAGTGAACGGACCTGCCGGCGCATTCTTTTCCTTCAGCTCCGCCAGTGCGGCATCCAGATCATTGACGAGTGCATCAAAGTCAGATGCTTCCTCTGTAACAGTTTCTTCCTGAACAGCTTCTTCCTGAGCAGTTTCTTCCGTGACTTCTTCCTTCACTTCCGCCTTTGCCGTCGTTTCTTCCTTTACCGGCTCTTCCTGCACTTCTTCCACAGGCTCTTTTTCTTCATAAGAAACTACGGCTTCCGTCTTCTCTGCCTTTTTCTCTTCTTTTGGCAGCGGTTTGGAATCGGAAGGAACCTGTGTAGTGGAATTGCCGTTGTCGTTCTTCAGCAGATAGTAGGCAGCTGCTGCTCCCGCGGCGATGACGATCGTGATGAATTTCTTGAACATAGTTTCTTACCTCGCTAAAATTAACCCTTCAGCTTTCCCTTGGTTGCGCCCTGCGCATACCCGGAAAGAATATTCGTGTCATAGGAGAATGTCATCTTCTCTCTTCTTCTCTGACGGTCGATAGCCTGTTTGACCAGACGGTCCATCAGTTCCGTAAAGGAGATTCCCGTATTCTCCCAGAGATAGAATGCCAGAGATCCCGGAATGGTATTGATCTCATTGACATAGACCCTGTCCGTTCCCTTTTCCAATAAGAAATCGATCCGGCAAACTCCGCTGGAGCCGAGTACCTTAAATGTTTCCACGGCCAGGGATTTGATTTTATCCGTCAGTTCTTCGGAAAGCGGAGCCGGGACCAGGCGGCTGGCGGAAGCCATTCCGCGCTCATTGGTCTTGGAGCCCTTTCCGTTTCCTTCATATTTATCATGGAACGTCAGCAGTTCTTCGCTTGTCATGACCTGTTCCAGATTGCTCGGCTGACAGTCGTAGCAGTCACCGAGTACAGAGCAGTTGATTTCCGTCATCGGTTTGACGATCTTTTCCACCGCGATCTTGCGGTCAAACTTCGTTGCTTCTCTGATGCAGTTCAGAAGTTCCTCCGCATCATGAGCGACACTGATGCCGACAGAGCTGCCGCAACATGCGGGTTTAACGATCAGAGGATAACCGATCTTTTCCGCCTTGGCGAGCACTTCCTCTTTTTTCTGTTCCAGTTCGTGTCCGTACAGCCAGAACCACGGTGTGATCGGGAGTCCGCTTCCTTCCAGGATATACTTCATGACAATCTTATCCTGGCCGACTCCTGCCGCCACCACGTCACATCCCGCATACGGAATGTGCATCATTTCCAGATAGCCCTGAATCGTACCGTCTTCACAGTTGGTGCCGTGAACGACCGGAATAACAACATCGAGCGCAATCTCCCATTTATGGAAGAGAGACTGCTTGATCGGACGGACCCAGGTCTTCTTTCCGTCATAGGAAAGATAGCACTCCGGGACATTGTCAAAGATGTTCTGCATATTGGTGAACAGATTGACATCCATCATATCTTTTGAGCAGTACAGCACTCTCTTTTTGGATACATAAAGCGGGACGACATCATATTTTTCCGGATCCAGTGCGTGCATCGCCTGGGAAGCGGAAATGATGCTGACCTCATGTTCTACGGATTCTCCTCCGAAGATAACTCCGACAGTAATTTTCATTTGTTTTTTCTCCTTAGTTGTTAAATGCGTCCGGAAGATCGTTTTCCAATAGGATCGTATCTTCTCTGTCCGCTTTCTGATAGACGAGCGCAAATGCCTCGGCTACCTTATCCAATACCGCAACGTGTTCCATATCGAACCCGCTGTCCAAAAGTCCCTGATAGATCGGCTCGGTCTGCTTCTTTCCGATTAAAAGCACCTCATCGACCTTTCCTTTCATCAGAGTTCCGAAACGGTAGTTGATTTCATATTCCTTTTCCCCGAGATCGATCATTCCCGGCGTAACGATCCAGCGGCGGTTCGGCATGCGGCTGAGTACTTCCAGACTCATCGCGCTTCCTTCCGGGTTGGCGTTGAAGGCATCGTCAATAAACGTATAGCCATTGATCTTCTTCAGTTCCAGCCTGTGCTCGATCTTTTCAATTGAGGCAACCGACTTCTGCAGTTCTTCAAAGGAAATGCCGAGCTCGCGGCCAAGCGCAACGCTTAAGAGGATATTCATGATGTTATGAGAGCCAAGTAAACGGGTCTCAAAGGGATACCGTCCTTCCTGAGAGACCACATCAAAGCGGCTTCCATACGGATCATATGTGATATTCTCGGCGCGGTAGTCTGCCTCTTTTTCCGTGATGGCACAGCGAATGATCCTGCAGTTGTTTTTCACCGCATAATTACGGATATATTCGTTGTCACAGTTCAGAATGCCCACACCGTCCTGCGGCAGGTTCTCCACCATCAACATCTTTTCTTTGATGATGTTTTCCAGAGAGCCGAAGGTATTGAGGTGCTGCGGTCCGATGGAAGTGACGATGCCGTAGCGAGGCTGGACAAATCTGGTGAGATAATCGATATCCCCGACTTTATCCGCTCCCATTTCGCAGACAAAGACTTCATGGATCGGCTTCAGCTGTTCCCTGACGGTACGCGTGATACCCAGCGGGGTATTGAAGGAAGCCGGTGTCATAAGCGAGTAGTAGTGGTTGGACAAAACAGCCTGCACGATATTCTTCGTGGATGTCTTGCCGTAAGAGCCCGTGATACCGATTTTGATCAGATCCTTCTGTGACGACAGGATCTCTTTGGCTTCATGAATAAAGTGATTGCGTACCGCACTCTCCACCGGTTCCGTCACATAGAACATCGGATAGATCAGAGCCCACGCAAGTAACGGCTCCAGAAAGAAGAGCAGCGGCGCAAAACGCAGCGGCAGGAATGTCAGTAACAGTGTCTGAATGACAATTGCCAGCAATGCCATCGCAGCGATCTGGCGTTTGACGCGCTCCGTCACATTCAGCGGCTTGATGTAGTGTTTCTTCTTCTCCTTTAAGATTCCCGCTACCGCATAGACAACACTCAGAACAAGGACGAGTATCAGACGCAACGGAAGAGAAAGCGGAAGAACGGCAAGCAGCAGATACGGCAGATACGCCAGAAGGTATACCGTGATCTCCTCCCTTCCAAGCTCCTGTTTTTTCAGCCAGGAAGTATAGCGAAAGAGTTCGTAGCGGTTCTGCTGGAAAATATGCAGGGCATGCTTGGCAGGGATCAGTCCCACTGCCAGAAGTGCCACATTCAGTAATACAATCAAAAGCAGGCTTTTCATTTTGCGTCAGCCTCCAGGAAAATATCGATCACTTTCAGAAAGCGGGTCATCTGATGGAAGTAGGCAAAGTGGTCATCGCCTTCAAAGACGGCCAGGCCGGCATTCGGCATTTCCCTTTCCATCTGCTTTCCCATATACAGCGGCGTCATCTCATCCTGATCACCCCATACCAGAAGCGTTTCACACTTCACCTGCGGTAAGAGAGAGGAAAGGTCTTCATTGACGACCTTCACGAAGATCTCACGCATCACACCGCTCGTATTCCGGTAATCGGAACTTCCGGCATTCTGCATCAGCTTCTGTTTTGTCTTCTCCAGATGCAGAAGGTTCAGCACCTTCTTCGCTGCCTTGTAGCTGTAAACGCGCACATAGTAATCCGCGGAGTGTTTCTCACGGATTCCGGCCCCTCCGGTAATCACGAGTTTTCTGAGCGGATTGCGGCTGGCATAGATTAAAGCCATGCGGCAGCCGAAGGAATGGCAGATGATGATGGGATTCTCCACCTTCATCTCCTTTAAAAACTCCTCCAAAAACTCTTCGTAGTCGTAAATGGTCCAGGCATATTTCGGTTCTTCGCTCTGTCCCATTCCCGGCAGATCCATGTTGTATACGGTATAGCGGTCGGATAGATGATCCTGGATCGGATCCATCATCTGGGTATTCTGTCCCCACCCGTGCAGTAATACCACTGCCTGAGTGCCTTCACCGCTTTTCTGATAATATGTTTTGACGTCTTTGACTGTAATATAGCTCATATAACCTCTATCTTAAATATTATACTAAATTTATCAGTCAATGTTTCATGAACTGACGAAAAACTCCCGCAGAAAAAAAGCCGCTTCAAGCGGCTCATTTTTTGAAATGACGGCGGGAATTCTGTTTTTTTCCCGTGCTCTTCGGCTGATTCTCTTTGAGATCCTGATATTTCTTGCTGATCTTGAAGACAACCCCGTTATGGGAGTTATAGGCATAGATCTCACAGTTATAGGCGGTTACCACTTTATATACAATGGAAAGACCGAGGCCGAATTTTCCGTCGGTCCCCTTTTCATACGGTTTAAACAGTTTCTCAATGCGGTCGTTTGAGAGGAACGGACCGTCATTTTCCACGGAGACGTATTCGTCCGTCAGGGTGATGATGATCTCGCTCTTGGCATAGCGCAGCGCGTTATCCATCAGGTTTTCAATCACGACACGCCACGGCTCTTCATCCCCATAATAGACGGCGTCCGTCAGATAAGTCCGGATCTGCAGTTCCGGACGGAGAACCTTTAAGGAGAGCAGCGTCTTGTCGATGACTTCCTTCAGATTACTGCTGCCGGTACTCTCATTGGTCACAAGATACCCGACCCTGTTCAGTAACAGCAGATTCTGCACTTTGTTCTCCAGACGCTCGGAGTGCTCAATGATCACGTCGACGCTCTTCTCCAGAGAGTCATACGGATAGATGCCGTCCTTGATGCTCTCCGCATAGGACTTGATCGTCGCAATCGGCGTCTTCAGATCATGGGAGATGTTCTGAATGAGTTCTTCCTTGATCTGCTGCTGTTTCTGCAGCTCCTCATTCATCTCCACAAGCGATGCCGCCAGCGTACCGATCTCGTCTTTTCTGCTGACATCCAAGACGGCTGCCTCGCCTTTTTTCACCTTGCGGGTGTAGCTTGTCAATTGCCCCAGCGAGTTGATCAGGTAAGCGACCCAGGCGAATAACAACATGAAGATCATCGTGGTGACGATCACCATGATGTTGATGACCTGGTTCAGAAGTGCCTTTTTAAACTCTTCCCTATAGATATTGGAAATCACCGAGATGAGTAAGGAATGCTCGTTGACTTTGGTGATGGAATAGAGGTATTCGACATCCCCGACATTCATGGAATAGTTTGCCGAATCCGTTTTCTGCGTGGAGGCTTTCTCCACGATTGTCTGCAGGGTCGCGTCATCTTTCAAACTGAAGTTTTCCGAAACGAAGATGCGGTGAACCTGCGTATCGTAAAGCGCATGGCTGATCATGGAATCCCGGGACAGGCTCAGAATCTGCGAGTCCGGATCCCGTGTATAGTTGTAGATCATGATATTCTGGGTGGAACTGATGCGCTCATACATCTGCGTCCGGACGAAGATATCGATACTGTTATCCAGATAGAAGATCATGAACGTGAGGAAAAAGCCGATGGAGAACAGAATGATCGTCACCAGCTGCTGTGTCAGTGTTAACTCTTTGATAAAGTTTCTGAAACGTTTCATCCCAAACGGTACCCGAATCCATAAATGGTATGGATGCTCAAGTTCGGCAGTTTCTTGCGCAGCCGCCGCAGCGTGTCATCCACAACACGGTCACTTCCGTAATAATTCTCTTCCCACACTTTCTGCAGGATCTGCTCACGCGAGAAGGCGGAGCCCTTGCTCTTGACAAAGAACAGCAGTAAGTCAAATTCCTTTGTTGTTAACGGGACGATGACGCCGTCGCTGTACACCACCCGCTGCTGCTCGTCAATGGTATAGCCGTCGACATTCAGCATCAGATCCCCGTCCTTATAGACGCGCTTGATGATGTTGTTGACGCGTAAGACCAGCTCTTTCGGAGAGAACGGCTTGGTGATATAGTCCTCGCTTCCTTTCTCAAGTCCGATAATGCGGTCGAATTCCTTGTCACGCGCACTCATGAAGATGACCGGCATGTCTTTGGAGCGCAGCTTGATCTCATCGATCAGATCGAATCCGCTCTTGTCATCCAGCATGATGTCCAAAATCCACAGATGAACGTCATCATCTTCCACATGGGCATAGGCATCATCATATGTCAGGTAGGAACGCACTTCATAGCCTTCCTTCTCCAGATAGCGCTTGACCAGTTCATTCAAATCCTTTTCATCTTCTACGATACAGATTACCTTTTTCAATGTGAATCACCTCAACTCTATGACATAAAAAGGGCTTTTCAGGCCCTTTTTTCTTTTTTTTGAGTCCTTCGGGCATCCCATCGGATGCGAAAGCACGCAGCTATGAGCCCTACGGCATATTTGGAAAGAACAGCACAAGGCTATTCAATGATTTCCAGTGTAATGGTCGGTTTCTCCAGCTCATATGTCAGAAGCGAATTGTTGCCGCTGACGCTCAGTGTGATATCCTGGATACCCGGAGTCACATTGGCCATGTTGAAGGAGACCTCGATGTCGTTCGCGCTGATGGCATTGACATTGTCTCTGGTTCCGTAAACCGTGACCGAGACCGTGGCACTCTCGCCATCCACGACGTTGGCTCTGTAGCCGTTGGTATTGTTCTTGTACTGAATCGGAACGTTTTCAATCACACGGGAGACTCTCTCGCCCAGACCCACGCTCATGACGACACGCTGGATACTCATCTTGTTGATTCCGCTCGGTGTCATGATCGGGGAAGTATAGCTGGCATTTTCCGTCAGCGTTGTGGCGTCGATTTCAACCGTGATCGCATCGATCGTGCTCAGTGCCGTCAAAGGTCCGTAGAGTGTGACTGTGGAGTGGTCGAGGTTGATCGTATCGATCGCCATGTTGTTCGGTACTTCACCGACCGGCTTGACGATGACTTCCACCGTCTTGTTCGGCGAACTGACCGGAACTTCCACATTGACCACAGACGGAATCAGACTGACATTGACCTTGTTACCGTTGGAGTCGTAGGCTGCCAGGGAAGCTTCCGTTGAGAAGGTTTCCGTTCTGGCGGAAACATCGATCAGCGCCTTGACGAACGCGATCTGGTTCAGTGTGTCTTCGGACGCACGGACATTGACCACGCTGGTGCTCAGCGTCGGTGTTCCGAGAACATAGATTTCATCCAGCTGGTTCAGATTGACGTAGTCATAACTGAGCGAGAAGGAACGTGTGATCTTCTTGCGGATCGTCACGACCGCCGTGCTCGGCGTTACCGCAACACTCAGCTTGCTGGAGAAATCGGTGGCGATCAGGTCCACTTCATGGGTCCCTTCGCCCAAACCCGTCAGGTCGGCAACGACCTTATAGGTATTGGAATTACGTAACATGGAGATATCGCTGACATCCCCGATAATGCTGGCGGATACCGTGGAAGGCAGTCCGCTGACTTCATAAACGGAGTCGTCGACACTGACCGTCAGCGGGATGTTCTCCAGAACATAGCCCGACTGGGTTACGCCGATGTCGTATTCTCCGATATTGACTAAGAAGTATAAGAGCACAGCCATTAAGAACGCAATCAGCTTGCTGTACTTCTGGTTGAAGAGGATGCGGTCGATTCCGGAAGAGAACCAGTGAATGATTCTCAACAGGGAACTCTCGATATTTTCATAAGTATGCTGAATCCGGTTACCGGAATTCGCAATCCGCGCCGCAAGCTCCAGCTTGTCCTCCGCGCCGATCTGCTTTTCTTCTTTCACTTTTTTCCGACGGTTACTCATGCGTTTCACCTCCTTTTTCCTCTCCGGCTTCCTCAGCCGGTTTCTTTTCTTCCTTTACAGGAGGTTTTTCCTTGCTCTTCTTTTTGCGGAAAATGGAAAGGACACCGCTGTCATCCGCTGCGGATGCTGCAGAAGCAGCCGCTTCTCCCTTTTCCTCAATGCGGTTCACTTCTTCGGAACGCTTCTGGATGAGTTCACGGTAAATCCGTTCTTCCTCTTCCTTGTTGATATCCTTCTTGATCAGACCGCGGTCACCGTGTTCCACATCCTCGTGGCAGATCATCTTTAATAAGAACTGCCGCAGCGAGTTTTCCGTCATCTTTGTCAGTTCCCCGTTCTGGGCAATGGAAACATTACCTGTTTCCTCACTGACAACGATGGTGATGGCATCGGTGATCTCACTGATACCTACGGCTGCTCTGTGACGGGCACCGAACCGGCGCGGCAGAGAACGCTCTGTCGGCAGGAAGTAGGCACTGGCACAGGCAATGCGGTCACCCTGAATGATGACGGCACCGTCATGGATCGGTGTGGTTGTGATAAAGATACTCTGCAGTAAATCAGATGTAACGATGGAATTCATCGGTGTACCTGTCTTGATGTAGTCGCTTAATGACTGAGACTGCTCGATCGTGATCAGAGCGCCGACACGCTGCTCTGCCATGGTCATACTGGCATCCACCAGTTCATCAACCAGTTTTTCACGCTCATTTCCGTTCAGAGAGGAAATGCGGCTGAAGACACTGGACTTGCCGAGTTTTTCCAGAAGTGACCGGATCTCCGGCTGGAAGATGATGATGATTGCCAAAAAGCCCCACTGCACGACCGTATCCAAAATCGCGGTTGCAGCCTTCAGTCCGAAGAACGTAACGACTGCCCGGATGATAATGACCAGAATGACACCTTTAAAAATCTGAATTGCCCGGGAGTTATTTCTGACAAGCTTCAGTCCATAGTAGACCAGTAAGGCAATGATCGTAATATCAATGACCATACGGGCTACGGAAATAATATTCTGTAAGGTTGTATAACTTAACATTACGCTTCCTCCCTAGAAACTAATTATAGCACAATGGGGTTGTTAGTAAAAACAAAACTAATTGGCGTCATCTATGATAGAATAGTTACTAAAGGTGAATGAAGATGAATGAAGAACATATTACCAGATTAACCATCGACGGAAAGGAAATCATTCTTCTCGGGACAGCGCATGTCTCCAAAGAGAGTGCAGAGGAAGTCCGGCAGCTGATTGAAGAGGAAAACCCCGACAGCATCTGCATCGAACTGGATGACGCGCGCTATCAGTCCATGAACAACAAGAAGAAATGGGAAGATACGGATCTCGTCGAAGTCATAAAGAAGAAACAGGCATTCCTCCTGCTTGCCAATCTGATTCTGGCATCCTATCAGAAGCGGATGGCAGACAAGATGGGAAGTGAAGTCGGAAAGGAAATGAGCACGGCCATCGCCCTCTCCAAAGAGCGCAACATTCCGCTCGTCCTCGCCGACCGCTCCGTCCAGACCACTTTCAAACGGATCTGGGCGAAGCACTCTCTGAAGGAAAAGGTACGCATCATCGCTGCCCTTCTCTCCACGGATGATGCGGAGGAGAGCATCAGCGCCGAAGACATCGAGAAGCTCAAGAGCGGCGACATGCTGGAAGAAGCGCTGAAAGAGATCAGCCGCGAATTCCCGATCGTCTACGAAGTGCTGGTGGAAGAGCGCAACCGCATTCTGGCCTACAACATCCGCCATGCCCCTGGTCCGAAAGTCCTCGCCGTCTTAGGCGCGGCACACGTTCCGGGAATCAGCGAGGAAATCTACAAGGTCACATCAATCGATGCACTCAATACGGTTCCCGAAAAAAGCGCAAAGGAGCAGTGGAAGAAATATATCATTCCGGCCCTGCTTGTAATACTGCTGATCTTCTCCTTTGTACGGAATTTCGCCACCGGTATGGCACAGCTGAAGAGCTGGGTTCTGGTCAAGGGAATCTCCGCCGCCATCGGCGCAGCCCTCTGCCTCGCACATCCGCTCTCGATTCTCAGCGCCTTTGTGACGGCACCGTTCACGGCGTTCAGTCCCCTCTTGGCAGCCGGCTTCTTTGCCGGAATCGTGGAAGCTCACTTCCGCAAGCCGAAAGTGGCGGACTTCCAGAAAGTGTACGATGATATCACAAGCTTAAAGGGCATTCTGAAAAACCGGGTCAGCCGCGTCCTCTTAATCGTAATCGTCACAAATCTGTTCAGTTCCCTGGGAACACTGATTGGCGGAATTGACATTATCAAACGCTTATTTTCTTAGACAAGTTACCTGAATTTGCGATAATTTACCACAATTTCCTCAGGGAAATGTAATATAATTAAGACAGAAGATGGGAGAAAACATAATATGACAGAAGTAAAACAAGATGAAGTTGTACTGACACTCGATCCATTCAAAGAAGAAACCAAACAGGAAGTCGTCGCTGAAGCAAAAAAAGAAGAAGAGACGAAGAAAAAACTGTTAGACGAAGATGTTCTCAGCGAAGCTGAAAAGAAAATGGTAGATGAATTTACCAAGCAGATCAATATTGAAGATACCAACGTCATTCTCCAGTATGGTGCAAGTGCTCAGCAGAAGATGGCAGACTTCTCCGAAGCTGCTCTGCAGAACGTCAAGACCAAGGATCTGGATGAAATCAGCGGCATGCTGACAGACCTGATCGTTGAACTGAAAGGATTCGACACGGACGATAAGGACAAAGGCTTATTCGCACTGTTCAAAAAACAGGGAAACAAAGTCAAAGCCCTGAAAGCCAAATATGACGATGTCAATGACAACATCAACAAGATCGTCAACCAGCTAGAAGCTCATGAAATCACGTTATACAAGGACATCGCCACACTGGATGAAATGTATAACCGCAACCTGGTCAACTTCAAGGAACTGACAATGTACATCATCGCCGGTGAAAAGAAGCTGCAGGAAGCAAGAGAAACCACATTACAGGAACTCATCAACCACGCTCAGGAAACAGGCCTTGCCGAAGATTCCCAGAAAGCCAACGACTATGCGGAATTATGCACCCGTTTCGAAAAGAAACTGTATGACCTCAAATTAACCAGAGAGATCAGCATCCAGATGGGTCCGCAGATCCGCCTGGTTCAGGGTTCCGATACTCTGATGGTGGAAAAGATCCAGTCCACGATCCAGAACACGATTCCGCTCTGGAAGAACCAGATGGTTATCGCCTTAGGTCTGAATCACTCCATGGAAGCCATGAAGGTTCAGAAAGAAGTCAGCAACATGACCAATGAACTCTTAAAGAGCAATGCGGACAAACTCAGAGTTGCCACAACGGAAACGGCAAGAGAATCCGAACGCGGTATCGTTGATATCGAAACGCTGCAGCACACAAATACTCAGCTGATCGGTACTCTCGATGATGTCATGAAGATCCAGAGAGAAGGACGTGAAAAACGTCAGGCTGCGGAAGCGGAACTCTACCGCATTGAAAACGAACTGAAAAACAAACTGTTGGAAATCAGCCGCTAAAAACAGTGATACCGAAAGGTCCGGGAAGCATCTCGGACCTTTTTCTTAGCGGAAGTTGTGATATAATACAGGTGCATGCGCGTGTGGTGGAATTGGCAGACACGTATGATTTAGGCTCATATGGACTTCCGTGCAGGTTCAAGTCCTGTCACGCGCACCAGAAAAAAAACAAGGCATTCACGGAATGCCTTTCATTATTACAGTTATGTGGAAAGAATTTTTCGGACATCTTCACACCGTGAATACGCACCGCCGTGTTGTCAGACACTACTGTTTTAAGCTTGGCTTATACCGTCAGGGTCTGTTACACGATCTTTCCAAGTATTCCCCGGATGAATTTTTGCACGGCGTGAAATACTATCAGGGCTTCCGTTCTCCGCATGAGCGCGAGCGGGAAATGATTGGTTACTCTACGGCATGGATGCATCACAAAGGCAGAAACAAGCATCATTTTGAGTACTGGTATGATGTCAACCCGAAGAGCCGGAAATACGAACCGGTGGAGATGCCTGTCCGTTATCTGAAGGAGATGTTCTGCGACCGGGTCGCCGCTTCCAAGATCTATCAGAAAGAGAAGTACACCGACGCCTCTGCTTGGGAATACTATTCCACAAGAGGCACCCGTGACAAGCTTCATCCGAAGACGGCGGATCTTCTGGAGGAGTGGCTGAAAATGCTGGCGGAAAAAGGAGAAGAGGAAACCTTCGCCTACATCCGCAAAAACTATAAGAACTGACGTGCATGAAAACATGCACGTTTTTTATTGGAAAAGAAAAAAAGTGCCGGAGCACTTTTTGATTCTTCTAGTCTTTTTCCCAGAGATTATGCGGATAGAGGTTCTGCGCTTTGAGTTTCGCCAGAGCATCCACCAGGTGTGCCTTATCCTCACGGTAGGTAATGCCGTACCACTGATCGGAGGATGTCAGGACCTTGACGTTGATGTCGCCGTTCTTGATCATTTCTCCAACCGCCGTCGGGATGACGTGTTCGCATTTCAGCGGATTGCTTTCCAGGTTCTCTTCCAAAAATTTCTCGAAGATCGGTTTCAGATAATCCATGATCTTCGGTGTGAAACCCCAGAAATTCATGGAAACGAGCTTATCCGGATCGAGCGGATACCAGTTGGCATCATCTTCGCTGTAGCACGGAACGCCGTCGATTCTCTTGATCTTATGACGTTCGACGATATCCTTCAGATAGCCGTCTTCCACAAGGCAGTCGCCGCGGGTAACGGAACCGTAATCCGTCAGCGTATTGTTCAGGATGTAGGCGATCATGCAGTATTCGGAATCCGTGATTTCTTCCGTCAGGTAGCGGTACATCGTACGGTAAGCTTCCTTGCCGTAATAGTCGTCCGCATTGATGACCATAAACGGTGCATCCAGGATGTTGCGGCAACTTAAGAGCGCATGCGTCGTTCCCCACGGTTTGACTCTGTCTGCCGGGGCTTTGAACTGACGCGGAATATCCAGCATATCCTGATAGGCATATTCCACTTCAATGAACGGAGAAATGCGGTTTCCCAGTGCTTTCTGGAATGCTTCCTCATGTTCTCTGCGGATGATCAGAACCAGGCGCTTGAAACCTGCTTCGATTGCATCGTAAATGGAGAAATCAATGATGCTCTCTCCGTTGTCTCCGACAACATCAATCTGTTTCAGTCCGCCGTAGCGTGAGCCCATTCCTGCAGCTAAAATAACTAAAATCGGTTCTACCATATTTCATTACTTCCTTTTTCTTATTTCGTAAACTCCATTTTATCAAATAACCCCTCTTCAAACAAGATGAGGCGAATAAAAAGTCCCTGCCGCAGGGACTTCATGTTCAAGTGGTGCCGTTTACCGGAATCGAACCAGTGACCTATTCATTACTAGTGAATTGCTCTGCCTGCTGAGCTAAAACGGCGCATGAATATAATATCAAATATTTCCGATATTTTAAAGATATTTTTTCAGCTTTTTCGCGACAAGCGCCAGGGGAAGGCCGACCACCGTATAGTAATCCCCATTGATTTTCTTCACTAAGCAGAACCCTTTTCCCTGGATACCGTAGGCTCCCGCCTTATCCATCGGCTCTTTCGAATTCACGTACTCCTGCAGTTCCTCTTCGCTCATCTCAAAGAATTCGACATCCGTAACGCTGGAAAACATCTCTTCTCCTTCCTTAGAAAGGATGGCGACACCCGTAATCACCTGATGCACTCTGCCGTTGAGTTCTTTTAGCATGGAAAGCGCATCCGCACTGTCTTTCGGCTTGCCCAGAATCCGGTTGTCGATCGTCACGATCGTATCCGAGCCGATGACCACCGCATCCGGATGACGCAGAAAGACTTCCTTCGCCTTGGCATAGGCGACAAGTTCAATGGCTTCCGTGAGGGGTCTGTTATGATCGATCACTTCCGTGGAATGCGACGGAATCACTTCAAAAGGAACTCCCGTCATTTCCAGAAGTTCTTTGCGGCGCGGTGACTGTGAAGCGAGGATCACTTTTCTCATCGGTGATTATTATACACTAAATTTGCCTCAGCGTAAAAAAAGGATACCGGTGAATACCGGTATCCTGAGGCTCTTCAAATTTTAGATCTTGTCGTTGCAGCCGAGAACATCAATGATTTTGTGTTTGACTAACTGTTTGATGTTTTCACGTGCCGGTTTCAGATACTGACGCGGGTCGAAATCTGCCGGATGATCATGGAAATACTTACGGATCGTGCCTGTCATGGCTAAACGTAAGTCAGAGTCAATGTTGATTTTGCAGACAGCCAGCTTGGAAGCTTCTCTTAACTGTTCTTCCGGAACACCAACTGCATCCGGCATATTGCCGCCGTTTTCATTGATCATCTTGACATATTCCTGTGGAACGGAGCTGGAGCCGTGTAATACGATTGGGAATCCCGGTAAACGTTTGGAAACTTCTTCCAGGATGTCGAAACGGAGCGGAGGTGGTACTAAGACGCCTTCTTCGTTTCTTGTGCACTGTTCCGGTTTGAACTTGTATGCGCCGTGGCTAGTGCCGATGGCGATTGCCAGGGAGTCACAACCTGTTCTTCTGACGAATTCTTCAACGTCTTCCGGACGTGTGTAGGAGGAATCTTCTGCAGAAACCTTAACATCATCTTCCACACCAGCCAGAGTTCCTAATTCTGCTTCAACAACAACACCGTGTGCATGAGCATATTCAACAACTTTTCTCGTGATTTCGATATTTTCTTCGAACGGTTTGCTGGAAGCATCAATCATAACGGATGTGAAACCATCATCAATGCAGGATTTGCATGTTTCGAATGAATCACCATGGTCTAAATGTAAAGCGATTGGTAAGCCAGTTTCGATTTCAGCAGCTTCAACTAATTTTACTAAATATGTGCGGTTTGCATAAGCACGTGCACCTTTGGAAACCTGTAAAATAACCGGAGCGTTGCATTCTTTCGCAGCTTCCGTAATGCCCTGGATGATTTCCATGTTATTGACGTTGAAAGCGCCGATTGCATAGCCACCCTTATAGGCCTTTTCGAACATTTCTTTTGTTGTTACTAATGGCATAATATTTTAAATCTCCTTTATTCTATTATCATTTTATACCAATTCTGTGGTAAATGAAACAATAAATCCCGATTTCGGAAGTGAAATCAGAGCTTAATAAACGCGTGCTTCACACTCTTCCAGAGCCGTGATGATATTGTCCAGATCCGTAACTTCCTTCTCTTCCAGCGTTCCGCTGTCCACTGCTTTTGCCAGTGTCGGATCAATCGGAAGCTGTGCGATATACGGAATTCCGTAGCTGTCCGCAATCTCTTCCAGACGGCTTTCCCCGAAGACGGAAATCTTCTCACCGCAGTGCGGGCAGAGGACATAGCTCATGTTCTCGACCAGGCCGAGAACCGGCAGGTTCACCATCTCTGCCATCTTGATGGATTTTTCCACGATCATGCCGACCAGCTCCTGCGGAGTGGATACGACAACGACACCGCTGAGCGGAATGGACTGATATACCGTCAGAACCGCATCTGCCGTTCCCGGAGGCAAATCCACCAGCATGAAGTCCACATCATCCCAGTATACATCGCTCCAGAACTGCTGGATGATGTTTCCGATGATCGGGCCTCTCCAGGCGACCGGATCACTTTCATTTTCTACAAGCAGGTTCAGTGACATCAGTTTGATGCCGGACTTGCTGAGGGCAGGCAGGATACCGATGCCGTCTCCCATCGCCTTTTCCTTAATACCGAATGTCTTCGGAATGGACGGTCCTGTGATATCCGCATCCAGAATCGCGACGTTATAGCCCTTCTTTCTTAACGCAATGGCCAGAAGTGAAGTAACCATGGATTTTCCGACACCGCCTTTTCCGCTGGCAATGCCGATGACTTTCTTGATGTGGTTGGTTTCCTTTGTTTTTGCCAGGAAGCTGTTCGGATCTCTTTCAGCACATGCTTCGGAGCAGTTGGAACAGTCTCTGTTGCAGCTGTTGCTCATACTTTTTACATTCCCTTCTTATTTTTTTCTTTGCAGATACGTCACACTCTCCACTAACGGTGTTTCACTGAAGAGATCGTATGGCGTTGTTTCCACGAGCTGATAATTGGTGCTCAGCCTCTGAAGATTCTTGGCCAGCGTACTCGGATTACATGAGACGTACACGAGTTTCTTTGCCTTGCTTTTCAGGATGGCATCAATCATCTGGTCGGACAGTCCGCTGCGCGGAGGGTCCACTACTATTGTATCAAAATGATGTGATTTATTTAAGATTAATAACTCTTTTGCGGCATCCCCGCAGATAAATTCCAGATCTTTCTGCCGGTTTTCCTCCGCATTCTTTTTCGCGTCCGTAATGGCCAGCGGATTGTTCTCGATTCCGATGACTTTCTTTGCCTTCTGCTTTAGGAACAGACTCATCGAACCGATTCCGCAATAGGCATCCAACACCGTTTCATCTGCGTCCAGGTAGGTTGCCGCATGCTCATACATGCGGATCGCCTGCGTCCGGTTCAGCTGGAAAAAGGCGCTTGGAGAAAGGTAGATCGTAAAGTCCTTCAGAGAGCAGCGGATTTTCCTTCTTCCGTAGAGGTGACTGATATCCTTCTTAAAGAATGTCAAAACCCGCTTATCGGTAATGACGCTTTCATAAATCGAGACCAAACCGTCGATCTCCTTCAGACTCTCCAGTGCCTCCCCTTCCAGAATATGGGCGGAAGTCACAAACGTTGCCTGATATTCCTCTTCGAATCCGCGCAGTAACAGATAGCGCAGACCGTTTTTGTTTCCTCTTTCATCTACCGCGATCTGATACCGGTTCAGAACCGTCAGGATCTTTTTTGCCATGGCATTCAGACCGTCTGTGTGCACATAGCAGTTTTTCACGGGTACGATATGATTGCTGTTGGGCTCACAGATCCCGAGCCGGATCTTACCCTGATGAAGCGCAAACGGCAGTTTCAGCTGATTGCGGTAATGCCTTTCCGGATTCTCTACAATCGGATGAATGATCAGCTCCGAAACATCCGCGTATTTCTCGAGTGCTTCGACAAACAGGTCTGTTTTATACTGCAGCTGCTTCTCATAATCGATGGAAATAAACGGGCATCCCGGGCACGCTTCATTTCCGCATTTCGCCTTTTTGTGCTCCGGAATCGTTTTGAGCGTCTTTTCCTTTCTCGCGATGAAGTAGGTCTCGTTCCGTTTCACGATCCTCGCGTCAACGATCTCATTCGGGAAGCATCCCGGAACAAAGACCGGTTTACGCTGATAGTATCCGATGCCTTCCCCGTTGATTCCCAGTTTTTTGATTTCTAATTTCATACAATCTCCCAAAGATGAAAAAAACTGCCGCAGCAGTTTTATTCGCTCACTGACCAGCCCGGGACTTCATCACCGCGACGGATCAGAACTCCCTTCTGGAAATCTGTCTTATTCAGGAAATGGAGGATCTGCTTTTCCTCTTCTTCCGTACATCCTACCAGTAATTTTACTTCCAGATCCTTCTTCAGAAGGTCTGCGGCAATGACCATTGCTTCCACATGATCAACATCTCTGCTTCCGCGGAACACGCAGATTCCCGGATCTTCCGGATATGTGTCATCCAGATACCCGTACTGTGTCGGATAGACCAGATTCGGATACAGCGGATGATGATCATTTCTCTCCCGCGTGATAATCAAGCGGTTTGAGAAGAACATGGTATCGATTTTCTGCCAGAAAAACGCATTGTTCAAATAATTTTTTTCATTCATACTGCTCACCTTTTTTTAATAAAAGTATCTTTAACCTTTTTGAAACTGACTTCCTGTTTTTCTTCTTTTTCGGCAGCTAACTTGCGCATCGCTCTGACGACCGGGAAGATATAAAGCGTCTCTACCCCGATCATGGATCCGTCGGTAAGGTAGAGCACCAGCACATCTCCGCTTCCGGCCCGTCCTTCCCGATAAGTCCATTTGGCAATTTCATCCAGATAGATCAGCCTCGCCGTGTCATCCGTACGGCTATAGGAAACAATGTACTGGTCCGTGATGCGGATCAGCGGCTGGTCTTTGGCTAAAAAGCCCACAGTCAGAACAAGAATAATAAAGATAATTCCAAAAATACGTGTCTGAGGAAAATATACGAGCACACAGCCCAAAAGAACCAGCAGAACAATGGACGCATACGGCTTGGAATTCTGTTTCAGAACCAGTTCGCCATCCTGCGGGATGTCATTGATACGGATTGTACGATCTTTTACCTGTTTGCTCATAAAATAACCTCAAACTACATTATACTTGTCTGTCTATGAGAATGCAAGAAAGCCGAAAACCGATGAAAGAACTATAGGTTCGTTTTCATTTATTTTTCATAATCTGAAGTGTCCCGCACGGCTGATTTCGAAGATTCCCCTTTCCAAGCGGAAAAATTGTGCTATAATAGTGCTACATGGTCCGTTGGTGAAGCGGTCTAACACACTGGATTCTCATTCCAGCATGCACGGGTTCGAACCCCGTACGGACTACCATTGCTAGTAAAAGGTACTTGCGATTGCAGGTGCCTTTTTCTATTATAGGAAGCATCGTGAAGGAAAAACTGATTTTTCTTCATTTTATATTTGAATTTTATAAAAAGTTGTTGTAATATATAGAGGCAACGTTGGGGTATAGCCAAGCGGTAAGGCAACGGACTCTGACTCCGTCATTTCGAAGGTTCGAATCCTTCTACCCCAGCCAATAGAAAACAAACCGGGAAAATCCCGGTTTTTTTATGCCATCTGTCATACAGATTTATGAAATTGACTAAGTTTCCTCTTTTTTTCACTTTCTTTTTCTCTGTAAATCAGTATAATAGAAATTTGCTTCTGTATCTTCCCCTTTCAAAACATATAGAAGCAAACCTGTATTTGAAAAGGTTACGCTTTCCACGTAACCTTTTTCTATTCAAACACGTAACGGTAGTAGTCATTGTTGATGAGCAGACTCGAGATAACGGCACGGTTATTGACGATGGCATTCATCCGTTCAACATATGCGTCATCGACTGTAACGCCTTCTTTCGGAACAAACTTGTTGCTGCGGGCATAATAGCGGCCGTAGTCCGACACCCAGGAGTGATTCTGGAAAATTGCCAGACCTTCCGCATTGCTCAGAATATCCTTTCCGATAAGGAAGCGGGAATCGTATGGCAGATCAAAGAGGTTGTAGATCGTCGGCATGACATCGATCTGACTGCCGACTTTCGTGATCGTCGTCGGAGTCATCCCCGCGTTATAGAGAATGAAGTTGCTGTGATTGATTTCAATCACACCGTCTTTTTCATACGTACTCAGCTCGTTGACCTGCTCATCTGTCAGATAGTACGGATAGTGATCACCCACTAAGGCAATGACCGTATCTTCCAGCTTGCCGTTCTCTTCCAGCTTCTGCAATAACAGTTCCAGTGCCCTGTCGAGTTCAATCTCGCCTCCAAGATATGCCAGCGCCTCATCCGATACGCCGAGATTCAGCGAGCGCAGATAATCCTCATATTTTGCACTCATTCCGTTTTCGCTCGGATCAAAGTCATACGAACCGTGCCCGGAGATCGTGACGTAATAGGTCATGAAGTGCTCTTCGTTGATGTATTCGGGGACAGTGGCTTCGATCATCTCGATATCACTCTGCGGCCATTTTCCGCAGTTGATCATCTCTTCCAATCCGTTCCGGCAGGCCTTGTAATTATGGAACCCCGCCGCTTTCAGATACTGATCCCTGCTCTGGAAGTTATAGACGCCGTTATGATAGGCAAACGTGCTGTAACCCGCATCATTGAACAGTTTCCCGATGGCAAACGGATAATAGTTTTCTCCCCGTTTGAAGCTCTGTAACATGCTGTTGCCGTTATAGAGGCTGGTGAGTTCCTGTAATTCCCCGCCGATCGTGCTGTTGATGGTCGGGGTATAGAAATCCGTGAAGTAGAACCCTTCATGGATCATCTTGTAAAGTGTCGGCGTACGCGTCTTCTCAACCGCAATCTCATTGAAACTTTCTGCCAGAATGAAGATCAGATTCTTCCCTTCAAACATTCCCGTATACTGGTTGCTCAGTGTCGGTCTTTCATGCGAGAAGAACTCGTGCAGCTGTAAAATCGTCTCATCCTCTTCCGCAGCCATCAAGGCGTCAAAATCAACATCCAGTGCATGCGGCTCATACATATGTTTCACCTCAGGCAAGAATTCCAGAATGGAGCCTTCCTCCTCGATCACTTCGATTTCATCCTCAACTCCCACTGTGCGCTTCACTCCGTCAATCAGTAAAGACGGAACCGCGCCGTAGTTTTCCACGCTCATCTGCATATTGTGGTGGCGGATGGACAGATCAAAGGCATTGCTGATGCGGCTGGACAGATAGAGCGAGCCTCCATACAGCAGAATGGATGCCATGACAAAACCCAGACGGATCCGGCGTTTTTTGCCTCTCACAAAGGAAATATGCTTATGGAAGATAATGCTCAGTAACAGCGGCAAAAGGATCAGCAGAATGCCGAAACTCTGCGAGAAGATGAGTTTGATCATCTCTTTGGAGAAAGAGAAGACCTGCTCTGCCGCCGCAATAAGACCCCACTCAAAGTAGAATCCGAACAGCGTATCCAGACACAGCTGCATGCCGAAATAGAACGACAGGACAAAAAGATTCAGATAATACAGAACCTTATGCACCTTTTCCGGAAGCAGTGAATGGAGCCATGCAACCAGCGATCCGATCGCAATTCCACCCAAAGGAATCGTCAGGAGATTCACGTTGAAAGGAATCCTTAAGAGGAATTTCAAAAGGATCTCCCAGTAGATATAGAACAGTGGATAAAGAATTGCGACTCGTATCATGAATTTTTTTCCTGACTTTATTTATTATAAATGTATTTTTTGAATTGTAAACCGACAACACCCGCAAAGAAAAACTCCGGGGTCTCCCCCGGAGTAATGGTTTTATATCTATTTCAGGATCAGTCCCACCGGACAATGATCAGAGCCGTAGATATCGTCATAAATCACGGCATCTTCCAGTTTCTCTTTCAGATCCTCCGTCACTAAGAAATAATCAATTCTCCATCCCGCGTTATTCTTTCGCGCATTGAAGCGGTAGCTCCACCAGGAGTAGCGGCCGCTTGCTTCGGGATAGAAATAGCGGAAAGTATCGATGAAGCCGGAATTCAGAAGCACTGTCATCTTCTCGCGCTCCTGATCGGAGAAGCCGGCATTCCCGCGGTTCTCCTTCGGATGCTTCAGGTCAATCTCTTCATGGGCAACATTCAGATCGCCGCAGACAATGACCGGTTTTTTCTCATGCAGTTTGTGCAGATACGCGCGGAAGGCATCCTCCCACTCCATGCGATAATCAATCCGCAAAAGTCCGTCCTTGCTGTTGGGCGTATAGACGCAGACCAGATAAAAATCTTCATACTCCGCCGTAAGGACCCGGCCTTCCTGATCGTGTTCTTCCACCCCGATTCCGTAGCTCACAGACAGCGGCTCACGCTTGGAGTAGATGGCAACCCCGGAGTAACCCTTACGCACAGCGGAATTATAGTACTGGTGATAGCCCGGCAGAACCATTTCCAGCTGATCCGGCTGCATCTTGGTTTCCTGCAGGCAGAACACATCCGCATCCTGCGCACGGAAAAAGTTCATGAAATCATCTTTTTTCACAATGGCACGCAGGCCATTGACATTCCAGGAAATCAGTTTCATCAGCGGATATAACTCACTTTAGCTTCATCAAAGCGGCTCTCAGCCTCTCTCTTTTCTGCCGGATAACCGAACTGTACGGACGCAACCGTTTCAAAGCTGTCCGGAAGATTCAGGATTCTCCTGTAAGCCAGAGAGCGCTCTTCTTTTGGCATTAGTGCACACCAGACGGAACCGATGCCCATGCTGTGTGCCTGCAACAACATGTTTTCAATGGCTGCACCGCAGTCCACCTGCGCAAAGCGGTCGTTGATGCCAACCTCATATCCGACGATAACCGCAAAGGCACAGTCTTCCGTCATCTTTGCGTAGGGATTCGCTTCTGCCAGCTCGGACAGTTTCTCACGGTTTGTCACAACGACAAAGCGCCATTCCTGTCGGTTGACGGCAGTCGGTGCCCAGAAGGCTGCCTCCAGAATTTCACGGATTTGCTCTTCTGTAACCGGCTGATCCGTATATTTCCGGATCGAACGGCGGTTTTGAATGACTTCCAGTACCATATCTATTTCCTCCTGTAAACAATATATCCTTCATTCAGTGTCATGATGGCTCTTCCGTTGCGCATGACGATCAGATCCGCCACTTCATCCGGCTTGAGCACGGTTGCACCTTTGATGACTTCCTCATGGAAAAGTTTATGAAACTTATTGCAGTACGGCTTCAGAGAATCCGTCTCTTCCGCCTCACTGACATCATATGCCAGAGGCACTTTCACTTCATTTGATTTCGCAAAGAATTCCGCAATGCACTCTAAATCTTTGACAAAGCAGCCGCTGATCTTCAGCCACGGGTCCGGCGTTCCGCTCAGCTTTACGCTTCTGACCTCTTCCGGAGTATCCGCATTGAGATAGAGCTCACAGCGCAGCGGGGCGTCATTGTCATCAAACACCTTTTGGATTTTCCTCAGAACATCTTCCGATACATTTGTCGTAACACTCACATATCCCTGGGAGACGAGCTCGTTCATTTTCTCCAGCACGTTATCATCAAATACATCCTTTTTCACCAGTTTCTTAGCGTGCCGGATCTCACACAGGTTGACATCCACCGGAATTGCTTCATAAGAGCGGTTCAGAATCTCTTCATTGCTTCCAATCTGACTGATAAAGGCATCCTCAATCAGGACAGCCTCATCACTAGCATTTACTTTTGCGTTATATAATACCGTTAACATACTTTCATTATAACTGATTTTATGACCTTCCTGATGAAGGAAACACGTAAAAAGGACCTTGTGGGTCCCTTTTGATTCTGTTGTTTATTTTGCCTCTTTTGCCCTGTAGCGGGAATAAAGGAATGTCAGGGCCAGAGCTATAAGCGAAATGGAGGCAATCAGATACAGTGCCGCATTGATGCCGATGGAATCCTCCAGCAAGCCGGACATAAGCGGTGAGATCAGACCGCTGATCCCGCTGTAAAGAGACAGACCGATCTGCTGACCGCTGACCTTCATCTCTTCCGGGCTTTCCGCATCCACCAGCTGCTTGGATACAATCATAAGCAGCGGGAATGTGCAGACCTGCAGAGTTGCCGCAACCATCATCATGCCGACACTTCCGGACAGCCCGAACAGGACGAACTTCAGGCCGTAGAAGATAATTGTCAGGTAAATCAGACGCATCATGCCGATCTTCTCCCCCAGCTTGTTTCCATAGAAGAAGAGCGGAAGTTCCACCATTGCCGTCACGATCCAGTAAAGGCTGACATCTCTCTCCGTGGCACCGAGATAGCTGAGCTTGTCGATGACGATATAGTCCTGACAGAAGGTAATCGTAAATATGGCGAAGAGAATCAGGATGACCAGCATGTAGCCCTTATCGCTTAAAAGAGCCTTGACGTTCTTCACGCTGATCGGAGCACTGGCCTCCTTCTGCACATCCCTGACGTGATTGCAGAAGAACAGCATCAGTACCGTGATCACCGCGTATCCAATGCCCAGAGAACCGTAACCGAGCCATTCCATCAGGTAGCTGCCCAGATAGCTGCCGATCGACCAGCCGATGGAGCCCATCGCGCGGATCGTTCCGTAGCGGTTCTTGCACTCTTCATCGATTTCCAGTGTCCAGCCGTCAATTAAGCCGACCGTAACACGCATCAGCGCCACGTTTGCACTGATCAGAAGCAGATGGATCAGAAAGTTCTTCTGCTGGTAAAAGTACAGCAGGATTGCCGCAACGCAATAGGCGATATGCGTCGCATAGAGATAGCGCTTGATGGTATGTTTCTTATCGCAGAGATAACCGATGTAGAACTGCAGAACAATTCCCACGATCGCACTGACGGTAAACATGATGCTGCGGTCCGTGGCACTGTAACCGATCGATGCCAGATAAGTGATCATCAGACAGTAGCCGAGCGCCTGGGCCACATAGGATAAAAGCTGTATTACCAGAAATGAATGGAAGTTTCTTGTTTTCATGTATCAGGTTCCCCTTCGCCTCCATACTAATGGAAACAGCATTTAAACTCAAGTATACCTGTAAAAAAAAGCATTCGGATCGAATGCTTAATTTCCGGCCATACTCATCACGGCTGCCAGGAAACTCAGTACCGTTCCCAGCGTCATGAAGAGAATGCTGATAATGATTATCAGTTTTCTGCGTTGCTGTCTCATCAGGATTTCTTATCAAACTTCGTGTGACACTTCGGACATGTCACCGTGATATTCCCCTTTCCGCGCGGAACCCGCAGTTCCGCTTTGCAGTTCGGACATTTGAAATACTTGTAGTCCTTCTGCTTCTGAAGACGGTGGACCCGCTTCATGATATAAGATCTGATCGGCTCATAAATTCTCAGAAACGCCTGGTTCTCATTTCTGCGGCTGCTCAGTTTCTTGGAGAAGAAACGGAACAGGTACAGAACCAGAAGTAAGAGACGGATGATTCCGGTCACTTCATTGCTGCCGAAAGACGTAATAATGGAAATTACGAAATAGGTGATCAGGATAAAATATCCCAGGGCATCATTCCCGTTTCTTCCGGCCATGAACTGCTGGAATTTATAAGCTAACCGATAAAGAAAATCTTTCATTTAACTACCTTCTATATTTTCTCACTCAGATATTCACTGACGAGCCCGATCATTCTCTCGCACTGGGTCGGATCTTTCTCTCCCTGATTGAACGTGTGATTTGTCTGATCCAGATATACATAATTCAGTTTGGCTTTCTTGTTCAGATACTGCAGCGCTCTTCCGCTGGCTTCCGGAGAGATGACTTCATCCTTGTTTCCCTGGACATACAGAATATTACCCTTGAAGTCTTCCAGAGCTCTCAGACAGTCATATTCCTTCAGGTCCTTGAAGAACCTGTCAGACACCTTGATGCGCTCATTGCCGTCCTCAAAGAAGATATAGCCGTTCTGTGCGGCACTTTCTTCCAGGCGTTTATAACTGTCGACTCCGCCGAACAGTTCCTCTGTAGCCCCGTCATACGCTCTGCCAAGAGACGGAGCCAGTAAGACGAGTGTGGTGAATTCCCTGCGTAAGCGGGCAAACAGTACGGCATCTCTTCCGCCCATGCTGTAGCCGACAAGCGCCATGCGGTCTCTGTCCACCGGATAGCTGATCAGAAGATAGCTCATCAGGGTATCAATATCGGAGATGGAATTGCTGAGGCTGTATTCCAAAAAGTCTTCCTTGCTCTCTCCACATCCCGCATGGTCCATCATCACGGATGCGATTCCCTTCTGTGCCAGTTTTTCCGCAATTGCCGTAAAACGGCCGTCGGAAGTCTTGTCATCATGGAAGCCCGCACAGAAAATCACAAGCGGGTATTTTTTCGTTGTGAGCGGACGGTACAAAAGGCACGGCATATCAGCTCCGCGCTGGTTTTTCAGTAACAGCTGCACGACTTCATGCGAACCTTTTTCGTTTTTCCTGTTGTTTGCCAGATAGTAATAGGTGGTTGCGGATACCACTGCCGCCGATCCGAGCAACAGAAGAGCATTTCTCTTTTTCTTTCTGCTCATGCGTTTTGCCTATTTTCCCTGCGTGGAATAATCACGCATGTAAAGTTCATAGTATTCATCGAACGTCAGACCGCTGTTGTGGATCTTCGTGGCCAGCTCTTCACCGACATAACGGTAATGCCATGGCTCGAAGTCATAACCGGTGATCTTTTCCGCACCGAGCGGGTAGCGGAGAATGAAGCCGTACTTATGGCAGTTGGCAGAGATCCAGGCATACTCTTCCGTGGTTTCAAATTCCAGGGATTCCTTGTTGGTTGCCGTGATATCCATGCTTAAGCCCAGCTGATGTTCCGAACTTCCCGGTCTCGCGCTGTAGGCGTCCGCATACTGAACACCCTTGCTGTTCAGATATCGATCGTACAGTTCCTTCTGCAGTTCCGCATCTCTGTAACCGCTGGTCACATAGACACCGCGGATACCTTCGATATTCGCTGCCAGCATGCCGCTTTCCATTTCCTTAAAGGCATCATATGCTTCGGCACGCAGGCGGACACCTTCACTGGCATACTGACGGGATGCTTCCACCAATGTCGGAATATAGTCCGTGGAGATCATGTTATATTTGTTGATCATGACATCCAGTGCAGCCGCATCTTCCACCTGATTTACGTTCTCATAATATTTGGTATAGTCATTCTTGACGAAGACACCCTGGATCGTACGGTGGCTGGTGACATCCTGAATATAATCATCCATATTCTCCACGTTGTTGAACACAAGCAGCGGAGTGATTTCCTTAAAACTCAGGGACGCAAAGCACTTCAGCAGATCATCCTTATTGTAGCCTTTCTTTAAAAGGACTTCGTTCAGATGAATAATCTCATCATTGACCGTCGTCGTAACATAGTACAGATCAAAGTGTTCCGCAACTTTGATACCGTTTTTCAGATTCTGATCCAGCGGTGCGGAATATTCTCTCTCCAGCACCGTTTTCGTCAGTTTCTGTTCCATTACAGCTACGGCGCTCTCTTTGGAATATCCGAGCTTCGTAATCTTACGACGGGTAGAGGAAGGAATGAAGACTGTGAAGATCAAGATGATGAAAAGAACTGCCGCAAGACCGATCAGTCCGTATTTGAATTCTTTTCTTAATCTTCTCTTTCTTTTCTTTAATGGTACTGTTGTCATAGTAATCACTCTTTTCTTTATTTATTAATTATAACACTTTACGCATATGAATACTAATCCCACTCCAAAAAAGGAATACCGGAAAAGAAAAATACCGCATTTCTGCGGTATTTATATTCAAATGGTGTCCTGTTAGGGACTCGAACCCTAGACCCACTGATTAAGAGTCAGTTGCTCTACCAACTGAGCTAACAAGACATTGGGAAGGCTAAATCGGAATTTAGCCTTATATTTTTCGTTTGCTTACAATTACTTAATGATTTCAGTAACGTTGCCGGCACCAACAGTACGTCCGCCTTCTCTGATGGAGAAACGAGTTCCCTGTTCCAGAGCGATTGGAGCGATTAAGGAAACATGTAAGTTAACATGGTCGCCAGGCATAACCATGTCCTTGTCTTCCGGTAACTGAATAACGCCAGTGACGTCAGTTGTACGGAAATAGAACTGAGGACGATAGTTGCTGACGAACGGAGTATGACGTCCGCCTTCTTCTTTTGTTAAAACGTAGACCTGTGCATTGAACTCTGTATGTGGAGTAATGGATCCCGGTTTAACTAAGACCTGACCACGCTGAACCTGGTCACGGTTGATACCACGTAATAATGTACCGATGTTATCACCAGCCATAGCCTGGTCTAATAACTGACGGAACATTTCGATACCAGTAACAACAGTAGTCTGTGTTGGTTTGATACCGACGATTTCAACCTTATCGTTCATGTTTAAGACACCACGTTCAACTCTACCTGTAGTAACAGTACCACGGCCAGTGATCGTCATGACGTCTTCAATGCTCATTAAGAACGGTTTGTCAGTTTCACGAACCGGATCCGGGATGTATTCATCAACAGCATCCATCAGTTCCATGATGCATGGTACCCACTTCGGATCGCCTTCGCCAGCTTTTAATGCGGAACCACGGATGATTGGGCAGTTGTCGCCGTCGAAATCGTATTCGTTTAATAATTCTCTGACTTCCATTTCGACTAAGTCGATTAATTCTTCATCGTCGACCATGTCGCATTTATTTAAGAATACAACAATGTATGGAACGCCGACCTGACGAGCTAATAAGATGTGCTCACGTGTCTGTGGCATTGGTCCATCAGTTGCTGCAACAACCAGGATAGCACCGTCCATCTGAGCTGCACCAGTGATCATGTTCTTAACATAGTCAGCATGCCCCGGGCAGTCGACATGTGCGTAGTGACGCTTGTCAGTAGAATATTCAACGTGAGCTGTATTGATGGTAATACCACGTGCTTTTTCTTCTGGTGCACCGTCGATCTGGTCATAAGCCATTTCTTTGGATAAACCTTTTTCTGCTAAGACCTTAGTGATAGCAGCTGTCAATGTTGTCTTACCATGGTCAACGTGTCCGATAGTACCAATATTGACATGAGTTTTAGATCTGTCAAATTTCTGTTTTGCCATCTTGCAATTTTCCTCCTGAATTTAGAATCTGTTTTAAATCACCGCTATTATTTTAAGATAAATGAGAATTAAAATCAATACAAATTGTGATTAATCGTTACTTCTCTTTTTAGCGATTTTTTCAGCAATGTTTTTCGGAACATCGCTGTAGTGATTGAAGTGCATGGAATAGTTGGCACGGCCCTGTGTAATGGAACGCAGGTCTGTCGCGTAACCAAACATTTCGCTTAAAGGTACATGAGCTTTGACAACAACTCTTGCGCCTTCTTCTTCCTGATCCGTGATACGGCCTCTTCTGCTGCTGATATCACCCATAACCGCGCCGAGGTATTCGGACGGTGCCGTGATTTCCACCAGCATGATCGGCTCTAACAGAACAGGATTACATTTCTTGGCGGCTTCTCTTAATGCGAGGCTGGCTGCCATTTTGAATGCCATTTCAGAAGAGTCAACTTCATGATAGGAACCATCAAATAATGTTGCCTTGATATCAATGATCGGATAACCGGCCATTAAACCGTTGTTCAGGGCAGCCTTTAAGCCTTCCTCAACCGGTTTGATATATTCTCTCGGAACACTTCCGCCGACAACGGCATCGACAAATTCGAAGCCCTTGCCTTCTTCGTTCGGTTCGAAGCGGATCCAGACATCACCATACTGGCCTCTGCCGCCGCTCTGACGGACGAATTTTCCTTCACATTCCGCGCTGGAACGGATCGTTTCACGATAGGCAACCTGTGGAGCGCCGACATTGGCTTCCACTTTGAATTCCCGTTTCAGTCTGTCAACAATGATATCCAGGTGTAATTCACCCATACCGCTGATGATCAGCTGACCGGTTTCTTCATCTGTATAAGCCTTGAATGTCGGATCTTCTTCCGCAAGCTTCTGTAAAGCCGCATCCATCTTATCGGCATCGTTCTTGCTCTTCGGCTCGATTGCGACACTGATAACCGGTTCCGGGAAGACCATGGATTCAAGGATGATCGGTGCTTTTTCATCACACAGAGTATCCCCTGTTGTGGTGTTCTTCAGACCGACAACGGCTGCGATGTCACCGGCATGGACTTCATCGATGTCCTGACGGTGGTTGGCATGCATCTGCACCAGACGTCCGAAACGTTCCTTCTGACCTTTGGAGGCATTCAGAACATAGGAGCCGGCAGTTGCCGTACCGGAATAGACTCTGAAGTAAGTGAGCTTACCGACAAACGGGTCTGTCATGACCTTGAAGGCCAGTGCGCTGAACGGTTCATCATCACTTGCGTGACGTTCCCCTTCTTCTTCACCGATCTTACCCTTGATGCTTGGAACATCAAGCGGGCTCGGTAAATAGTCAACGACTGCATCCAGCATGGCGACAACGCCTTTGTTCTTGTAAGCGGCACCGCACATGACCGGGAAGAATTCCGCGCTGCAGACACCCTTACGGATCGCGCCTTTGATTTCTTCCACTGTCAATTCCTCTCCCTCGAGGACTTTCATCATGACATCGTCGTCATAATCCGCGATCATTTCAAACAGCTTCTCGCGGTATTCTTCCACCTGATCGGCATACTCATCCGGATAACCATCCGTGATGGTATCCGTTCTTCCGAGTTCATCCGTGAACATGTGGGTTTTCTTTTCAATAATGTCAATAAAGCCATCAAAATGAGCTTCAGCTCCGATAGGAATCTGGATCGTTGCGGCTTTTGCACCGAGTTTATGTCCCAAGGAATTCAGGGACATAAAATAGTCTGCGCCAGTTGCATCCATTTTATTGACAAAGACAATTCGCGGAACATGGTATGTTGTTGCCTGGTTCCACACTGTCTCAGTTTGTGGTTCGACGCCACTCTTTGCGTCCAAAACCGCTACTGCACCGTCTAAGACTCTTAATGAACGCTCAACCTCGACTGTAAAGTCAACGTGCCCTGGCGTATCAATAATATTAATACGGCAACCTTTCCACTGGGCTGTAGTTGCCGCGGAGGTAATGGTGATACCTCTTTCCTGCTCCTGAGCCATCCAGTCCATGGTGGCTGCACCGTCATGTGTTTCACCCATTTTATGAGTTCTGCCGGTGTAGAACAGGATTCTTTCGGTAGTAGTGGTCTTGCCCGCGTCGATATGGGCCATGATACCAATATTTCTTGTATTAGCTAAACTGAATTCACGTGCCATAGCGGACACTCCTTTCTAGAACCGTAAAAATTACCAACGATAGTGAGCAAACGCCTTGTTTGCGTCAGCCATACGATGTGTATCTTCTTTTTTCTTAACACTTGCACCGGTGCCGTTGGATGCATCGATGATTTCTCCGGCCAGTCTCTGTTCCATAGTCTTTTCACCTCTGAGGCGGCTATAGTTGACTAACCATCTTAAACCTAATGTTAATCTTCTTTCTTTGGAAACTTCGACCGGGACCTGGTAGTTGCTGCCACCAACTCTGCGGGCTTTCAGTTCCAGCATCGGCATAACATTTTCCAGCGCCTGTTCAAAGACTTCCATCGGCTGTTTGCCTGTCTTTTCTTCGACGATGTCAAATGCGTTGTATAAGATCTCCTGAGCGACGCCACGCTTGCCGTCGATCATGATCTTGTTGATTAAGCGAGTTACCAATTTTGAATTGTAAATTGGATCCGGCAAAACGTCACGTTTTGCGATATAACCTTTTCTTGGCATTTCCTTTTTCTTCCTTTCTGATCTCTGGCTGATTAAGCTTTCTTGGCACCGTATCTGGAGCGGGCCTGTTTGCGTCCGTCAACACCGGAACAGTCTAATGTTCCACGGATAATGTGGTAACGAACACCCGGTAAATCTTTAACACGGCCGCCACGAATCATGACAACGCTATGTTCCTGTAAGTTATGTCCGATACCCGGAATATAAGCTGTAACTTCCATGCCGTTGCTTAAACGAACACGGGCGTATTTTCTTAAAGCGGAGTTCGGTTTCTTCGGAGTCATAGTACCGACACGAGTACATACTCCACGTTTCTGTGGAGAAGATAAATCAGTGGCTTTGCGTTTTAAAGAGTTGTAACCTTTATTTAATGCTGGGGATTTTGTTTTCCAGACTTTTTCTGTACGACCCTTACGAACTAATTGGTTAATTGTAGGCATACGTGTAATTCTCCTTTCTTTTTCCTGCACACATTTCCTGGTGTGCCACATCGTTTCCTTAATAATGGTTTCCTGAAATCGGAAACCATTTAACATAAGCGTTATTATTGTAGTATTTCATCAGGGGAATGTCAACACTTTTTTCAGCTCTTTTTTCCCGTTTCCCCCGCGGTGAAAAAGCGGCTCTTTATAGAAAAAAGGACAGATATTATTATATACTATTACATAGACAAGGAGTAGATATGATTATCGGCGACTGGTATCTGAAACTTCCACTGACAATCGGCAGCCTTTCCCCTCTCAGCGTATTCTATGCGGCGTTCCTTTTGGCCGTGTTTGTACCTTCGAGGATCTTTTCGGCAAGACTTCGCCCGCTGGTACTGGTTATTGCCAACGTTCTCTTTCTGCTCTCTTTCTCTCAATATCATCTGTATTTTGCCCTGGTGTTCTCCGCCATCGGCTATATCTCTTCGCTTTTCTTAATGCGTTATCCGAAAAAGAGCATTCTTTTTCTATCCATATTTATATATATAGGCACGCTGTGCTATCTCAAGCACCCTGCCCTTTTCTCTCATTCTCTCAGCCTGCCGCTGGGCATCAGCTTTTATTCTTTCAAGATTATTTCCTACTTAGCTGATCTTTACCGTCAGAGTACGCAGGGAACACGCAACCCTTTGATTTACTTTTCCTATGTACTGTTCTTTCCAGCCGTGACGGCAGGCCCCATCCACCGCTTTGATGCGTTTTATGACACCATTTCCATGCCGCAGGAGCTGGATTATACCGAAGCCAAAAACGGCGGTTTCCAGCTGATCCTCGGCATTTACGAGAAGATCGTCTTCTGTGATTATCTGGGACTGATTGCCGCAAAAGCCCTCAGCCCGGAACTGTCGGGATATAACACGCTGTTGGGTGTATTCCTTTATTCCCTGCAGATCTATCTTGACTTTGATTCCTATTCCAATATCGCCATCGGCTCTGCCAGACTGCTTGGCTTTGATGTGGGCAGAAACTTTCATTCCCCCTACCTTGCGGGAAGTCTGAAGGAATTCTGGAGAAGATGGCACATTTCCCTTTCCTCCTTCTTCCGTGATTATGTCTATATCCCCTTAGGCGGAAACCGGAAAGGAAAACTGCGCACGTATTTCAATTTGATCATTGTCTTTCTTCTGAGCGGGCTCTGGCACGGCACGGGTTTCCACTTTGTGCTCTGGGGCTTACTGCACGCTCTTTTACAGATTGCGGAAGATCTGCTTGTGGGAAAACTTTTCAAAAAGCATCCCCGTCTGCAGGTATTGACCATTCCGTTTACCTTTGTGGCTGTCAGTCTGCTCTGGCTTGTCTTCCGCTCTTCCAATATGGCGGAAGTCAGTGGGATTTTACAGCGTATCGCTATGCGCGCGCCGCTTGATTTCACCCTGCTTGAGATGGGCAGAAATGAAATCTGCTGGATGATTGCCGTCATCGGCATCGTCTTTGTGAGCGATGTTCTGCGCAATTTCTTTGACATGCTGAACGTCTACAGCCGCCTCGCCTTCCCGCTTCGTTGGATCGGCTATGCCGTCCTGGTAGTCACCTTCCTGATTTTCGGGATCTACGGCGGCTCCTTTGAAGCGAGCGACTTTATCTATCAGTGGTTCTAGCCTATGAAACAGTTCATTAAAACACTGGGAAATCTGATACAGATCGTCATCAAACTGGCACTGGCCATCGTGCTGGTCTTTTCCGCGTTCACCTATCTGAATAAGGTCTTCTATAATAAGGAAGTCTACCGGGCAGAGGACTTCAAGGCACTGCCGGAGCACTGCGTGGATGTGCTGGTGCTCGGCTCCTCCCATGCCCAGTACTCCTTTAACCCCTCCTTCTACTATGAGGAAACGGGACTCTACTCCTATGTACTTGGCTCTTCCTGTCAGCCGTTTAAGGTCAGTTACCAGATGCTGAAGGAAGGATTAAAGACGCAGAGTCCGAAGACCGTGATTCTGGAGATCTATACCGCCTTACCGCTGCGCTCACTTTGCGAAGGCGACAGCTGTTATGTCCGGGCAGAGTATGAGATGAGCGGAGAAGAGAAATACAATACGATTTCCTATCTTCCGGAAGAGAAAGCGGAAGCCTACCGCAATGACTTTCTGAACTACCATAACGACTGGCGGACACTCGAGGACTGGAAGGCACTGCTTCCGCAGAACGCTTTCAAAGAGAACAAGGATGCCCTCTACGACACCACCTTCGGCTATATCTTCAACCCGCCCAACTGGGAATTCGGCAATTTCTGGCCGCCGCACTACTTCATCAATACACCGGAGATCCAGCTCAGGCAAGAGGATGTAGAAGCACTGAATGACATCTATGACCTCTGTCAGAAAAAGGACATCCGCCTGTATCTCTACAAGACACCGATGGATGCCATGGATGAAGAAAACTACGCCTACGTAAAGGAAGTCTTTGCATGGGCGAAAGAACACGATGTGGAATACTATGATTTCCTGAAGCGGGCACCGGAGCTCGGTTACTTCATGAACCTGCATTCCGACTCCTATCACCCCTACCTCAACGGCTCCGCCATCATCACGCATGAGCTGGCAAACGTCACTACCACGGACCGCTACAGTTATGCCCATACCGAAGTGGAATCCCTGACCGAGATCTACCGGCAGGTTGCTCAGGGATATACCATGCGCTACCTCCCCTATGAAGTGGATCCGTTCAAGGTACTGGTGCGCTATCAGAATTCAAGCGGCTACGTGATCATTCACTACCTTGCCTCGGAAAGCGAGCCGCTGGAGGAACTGAAGCGTCCGCTGAACGCTCTGGCAAGAGAAAGCATCGATTACAGTCAAAACTATTTCGCCATCGTGCATAACGGAGAACTTCTCAGCAGCGGCCAGACCGGTGCAGCGGCGGAAGTGGACGGACATTTGATCAAGGTCAGTGCGGAAGGCATCTGGCTTGATGAGCACCGGCCGCACGTGGAAGGCCCGCTGACGCTGACCTTTATTACCGACAATTACGAACAGTGGACCGAACATCATCTGGAATATCGCGGCTACACCTGGGAGTGGGGCTATCACTACTACACCAAAGACTGATCATAATACAGAGAGAACATAAAAAATGGAGCGGGATTCCGCTCCATTTTCATATGTCTGGATTGTGTTATTCTTCCGTTTCTTCTTCAATTTCTTCCACAACTTCCACATCCTGTTCCGTTTCCGACAGGACTTCTACGGCTTCATCCGCAGCGATGCTCTGCTGCTCGTCGTACCTGGCATTTCTCGCTTCGCGCTCTTCCTTCATTTCCTGAGCAAGTGCCAGGATCTTTCTGGTTGTTTCGCGGTCTGCGTGAGAGCCTGTACCGGCAGGGATCATCTTACCGATGATGACGTTTTCCTTTAAGCCTCTCAGGTTATCGACTTTGCCGTTGATTGCGGCATCCGTTAATACCTTTGTGGTTTCCTGGAAGGATGCGGCAGACAGGAAGGAGTCTGTTTCGACAGCAGCCTTGGAGATACCTAACATGATGGCACCGAATGTTGCCGGACGTTTGCCCTGCATTAACATGTCGCGGTTGATGTTGGTGATGTTGGCCAGGGAGATGGTAATGCCGGAGCTTAAGTCCGTATCACCCGGATCCACGACAACAACCTTACGCAGCATCTGACGGATCATGACTTCGATATGCTTATCGTTGATACCGATACCCTGCGTGCTGTAAACTTTCTGAACTTCCTTCAGGATGTAATCCTGGGCTGCTCTGACACCGGCAACTTCCAGCAGTTCCTTCGGTGCGATCTGACCTTCTGTCAGTTCTTCACCGGCCTTGACGTAATCGCCGACCTTTAAGTCGAAGCGGATTGCCTGAGCATGGTCTGCCTTGTGTTCGATGGATTCGTTTGCGTTCGCAACAACGATCTTGGTGCCGTTGCCGTTTTCGTTTTCCTCGATGGAGACGACTTCACCGTCGATTTTGGAAATGACGGACACTCTCTTCGGAACACGTGCTTCGAATAATTCTTCAACACGCGGTAAACCCTGAGTGATGTCACTGCCGCCGGCAACGCCGCCCGTATGGAAGTTACGCATCGTCAGCTGTGTACCAGGTTCACCGATCGACTGTGCAGCCATGATACCGACTGCCTCACCAATCTCAACGATGTTGCCTGTGGCGATGTTACGGCCATAGCACTTCTTACAGATACCGTACTGGGATTCACAGCAGAGAACGTCTCTGATGTAGACCTGTTCGATACCGGCGTTGACGATTCTGTGAGCGATGTCATCATCGATGAATTCATCACTGGCGATAATCAGTTCGTTTGTATTCGGATCGTAGATGTCTTCCTTGGAATAACGGCCTACGATACGGTCGAATAAGGATTCAATGACCGAGTTTTCTCTCTCGTTCATGATTGTCTTGGCTAAGTATGCTCTGTCTGTTCCACAGTCTTCTTCGATGATGATAACATCCTGAGCAACGTCAACCAGACGTCTAGTCAGGTAACCGGATTCTGCAGTCTTTAAGGCCGTATCCGTTAAACCTTTACGGACACCGTGCGTGGAAATAAAGAATTCACTCACGTTCAGACCTTCACGGAAGCAGGAATAAATCGGAACCTCGATGATGGAGGACTGATAACCCTTCTTACTCTTGGACTGAGTCGGTTTACCCATTAAGCCTCGCATACCGGCTAACTGTGTGATCTGGGAAGCATTACCACGGGCTCCGGAGACCGCCATCATGTTGATGGTGTTCTTTCTCGGCATGTTGTCCATCAGTTCCTTACCGATCTGGTTCTTGATGTCTGTCCAGACCGCGTTCAGGTGTCTTTCCCATTCCGGTGCAGTTAACTTACCACGGTTGTATAACCGTTTCAGCGTATTGGCTTTCGCTCTTCCTTCTTCCACCAGTTCGTATTTGGACTTTTCAACGTTGATGTCGCTTAAGGCAACTGTCATACCGTATTTTGTGGAATACAGGAAGCCTAAGTCCTTGATCTTATCCAGGACTTCGGATGTGTGTTCAATGTGGTAGCGGCGGTAAACTTCCGCTACGACAGCACCCAGGTTCTTTTTCTTCAGGTCGCGTAAGACAGGTGTCTTGGCAAAGTATTCCTTGACGTCTGTTCCCGGAGCCAGGAAGTATTTATCCGGAGTGCCGGCGAAGTCTTCTGCGAAGGCTTCATTCAGATAAGGGAAGTCACTCGGGAAAATCTCGTTGAAGATGACCTTACCGACAGTAGTGACGAGTAATCTCTTATTCTGTTCTTCCGTAAAGCCGTCTTTCTTTAAAGAGGAGGCACGGATCGCAATACGTGTATGCAGATGAACGACGCCCTCTTCATAAGCCTTGACGACTTCGTTCGGATTTGTGAAGACGTGACCTTCGTTATCACCGAAGACTCTCCATGCATCCGCCGATTTCTTGTCGCCTAACGCTTCCAGCTGATCGGCTTTTTCGTAGAATTCTTCCTTGGTTTCTTCCATGTTCAGATAGAAGTTACCGAGGACCATGTCCTGTTCCGGTGTAACGATCGGCTGACCGGAGGCAGGGCCTAAGATGTTGTTGTTACCTAACATCAGGATCTTGGCTTCCGCACATGCTTCTTCGGAAAGAGGTACGTGAACGGCCATCTGGTCACCGTCGAAGTCGGCGTTGAATGCCGGACATACCAGCGGATGCAGACGGATCGCACGTCCTTCAACCAGTTTCGGCATGAAGGCCTGGATACCAAGTCGGTGTAATGTAGGTGCACGGTTCAGCAGAACCGGACGGCGGGTAATGATATCTTCAACGATATCCCATACTCTCGGGTCCTGTCTGTCGACCAGTTTTTCTGCTGTTTTCGGGTTGGAGGCAATTCCGGAATTGACCAGTTCGTTGATAACGAACGGACGGAATAACTGGATTGCCATTTCTCTCGGCAGACCGCACTCATACATCTTGAGGTCCGGTCCAACCGCGATAACGCTACGTCCGGAGAAGTCGACACGCTTACCTAACAGGTTCTGTCTGAAACGGCCCTGTTTACCCTTTAAGCTGTGGCTTAAGGATTTCAGTGCTCTTCCGCCCGCACCGGTGACCGGTTTGGAACGTCTGCCGTTGTCGATCAGAGCGTCGACAGCTTCCTGTAACATACGTTTTTCGTTCTGGACGATGATACTTGGCGTACCGAGTTCCAGTAACTTCTTCAGACGGTTGTTACGTGTGATAACTCTGCGGTAGAGGTCGTTCAGATCGCTTGTGGCGAATCTGCCGCCGTCCAGCTGCAGCATCGGACGAAGATCCGGTGGAATAACCGGCAGAACTGTCAGAACCATCCATTCCGGTTTGTTGCCGGAGTTGATGAAGGCTTCGACTGTTTCCAGACGTTTGATCAGTTTCTTTCTCTTATCGCCCTGAGCATCTTTCAGCTCTTCTTTAATGTCCTGGTGTTCCTTTTCCAGGTCAACCTGTTCAAGTAACACTTTTACGGCTTCGGCACCGGTCTGCGCCTTGAAGGCGTTGGAACCGTAGATTGCCGTATTTTCACGGTATTCTCTTTCCGAAAGAATCTGCTTGTATGTCAGCTTCGTTTCACCCGGATCCGTAACGACCCAGCTGACGAAGTAGACGACTTCTTCCAGAGCCTTCGGTGTGATATTCAGCAAGAGACTCATTCTGCTCGGAATACCTCTTAAATACCAGATATGTGCAACCGGAGCTGCCAGAGCAATGTGGCCCATTCTTTCTCTACGGACGGAGGATTTGGTAACCTCAACACCGCAGCGGTCACAGATGACGCCCTGATAACGGATTTTCTTATATTTTCCGCAGTAACATTCCCAGTCCTTCGTCGGACCGAAAATTCTTTCGCAGAACAGACCGTCACGTTCCGGCTTCTGAGAACGGTAGTTGATTGTTTCAGGTTTCTTTACTTCACCATGGGACCATTCCAAAATACGTTCCGGGGAAGCAAGACCAATTTTCATTGACGCAAACTGATTTACACTCATCTTATCCCATCCTCCTATTCCGCATATTCACTGGATTCATCATCGCCGAATCCGACAATTGTTTCCGGTAAGTCGTCTTCCATCTCAGGTGTGACCTGCGGAGCTGCCGGCATTGCACCGTTGTTTTCCGTTTCGATCGCATCCTTGATTTCTTCCTGTTCCATCTTCTTCATGTCGATCTCATTGCCGTTTTCGTCATAGAGGCGGACATCAAGTGCCAGAGCCTGCAGTTCGTGTTTCAGAACGCGGAAGGATTCAGGAACACCCGGTTCAGGAATATCCTTGCCCTTGATGATGGCTTCGTATGTCTTTGTACGGCCTGTGATATCGTCAGATTTGATTGTCAGGATCTCACCTAATGTATACGCTGCACCGTAAGCTTCCAAAGCCCAGACTTCCATTTCCCCGAATCTCTGGCCGCCGTTCTGAGCTTTACCGCCCAGAGGCTGCTGAGTGACGAGGGAGTAAGGACCTGTTGCACGGGCATGCAGTTTGTCATCGACCATGTGTGCCAGTTTGATCATGTACATGACACCGACAGAAATTCTGTCATCGAACGGTTCGCCCGTCTTGCCATCATACAGGACCATCTTGCCATCCGGAGAGTTATTCGCGGCTTTCATGATGTCCATTAACTCATCGTTGGAGATACCGTCGAAAACCGGAGTGGCATATTTGACACCCATCTTTCTGGCGGCCCAGCCTAAAGTGACTTCGAGGATCTGACCGATATTCATACGGGACGGAACACCGAACGGGTTCAGAACGATATCGATCGGAGTGCCGTCTGCCATGTAAGGCATGTCTTCTACCGGTAAGATACGGGAGATAACACCCTTGTTACCATGACGCCCGGCCATCTTGTCACCTTCGGAGATCTTACGTTTCTGGACGATGTAGACCTTGACGATTTCGTTGACTCCAGGAGGCAGTTCATATCCGTCTTCTCTCTTGAAGAAGCGGACCATCTGGACAATTCCGGCACCGCCATGCGGGACCTTCAGGGAATTGTCACGTACTTCACGGGATTTTTCACCGAAGATTGCCAATAACAGTTTTTCTTCCGGACTGATTTCGCTCTGTCCTTTCGGAGTGACCTTACCGACTAAGATGTCGCCTTCCTTGACTTCCGCGCCGACCATGACGACGCCTCTGGCGTTTAAGTGACGGCAGGAGTTTTCGGAAACGTTCGGAATATCTCTGGTGATTTCTTCCGGACCAAGTTTTGTATCACGGACTTCCGTTTCATACTCTTCAATATGAATGGAAGTGTAAACGTCTTCCTTGACCAGACGCTCACTTAAAATGATGGCGTCCTCATAGGAATATCCGTACCAAGGCATGTATGCGACGACAACGTTCTGACCTAAAGCCAGTTCGCCGTTTTCCATGGAAGGACCGTCAGCGATGACATCGCCCTCATCAACACGTTCTCCGCGCGATACGATCGGATGCTGGTTGATGCATGTACCGGAGTTGCTTCTTCTGAATTTGGAAAGGTTGTATTCCTTAGTGCCGTCTTCCCCTTCGATGACGATACGGGAAGCATCAACGTAAGTAACGATACCGCTGTTCTTCGCGATCACGCCGCTGCCGGAGTCCTTGGCAACACGGTATTCGATACCGGTACCGACCATCGGGGAATGCGGACGTAAAAGCGGAATTGCCTGACGCTGCATGTTCGCACCCATTAAGGCACGGGAAGCGTCGTCGTTTTCCAGGAACGGAATACAGGCAGTTGCGGCGGAAACGATCTGTTTCGGGGAAACGTCAGCGAGTTCGACGTCTTCTCTCTTCGCCATGATCGTCTCACCCTTCTTACGGGCAACAACCTCATCATTGGTTAAATAACCGTCATGAACTTCGTTGGCCTGAGCAATGATGTAATCCTGCTCATCATCCGCGGAGAGATACATGACATCTTCGGACACGTAACCGTTGGAAACCTTGCGGTACGGTGTCTGGATAAAGCCGTATTCATTCACCTTGGCATAAGTTGTCAGGTTGGAGATCAAGCCGATGTTCGGACCTTCCGGTGTTTCAATCGGGCAGATACGGCCGTAGTGAGTGGAGTGAACGTCACGGACTTCGTAGGAAGCACGCTCTCTTGTCAGACCACCCGGACCTAAGGCACTGATACGTCTCTTATTGGTCAGCTCGGCTAACGGGTTGACCTGGTCCATGAACTGGGACAGCTGGGATGAGGAGAAGAACTCCTTGATTGCTGCCGTCAGCGGACGGATGTTTGTCAGTGATTTCGGTGTTAAGGCAGAGACTTCACTGATGGACATTCTCTCCTTAACGGCACGTTCCATACGGCTTAAACCGATACGGAACTGGTTCTGGATCAGCTCGCCGACCGTACGGATACGGCGGTTGCCCAGCATATCGATGTCGTCCACGTCGCCGACTGTATCCATCATGTTCAGCAGATAGCTGTAGGATGCATACATATCGGAGATCATGACCGTCTTCTTGTTGATCAGAGGATCCGTAGCGATGACTTTGATCACATGATCGCTGTTCGCTGTTGTCGTGATCTTCGTGGTCTGAACGGCAGCACCGATCAGCCAAGCCTGAACGGAGTGATCCGCATTGACCAGGTTCACGATTTCATTTTCTTCCGCATTGGAAAGTCTGGCGACCTGATGATCCGGCAGATAACGCATGGCTGCCAGCTTGTCATTGACCAGAACATCCTCGCCATCGCATAAGACACGGCCGAGAATGAATAAACGCTGGCCGTAATTCAGGACGCTGCGGACATTTTCCTTGTTGAGTAACACTTTGCGGGCAGTGATGGAAGCGTAGACAGGAACTTCTTCCACTTCCTTGGCCAGAGCCTTCACATCGTCTTCCGTTAAGACTGTACCCTGTTCCAGTGTCATCTGTTTCAGCTCAACATCCTTTGCCAGGATTCTGCCTGTTAAGGCAAACGTATGAGCTGTCGGAACGCTTGCGACATCCGGATGGGAGAACAGGTGGTTCAGCGGATAAGCTTCCACATGCTGGCCGTTTGCCAGTTCCACTTTCAGAGTGTCACGTTCCTCGCGGTTGATTTTCGTCCCGGCTTTATAAAGGACTTTGCCCTTTGCATTCTTGGCCGGTTCGGCAAGATAGAAACCGTCCAGGCGGTTGACCAGGCCGAGTTTCTTCTTTAATTTGTATCTTCCTGCCTTCGTTAAGTCATAACGTCTGGCATCGAAGAACTTCGTGTTCATGACGTTGATGGAGCCTTCGAGTGTCGGGACTTCATCGGATCTCTGGTTCTCATAGATGTTCAAAAGCGCTTCATTGGTCGTCTTGATCTTATCAGCTGCCAGAGTATTTGCCAGTTCTTCATAGTTTCCGAAGAAAGCCGTGTAAAGCAGAATGTAGAGATTCAGATACTCGCGCTCTTCGCCTTCTACTAAGAACTCGCTGTTTCCCGTTAAGCCTAAGGCTTCCAGGAATGTTTCGATGGACGTGCTGTCAAGCGCATCCTCGTTCTTTTCGTAGTTCAAACCGAGGCCGATTGCCTTGAATAAGATCGTGGACAGGATCTTTCTCTTTCTGTCGACGCTCATATTCACGATTCTGCCTAAGCTTGCCTTTTTGGAATCCGTCATGAATTCCAGCCATGTTCCACGGCTCGGAATCAGTTCGGAGTTATAGACTTCACGACCTGTCTTGTCTTCCGTAGTGATTTCATAGTAAGCACCCGGAGAACGGACGATCTGGCTGACGATAACACGTTCGGCACCGTTAATGATAAAGGTACCTGTTTCCGTCATCATCGGCATGTCGCCGAAATAGACATCTTCGTATTTGGTGATGACTTCACCCGTGGAACTGTCCATGATTTCCAGTTCCATTTTTGCCTTTAATAAGGCCGTATAGTTCGTTTCACGAATTTTAGCTTCGTCCACGCTGTACTTTGGTTCCGCAAATTCGTAATCGAGGAATTTCAGACGGATGCTGCCGCTGTAGTTCGTAATCGGATAAATCTCTTCGAAAACCTCGCGGATTCCTTCATCTTTGAACCATTTAAAGGAATCTGTCTGGATTTCGACTAAATTCGGCAATTCCAGAGTACCGCTGACTTTGGAATAGTCCCGACGACTGGCTTTTTTACCAAGTTGAACTTCCTTGTATGCTTGTTTGTTTTCCATTAAAGCCATCCTTTCATAGGGTGATGGATTGCCATCTTCCCCGTCTGCAATATTAACAATCAGATTCCGCAGGCATTCTGCGGCATCTCAATATGTAATATCCCTTGTCCCTTGTTATCACTTCACAGTTGTGAAACAAAGATTCAAGCTTCTTCATGGCGCTTGGTGCGCCCTGTTGTTTACGTATGACGACCCAAAGCGAACCGTTGATCACAAGATGTTCATATGCCTCTTCGAAGAAGCGGTATACAACTTCCTTGCCGGCCCGGATCGGGGGATTGGTGATGACGGTGTCAAAGGTTTTCTCCCCTTTGTAACCGTCAGAGACGATCGCATTAACGCTTGCCTGATTCTTATCCTTGTTTTCAAGCGTCAGTTCAACGGCACGCGAATTGATATCCACCGCCGTTACGTTGCCGCCGGTCAGCCGGGATACGACGACCGAAAGCAATCCATAACCGCAGCCGAGGTCTAAGATCTCCTTTTCGTTTCCGTCACGGGACTCTGCGAAGCAGGTTAACAGGAGTTCGCTTCCGTAGTCCGGACGGTCTTTGGAGAAGACCCCGGCGTCAGTTGTGAAGTAATAACAAATGCCCAAAAACCGGAAAGGAATTTCTTTCCGGTTATGGTGCATTTCTGTGTTATCGGTAAAATAATGACTCAAGTTATCGCCTCCTTGGCAATAACATCATCCATGCAATCCAATCGTGGAATTATTTAATTTCGACAACAGCGCCGGCTTCCATTAATTTCTTCTTAATTTCGTCGGCTTCTTCCGGTTTGACCTTTTCCTTGATCGTTGCCGGTAACTTATCAACTAAGCCCTTAGCTTCGACTAAGCCCTTGCCAGTGACTTCTTTGACAACCTTGATAACTGCAACTTTAGCCTGACCAACTTCAGTTAAGATGACATCAACTTCGGATGGGCCTGCTGCTGCGGCTTCTTCTTCGACCGGTGCTGCAACGCCAGCTGTCGGCATAGCTGCAGTAACGCCGAATTCTTCTTCGATCGCCTTAACTAAGTCGTTAAGTTCGATAATAGTCATTTCCTTTAAGGAAGCAATGATTTCTTCATTTGTTAATTTTGCCATTTTCTTTTCCTCCTAATTAAGCATTTTCAGTGGCTGGAGCATCTTTTTCCGCAATAGCCTTGACTGCGCATGCGAACTTGATGACCGGTGATTGTAAGCATCCCAGTAACATAGAGATCATACCCTCTTTGTTCGGTAATGCAGATAAAGTCTTGATCGCTTCCGGATCGACGACTTCCTTTTCGACTAAGCCACCCTTAACCACTAAATTCGGATGTTTCTTAGCGAACTTAACCAAGACGCGGCTCGGTGCGACGGAATCGCTGCTGATTGCCAGAGCGTTCGGGCCCTTTAAGTAATCGGCTAATCCACCAAATCCGGCTTGTTCTGCGGCACGTGCACTGATGTTGTTCTTGTAGACCTTTAATTCCACACCTTCAGCTCTCAAAGCACGGCGCAATTCTGTTACTTCTGCGACTGTTAAGCCACGATATTCCACAACAACGCTGGAACCGCAGTTGGTCAGTTTGTCGGAAACTTCGTTGACTAAGGCAATCTTCTGTTGAAGTACCTCTTGGTTCATACCTTTCTACCTCGTTTCTTTCTATGTAACAATATACCTGTTAAATAAAAACCCATGCAGATAGACAGCATGGGTTTGAAAGAATTTCCTGTTTACTCTCTCTACCTCGGCAACCTGATTAAGCTTAACGCCGTTGCTGTCTATGGTATATTGATAACAACTATTTAATAAATGTAATAAGAACTAATGAAATTCAATTAGTCGTGGTCGACCTTTACAGACGGGCTCATTGTAGAGGAGACAGTGACTGTCTTCATATACTGGCCTTTGACTGCTGCCGGTCTGGCTCTTAAGATGACATCATATAAAGCTTTGAAGTTTTCAACCAGCTGTTCATCCGTGAAGGATTTCTTACCGATTAAGCAGTTGATGTTGCCTTCTTTGTCGACTCTGTATTCGACTTTACCTTTTTTGACGTCAGTGACAGCTTTCGTTACATCCATTGTAACTGTTCCTGTCTTCGGGTTTGGCATTAAGCCTTTCGGGCCTAAGATACGGCCTAATTTACCGAGTTCACCCATCATGTCCGGTGTAGCGATGATCGTATCAAATCCGAACCATCCGCCCTTGATTTCTTCCAGCTTGTCTTTTCCGCCGACGAAATCCGCTCCGGCATCCTTGGCTTCCTGTTCCTTGGCGCCCTGAGTGATAACTAAGACCCTCGGGGATTTACCAGTGCCGTTCGGTAAAACCATGGCACCTCTGATCTGCTGATCAGCATGACGCGGGTCAACATTCAGATTGAAGTTTGCTTCGAAGGAAGCATCGAAATTGCAGTATGTATTCTTTCTGACTAATGCGATCGCTTCTTCGATCGGATAGAAAGCCTGTTTGTCGTAAGACTGAACGGCTGCTAAATATTTCTTTCCTCTTTTCATATTTAACCTCCTACTTATCCATTCCTTCGACAACGATACCCATATTGCGGGCTGTGCCTTCGATAATACGCATAGCAGCTTCAATGTCATTGGCATTTAAGTCCGGCATTTTGTATTCCGCGATCTTTCTGACATCTTCTGCGGTGATCGTGGCTGCCTTGACTGTATTCGGTGTGCCGCTGGCCTTGCTGATGCCAGCTGCCTTCTTTAACATAACTGCAGCCGGTGTTGTCTTTAAGACGAAATCGAAAGATTTGTCTTCGTAGCATGTGATGATAACCGGAACGATATCACCTTTTCTGTCTTTTGTAGCATCGTTGAATGCGTTACAGAACTGTGGCATGTTAATGCCTGCGCCAGCTAACGCTGGACCTGGTCTTGCTCCTCCTGCCTGGAACTGGAGCTTGACGACTTTAGCAACTTTCTTCATCAAACGTTCCTCCTTATTGAACGAGATGCAGCGGTAGTCGGCTGTGCTAAGCCTCCCGCGCATAAAAACCGCATTTTCGTACGGCCCTTATATAATATTATTTTCGCAGGGTGAAGTCAATACTTTTTTGAAGAAAAAACCGTGGTTTTTCCGCGTTTTCCTCGCGCTTTTGCAACACTGCCATTATAGCCGAATTCCCATAAAAATAACAGCCTTTTTTCTTACGCAATGAAGGATTTGGAAAAGTCCATTCACGTAATGAATATTGCTGGAAATATCCTTATTAATATATTAGAATATTACAGTGCCGTGAAATGAGGTCATTATGAAAGATATTCTGGAACGAAACAAACTTGTGAAATATATATGGAAATACAGATTTTACTATCTGACGGGGATCTGTATCCTTTTGGTTGTGGACTACCTCAACCTGTTTATCCCGCAGTATATCGGAGAAGTGACTGATGGTCTTTCCAACCACACAATGGACCAGAGCGGCGCACTGCATACGGTCTACAAGATTCTCCTGACTGCTTTAGTGCTCGCACTCGGGCGTCTGGGTTTCCGTTACTTTATCATCGGAACCTCCCGCAAGATCGAAAGATGTCTGCAGAATGAGATCTTCGCCAAGCTGGAAACGCTTTCCCAGCGCTACTTCAACGAAAACAAGACCGGAGACTTGATGGCCTACTTCACAAACGATCTGGAAGCGATCCGCGAAGCCACGGGCTGGAGCGTTGTCTCCACCTTTGATGCCATCGTTCTGACACTGATGTGCCTTTACCGCATGATGGTCTACGTCAATCTGCAGCTGACGCTGTTCACGCTGATCCCAATGATCATGGTCGGCTTCTACGGCTATTTCATCTTCAAATCCTTTGACCAGCATTTCGAAGCCAAGCAGAATGCCTTCGCAAAGCTGAGTGACGAGGTGCAGGAGAGCATCTCCGCCATCCGCGTCATCAAAGCCTTCACCCAGGAAGAAAAACAGCAGAAGCACTTCGAGGAAGCCAACGCGGAAAACCGCAAGGTCAATATGAAACTCGCGCATCTGCGCTCCTACGCCTGGCCGGTTATGGAAATCCTGATCGGTGCGGCCTATGTCATCGCCATTCTCTTTGGCGGCTACTACTGCCTGATTGGCGATATTACTCTCGGAAAATTCGTCACCTTCGCCTCTTACGTCGGCACTCTGATCTGGCCGATGCTGGCCTTCGGTGACTGCATCAACACCTTCACGCTCGGCTACGCGGGCATGAAGCGTATTAATAAAGTCTTTGACGAACCGGTAGAAATTCACGATGACGTGACACCGGATGACGTTACGGAACTCAGCGGTCAGATTTCCTTTGACCACGTGGATTTCAAATACAATGCGGACTATGTCGATGCTCTGGAGGATGTCACCTTCGATATCCGCCCGGGAGAAACCTTCGCCATCATGGGGAAGACCGGTGCCGGCAAGAGCACCATCGTCAATTTGATGACGCGCTTATTCGATACGACCGGCGGAAAGATCACCTTCGACGGACACGATATCCGCAAGATTCCTTTAAAGGTATTACGCGAGAACATCGCCTATGTCCCGCAGGATAACTTCCTCTTCTCCGAAAAGCTGGAGCAGAACATCCGCTTCGGCAAGCAGAACGCCACGATGGAAGAGATCATCGAAGCCTGCAAGATTGCCGACATCCACGAGAACATCAAGGACTTCCCGGAAAAATACGAAACCATGGTCGGTGAGAGAGGCGTTACCCTCTCCGGCGGACAGAAGCAGCGTACTTCCATTGCCCGCGCCATCCTGAAAGACAGCCCGATTCTGATCATGGATGACTCCCTGAGTGCGGTCGATACCGATACGGAAGACAACATTCTGCACAACCTCAGAGAAATCCGCGAAAATAAAACCACGGTCATCATTGCGCACCGTGTCTCTACCGTGAAAAACGCCAACCACATCATCTTCCTCGAAGACGGGAAGATTGCGGAAAGCGGTACTTACGATGAACTTGTCGCCCTCGACGGTCAGTTTGCCCAGCTGGTACGCAAGCAGCAGCTGGAACAGCAGCTGGCGGAAGAGAGATAGGAAGGAGGATATTATGGCAGGAATTGAAAAAGAACAGGTCATTACCTCCTATCAGGGAAAACTGTATTCCCGGCTCTTCGGATACATGCAGCCGTATCTGAAAAACTTCTTTGTCGCACTTATTCTCGTCTTACTTGTCTCCTTCTTCGGTTTAGTGGAACCGATGCTGATTGCCAGGGCCATCGATACCTACATCGAAGGCTATCAGCTGCCTTACGCCGAAGTACCGGAAGCAGAAGCGGAGATTCGCTATGAAGACATGTTACTAAGCAAGAACATCGACTTCGAGAATGCCACCTATACCTCTTACGCTCAGATGGTGAGCTATGAGGATACCTACTACCTGATCAGCGATCTGAACAAAGAGGAGATCACTTCCCTGCAGCAGCTGATTCAGGAAGAGCTGGAACCTTCTTCCGTTACGGAAGAAGCAATCACGCTCTATGACAACGGAAAAACGTATACGGCCGTCCGGCTGGAGAAAGAGGATTTGAAGCTCTTGCGTTCGACGGACTACCGCGGCGTGAAGATCATCGCCCTCTTATATGCGATCGGACTTTTGTTAAACGCGTTATGCAACATCCTGCAAATCCGCATACTGCAGTCTACGGGGCAGAACATCATCTACAACATCCGGAATGAGATCTTCGCGCATATCAACTCCCTGCCGCTGCGTTTCTTCGATACGCACCCGGTCGGACAGATCGTCACCAGAGTCACAAACGATGTGGAATCCTTAAACCAGATGTATTCCAACGTCATCGTCAACCTCTTCCGTAACACGATCATGATCATCGGTTACGCGGTTGTCATGTTTGCGATGAATGCGCGCCTTGCCTTTATCGCTCTGGCCATCATGCCGTTTGTCGTCTTACTGACTTATACCTTTACCAAACTGAGCCGGAGCACCTACCGTGTCATCCGCACCAAGGTATCTGCGCTCAACACCTTCTTAAGCGAACACATCTCCGGCATGAAGCTGATTCAGATCTTCGCCAGAGAGAAGGAAAAATACGAACAGTTCAAGGAAAGTACGGAAGATCTCTACCGCTACCGCATGAAGGAGCTGATGATCTTCGCGACCTTCCGTCCGCTGATCAACTTTACCGCGAATCTGGCGCTTGCCATCGTTGTCTATAACGGAGCTCTGGAAGTCTTAAAGGATGCCCTTTCCGTCGGTACGCTGTATGTCTTCATCAGCTACATTCGCTCCTTCTTCGATCCGATCCAGGAGCTGACGGAACAGTTCAGCACCCTGCAGAACGCCTTCGCTTCGGCAGAGAAGATCTTTACTCTGCTGGATGAAAAGAACAACATCACGGAAAAAGAGCAGCCGGTTATGCCGGAAGAGATCAAAGGAAAGATCGAATTCCGCAATGTCTGGTTTGCCTACGATGAAGAGAACTTTGTCTTACGCAACGTCTCCTTCACGATTGAACCGGGTGAAAAAGTTGCCTTCGTCGGTGCGACCGGTGCCGGCAAATCCTCCATCCTGAATCTGATCGGACGCTATTACGATATTCAGAAAGGTGAGATTCTGATCGATGACATCAACATCAAAGATCTTTCCCTCAAGCAGCTGCGCTCTGCCATCGGGCAGGTCCAGCAGGATGTCTTCATCTTTACGGGAGACATCAAGGGTAATATCCGCCTCTTAAGCAAAGAGATCAGTGATGAGGAGATCAGGGAAGCAGCCGAAACGGTCAATGCCTCCAAGTTCATTGAAAAACTGCCGAAGAAATACGATGAACCCGTCACGGAACGCGGTGCCACCCTTTCCAGCGGTCAGCGCCAGCTGTTAAGCTTTGCCCGTACGATTGCCGTGGATCCGAAGATCCTGGTCATGGATGAAGCGACGGCCAACATCGATACGGAAACCGAGCAGCTGATTCAGGAAGCATTGCAGACAATGATGAACAACCGTACGACCATCATGGTTGCTCACCGTCTGTCCACCATCCAGCATGCCGATAAGATCATCGTCATGCACAAAGGCAAGATCCGTGAGATGGGCACGCACCAGCAGTTATTAAGCCAGAACGGCATCTATAAGAAGCTGTATGAACTGCAGCTGTATTCCGAGAATTAATTCATTTGTCAATTTCCGGAAAACGGAATAAACTAAAATATATATAAGGAATAAGGGGAATCGATATGCAATATATTACAGAAGTCAGTAAGATGGGAATTCTGGATAATCTGACCAAAAACATTTACATGATGGACTTCCTGTTCACGATCGTACTTGTGATCAGTGCCTATGCCAGCTACAAGCGTCATACGTTTTATAACAGAGACCCGAAGATGGAGAAGCACAATCTGAACATTCTCTATCATCTGAATGAAAAAAAGAAGCTGGATCTCGACTGGATCAACTTCACGTTCTTTAAAACCAACACCCTGGCCGCACTGGTTGCGGGAGCCGTCATTGCTCTCTGTGCCGTTTTGAAGCTGAATGACAACATCTGCATTGCCATCGGACTGGTTGCCCTCTTTGTGGCAAGTTACTTTACCCAGCAGCTGGCTTACAAGACGATTGTTAAAAAGTACGAACACAGTAAATAACGCAAAAAGAGACGTCAGACGTCTCTTTTTTCATGCAAAAGAAAAACCCTGCCTGCGCAGAGTTTTGTATCCTATGATCCGTACTGTACTTCCGGCTCCAGAATCAGAATCTGATTCAGATGGGTGACGCCGTCTTTTCCCGCCTGGCACAGCGTTTCAAAGTTGATGCCGTCTTCCCTTCTCTTTAGGAAATGAAGGATCATGCTGAGATTCATTCCCGTCACGATATGCAGCCCCTTGCTTAATAACAGCGAAGCATAGTTCGTCGGATAGGAACCCAGACGGTCGGAAAAGATCACGACACCATCTCCCGTTTCCAAAAGGTTGATTTTCTTCAGAAGATCTCTCTGAAAGTTTTCACTGAAGCTGAGGTAATCGAACTGCTCGATTTCTTCCCCCATCTCCGCCTTTACCGTATCATACATTCCTTCCGCCAGTTTTCCCTGACTGATCAATAATACTCCAATCATATGATCTTCCTCCAACAAGGATAATTATAATTCATTTTTTCACTTTGCCATAGTAAAATAATGGAAGTGAGGAGAATTATATGACAACAAAAGAAAGAGTATACGCATATAAGGATGAAATCATTGCCTCTTTGGCAAAACTGGTCAGATATAATTCCGTGGAAGGTACTCCGACGGAAACGGAACCGTTCGGTCCAGTCTGCGCTGCCGTCTTAAAGGAAGCGCTGCAGATGATGGAAGAGCACGGATTAAAAACCACGAATCTGGATAACTATATCGGATTCGGTGAAATCGGTGAAGGCGACAAGCTCGTCGGCATACTGGGACACTTGGATATCGTTCCGGCCGGGGAAGGCTGGAATACGGATCCGTTCACGGTAACCGAGAAGGATGGAAAACTCTACGGCAGAGGAACTTCCGACGACAAGGGTGCCATGGTTGCCAGCATGTATGCCCTGCAGATCCTGCAGGATGAAGGCTACAAGTTCAATAAACGCGTCCGCCTGATCACCGGCACCAATGAGGAAACCGGTTCCCGCTGTCTTGCCCACTATGTGGAAAAGGAAGGAAACTTCGACTACGGCTTCACACCGGATGCCAACTTCCCGGGTGTCTACGGGGAAAAAGGCATGGTCTCCGCCCGCTTTTACTGCAATGATTCCAGAATCATTTCCATCAACGGCGGTGAAGCCAGCAATGTTGTCTGCAATAAATGCACCACATTGCTGCCGAATGGCTTCTGCGACTTTGACAAAGTGGAACAGTATCTGAAAAAGGAAAACCTGGAATACACACTCAAAGATACTGAAGAAGGAAAGGAACTTGTTGTCCGCGGAGTCGCGGCTCACGCTTCCACACCGCACTTAGGCCGCAATGCCATCAGCTACACCTTCCAGGCTCTGGCCTTTGCCGGAAGCGACGATCCGCTTGTCACAAAGTACAACGCTTTAATCGGTCTGGCAACGGACGGCTCCAACTGCAACGCCAAATACGAAGACAAATACGGTGCCCTCACCTTCAATAACGGTGTCATCAAGACAACAGAGGAAGGTATCTACGGCACGATCGATATCCGTACGGGCTTACTCGTAAAGAGCGAAGAGATTGCCGAACGCATGCAGAAGGCCTTCGATACATGCGGACTCAATCTGGAAATCCGCGGACTGGTTGCCCCGCTCTTCTATGAACCGGAGACACCGTGGGTCCAGGCGATGGTCAAAGCCTACCGCGATGTCACAGGCGACACAAAAACCCAGCCGATGACGATCGGCGGCGGCACTTATGCCAAGGGTATCGGAAACTGCATCGGTTTCGGCTGCGAATTCGTCGGGGATGACAACCACATTCATGACGCCAATGAATTCGTCAAGATCTCCGATCTCTTATTACAGGTTGAGATCTACGTCGAAACGATCAAGAACTTATGTGAACTCTAAGAAGCAGAAATGCTTCTTTTCTTCTGCTTAAGTTTTAGATGATAATCCGATATAATATATCTATATATAAGAGGTAGTACATCATGGAAACAGTCGCAAAATTTGAATTCGTATCCCAAAAGCAGTATGAAGGTGATTGTCAAGCCGTTTTCGGGTATCTTCCGGAATATGAACTCACCCTTCCCAGACGGGCAACTTCCGGTTCCGCCGGATACGATTTTGCGCTGCCGTTTGATTTGGAACTCGGACCGAAAGAGACCGTGCGCATCCCGAGCGGGATCCGCGCAAAGATCACGGACGGCTGGGTTCTGATGATCTTCCCCCGTTCTTCCTTAGGCTTTAAATACCGCCTGCAACTGGACAATACGGTGGGGATCATCGATGCCGATTACTATCACGCCGATAACGAAGGACACATCATCATCAAAGTGACCAACCACTCCGACAAGACGCTCTCTTTAAAGAAAGGCGACCGCTTTGTCCAGGGTATCTTTCTGTCCTTTGGCATCACGGAAGATGATGACGCTTCCGCCAGACGCACCGGAGGCTTCGGTTCCACCAATACCAGACAGTTTATCCTGAGTCGCCAGTCCAATCCCACCACGGGATATAAATGGGAAGTCATTAACAATACACCGGAGATGATCAGCGTCAAAAGCCGCTATCTCGCCCCGGAAAACAACAGCCTCATGGGTGCTCCGGGAACGGAAGAGTTCACCTTCACCGCTTTAAAGAGCGGCAGAGCCTCCGTCACCATTCTGTACAAACGTCCATGGGAAGAGATGTCCATTGACGAAGATATTCTGCTCTTCGATATCGCCGAAGACCTTACCATCACCCAGGTACACTGAAACATATGAAAAATATATCCGTACTCATTAAACCCGCATCCTCCCTGTGCAATCTGCGTTGCAGATACTGCTTTTATATTGACGAAAGTGAAAAGCGCGAAGAAGCTTCGCACGGCGTCATGAGCGAAGAAATGACCGACCGCCTGATCGAACGAATCGCGGAAGCCTTAGAGCAGAACGGGATTGCCAACATCTCTTTCCAGGGCGGAGAGCCGACCGTTGCGGGACTGGATTATTTCCGTCATTTTGTTTCTAAAATGCAGGAATACCCGCAGATCGAAGTGCACTATTCCCTGCAGACCAACGGCACCCTCTTAAATGAAGAGTGGGCAGCCTTTTTTGCCGAACACCGTTTCCTGATCGGTGTCTCTTTGGACGGCTATGAATCCAACATGAACGATTTCCGCTATGACATTCAGAAAAAAGGTGTCTACACCAAAGTCATGCGGGGAATCGATTATCTCGAAAAAGCCAACGTGGAACACAACATTCTGACCGTTGTCACCAAGAATCTGGCCAGACACGGCAAGGCTCTAGTGGAATTCTACCGCTCGCATAAATTCCGCTATGTCCAATTGATTCCGTGCCTCCCACCGTTAGATGCCACCCAGGAGGATGACATGTCTCTGACCCCGGAACTATACGATACCTTCTATCTGGACTTCTTCCGTGAGTGGAAGAAGCTCGTGCTCAAAGGGGAAGTCATCAGCGTCAACCTGTTTGAAAATCTGATGAGCATGCTGTACGGCTATCCGCCGTACCAGTGCGGCATGCTTGGCAAATGCATCCCGCAGTATGTGATTGAGTCAAACGGTGACGTCTATCCCTGCGACTTCTACTGCCTGGATGAATACCGCCTCGGAAACATTCAGAAGTCCTCCTTTGAAGAACTGAGAGGCAATGCAGGGACATTTTTAGTTACTTCCGCATGCACGAAAAAGCCGTGTGAGAGCTGCCGTTTTGTCAACATGTGCAACGGCGGCTGCCGCAGACAGAATGTCTGCTATCTCAATGAGGACACCTGCGCGTATCAGAAAGTGTTATTGAAGATACTTCCGGAACTCTACGAATTATTACAGCGAAAGAAAGTACAGTAGGAGGCAACGCGATGCAGAACATTAAAGCAATTCTGTTTGATTATGATAATACCCTGTCCAACCGTTATGCCTCTGCTTACGGAACATACGATGAGATGCTTTCGGAATTTCATCCGGAACTCGCGAAAGATTCCATCTACCGTGAAGCCTTACTGCAGGACTTAATGACGTTTGACCAGTTCGGAAACGTGGCCACGGAGTACTGCCTCGAGCGTCTGCGCAAGAAACATCACGTGGATATTCCGCTTGAAGATCCCTATCACTGGTGGACCTATCACCATCCCAATCATGCGACGATCTGGGAGGATACAATTCCGACACTCGAAGAGCTGAAAAAACGCTGCTACCGTTTCGGCATCCTTTCCAACGGCAACTCCGAAGGACAGCGTCTGAAAATCGAGCGCTCCGCCAATCTTCAGGACTATTTTGAGATGATCCTGATTTCGGGAGATGTGGGCATTCATAAACCCGATATCCGCATCTTTCAGCTGGCCGCGGAAAGAATGGGTCTGAAGCCGGAAGAGTGTGCCTATGTCGGAGACACGTACGGAAATGACATCCTGGGCGCCCATAATGCCGGCATGTTGCCGATCTGGATGTGGGTGGATGACGTATCGCGCCCGATGCAGGCAGATGTATTGCGTATCCGGAAAATGAGCGATCTGCTTTCGGTCTTTGAGGAGAAATGAGAATGAATATCGCTTTCTTTGATATTGACGGCACACTGGCCAACGGACTGGATGTCCCCCTCAGTGCACAGCTCGCCTTAAAACAGCTCAGAAGAAACGGAACGCTGGTGTTCATCTGCACCGGACGCCCGATCAATTACGTAAAGGAGTATTTCGGAGAATATGCGGACGGATACATCTGTTTTAACGGCCGTTATGCCGAACTGGACGGGAAGATTCTCTATGATGAGCCTTTAACCAAAGAGGAGCTGAGCACCCTGTTGAAGCGCCTGAATGCGCTTAGTGCCGGTTACAGTTTCTTTAACAACACGCGCATCTATGATGGCGGCTGGATTGAAGGAAGCTATATCACCTTCCCGGAGAATTCCCAACCGGTCTATAACTACAACGTCCACTTCACCGACTTCGATCACTACCGCAGAATTGAAGAAGACATGAAGGATCTTGTCGTCTACAATCCGCACGGAACCATGTTACACGCGGACGCAACGATCATCGGCAAGGACAAGGGAACCGCCATTACCATTGTCTTAGAAAAGCTGCAGATTCCCTCTGAGAATGCCTATGCGTTCGGGGACGGTTCCAATGATATCAGCATGCTCACTGCCGTCGCTCACGGCATCGCGATGGGGAACGGCCTTCCGGAAGTAAAAAAAGTTGCTGAATACGTTACGGACGCCATCAATCAGGACGGGATCCGCAATGCCCTTCAGCACTATCATTTAATATAGATTTCAGGTCTTCACGACCTGTTTTTTTTATTGCGCAGGAAGCCGTATTCCTTCGGGACTGCAGCCGTTTCTTGCGCAGCACGTACGCCTGGAAGACGACCAGGAGATAAAGAATGCAGGAAGACAAAACGGAAAGCACGTTATAGACATACTGCTCATCGTAAAGCGACCAGTTGTAATAGCTTTGATTGAATAGCGGATAAAGGCTCAGCCCCGCACTCAGTAAAACGGAAAGATAGACCATGAAACTGTTGGTATTCTGCTTTTTAAAGAAGTAAGGTGAGCTTACCGTCATAAGCAGCAGCGGTAAAAGGAAATCCCGCAGCGACTCCGTGATCAGTCCGCTGAGAGCACCGTAGCCACTGCCGTAATACAATAGGATATTGTACAGATGCCACAAAGCCTCCGGAAGAAGCCGTATTACAAGCACCGTCCCGATTAACCGCGCATCCATCACCTTATGGATGGACGCATAAATACAGTAGGAAAATAACACAAGAAAGGCAACGTCTTCCACAAGGGATAACGTGACATATGGCGCGCTTAAAAAATGCTTCGCAATACTCAGATCCATGATCAGCTTGATCAGATAGACGATCAGCAGAATGCCGTACAGGACGAGTTCCAATAGCGGATACTCCTCCAGCACTTCCGATACTTCCGGCTGTCTCTGATAGTCCTCATCCGAAAGCAGCTCATCCACGCTGATTTCAAAGTAATCCGCCATCGCCTTCAAGGTGTTCAGATCCGGATAGCGCTTTTCCATTTCGTAATTGCTGATGGCGGAACGCGTAACGAAAAGCAGTTCTGCCAGCTCCTGCTGCGTCAGCCCCTTTTCCTGTCTCAGTTCACGGATTTTCTTTCCCAGATTCATAACTTCCTCTGACTTCATTATATCTCATATTGCGAAAGTGGAGCACAAAAGCCCGATGCGACAGATTGTGTCACGACTTCGAACCTTCTTTTCTCTGAATTGGGGTTACAATAAAAGTATGAAAAAGGCATTGGCTTACTTTCTCATTCTAATCCTGTTGAGCGGGTGCGCTCCGTCTTACGTGCTGAAGGAAGATCAGATCCGTGAAGTACGGATCTCTGCGGAAAACGACACCCTTTCCTTTTCCGTCAGTAAGGAAGAAGTTCTCCCGCGGATCCGGGAAACCCTCAACCAGGGACGGGTTTCCCTAAGCAAGCACAAGTTTCCTTCTTCCGCCCATCTGTCACTTCATCTAGTGGGAGAAAGCACGGAGACGCTCTATGTCTTCAAAGACAGGGAAAACACCTTTCTGCAGACACCGGACGGACTCGTCTTCCGTATGAAGGAAACAGACGCATCCTTTCTGAATCAGCTCATCGAAAAGGAAAAGCGGGAAATCCTGCAGCACGAAGCGGAAGAGAAGATCCGGCAGTTTCTTCTGGATGATCCGAATATGCGCAGCTATCTCTGGGATAACTGGAAAGCACTGAAATGTGAGGATATCGACTGGATCAGCAGCCTGGAAGTCTGCGTGGATGAGAAAGACATTCGCATTCTCTTAAAGAACATTGAGAACCCCTACTCTGATGCGGAATACATGATCAATGTCAGATATGTGCGGGATAACAGCGACATGGAAGCACATTATATCTCCTACTGCAATTTCGATATTGTCAGCTCCAGAACCAATGAACGTTTTGAATGCATGGGAATCACCTATGGAAATCAGGATGAAATTCACCATGAAGCCTATATTGAACAGGAATTCTACTATCCGGATCTGATTCTGGATGAGCGTGCGCAGGCCGTATACAACAGGGATCAGACGCTTACCGTCTTTCCTGACGGCATTGAAAACCGGGATGCCTATTTCGTATTAAACAACACGGATCTCCGTTTACTGAATTCCCTGTTTCTATCAGAGAGAAATACGATCATCCGCTTAGTGGAGGGAGAAGAATGAAAAAGATACTTTTGTTAATTCTGATACTTTCAGCCGTCACGGGATGCACTGCAAAAAGCGAGAAGATTGCACTGGAAGACGTGAAAGGCGCCACCTTTGTGGCGAATGGACAGACAGAGTACGCCTATCCCGACTATCCTGATCTGATACTCAGTATCAATCATGCATTGGAAAGCAGGCGCATTACCGGCTCTGACCGCAAGAGGCTGCCGGAGGATGCCGCTTATGAAATCCGCATTGCCCTTAAGGAAGACAGGGAATTTTCCGCAGCGGTTTATCTGAAAGAAGACAGTGCTTATCTGGATGCACCGGACGGCTATGCCTATGAGATTTCCAAAGATGTCTTTACTACCATGGATGAGATCCACCAGAGTGCCCTGCGCAAAAAGGATACGCAGGAGCTGGAGCGGATGATTGCGGAAGAGATCAATCAGACGGGAGCCATTCAGGAGCTGATTGCCCACATCTACGGCACGTATGGCGAGATCGGCCAGCCGGAGCCGGGCTTAAAAGCCAAGGTGAAGGTCACGGATGAGGAAATCGAGATCTACATTGCACCGTACCGGCATTACATCACAGATGAGGAAGTCAAGCATTTCCGGATTCTGATTCAAAGAGATGGCGGTACTTACACGTATTATTTTCAGATCATCAATTTCTTTATTGAACACAACGAATACTTCTATCACTATCTCGATGTAACCGACGGCGAATTCCGGTATTCCGTCCGGAGCGTCTACACGCAGGAGAGTGAAATTGCGGAACTTTTGGAAGACGGATCGTTCCTTCTTCCGGATAGCCGCTATGTCAGAAGATATTCGGAAGAAGAGATTCAGTCTCATTTAGCCCAGTTAAAAGAGATCGGAGAAAAGCTGAACAGCGCTACCCGGACTCTGGCGGAAAGGATTGCGAGAGAATATGCGTCATAAAAAGATTCTGATTGTGCTGCTTATGATACTCTTTTCCCTCCCGATCAGCGGCTGCACCAGGCCGCAGGAAGAGACGGAAGAAGTCATCCCGCCGCAGGAAGTCTATGAAGATCTGATCTTCCGCGCGTATTATCAAAGTGAACTCTGTAAACATCTGAATCAGCAGAAAACACCATCCTACGAAGCAGACGGACAGCCGTTTTCCATGTTGCAGAAGCGTACGGTACTGCTTGTTCATGAGAGGGAGGACCTCACCCAGATCCGCCTTGTCTATCCGAGCGGTGTACGCTGGCATACAGACAATGAATATCTCAGAATTGACCTGTTCAAAAACAGCGAGGAAGAGAAGATCACAATCCGCTTCCCCTTCGGCTTTATGGCCGAGTACGGAAAGGAGTACTTCGTCTATTACGATACGGTTGTCTCTGTCGACGGCAAAATCCATCATGAACTGGATGCTGCGGGATTTCAGAAAGACAGTTATGTACTGCTGGATAAAGAGCGAAACATCGCCGTGGATGAGAGCGGAAATCCCGTCACTTTCTTTGGAGACAGCAGTCCGGAAGAGATCTATGAGTGTCTATTAAAAAGCGAGGAAATCATACGGCAGTTTTCAGAGGAAGCTCAAGCGCTGATTCAGAAAGAACTCCGGCCTATCATAAATCTGAGTTATGAAGATGCGAAAGAGCGTCTCAAACAGGAAGAGGACGCTTTCGCGGTACAGTTTAAAGACAATCTGAAACAGTTCGTCAGCGAACAGACGCAGTTTGAGGATTTTGCCAGCCGGAATTACGAAGAGATCCGCAAGATCTTCCCGCTGGAGAGAAGCGAGCTGAACTACCGCTGTCAATCCGCTTCCAACTGTTCTCTCTTACTGCTTCTTGCCCTGCCGGATGATGATCTGGATCACGCCCTGCTTCTGGGTTATGCATTCTATGATTTTCCAGGTACAACGATTGCCATGGATTTTTCCCGCTATGCGGCAGATGAGAACAGCCTCTGTGCCAAGAGCACGGAAAACCGGATGAGTATTATCGACAGGAACTATCAGTTTTATGAGGTTGCTTTGGGATACGAAGACAGAACGCTTTATGTTCCCTACACCAGCAGGGTCGCTGAATTGCCGGAATCCCTCAATCCAAAAAAGCTCTACGACACCCTGTCAAAGCTGAATGCGGATTTACCGGATCAGACCGTCTATGCGATAGAAGAAAAGGTGTACCGTCTCCACAGGCGTACGCATATGAAATCAGAGATGATGCTGGATCCCGAGCACAGAGTAGACAGCCGTTTTGACGCAGCTGTCATTCTCGGATTTGACAGACAGCCGCTTATGGTTCTTAGCGGTGAATACCGTATTGAGGATGATGTACTGATTGCCCAAAACGAGATCATGACCATGCGGGCCTCTTTCCAGAAGGAAAAGATCCGCAATCATGAAAACCATAAATACCATAAGGAAAGCATGTACCGCTTCAATGAGGAAGAGAGTCTGATCCTTCAGTTCTACGGAGATCAAAAAGACAGTTATACGCATGTGGAATGGACGGAAGTCAATCCTTCCGATAAAGAGATTTATTACTGCATCGATTCCACAGAGCCCCAAACGGAAGCGTACTACATGTCACTGCGCAGCTGGGACCCGGATTACGTCGTCACAAAAAGAAGAAAAGAAGCGAATCAGGAAGTCATTCAGTTGGAACATCGCTATGTCTATCAGGCGGAGAAACCCGTAACGGCAGGGTTCGGAGGTTCCTATACCTTCCTGGAAGCAGTGGATCTCCCCTTTTCACAGCTGAAGGGACTGAACTACCACATCGCATTCGACCAGTACGGACGGATGGAGGTATACGACAATATCAATACCGTAAGCTGTGCCCTCTTTTATGGCCGCTATGTTTATCAGGGCGATCAGATCTACCGCTTCTACGGAGACAGTGCCGATCTCAGATACTATCAGGAAAAAGTGAGCCCGCTGTATGATCTGAGTAACCCGGTAACACTCGGCTATTTCAAACTGAATCCGGATGATACGATCCTCTTAATGGACACCGATCAGAAACCGTTATTTGGAAGCGAAGAGCGCAGTACGCTGTATCTGTACTGGAGAATTCACGGATGAAAAAAGACGGAGGAATGATTTCATTCCTCCGCTTTGCGTTATCTCTTTACAGAAACCGTACGGTGTTGTAAATACTGATTCCGATGATGATAAACAAGAAACCGATAAACAGTTTGTTTACCGCTTCCGCATCGATCTTCTTATTAATCTTTCTGCCGACAATTCCGCCCAGGATTCCGCTGCCCGCCATAACGATCAGCCACAGAAGATTGAACTCAGGAACGGAGTTGGTCACAAATGTGGTGATAAGAGAGGAAATCTGCGAGATCAGAATCACATAAAGGCTGTTCTGTGCGGCTTCCTTTGTCCCCATCGAGAAGAAATAGGAAAGCACCACGAGATTGAACGGTCCTCCGCCGATGCCCATGAAACTCGACATCATGCCCAGCGCCAGACCGATAACGACACAGGCAAGCGGATGCTTCACACGGATCGTTTTGACCTTCTTTTTATTCAGCGTATAGATCAGTGTACCGAGGGTCGCTACTCCCAGAGAGATGGCCTGGTATGCCCCGACCCGGGACGGATTGGCGGACGCATTCTTCAAAATGGAGAACAGCTGCTTGCCCAGAATGCCGCCAAGCGCGGCACCGATGGCCAGCGGGGTTCCCGTTGAGAGATCAATGCCCTTCTCCTTTGAAATAAACGTCTTTAAAATCGAGTAAGCCGACATGCTTAACACCGTCAGCCCGCTTAAAAAGCTGATGGTATCCACCCCTGCGATATTTAAGGAATCCAGAAGCGGCTTGATGATGACCCCTCCGCCGATGCCGCAGATGGCACCGATCGTGGAAGCGCCAAAGCCCACTACCAATAACAGTACTAAAATCATATTGCACCTCATAGGAAAAGAGTCAGTTGCCTGACTCTTATATTTTATCGGATATCTTTCCGGTTTGGAACCCAGTCCGCTGTCTCCTGATACCACTCAAGCATTCTCTTCTGCATCTTGAGAACTTCGGCAGAGTAGGACGGATCGTCAATGACGTTTACCATTTCATTCGGATCCTTTTCCAGATCGTAGAGTTCGTCTTTCTCATAGAGTCTCTGAACGTATTTCAGATTGCCCATACGGATCATGGTCGCCTTGGTATGTTGCGGACCTTCTTCCTGCTGTGTGGAAATACGCGGCCAGTACATATCGCGCGGATCCTTGTGTCCGATTTCCATGGAAGGAATATCGCCGTGGTCTCTTCCGCCTTCGCAGAAGACGGCATCCTTATGGAAGTCACTTCCCGCTAATGCCGGAAGCAGGGATTTGCCGTACTGGACATAGCCCAACTCCACGCCCGTCATTTCACTGACCGTGGCGCTTAAGTCCACAAGTTCCACCAAAGCATCGCTGATTCTCGGTTTTACTTCAAACTGTTTTGCCGGTTTGACAACTAACGGAATATTGGAAAGATCGTCTTCAAAGCAGTTCTGCAGCTTTTCAACGATATCGTAGTCACCCGTGTAATCGCCGTGATCGGAGAAGACAAAGATGGATGTATCGTCATAGAAACCTTTTTCTTTTAACTTGTTTACGATCTGACCGAGCTGATCGTCCCATTTTGCCGTCATGGCAAGATATGTGGCTCTCAGTTCCGTCCATCTGTCTTCGCTCCAGTCATGCAGGTCCATCTTGTTGGCTGTTTCCACTAACATGCTCGGTTTGTCTTCCACCCAGCCGCGTCTTGGCCAGCATTCTTCCGTCTTCTTGCGGTCGATCATGGAGTACCACGGATCATCGCAGGCATACGGCGGATGCGGGAACATTAATGTGCAGTAAATGAAGAACGGTTTGTCGTCCCCTTCTTCTTTCTTGCGGTCTAAATAGTCCAGACAGGCATTGACGGCATTGACGTCCTGCTGTCCGGCCATTCTCGGATTGTCCACTTTTCCGTAATAGAAGGAATAGACATCTTTATTGAATGTTTCCGGCAGGTAGTGACCGCCGCCGAAAGCAGTCTGGGTGCGGACGAAGTCACGGCGGTTTTCCGGATGAATTCCGTCATAGAATTCATCGCAGTAATCCGTCTTCGGTTTATCTCCGCCCAGTACGTCATTGCGGTGGGTCCAGATGACTTCATAGCCGGCATTCTTCATGATGCGCAGAATATTCGGCTCATCACTGTTCTGAAGGAAGTGCATCGTGCGGTGCCCGGTCGTATGCGGATATAATCCCGTTAAGAACGAGCAGCGGCTCGGTACGCAGACCGGATTCTGACAGTAGGCATTTCGAAAGGAAACACCGTCATTGACTAAGGCGTCCAGATTCGGTGTCACGGCAGCTTCATTTCCCAAATGATGCTGGACATCGGAGCGCATCTGGTCTGCTACGAAATATAAGATATTTGGTCGTTTGGCCATAAGTATTTCCCCTTTCAAGAGACATAAAGCGGAGACTTTGACAATCTCCGCTTTCATTTTATCATGTTTACTGATTAGTTATTTTCTTCTTTTTCCAAAGCTAATGCCTGATTGTCAGCCATCTTGAAGAACGGATAGTAGATCAGAGTGGAGACAGCGATCAGGACTGCCTGTAAGAGAACACCGCGGAAGTCAGCCCATGTCAGGAAACCGGATAAGAGAACCGGAGTACCTGTCGGAACTGCCGTGCCCGGCATATAAGGGACTAAGCCCGTCTTCATTGCGAGATAGCCGAGGACGAATGTGCATGTCGGAGCCAGTAACATCGGGACCAGCATGATCGGGTTCAGAACTAACGGTACACCGAAGACCATCGGTTCGGAAATGGCGCATAAGCCAGCCGGAGTGGAAATCGGACGTAATGCCTTGTACTGTGCAGATTTTGCGAATAATAAGATACATAAGCATAAGCCGATGGCGCAGCCGCTGCCGCCGATATTGCCCATACCGAACCAGGCGCCGCCTGTGATGATGTTCGGCAGTTTTTCACCAGCTGCATAAGCGGACAGGTTTTCGTTTGTTAAAGTTGTATATAACATGCTCTGGATCGGCATTGTGACCATTCCGCCATGGATACCGAAGAACCACAGTAAGTTACAGATGAATAATAAGAATAACATTGTGAACGGGCTGTTACCTAAAGTCATTAACGGAGCTCTTAAGATACCGTAGATGAACATTGTAACGGAACCGGCTGCTGTTTTCATACCAAGCTGACGGACGATAACGGCCAGGAAACCGATGCAGAGTGCCGGAATCATGGATGCGAAGGACTTGGAGATGATTGGCGGAACACTGTCCGGCATTTTGATAGTGATTTTGTTCTTAACAAAGATCCAGTGTAACCAAGGAACGCAGACACCGACGATCATGGCTGTGAATAAGCCCGCTGCACCTAAGAAGGAAGTAGCAAGTGTGCCTTCCGTTAACGGAATCAGAATCATGAAGAATAATAAGCTGATGATACCGGATGCCATGGCATCTTCTGCTTCCATGCCGATGACTTTCGCTTCCGCTCTGCCGATACAGAAGACAGCATACAGCGCGATCATGTTCGTTGTATAGTCAGCCGGAATGGCGAATAATGTCTTCAATCCTGTGGAAGTGATCAGACTCTGATAAGGGCCGATGTTCAGGTTTGCTAATAATGTGAAGATGGCACCGACCATAGTTACAGGTAACATGGCGGAGAAGCCGTTACTGATACCCTTTAAAATCTTATTTCCGCTGATTTTCTGGGAAACAGGAATTAAAACGGACTGCAGCTTTTCTGTAAATTTATCCATTATGGATCCCCCTTTTGAGCATCTCCTGCTCTTTTGTGATTTCATTATATCTTATCTTAAAACTAGTTTCAATACTTTTTTGAAACAATTTTTATTTTGTTTTAAATTTTCGCTAAAACTTTTTTTAAATATATGTAATTTTTTGTTATAATTGAATTATCAGAGGTATTTGCTTATGAACAACCCGCTTGACAGAATCCAGAGTTACTATGGAGACCTTACGAAAACCGACAGAGAAATCGCCATATATATCATTAATAATCCGCGTGATATCGTAACGGTTGGCATTGACGACATTGCCAAAACCATCGGCGTATCCAAATCCGCCGTCAGCCGTTTTGCCAAGCGCATCGGATATAGCGGATATGTCGATTTCCGCTATGCCGTAGCGCAGTATCTTGTTGCCGGTGTCGGGACGGATACCGAACAGATGGAAAAAGATCCGAAGGTCAAGATCTGCAGCACCTACGCAGATTATATCAACCGCATCCCGGAAGCCGTATCCACCGAACAGGTGAACCATATTGCCGATCTGTTCCTCAGTGCGAAACGGGCCCAGATCTTTGGCGTCAACCGTTCCTATAACTCCGCCAACCAGCTGAAACAGCGGCTCGCCAGAATCGGGCTGCATGTCACTTCCGAAGGCGACGGGGTGGTAATACGCGACAACTTTGCCTCCATGACGGAGGAAGACCTTGTCATCATCTTCACCACCACGGACAATTCCAAGACGTTTGCGCCTTTATTCAAAGAGTTCCCGAACTGCAAGGCCCGCTTTGTTACGGTCACGTGCAACCCTGCCCTGCCGTTTAAAAACCGCTGCGAGGAATTCGTTATCCTGCCGCGGATCTCCAAGGATTCCTATGCGGCATTCCTGGACGACCAGGCGCTCTTCATGGTATTCAATGAAGTACTCATTGAAGCGATCGCCTACAAATACAACAAGAGAGACAAAAAATGATCCTGTGAAATCACAGGATCTTCTTTTTCATATGCAGAAACAGCTTCTTTGTTTCCTCATCCTCCGGATACCACTTCTTCAGAAAGAAGACAGCCAGCATCAGCGTGATGATTTTTTCAGGAGTGAACGGCAGCCACAGTAATGCCAGATAACTGCCCGCTATTCCCATCATCCAGCCGTTTGACGATACGGTTCCGATAAAGAGGAGAAGATAAGCCCAGCCGTTGGTCAGACACCAGGCAAAAAGGAAGCAGATCATGAAGTGGGGATTGAAGAGAAAGCGTCCCGCCTTCAGGATCACCTCATGGATTCTCCCCATTAATACCGTCATTTCAAGGCCTCCTTCCAGCTCTTCTGCATGTTTTCCATGGTCACCTTGTGACAGATCGGTTTCCATTCCGCTTTCGAGTACAGCGCCGCTACGCTGATTGGCAGATAGGTGAACATAAAGAGCGGAAAGGTAAAGACATATATTATCTTCTTCTGCCATAAGGCATGAATGTGATTCCATTCCGTCAGGGTACTGATCGCGCCTAAGATCCATAAGAGAAGATAGGCATTCGCCAGCGTTGAGATTAGCGGCATCACTGCCGTCAGCAGTGCTGTCCCTTCCGCAATTCGAATCAACATCAGAAGCAGATTGCAGACAACCGAGGCAAAGGAGAGAAGAAAGGCCGGCATGATATACATGGACATGTCATAACATGCATAATCCCCTTTCAATGCCTGCGTTAATAGCTCTTTTCCGTATTTTTCAAATACCTGAAGATACCCTTTGGACCAGCGCAGTCTCTGATGATAGGACTGCACGAAGGTCGTCGGCTGCTCATCGAAGAATTCCGCTTCCATGCACATGCCGATCTTTTCTTTTTTCAACATGCTGTCGACAGAGAATTCGATATCTTCCGTCAGGGTATGATACTTCCAGCCCTGCATGCCTTCCATGACTTCCCGGCTGATCAGAAAGCCGGTTCCCGAAACGGAAGCAGAAGAGTGCAAGAGGTATCTGGCGTATTGAATAAAGCGGCTCTCCCGCAGAAACCATAATCCGTAGCCTGCGGAGATCCAGTTGGTATCGTAATTCTTCGAATTGCGGTAACTGGTCACGATTCTTTCGCCGGCGGAGAGATGCTCATTCATACGGGAAACATAGTCTTCTTTGAGAATGTTATCCGCATCAAAGATGAAATAGCCGTCAAAGCCTTCCGGATAATCCTTTTTCAGATATCTCAGTAAGCTGTTTAGCGCATATCCTTTACCGATTTCCTTCCGGTTAAAGCGCTCATAGACTTTCGCTCCGGCTCTTTCAGCGACAGAAGCGGTCGCATCCGTGCAGTTATCCGCCAGCACATAGACGTGCAGCAGATCCTGCGGATAGTCCTGTTTCTGAATAGAACGGATCAGATCCGCAATGACAGCTTCTTCATTTCGCGCACAGATCAGAAATGCATAGTTTTTATCCTGTTCAGCCTGAGGCACGCTTTTTCTTTTGCTGAAAAAGACAATAGGAATATAGATCATCTGATAGGAGTAACAGATGAGAAATAAGACTGCGATCATCTGATTGATCATCTCTAACACTTTCATACGAAGCCCTCGCTTTCCTTATCTGTATTATCCGCCCTTTCCCGATTAAGAAAACAGAGGTCAACCCCTTAAGATTTTATGAAGTTATTGAAAGAAAAATGCAGAGATTTCTCTCTGCATCTGTTTCTGAATTGATTCGATTTTACACTAACGGGAAGCGCAGGATTGCCTTGAAGAGATCGCCGTCAATCGCCAGATCCAGCTTTCCCTTCTGCAGTTCCGCCAGGCTTCTGGCAATGGATAACCCGAGACCGTTTCCGTCCGTGTTCCGCGATTCATCTCCCCGCACAAAGCGTTCCATCAGCTCATCCGGTGAGATATCCAGGGAATCCCGGGAGGTGTTCTTAAAGGTGAAGACTGCGTATTTATCCTGCCTTTCCAGTGTGAGATACACTCTGGTGTTCTCCTGGGCATACTTGCAGATATTATTCATCAGGTTATCAAAGACCCGCCACATCCGTCTGCCATCCGCCTTGATCGTCAAAGTCTCTTCCGGCATCTTTGTCACAAGCGTCAGCCCGGCATTCTTCAGTTTGTCTTCATATTCCCCGCTTGCCTGTGAGACAAAGACGGAAGCGTCACAGTTTTCCATAACGACATCCAGGTTACCCGTGGAAGCCTTGGAAGCCTCTACCAGATCTTCAATCAGCCGCTTCAGGCGGTTTCCCTGTCGCAAGAGTACTTCGGAATACTCTTTGATTTTCTCATTCTCGCACTCTTCTTTTCCAATCAGATCCGCATAGTTGATGATGGATGTCAGAGGTGTCTTGATGTCATGCGAGACATTGGTGATCAGTTCTGTCTTCATCCGCTCGCTCTTTGTCTGCTTCGCCACAGCCAGATTCATGCCGGTGGCGATGCTGTTGAGGTTTTCCCCATGCTTCTTAAAGTCCCAGAGCAGTTTGGAAGTGTCCGTCTTGTAATTGAGGTTGCCGCTGGCCAGTGCCTGCCCGCTCTGCTGCAGTTTGCGCAGATTGACCGCCAACAGCAGAATCAGAGGAATCAGCACCAGCTTTTCCAGAAACCAGACCGTTAACAGCTCCGCCCGTTCATTATGATAATTCCCCAGGACGAGGAATTCCGCAAAGGAGAGAACTCCCACCGCAATGACGGTCTTTGTGATCAAAGGCAGATTGCCGGCGGTATAACGGATCATCTCCCACACCTTACGGAGTTTTCTTCCAAACCATTTCACAATATTCCATGCCCAGCGGAAGCAGTGCATGATAAGAGAATTTTGAAAGAGACTGTGATTCTGAAGCCGTACGGAGAGTGACATGCTTAAACCGAGGAAGACCTCATAGAGGATACCGCCTCCCGCAACAAGCAGGATGACTGCCGGCAGAAATGACGTCGATGAGACGATCATGACCCACAAAGCTGTCACAAACAGGAATCCGGCCAGCAGGATATCAAACGGAATCATGTGGAACATGCCCGGATGCAGCTCTTCATCCTGCGGCCGTCTTCCCGCCACCCGCCATAAGGCAACATAGGAAACAAGCAGAATCAAAGCCGAGAGGATGCCGATCGGATAGATCGCAAAGCGCAGGGCATAGATCAATTGGAATGCCGTCACCGTGACTGCGACATAATCAAGATGCACCAGTGGTTCTTTGATGATATAGTCTGCCGAGAAATTGCGTTTGAAATACTCATCGGAAACGGTTCCGTACGTCCAGTCCGCCAGATTGCCGTACTGATCCTCAAAGGCACTGAGGTCCAAATGATAGACATGCTGCTTTGAGGCATTCTTCGCATACTCATCGGAAACGATGATCTCCCTGCCGTTTTCCGAAATGCGGAAGATCAGATTGCTGCGGGAGGAATCGTAGTGCATTGCCTCCGTGATCTCTTTGTTTTTGTAAAGATGATCCCAGATGATCTGCCGCGCTTCCGAGAACACCGGTGATCGGGCGGCACGCTCCATGCCTTCTTCATACGTGCTGCTGTAAACATCTTCATCCAGATTGTAGATTGCAGCTAAGCCGCTGCCGATCAGACTGACAACGGATAATGTACATAAAACAAACAGGATTACCTTGCCGGTAAAACTGCGGAAAAACTTTTTCATTCTCCACGCCCCTTTTCTAACTTGTATCCCTGACCGAATACCACTTTGATATAGCGCGGTTCGGCCGGATTGATTTCTATTTTCTCTCTTAAATGACGGATATGGACCGCTACGGTGTTATCCACGCCCAGCGGACGCTCCTTCCAGACCTGCTGATAGATCTCCTTCGGAGAGAAGACCTTTCCCGGAGATGCGAGGAACAGCTTGAGAATCTCATATTCCGTCGGCGTCAGAGCTACCGCTTCCCCGTCCACGCTCACGCTTTTATCCAGATCGTTCATCTCGATTCCGCCGACCGTATAGGTTTCGCTGGATACGACTCCGCTGCCGAACTTCATGTAGCGCCTGAGCTGTGACTTCACCCGGGCCGATACTTCCAGAGGATTAAACGGCTTGGTAATATAGTCATCCGCTCCGATATTCAGCCCCAGAATCTTATCCGCATCTTCGCTCTTCGCGCTTAAAAGAATGATGGGCAGGTTGCTGATCTGGCGGATCCTGCTTAGTGCGGTAATTCCGTCCATTAAAGGCATCATGATATCCAAAAGTAACAGATGGATCTCTTCCTTCTCAATCAGATCCAGCGCTTCCCTTCCGTTATACGCCTCATAGATCTTATAGTCCGGATCGGACAGATAAATTTTCAGGGCATTGACGATATCTTTCTCATCGTCGCAAATCAGGATGTTATACATGGCTCTATCTCCTACAAGCCTATTATAATACAGGGCTCTTTTAAGAAGAAATGAGGGAAATTCTTAAGAATTGATGAAGAAAAGGACGGAACCTTTCGTACCGTCCTTATCTTACTCATATATTTCCTACGGACGTCCGTGGCCTCCGCCGCCAAATCCGCCCATATTGCCTCCCGGCATTGTCTGACCGCTCATGTCACCGCCCGGCATCATGCCTCCCATGCCGCCCATACCGCCCATCATCTGATTGCTCATCTGGGTTACCTGGGAGCCGTTGACTGTTACCGTACCGCCGTTGATCTGGCCCTGTCCGTCATAATCGAACGGGGACTGGGCAGTAATTGTGACGTTGCCACCGTTGATGATGATATTACCGTTGGAATCCAGTGCATCCGTGTCGCCCTGGCCCATATTCACCGTGATATCACCGCCGTTGATTTCAATGACCGGTGTAACACCGCTTACTTTTTGTGCCGCATTGATACCGTCATCACTTGCCGTAATGTCTACCGTGCCGTCATTGATGATGATCTGGGTAGCCTCTAATCCTTCATGCGCGCTGATGGTGATTGTGCCGTTATTTACTGTTAAGAGATAATCGGCATGGATCGCGTCATCGCCGCTGGAGAGATTCAGTGTTCCACCATTGATGGTTACCGTATTGTTGGAATGAACGGAATCGTCCGTGGAGTTGACTGTGATCTCACCGTTATTGATGGTGATGCTGTTTTCCGCCTTGATTCCCTTGGCAGATGCTTCAGAAGAGTCATCACCGTAGAACCAGTTGGAAGAAGCGGAAGTATAGGTAGCTCCGTCTGCCGTAGTGATATCCAGAGTGCCGCCATCCACGATCACATCCGTTGCGGCATTGATGCCGTCATCTTCCGCATCGATCGTGATGCTTCCGCCGCTGATGTAGACATATCCTCTGCCTTCATCCGTGTCATTGGTGCTCTTGATTCCATCGCTGCCGGCATTCAGTGTCAATGTACCGCCGCCGATTTTCACGCAGTCCTTACCGCTTAAGGCGGAGGAGGTGCTGTTCACCGTGATCGTTCCGTTTGTGACGATGAGATCATCCTTGGAAACGATGCCGTGGGCATAGTTGCCGTTGACGACTAATGTACCGGAGCCGTTGATGGCAAGATCCGCTTTGGAGAAGATGCAGCCATCCACACCGGAATCATCCGTACCGACATTATATGTCGAACCGTCAGATAACGTGTTTGTTGTTCCCTTATCCAGAGAGAGGAATACCTTATCCGCTTCGACGATGTAGATGCAGGCATAGTCGGAAGAGTTGATTGTCGCATTGCTTAAGACGATCTGGACTTTTTCCGAATCCGTTACGTTGACTTCCACATGTCCGTTCAGTGTGCCTGTGAGGTAGTACGTACCTTCCTGCGTAATGGTAAGTACACCGTTCTCATACGCAGCCCCGCTGCCTTCCACCGTGACGGAATCACCGTTCATCGTGACGACCGTGGACTCTGCCAGGTTATAGGAGGCATCCGTATCCCGGTTAGTGAAGCCGTATTCTTCCGAAGATACGACCGATGCGACATCTTCCACCGTGACATCTTCATAAGTGTTCTGATTCACTGTTTCCGTCTCTTGAACGGAGGATGTCTCTTCACTGGTATTTGTGGTTTCTTTTGTATTTGCGCAGCCGGTAAGCAGTAAGAGCGCTGCTGTTAATGTAATGAGTGCTTTTTTCATAATTCGTCATTCCCTTCCGTATTTTCCATTAAGCTGATTTCCAGATTTCCGTTACGGATCCGTAACTCATCCATAAACTGTTTCATGTTCGCTCCGCGTTTCATCTCCACACGGTAGACTAAGCGGAACAGACTTCCCATATTGGTTGTTTTCACGCTGACCATTTCATGGTAGCTTAAGTATTTTTCAAAGACTTCATCAAAGACATCCGTGAAATTCAATGATTCCGGGATGGTGATGCGTAACTGCTGAGTACGTTCCTCCTTGAGCGGAATGCTCATGATCACGATGAGTACCAGAGATACGATCAGTGCGAATACCAGTGCCACACCGATATAACCTGCTGCACAGGCAACACCGCATGTCATGGCCAGAAAGATCAGTACCATGTCCTTGGCTTTTCCCGGAGCACTTCTGAAACGTACCAGGGAGAAAGCTCCGCTGATGGCAATGCCCGTACCGATGTTGCCGTTTACCATTAGGACAATGGTTTCCACGATGACCGGTAAGAGGACCAGTGCTACCACAAAGCTCTTGCTGGCACGGTTTCTGTAGTTTGCCGCCAGGGCAGTTACCGTGCCGCTGAGAAAGGCTGCCAGTGTGATAATCGCATATGTCGCAAAGCTGAGATTGGATGTATCAATTGCTGTAAAGATGTTCATAGTTTTCATTCCCCCTGATTCTGTTATTGTAGACCGTACCATACTTTGAGAAGCTGGTCGGATAGATTTTGAGTTCATCCAGGATCTGTGCCAGCCAGAGCGGCAGGTATCCCGGGTTTTTGAGTTCGAGCAGGACCTGATCATTGGAGAGGATGCTTTCTCCGTCCATTCCGTCCTGCATGTTCAGATCATCCAGCCGGTAGCGCGGATTTCTGTCAAAAGTGATGCGGATCTCCGGATCACTCTTCAGGAAATAGGCGCTGCGGTCGTACATGATCAGTACTTTCGGTTCGATATGATCGTAATGACTCATGCCGTAATCGATTTCCTTCATGATCTGTGTCTGATTCGGCAGCTGGTGCCTGTAGAGATAATTCATTGCCTGCCGGTATGTCATGGCAACTCTTCTCTTGTAAACAATTCCGTTGTATTTCTTTTTGACTTCCAGAAATACCATGGAGCTGTCGGATGGAACCCCGTAGCTTCTCAGACGGTATTTTTCCTTGTAGCCGATCGCATCAATGGAGTTGCGGATCAGTGTGCTCTGTTCATTGTCCAGATACAGCGAGCATACCGTGCTGAAGGAATATTCATTCGTACCGAGATCGTCTTCCAGACGCTCCATCAAAGCCTTGTACTGTGCATTGGTCAGAAGATATTTCTTCTCGTATCTTTCAAAGATGTTTTCATCCATCGGGTGTTCCTCCTTTTCTTTGTATGCTCAAAGTATAAAAAAGAAATCTGAACACTAAGTGAACAGATTTCCGGAAAATATGTGTTATTTTTATTTTTTTATAAACGTCAGGAATCCTGCGTTTTGGCCGTTTTTGAGGCAAACGGATTCGGCAGTTTGTCCCAGGCATCCCCGGCAATGATCTTTAAGAAATAGCCGAAGCCCTCTCCGAGCAGTTTCTTTTCCTCATCTTCCAGGGCATTGTATTTTTTGATCAGAGCATAGCCGACCTTGAAGGATTCCTTCCTTAACTGTGAGGTTGTCTGAAGACCGACTTCCTCCAGCATGTCGAAGATAATATTGAAGAAGCGGGCCTTCTCCTCATACGGAAGATCGGCAACCCACTCGTTAAACGCCTTATTTAATGTCAGAGAACTGCCGTGCAGCTTCTGGTCATAGACGAATTCCGTCCCCTTCACTTCCCAGCTGAATGCATCATGCTGGAAGAGCGACATGGTGTTGGAGTGAACGATGCTGTAGTCATCGATCTGTTCCAGGATCATTCCGATCACACTGGACTGCGGTACAAACGTACGGACCTTGTTTACCACGCGGAGATAGCCGTTGGATTCCGTCATCTCCTTCATTAAGCCCGGCCCGTCATTATTATATATATTCAGGATTCTTCCCTGCAGTGCCATCGGCAGAAAGCTTCCGGCATAGATGGCCAGATTTCCGCCCTTGGAATGCCCGCCAATCCGCAACATCACCTTTTCCCTGTGGATTGCGACATCGTGCAGATAATTCAGGGCCATATGCTGAGAAGGAATGGTATACATGAAGCTCAGGTTGAAGTCCTCTCTCCAGCCCACGACCGTGTTATCCGTCCCGCGGTAGGCAACATAGATCGTATCGTCTTCCAAACCGAAACACATCGCGCTGAACTGTTTGGCGCTCGGAACGTCAAACTGGGAGATGTAGCCGAAGAGTTTGTTGTTCTGATAGCGGACGGAAGACTGCATCTTCCGCATTAATACCAGCATGTCATTCGAAGAAAAGTAGCCGTCCTCTTCCTGCAGCTTATTGCGCTCCGAAACAAAGAATTCCTCTACGGCATCCTTCAGGGTGATCTCCTCTTCAAAGGAGGAAGAGACGATTCCGTCCCAGATGGCATAAGCGAGCTGCGTATAGATCAGACTGTCAATTTCATTAAACGGTGCAACGGTATAGCTTAAATCGCCGCGCCAGTCTACATAATCCAGTATATTACTCATCCAAAATCTCCAGCATCCGCCCGAACATTTCCTCCAGGCGTTCTTTCTGCTCCGTCAGATACCAGTATCCCCACAGTGCTTCCAGCGCCGTGGCATAGCGGTAATCGATCACATTGGCATTTTTCGCACTGGAATGGCTCTTGAAGTTTCTTCCCCGGAGGTAGATCTCCTTTTCCTTTTCATTGAGCTCTTCCTCAATCGCATGAGCTACCTTCGCCTGCGAGGTCGCACTGACATAGTGCACCTGCAGCTGCTGCAGTTTCTTCAACTGCGTGATTCCCTTTTTCAGAAGATATTCACGCACCTGCAGTGTCATGCAGGCATCCCCGACAAAGGCCAGCTCTCCGCCATTCATCAGTTCATAATTCATTTACAGTAAGCCTTTCTCGCTCAGGCGGTTTCTGAATTCATCCGCTTTTGCGAAATCCTTTTCTTTTCTGGCAGCTTCCCAACCGTTAAAGAGTTCCTTGTCTTCCTCACATAAGACAACCGGATCCACGATGACACCGAAGACCCAGAGCATCTTCTTTAAGGCATGATAGTTTGCGGCTACCTGAGCGTAGTCTACTTCTCTCTGACGCAAAGACTGATTCAGCAGTTTCATCGCATCAAAGATGACTTTGAAGCCGTTTGGTGTATTCAGATCTTCCGAGCATGCGTCCACAAAGCTCTTGAAGATTTCTTCATTCATTTCATTTCCATCCAGTGCATAACCATGTCTCTGCAGAGCGACTTCCGCCTGACGCAGTGCCGTCTCCACTTTGCCCAGTTCCGCCTTTGCGCTCTGAATGACTTCTTCCGTGATGTTCAGATTCGAGCGGTACTGTGTGGACAGCATCATCCAGCGCATGACATTGGCTCCGATGGCCTCAATCATATCTTTCGCCCAGATGACGTTTCCAAGGGATTTGCTCATCTTGATGCCGTCAATATTGATCATGCCGTTATGGACCCAGTAGTTGGCTATCGGCGTCTGATATAACGCTTCACTCTGGGCAATCTCATTTTCATGGTGCGGGAACTTCAGGTCCATGCCGCCACCGTGAATGTCGATCATATGGGAATTGAATTCCTTATTGATCATGACGACGCATTCCGTATGCCAGCCCGGTCTTCCTTCGCCCCACGGTGTCTGCCATTTGATTCCCTTATCCGTTACTTTCCATAAGGCAAAGTCGAGCGGATTTTCCTTTTTGGAGTTCTCTTCAATACGGGCACCGACTTCCAGATCCTCGATCTTCTGGCCGGACAGCTTACCGTAGTCTTTCACTTTGGAAACGCGGAAATAAACATCCCCGTCAACCTGGTAGGCATAGCCTTTTTCCATTAATTCCCCGATGAAGGCAATCATCTCGTCCATGGTGCGGGTGACACGCGGAGTCGCATCGAGTTTTTCCGTATTCAGGCTGTCACGCACTGCTTCATATGCCGCAATGTATTTCTCCGTGACGGCTTCTTCCGTCGTATTCTCCTCAATGGCACGGTTGATGATCTTGTCATCCACATCCGTATAGTTGCTGACATATTTCACCTTGTAGCCGCTGACTTCAAAGAGACGGCGCAGTGTATCAAAGACAATGATCGGACGGGCATTGCCGATATGGATATAGTTGTAGACCGTCGGTCCGCAGACATACATGTTGACTTCATTTTCATGAAGCGGTTTGAATTCCTCGATTCTGTTGCTCATGGCATTATAGAGTTTCATAAAGTGTCCTCCCAAAAAAAACAAAAGTGAAACACAAAGGTGCATGGCACGGTCCCACTTTGACTTTCACTTAAACCGTTAACGCCGGCGACGTCCCGGCCTACTCTCTTCAGCCGGACCCTTTCAGGTGCACTCCCCGCATCCTCTCTTATCCTTTCACCTGCCGGATACTCTCTAAACAGACGGTTCTGCGGTCTTTTCCTGTCTTCGGTTTGCAACTTGATTATATCATTCATAAACAGATTATTCTACCGCAAATCCCGCAGGAAACACGGCAAGTCATGATTTTAGCACTCTCCTATTGACAGTGCTAAAAATATGATTATAATAGGTAGTGTAAAGGAGGTAACAACGATGAGATTATTACCAAGAACGAATGGATACGGTTTGGATTTATTTGATGACTTCTTTGAAATGCCGACACTCAGAGGAGTGTCCAGACATGATTTCATGAAGACGGATATTCGTGAATTAGACAATAACTATGTGATGGACATCGATATGCCTGGCTTTGCGAAAGAGAATCTGAACATTGAACTGCAGGACGGATATCTGACAGTCAGTGCCAGAAAAGAAAGCAATAACGAGGAAAAAGACAATAAAGGAAATATCATCCACCAGGAACGCTATACCGGCAGCATGTCCCGCAGCTACTATGTCGGAGAAAATCTGACGGTAGAAGATATCAAGGCAGGCTTCAAGGACGGCATCTTAACGATTACCTTCCCGAAAGAACATAAAAAAGTCATCGAAAAGAAAACCATTTCCATCGACTAACAATCAAATACGGCTGCACTGCAGCCGCTCTTTTTTTTATTCTTCGCTTCCTTCCGCAAAAATGCGCTCCGCTCTCTCCAGTAAAAGCTCCTTCTCCTTATCTGTCGCAAAGGAAGCTCTGATGGCATTCCGGGTGCACTCTTCCAGCACGCTTTCACTCACGCCCAGTAAACCCATCCGCATGTGCTCATGCGCCAGCGTGGTCTCCGAGAATGTCATGTTATCGCAGTTCAGAGTCACTACCGCTCCCGCATCCAGCAGTTTTCGTACCGGATGATCGATATAGGACAGACGGTGACGGCAGTTGGAAGTCAGACAGACTTCCAGAGGAATCTGAGAATCCACCACTTCCTTCAGGATTGTCTCGTCCTTGACACAGTTGATGCCGTGTCCAATCCGCTGCGGCTTCATGCGCAACGCATCACGCACATGTTCCGCCATTCCCATCTCTCCCGCATGCAGAGTATAGGGAATTCCATAGGCACGTGCTTTTTCAAAATAAGGCGCATATTCGTTATAATCGCAGTTGTTCTCATACCCGGCAAGATCCAGACCCACAAGTCCCTGCCCCAGCAATTCTCGCGCATTCTCCACTGTCAGAAGATTCTCTTCATGGTTCACTTTCGCCGAATCGCCCTTATGCATGAGACAGTCGATGATCCCGATTAAGATTCCGCTCTCTTCACTTGCCCGCTTCGCGCCGGCAATCACCGCTTCCACGGCTTCCTTCTGTGTCAGGCCGCCTTTGGTGTGCTGCTGAGAGGCAAAGCGGATCTCCGCATAGATTAAGCCGTCTTTCGCAAGGCGGTGAACCAGCGAATAGGAAGCTTCAAAGAGATCCTCCCGGCTCTGCAGAACGCTGCAGGCAAGATCAAACTTCTTGAATCCGTCCCTGCGGTTTTTGTATTTCGTTTCATAGATCATCCGCCAGTAATCATCAAAGGAGGTTCCTTCTTCAATGACTCCGAGCTCCAATGAGCGCTCATACGCCCATTTCAGATTCAGAGAACCGTCCAAGTGAAGATGCAGATCGACAAGTGCTGTCCGGTACATAACTCTCACCTCTTAAAGGCCGTCCGGAAAACTCGTGAAGTATTCACGTTCCTTTTCCGGCAGACCGTATTTTTCTTTCGCATCGCGAATGGCCTTGATCAGAAAAGCCATGTTTCTGCCGAGATTCCGCATCGTCTGCAGACCCTCGAGATCTTTTTCGACATCCTCCGCCGTAAAGCCATGCACTTCATTCCAGTAGGTGCTTGAGGCGATTGGCATGGACGCAATCGTAAAGTGTTTATTAATATCATCAAAAGCGGATGTGCTTCCTCCTCTGCGCGAAGAAACCACCGCGGCGCCGACCTTCATCGATTTATCATAGGAGGTCGAATAGAACAAACGGTCCAGTGCGGAGATAATGGATCCGCTGGCATGGGCATAATAGACCGGTGTTCCGACTAATAATCCGTCAGCATCGCGGAATTTTTCTCCCAGTTCATTGATGACATCATCATTATAGACGCATCTTCCCAGCTTCTCACAGCTGTTGCAGCCGACGCAGTCGTGTTTCATCTTACCGCCGAGCACATAGGTTTCGGTTTCAATTCCTTCCGCATGCAATACGTCGCATACTTCCTGTAGCGCTCTGGCCGTGCAGCCTTTCGCTTTTGCACTTCCGTTTAATACCAGTACTTTCATCTTTCTTCCCCCATTCTTTTCCGTAACGTATCGAGATACTCTTCAAAGAGCACCCCGTACCTCTCATCCGTCTGCTCTTTGGCAGTATATACCATACAGACTTTCACAAACTCTCCTGCAGTCCTTAATGCCTTTTTCAGCGGCAGTCCTTTGACGATGGCGCTGATCAGAGTGGCACGGAACAGGTCTCCCGTTCCATGGTATTCCACGCTGACTTTTTCATGCAGTTCCAATTGCAGCTCATCCTGAATGAGCCAGGCGCAGCCGATCTGATTATCCTTTTCCACGCCGCTGAGAATAACCGTTGCCTTAGGATAAAGCATTTGCAGCTTCTTTAAGAGTTTTATCAGGTACTCCCTGCTGTAAGGCGGCGCCTTGTATTCCATATGTGCCAACCGGTGCGCTTCCGTCAGATTCGGTAAAAGATAATCCGCTTCCGCCGCAATCTTTTCCATTGCCTCTACCATTTCCGGAGTGATGTTGCGATAGAGCTTCCCGTGATCTCCCATGACGGGATCCAGAAAGACAAGCGTATCTTTTTTTCTTAAGGCACGGATGGATTCAATCACCGTCTCAGCCTGAAGCGGTGAAGCCAGATAGCCGCAGTAGATTGCCGCAGCGTCCAGATTAAGTGCTTCCCATTGCTTTGTGATTTTGGGTATTTCCTCACTCAGATCCAGAAAGCTGTATCCGGGCAGTCCTCCGGTATGGCTGCTCAGTAAGGAAGTGGGTAGCGGCGTGCATTCCAGACCGCAGGAAGAAATCACCGGCAGGATCACCGTAAGGGAACAGCGGCCGAGACAGGAGATATCATTGATTGCGATAATTCTTTTCATCTTCATCTGTATTTATTATACCTTGTTTTAGGGTATAATGAAGGATATGGAATACATCATTTCTGCCGTAATCGGCTATGCATGCGGATGCATTAATTTCGCTTTTATCATCTCAAAACTCAAAGGCTTCGATATCCGGGATACCGGCAGCGGAAACGCGGGTGCCAGCAACGTCAAAATCGCACTCGGATGGAAATACGGTGTTTTCACCGCAATCTGTGACATTCTGAAGGCCGTTCTGGCAACGCTTCTCTGTCAGAAGCTCTTCCCTTCCGTCTCCCTTGCACCTTATATCGGCGGAACGTTTGCCGTACTCGGACACATCTATCCGTTCTACATGAATTTCAAAGGCGGAAAAGGCTACGCCTCCTATACCGGCATGATCCTTGCCTTAAACTGGAAACTGGCCTTATGCATGATGCTTTATGGCGTGATTGTTACGCTGCTTACGGACTACATCTTCATCGCAACGGTTTCCACAACAGTGATTGTCTTCCTTTATTATCTTTATAAAAAAGCCGAAGCGGGAGTGCTGATCTTACTGGCTTTACTGGCTGTCATTATTACCTATAAGCACAAGATCAACTTCATCCGCTTAAAGAACCATGAAGAAATCGGACTGCGCAAATCCGGAAAGCACCGCGTCAAATGAGAGAGTTTGTCAGAAGATTACAGCGCGGGGATGACCTGAAAGAAAGCATCCTCCGTATTGCGGAAGAGGAAAACATCCGAAGCGGTGTTGTTTTATGCGGCGTGGGTTGCCTTAAGGAAGCCCGCTTCCGCAAAGCCGGCGCAAAGTCGGAGTTCCGTAATGCGGGGCACTACGAGATCGTTGCCTTACAGGGAACCATCGCCGACGGACATGTTCATATCCATATCTCCCTTGCCGATGAAAGCTGCGCTGCCATCGGCGGTCATCTTCTCAGCGGCTGCATTGTGGATACCACATGTGAGCTGGTTCTGGGAATTCTTGAAGAGTACGAAATGCACCGTGAATTTGACGAAAATACCGGTTTTGATGAATTAATTGTACGAAAGATTTGACTTGTCTCCGTTTTTCCATTATTATTTTATATGCGCCGATATAGCACAGTGGTAGTGCAACTCATTCGTAATGAGTAGGTCGGGGGTTCAAATCCCTCTATCGGCACCACTTAAAATAAAAAATGCCGCAGATGATGCGGCATTTTTTTATGGTTCTTTTAACTTTTAAAATCTGTCCTTCTTATTTCTGAGGGCACTCATGATAATGGAGATCACTAACAGGGCAAAAAGCGCCAGGAAGCCCTGGAACGAGGTGTATCTTCCCGTTGCCATCGCAAAGATTTCATATCCCAGAATCAGTAAGGATATAATGTAAAGAAGTATTTCCACCGGGTTTTTCTGTTTCATTTTGTCTGCTCCTTTTCTGCTCTATGCAGTATTTCACACATGATCATTCCGCAGATCTCCGCATCGCTTTCCGCGCGGTGGGCATCGCGGTTTCTGAGTCCCAGATATTCCTCAATCGTTCCCTGCCGGTAATTCGGCAGATACGGAATATAGTGCCGGCTGAGAGCCAGCGTATCGACATATTCCATCTCCGCGCAATACCCGAGGCGGTTGAGCGAACGCGTCAGAAAGCCGAAGTCGAATCCCGCATTGTGCGCACAGAAAATCGTCTTCCCTTCTCTGGCATCCAGGATGAAATCCAGAAACTCTTCAAAAGCCATCGGTTCCGCCGGGGCACTTTCGATCATCTCATTTGTAATATGGTTTACGGCCGTAACGTAGGGTGAAATATACGTATCGGCATTGACCAGCGTCGAATAATACTCCGAAGGCATCCCTTCATCAAAAATCACGGCACCGAGTTCCACAATCCGGTCACTTTCAAAACGCATTCCCGTTGTTTCCACGTCAAAAGCGATGAAACGGTGTTTCATTCTCTCCCTGACGGATTTCGTCAGATTCAGCTTTTTCGCACTGGCATAACAGGTACGCGGGTCCATACCTATATTTTACATGGACTTTTTCAAAAGAAAAAGGCTCATCATGGATGAGCCATAGTTTTTACTGTAATACACGGATATACGTCGCAAACTTCTTCCAGGAAGCTCCGCCGTTCCATGTGATGAATCCATCCAGCACACCCGCATCTCTCAGACCGCGGATCTGCGCATCGATCATATCGGCATTGTAGATGGTTCCGTCCACAATGGAGTCATAAGCCTGGATCCAGGTGCGGACATTCGCCGGATCATAGGTATTTTCCTGGCACCTCTTCGCCGCACTTCCCCAGTAGTACATCAGGTGATACGGATCCTTCCACGGTTCCGGAATGCCGTAGTAACCGGCACCGAAGTGATCCGGATACGGCATCGCACTGATGACATCCGCCGCATTGCTGACGGCAGGCCAGTACTGGCCGTACGTGCAGACATAACCACCGGAAGTTTCCCCGAAGACGTCGATGGAAACGTAGGCATTCAGATCATGCAGCACATCCGTCGCGTAGCGGATGAAGTTGGTAATGGCTTCAATGCGTGTTTCCTGATAGTCATTGCGTAAATCCACACCGTCCGGCAGATATTCCGGAGAGCGGACATAGTCAAACTGGATTTCGTCAAAGCCGAATTCCTCGACGGCTTCCTTGGCCAAGGAGACGTTATACTCCCAGACCAGGCGCGAGAAGATGCTCGGCCAGTTATCCCCGTTATAACGGTAGAGTTCCCCGTTATGCATGATGGCAGTCTCCGGATGATCGGAGGCAAAGGCGGAATCCTTGAAGACCGTGATGCGTCCGATCGTATAGTAACCGGCATCGTTCAGCTTCTGCACGGCGGCCTTGTATTCCTCCTTGGAGTTGATTCCCGCAAGAGAAGACGGGGAATAGGATTTCACCACATCGGATTCATAGGAGATGATATGGGTATCCTTGATATCCACAACGAAGGCATTGACCGTACACTGGGATGCGATATTGAGATATTCATCCACATCCTCAATCTTTTCCGCATTGATATAGAGTGATTTCACAACTTCCGGCATTTCATTTCCGGCAAGCTTTCCGTCCTTCGGATAGTAGCGGACGGAGTCCCCGTTTCCGCCGACGCCCGTATCTTCCGCATAGCGACTGTTATCATACGAGGTATCCGTATACGTATAGGCGACATGTTTCTCGTCATTCTTCAGCCAGCCTTCTTTTCCGTTCACGCTGACCTTATAATATTCGACACTGCCGTCCTCTTTCAGATTCTGATAGCCCGTCATTTCCAGCGGTGTGTTTTCCCGCATGCTTAAAACGATGACAGGAGAGCCGATTTCCTGATAAAGGACTTCCGGACGCATGGAATACAGCTGTGTGTTACGTACCGCCTGAGCCCTGTCACTGACAAGGATATCAGTCGGCACATAATACATGGTTTCCCCGATAAAGGCTTCCCTGACTTCAGGTCCTTCCCACTCGACTTCCTTATTGATCTTGACTGCCACTTCCGAACCGCGGACCAGGCTTGTTTCTTCCTTGTTCTCATCGTAAACCGTAATGAGCTCTCTATCTCCCGCCAAGAAGAAATTCTCCGTCATGTTCAGCCGCTTCTGCTCCTTCTGGAACGCGTAGATTCCATAGCCTCCGCCGGCAATCAGAGCCAATAATACAACAATTAAAACGATTTTCTTTTTCATACCATGTTCATTTTACCATAGGTTTTCTCTGCCTGCGGAAGGATTTCAAACTTATCGGATATAATTTAATTTATGTCAATTATATTTGACATTTACTGCAGAGATGACTATACTGATGATGAAAGGAGGACAAAGATGAATCAGCCTCTGTTATTTGATATTCTGTCCGTGCTGCTTTTATTATTCGTGGCATTTATCATTATGAAGCTCAATAAACCCTATGTGGTGCATCAGCAGTTCGACGAGATGCAGATGATGTTCCGTTTGAAAGCCTATCAGACCGCTTTCTTTACATGCATCCTTCTTCTTCTGATCGCGGCATTATTCCTGCAGGTTTTCAAGCAGACATTCATACAGCCGGTAACGCTGCTGTATGCCATTCTGATCATCACAGTCGGTGTATTCGCAAATCTTTGCATCCTGAACGGTTCCTATGATGCCATCAACCAGACAGTATTCTGGATGTTCACAATGATCAATGGGATCAGTTCCTTCATGATCATCTTTGTAAGACGTACATTCATCGTCAACGGACAGATTGGCTCGGGACTTATCACGTTACTGATGTTTCTGCTCTATCTTTCCATCTCCGTTTCCACTCTGATCCGCAAAAAGAGAGATCAGGCGGAAAAGGAGGAAGAATGAAGAATCTGAAGATGCGCTCAGCACGGGTATTAAAAGACTATTCGCAACAGGAGCTGGCAGATCTTGTGGGAGTCAGCCGGCAGACGATCAACGCCATTGAGAAAGGCGATTACAATCCCACCATCAAATTATGCATTGCCATATGTAAAGCTCTGGACAGTACGCTGGACGAACTGTTCTGGAATAATGAAGAAGACTAAAGGGAGAGAAATACAATGATTGAATTCAAAAATATCAGCAAGTCTTATGACAAAAAGAAAAAAGCCGTCGATGATCTGACACTGACGGTCAATAACGGCGAAATCTTCGGCTTTTTGGGACCGAACGGTGCCGGTAAATCCACAACGATTCACATGTTGACGGGAATCCTCGACATCGATGAAGGCGATGTTCTGCTTGACAGCAGAAGCATTAAAACCGATGCCATCGAGGCGAAGAAACTTCTAGGCTATGTAGCCGACAACCCGGACATGTTCATCCATCTGAAAGGCATCGAATATCTGAACTTCATCGCCGATATCTACGGCGTGGAAAACCGCAAAGAGCGCATCGAAGAGCTCACCAAACGCTTTGAATTATATGACGTGTTAAATAACCGCATCTCTTCCTATTCTCACGGCATGAGACAGAAGATGATGATCTGCGGTGCCCTGCTTTCCAACCCGAACAACTGGGTACTGGATGAGCCGATGACGGGACTGGATCCGCGCTCTTCCTACGACTTAAAGGAAATGATGCGTGCTCATGCCGATCAGGGCAAGACAGTCTTCTTCTCCACACACGTGCTGGATGTCGCGGAAAAGATCTGTGACAGAGTCGGCGTCATCAACCACGGCAAGCTCCTGTTTGTTGGTACATTGCAGGAAATGAAAGAAACCTTCAGCGAAGACACATCGCTCGAACAGCTCTTCTTGGAGATTACGGAACATGATGAAGCGGATTAAACTTTTAACATGGCTCTTCACGAAGAACATGTTCCACATGAATTCGGACAGCAGCGGCGGAAAGAAAAAAAGAAAGATCAGTTCCACGATTCTGTACGGATTCCTCTATCTCTATCTGGGAGGCGTGGTTCTCTTCGCTTCTAACGAGATCATCGGCTTATTCAATGGTCTCGGGATCGCGGAACAGTTTTTATCCTGGATCCTCTCTGCCAACGCGGGAATGGTGCTCTTCACAACGATCATGATGAGCATTAACGTGCTGTATTTTTCCAAAGACTCTATTGCGGTATTGCCGCTTCCGCTTCAGCCGCTGGAAATCGTGGCGGCGAAAATCAACAGCATCGTGATTTACAACTTCCTCACCGCCAGCATTCTCGGCGTATTGCCGCTGATTCTCTACGGAATCAGGACGTCTCAGGGAGTGCTGTATTACCCGCTGGCATTTCTCAGCCTGTTCACATCGGTCGTCACGCCGGCAGTCGCGGCGGTATTCATCATTATTCTTCTGATGTCTTTCAGTAAGGTATTAAAGAATAAATCGCTGGTACAGACACTGACCACGGGAGCTGCCATCCTCTTGTCCTTAGGCATTTCGATGTTCTCATCCCGTATTAGTTCCAATGAACAGATGGCAGAGATGCTCATCAACGGGGGAAGTGCCATCTCCACGATAGAACGCCTTTTGCCGACGATCCTGCTGGCAAGACAGTCCATTCAGGAAGTCAGCATTCTGAAATACCTGCTCTTACTGCTTGCCACCATTGCCGTATACGCTGCAGTGCTTCTTGTTTCCAATAAGCTCTACTTCCGCGGACTTCTGGGTGCCAGTGCTTCTTCCGAAGGGATCTCCCGCAAGAAGATCGATGCGGAAACAGCTTACCAGCAAAAAGGCGTGGTTGCTTCGTATGTCAGCAAGGAACTCAAAACGCTTTACCGTCGCTCCTACTATCTGACGCAGCTGATTCTTCCATGCGTGATACTGCCCTTCTTTATGATCGGCATGATCTATTTCAGCATGAAAAGCAACATGCCGCCGGAAGTCTATGCGGAGCTGATCAGCGCCATCAAACAGATGGGCAGCGATTCGGGGATGCGCAGCATCTTCCTGATGATCGTCTGGGGTATCATGTGCATTTCCTCCATGTACTCCTTCCTGTCCGTTGTGGCCATCTCCAAAGACGGAGAGGATGCCTTCTTCATGCGGCAGATTCCGCTTCCCTTCTACAAACAGCTGATCTATAAGGCGATTCCGGACTTTGCGGCCTATGCCCTGATTCATCTGGTTGTCGGAATCCTCATCCGCATCCTGGTACCGATTCCGTTACTGACCATTGCGGAAGCACTGTTACTGACGCTTCCTTCCGCCTTCCTGCATGCATCCATGATTCTTCTGGATCTGAGGAATCCGAACCTTCACTGGTCCAACGAAGCGGAAGTCGTCAAAAAGAACTTCAAGACACTGATTCCGATCGGATTCGCGCTGCTCAGTGCGGGAATCATGGCAGTTCTGGTATTTGCGCTGGAACTGAATGATTTAGTCGTCATGGCGATCCTGTTCACCGTCTACTCGGCGCTCTCTCTTCTGATCTTTACTCAGATTAAGAAGAATTCCGACAGACTGCTCTCACTGATCCGCTAAATAACGCAGAACGGGAAGAGTTCATGCTCTTCCCGTTTTTTTAATATCTGTACTTATGATTCCCGACGGAATACTCTTCGCTCAGTTTCTCTTTCTTATATGCTTTTCTGAGTTCCAGTAGGTTCAGCACGTCATATCCGTTCTCTTTTAAGAAGCGCAACATGACTTCGTTATTCGGATGAACGGAGAGATAGAGCGTCTCGTTTCCAAGCTCCTTCGCCACTTCCTCGCAGCGCTCCAGCAACATCTTCCCGTATCCTTTGCGCCGCTCTTCCTTCCTCACAAACAGGGATTCCAGAAAGACGACATCATCCTCCACTTTGCATACCGCATAGCCGAGATACTTCCCGTTTTCGCTTACCGCAAAGATCGGGTATTGTTTCTTCAGATAGGAATTGATTTCCTCCTTGGCTTCCTCCAGTTCCACGGCCTTCTGCGCATCACGCAGATAAGAGAGTTCCTTGCGGAATTCCGTTACCATATATCCCAGGGCATAGGCATTCTTCTCATTGATATCGACAACACGGACAAAACTGCGCTGGGTATGAGGCGTATAGACTTCTTCTTCCTCCTCTTCCTCATCAACGTATTCATCCTCATCGTCATCATCAAAAAGCTCTTCCACCGGGCTGAAATCATACTCGAGACCGTTCTCTTCGCACCACTCCATGGCGATGGCTTCGTAGGCATAGCGCTGGAATTCGTACCAGTCATTTAAGATGCCGAAGCGCTCGCAGGTCACACGGAACCGCCGGAAAGCCCCTGAGCCGACGATGGCGTTGCGCAGCCAGCCTCTGGCTTCCGCATCTGCTTTCTGTTCAATGAAATTCTGCATGATGTGGTAGTCATTGATTTCCTTCTTGTTGGGCAGCGGGATCACTTCCCCCGCATAGCCTCTCTCATCGATATTCCAGAGATATTCATCGTTTCTGCAGTCGTAATAGCACAGGTTCTCCTGTGTGATCATTTCCATATTCCGGACAACTTCTTCAATTTTCACTTCCATGATGCAATTCCTCTTTCCATATTCATTATACCCCGAAAAAGAAAACGGAAATGTTACATTTCCGCTTTGATTCTCTGAAATTCTTCCAGCCGGATCTGATACGCCTTCTGCGCTTCTTCCGCATATTTGACCACCGGATTCTTCACTCCCGCCGTCTTTAATACCCAGGCAGTGAAGTCCGGATTCAGTGGCAGAATCGGTCCGAGCACATAGGTCGCAATGAAGTTGTGGATCCGTATGCCTTCCTTATCGGTTTCCGGAGATAAGCCGACGCCCTTTTCCGTCAGGAAAGCGTAGTTTTTCTCGTTGTTGCCGTAGGAGTGGGCAAACTGGGATTTATAGCCGACGATCTTCGTATCCCCGAAGGAACCGAGATAGAGGGAGTTGTGCCGGTTCAGCATTCTCCGCTTCGCAGTGGTCGGATAGAGTCCGAGCCCTTCGATAAAGCTGCCGTCCTCATTCTCGATTTTGCCGCCGAAGATCTCCAGCGCATTCCCGGTGATTAAGAACGGGACATCCTTTAAGATCAGCTCCAGAATCCTTCCCTTATACGGGCGCAGTTTCTCGATGATCTTTTCCTGCCGCTCTTCCGTGGTGGAGCCCATGATGATCAGATCGACATCGTGCGAGACAAAGTAAGGTTCCTCCTGAAAGGAGGTTTCGATGACTTCGATCTCGTCTGAGCATTCCTTCAGATAGCGGACGTTGAACCCGTCTCCGAAGAAGTTACATAATTCATAGTACAGTGCTTCTACCTTGATCATGCCGCTCCTCCTTCCTCTCTCTCTTTCATTCCCTTTAAGATGGCGTCTCTGTCCTTGATCGCATACAAGTCATGCAGGATATAGACCGTGGAATCCTTCTTCAGCTCAAGTGTCTTGATCGCTTCCTCCACCGTCGCAACCAGGCGCATCTTTTCTGCCGGAATATGTGCCAGTAACATTCGCAGATAGAAATCATATCTTCTCTGCCCGATAATGACGATGTCGCTGATATTTTCCTGATTCAGATATTCAAAGTCGCAGTCATACAGCCATGTGATGTTCTCCGAGCCGTGTGCTGCTTCATGCTGGTCTTCAAGATACAGAATGACTTCCTTTTCTCCCGGCTGCTTGCGGACATAGTCCATGACGGCGCTGCATGCCGGAGCGATCATTCCCTTTGTCATGATGGCAACCGCCTTCACATCCCCGATGGTTTCCGTCTTGTAGCGGCTTTCCACCACCTTCATCTGATCCAGCCCGCCTTTGATTTCCTCATAGGAGAGACCCAGCGTCTGTAGCAGAGTGATGACACCGATCTCATTGTAGATGTTGTAGATCGTATCCGAGATCATCGGATAGCTTTCCTTCTTCTCAGCGTGGCGTACTGTAATCTTACGGTTTGCGTAATCCAGCGTTTCCCCGCAGTATTCCGCATCTTCCGAGGCAAAACCGCAGTTCTCACAGGAAGCCTTGCCGATCTGATTGTATTTCATGTATTTGAATTTCAGTCTGAAATAGCAGTTCGGGCAGAGTCTGGCATCGTTGACGATATTGTCATCGACCGTCGCATCCCCTTCCTGCTGATCAATTCCGTAATAGACGCGCGGATTGTCTTTCTTTAAGCGGGATGAGATCAGATCATCCGCATTCAGAACCATCACCGTCCCGTCCGGGATATACTCATTGAGCATATCGAAGATATAGTACGGATGGGCATTCCGCATGATGGAGTCACGGGAAAGATTGCTGCAGAGCAGATAATCCGGCTTCAGATACGGGTAGATGCGGATGCAGCTGCGCTCATCGATCTCCAGTACCGCCATCTCCGCCTTCTCCCGGTTGAATAAATCCACGCCTGAAATCAGACATGTCGCGATTCCCGTATTCAGATTGGAGCCGTAGGTATTGCTGATGACGTTCTTGCCGTTATGGCGTAAGAGATCCGTCACCATATTGGTCATCGTGGTTTTCCCGTTTGTTCCCGTAACGGCGATCACCGTCTTCGGGCGGCTGACTTTCCCCAGAAAATCCGGGCAGACTTTCAGAGCGACTGTTCCCGGGAATTCGGACCCTTTCAAACGGGTGAATTTACTTAATATGCGTAACGCGAAGGCTGCCAGCTTCGCTAATAATAATGCTAATCCAAAGCGCATGGTTTCCTCCTTTTCTGAGTATTCCTATTTTTAGATTTTACCCTTTTTTTTCGTTTGAAAAAAGGCCTATTGGAAAGAAAAGGTGAATTGCTTCACCTTTTAAATTACTTTCTCAACGACCGCTTCCGCTTTGACTTCTTCCCTGCTTAGGATAAATGCCTCTTTGAACTGCTTTAGCCAGTCCTCTGTCAGCGGCTGATCGTGATGGATATACGCCAGTGTTTCCCCGTCGCTTACCGTATCCCCGATCTTCTTATTCAGAACGATACCGACCGCATAGTCGATGCTCTCTTCCTTAGTTGCGCGTCCCGCACCCAGGCGCATGGAGAGTTCCCCGATCGTCTGTGCCGGTAAATCCGCCACATACCCGTCGTGCTCCGCCTTCAGTTCTGTTACAAACTTCGCTGTCGGCAGTAAGGAATAATCGTCCACAACGCGCGGATCGCCGCCCTGAGCCTCGATTACCTCCCTGAGTTTCTGCAGGGCTGCTCCGTTATGCAGGTTTTCTTCGAGTTTCCGGTAGGCTTCCTCTCTTGTGTAGAGTCCCGCTTTTTCCAGAATCACGGATCCGCTGATCAGGCAGAGTTCCGTAAAGTCCTTCGGTCCCTTTCCCTTTAGTGTCTCGATGGCTTCAATCACTTCCAGCGCATTTCCGACGGCATTGCCCAGCGGCTGCTTCATACTGGAGAGGCAGGCGGAAACCTTCTTTCCGGCATTCTCCCCGATCTTGATCATCTCTTTTGCCAGTGCCTCAGCACTTTCCATATCCTTCATGAAGGCGCCGTTGCCGTATTTCACATCCAGCACGATGACATCGTTCCCGCAGGCAAGCTTCTTGGACATGATGCTGCTGGCAATGAGCGGAATGGAGTCCACCGTTGCCGTCACATCCCGCAAGGCATAGATCTTCTTATCCGCCGGAGCCAGTTCTGCCGACTGGCCGATCAATGCGATGCCGATGCGGTTGACCTGCTCGCTGACCTCATCCTGATTGAGATCCAGCCGGTAGCCCGGAATGGATTCCAGCTTGTCCACCGTACCGCCGCAGAAGCCGAGTGCCCTGCCACTCATCTTCGCAACCTTTGCCCCTAAGGAAGCCACCATCGGCATTAGGGCAATCGTCGTCTTATCTCCGACGCCTCCCGTAGAGTGCTTGTCCACCTTCACGCCGTGAATCGAACTGAGATCGACCACATTGCCGCTGTAAGTCATGTATTTGGTTAACAGATAGGTTTCTTTCTCGCTCATGCCATTGAGAAGGATGGCCATTAACAGTGCGGAAACCTGATAGTCCGGAATCTCATTGGCACAGAACCCTTCAATGAAATAACGGATCTCCTCTTCATTTAATTCCTGATGCGTCTTTTTCTTTTCGATAATATCGGTAAATAACATAATTCCCCTCCACACAGAAAAAACTTCCTGCCGTACTTCTTCCATGATAAAGATCATTTCTTTTCCTATATTATACAATGAAAGACACAAAAGACAGACGTCTGTTTCCGTCTGCCTTCTAATTTACTGTTTTTCCTCTTTGTATTTTCCGAGTTTTTTCACACGGTAGTAGTAATCGAAGATCTTTCTTCTCACTCTGCGGATGTTGCGGTAGAGGAAGAAGAAGCGGTCAAAGTCGCTCTGATCGAGGATGTAGTCAAACTCGCCGATCTGCTCCACATAATTCGGACCGAAGCGGCGCTTGTAGTCATATAAGCCGTAATAGAAGTCTTCGCTTGTCGTCTTGCCGGAGAAGCCGACCATGTCATACAGTTCGACGCCGCGGTTCTTCATATCTTCCACAGCGATCCTGTGAATGTAATCCGTCGGCGAGAAGGACCAGAAATCGTTTCTCTTGTAGATATAGAGGTCCCAGCATTTCGTCCCGTAAATGACGTAGAATGCCGTCCCGATGACGGCTGTCCTGCCGTACTTGGCCAGAAGCTCTTCCGTCTCTTTGATTTCTTCCTCGCGCTTGGCTTTGGAATTGGCATCCTTCTGCACATCCTTGGATTCCAGTTCCTTTTTCAGATAGGCAAGGTTTTTCTCCAGATCCACTTCCACCACATAGAAGATGCCGTGTTCTTTCAAGTGACGGATCAGACGGCGGAAGTATTCCGGTTTATGCGGCTTGAAGCCTTCCTTTTTCGTCAGGTCGTACTCCATCATGACAAGATACTTCACATCCTCTTCCGTACCGTAGCGCCATGAGACCGCACCGATCTTTTCCAGCCGTTTGATGGAAGTGATCTTGCGTTTCGCAAAGCGGCCGACGACCGTCTTTAAGTCCGGTGTCAGATCGATCTTCAGCGTAAAGCGGTTGATCCAGCTGCCGTTATAGGCATAGCCGTATCCCTTGTGTTTAAAGCCTGCCTCTTTCAGATATTCCGTGATGTATTCATTGTTGAATCCGTCATCGATGACGTTTCCGTCGATGTCCTTATGCCACCGCTCCACATTCGGGTCGATCCGTAAGAAGGTGACCTTCTCTTCTCTGGCATACTGCTTCAGAGATTCAATAAAGAAATGCAGCAGCTCGTCATTGTTGTAATCCACGCACATCCCCGTCGGGATATAGAGATACGGATGAGCGGCATACGGGAAGCGCTTCTTTAAAAGGATCGTGGTGGCCAGGAGGTTCCCCTCTTCGTCCGTCACACCGGCATAGCGCTTTTCATATCCTTCATATTCCTCTTCATACTCTGCCCAGAAGGATGTTTTCATATAATGATTGAACGGATGATTCAGAACGAATTCATCCATTTTCTTCGGATCAATATCCAGCACAAATTTCATGTTTATTTATACCAGCCTTTCAGTAACAGGTAGAATTTCCTTTTATATGCGCGGTAGTGCGCATAGACATATTTAAAAATCTTATATTCCCTTTCATTGAACACCGCATCAAATTCCCCGGCATATTCAATGAAGTCACCGCCGAAGGACCGCTTGAAGTCCTGTAAGCCGTAATAGTCGTCATTCGGATCCAGCGAACCGCTCACGCCTTCAAAGTCATACGCTTCAGCGCCGCGGTTTTTGCATTCACTGATGACCAGAGAATGCAGGGCAAAAGCCGCCCGGAAGTTCGGCAGGATCTTAAAGGTATACATGTTCAGATTGGAGACCTTGCCTTTGATCTGAACGATCAGCTTGGCACCGAGCACCTTTTCTCCCTGATGCTCGTAATCCTCCGCCTCCATGGCTTTGATTTCCTTCTCGTAGGATGCCAGAGATGCCAGACGTTCCTTCTGCTGCTGCGCCTTCATCTTCGTCTCATCCAGTGCCAGAAGTCTCTCGTATTCCTGCTTGACATTGTAATATGCCTGCGTTAAATCCGCTTTGCAGATATAGATGTGGGCATTTTCCCCATAGACATCCATTAAGCGTTCAAAATACTTCTTCGGGCGCGGAATGAACTTGTTCTTCTTTGCCAGATCCAGTTCCGCTTCATACAGTAAGGGAATATCCTTGCGGCTTCCTTCCTCCACTCTCACGCAGCGCATCTCGTTCTTACGCGTATGCGCGTTGAAATTCTTGATGTTCTTATGAATCGTCTTTAAATCCGGCGTTGTATCCAGAATATAGGTGAAACGGCTCATCCAGTTTCCGGAATAGCCGTAATTATAGCCGAGGTGATGAAAACCGTCTTCGATGAATGCATCCGTCATGTAACGGTGGTCAAAGCCGCCTTCCAGCAGCTCCCCGTTCTTTTTGTGCTCAATGATCGGATAATCCGGATCCACTCTTAAAAAGCAGCAGTGCAGCGTGTCCTTGCAGAAGTCACACAGCTTCTGATTGAAAAAGTGCAAAAGTTCCACATCACTGTAATCCATATTATAGCCGTAGCACACATACGCAAAACGGGAGGGCAGATACCATTCCCTCCGGTAGAGCACCAGCGCACTTGCCACCAGTTTTCCGTCATCCTTGACGCCGCACGTTACATAGGAGTAACCGTCCAGCTCGCGCAGTTTTCCATACGCCGTGACCTTTGTATAGCGGTTGGTGGGGCTGTTGGCACAGAATTCATCAAATTCTTTTTCTTCGATTCCACTGACAAATTCTCTCATTGTTTCCTATGGCTCCTGAGAAAGCTTCTCACATTCTTATACATCGGTACCCCTTTGATAAATGCCCAGTACATCAGCGGATCGATCGGCAGATCAAACTCTCCGATATACTCGTCGATATGCGGATCAAAATAACTCTTGAAGATGGTCAGACCGTCATCCAGCGTCCCTTCCAGACCGCCGAAATTGCACAGTCTGCAGCCTCGCTCATACGCCCAGCGGATGCCGGAATAATAGGACACATACGTCGCGTAGTATTTGCTGTATTTCTCGTTCATGCCGGCATACAGCAGCTCTGCCGTATCACCGACCTGAATTCCCAGTAAAGATGAGATGTAGACGACATCCCCGTCTTCCTTCAGACATTCTTCCAGAAACGGAATCTGTTTCATGATGCTGTTGTACTGATCTTTCTTCTGCGAATTTTTGTTGCTCTTCTGCTTCTGCAGTTCTTCTTCCAGCTGCGCCGCTTCCGCCTTGAAGGCTTCCAGCTGCTCGCGGATCTTCAGCTTCGTCACGCAGACATAGATATCTTCCGGATAGGCATCATAAAGGCGCTCATAGTATTCCTGATTGCGCAACATGATGTTTTTCCGCTTTTCCGTATAACTCATGACCTTGGAGAAGATATCCAGCTGATCCCGCTTGAGGATCTCCAGCTCGATTCCCTTCTTCTCTGCCTTGCGGATCTCCTTGAACGCTTTCGGATGATAGTTCTCCTCCCAGTTTTCTCCGTAATAGAGAACCCCGCAGTAGCGCGGCTGGCTGGTCGCATACATATCCTGGTTAAAGCCGAAATGCTTGAATCCGTTCGCCTTCAAAGCATCGATCACCTTGCTCTCACGTACGCCTGCGCTGTTTCTGGCTTCCTCTACCGTAAGAGAGGAAAGCAGCACGTTCGGATCGATTCGTATTAAAACCGCACGTTTCTTACGCGCAAAGCTCTTCAGTTCCTTCACAAAGAATGCCAGCAGCTTGGTATCACTAAAATCCATCAGCGGACCGCGCGGGATGTAAAACATTTTTAACCCCAGCGGTAAGGAACGGGACAGGATCATTGCTGTCGCAACAAGCTTCTCCCCGTCAAAAACGCCCGTCAGATAAGCATCCCATTCCTTTTTGACACTTCTCCACTGCGGGCTCTGGAAAATATTATAAAGAGGACTTTTAAGCGCATAGCTCAGATATTCCTCTTCACTTAAATCACTTCTAAACAAGTAAGACATTGCCATATTCACTTCTTTCCTAACCATTATAACAAAATAAAAAATTGATAACCACGTTTAGGTGTGCTAAAATAGAAATGCTTGGATGATTAGCTCAGCTGGGAGAGCATCTGTTTCACGTATAGAGGGTCAGGGGTTCGAGTCCCTTATCATCCACCATCTGAAAAAAAGACGGACTGTTGTAACACACAGTCCGTTTTTCTTATCTTTCAAAGAAAAACCGCCGCAGCGGTTAATACTCAAATTCGTAACAGGTCAGCGTGGAATACCATTTGTCTGCTCCCACAAACGGCTTCTCAAATTCCGGCCGCCTCAGGCAGTTGGGGAAATACTGCGACTCCAGGCACAGCCCCATCTGCGGCTTGTAATCCGCACCGTCCTTGCCCAAGGAACATCCCAGATAATTCCCGGTATAAAACTGCACGCCCGGTCGGTCCGTAGAGCACTTCATCGTAATATGCGTCTTGTCCGATGTGATTTCCGCAAAGAGACGCATCTTCTTATCATAATCATCAATCACAAGATTATGGTCGTATCCTCCTGCAATCTTCAATTGTGGATCATTCAGATCAAAGTCCTTTCCGATCCGTTTGCCTTTCGTGAAATCAAAAGGTGTTCCTTCCACACTGCGGATCTCGCCGGTTGTGATACTGCCTTCTCTGACCGGGGTAAAATAAGAGCAGTACAGCTTTGCGGTATGGTTTAAGACCGTGCCGCTGTTATGCCCGTTCAGATTGAAATAGGTATGATTGGTCGGGTTGAATACCGTCTTACGGTCACTGACCATATCGTACTTCAGATATAAGGCATTCCCCTGCAGGTAGTAGGTGACCTGTAAGACTCTCTCTCCCGGAAAACCGTTTTCCAGATGACTTAGTTTCACCTGCAATGTGAGGTAATTCTCCCCTGCTTCCAGCAAGCTCCAGACGCGCTTCTGTGCGCCATACAGAACACTGGAGTGCAGGTTGTTCTCTCCGTTATTTTTCTCTAAAGGATAGCGCACGCCATCCATCTCAAAGAACGCATCTTCCGTCCGGTTGGCATTCGGCGCAATCACTGCCCCGAGATTTCCCTTGTTGACAAGATACGCATCCAGATCCTTATACCCCAGAACCACGTCCAGATCATTTTTCTCTTTTAAAATCAGGCGCACTAAAACGCAGCCAAAAGATGAGATGACTGCTTTCAATGTTTCATTTTCTATCGTATACAGGAAGACTTCCTGTCCGTTTGGTGTTACTCCGAATAATTCCGTATTCATATTCTTTCTATTCTCAGCGGTCGTTTTCCAAAAGAACCAGCGGCAGTGCATCGATCAGATCGCTTGCCCGCATTCCCGTTTCACCTTTCAGGGAAGCTGCCTTACTTCCCGCTTCCGCATGCAGCCATGCGGCCATGCAGGCGCTTGCCAGTAAAGGATACCCCTGAGCCAGAAGACTTCCCGTAATGCCGGCCAGAGCGTCTCCGCTGCCGGCTTTCGCCATACCCGGACTTCCGTTTTCAATGAAATAGACTTCATCCGCCTTATAGGAGGCGATGCAGCTGACGGAATCCTTTAAGATCAGGGTTACGCGGTATTCATCCGCAAAATCCCTGGCAACGCGTGCCGGATAGCGTTTGACGGTTTCCGTATCCCATCCGCTGAGCCTATGGAACTCTCCGATGTGCGGTGTGAGGATCACATCCGCTTTCTTATTCTTCAGAAGATCCAGATGACTCGAAAGAACATTCAGTCCGTCGGCATCGATTACCAGTTTCACATTCTGCTTCAGAAGATACTTTAGAAGATGATAGATTTCCTCGTGATTGGATACGCCGCAGCCGATCAGCACCGCACTCATCTTATCGATGATCCGCTCCAACAGGTCGATATTCTCCCGCGCAATGACACCGTCATACGCTTCAAGCGGGACAAGCACCGCTTCCGGTAAGACCGGAATCAGCTTTTCACACACGTCACGTAAGGAAGCCAGATAGACGTATCCGCATCCCGCCGCGTAGGCAGCGCGGGAAGAAAGAATGGCAGCACCGGGATAATTGTCACTTCCGGCCAGATTCAAAAGACGTCCGAAATCTCCTTTATGGCAGTCTTTCGGGCGTTTCCGGAATGTGCTGAAGACCATTTCACGATTGACCGTAATCTGTTTCATAGTAATATTTTACAACATTATTTGAAAATCGTCGGTTGGAATTATACAATATTCATAGAATAGAAGGAGAATACCATGTCAGAAAAAAACATTTTTGATGTCGTTTTGCTTTTTGCCCTCCCGGCAAGCGGAAAGAGTGAAGTCCGCCGCTATATGGCAAACATTCCTCCACAGAAACTGCAGGAAGAATTCCATATCGGTGACAACTTACAGCTGGACGACTTCCCATATGTCTTCATGATGCGCCGGATCGATGAAGAACTTTTGAAACTCGGCGAAGAAAGGATGTACTATCCGGGCGAAGAACCGTTTTTGGATGGCAGAGACTGGGCAACATTAACGACCCTGTTGAATGAAGACTATTACGATATGATCAACCGCAACGTGGTCCAGTGCGACTCCGCAGCGGAATATCTGTTCCAGAGACTGGAAAACGCCGCCATCAAGGTCGGCATCAACCCGCGTTTAACGTATCTCAAACCGGAAATCCGCAAGCAGCTCGCCTGCGCGCTGGAAAAAGAATGCCGTGCCTTACTGGATGAGAAGCAGGCCGCTTATCCGGATACCATGGAAAACAAGACCATCATCGTCGAGATGAGCCGCGGCGGTGCCGTCGGTGCTTCCATGCCGCTGAGCGATCCGTTCGGCTATCAGTATACCCTGCGCCATTTCTGCCCGGAAATTCTGGAAAAAGCCGCCATTCTTTACATTGAGGTGACTCCGGAAGAAAGCAGAAGAAAGAACCGCGAACGTTTCGACCCGACCAACCCTGGCTCTTCCATCAACCACGGTACACCGGAACTCGTCATGATCAATGACTACGGCTGTGATGATATCGCCTATCTGCGCTCCATCAGCGAAGTGGAAAACACCATTACGGTGAAATCCTTTGATAAGACATATCACCTTCCGATCGGCGTTTTCAACAACATGCCGGACCGCACGACGTTCCTGCGTGACTATCCGGAAAAATGGGATCCGGAACTCGTCAAAGACATTGAGGGTCTTGTCAAGAGTGCCACGGATACCATGTGGTCCAACTATAAAAAATAAGAAAAAAGCCTCCGGGCTTTTTTCTGTTCGCATTATAACAATCACTGACATAGGAGAAACTGAATATGAGTCAATATGAAACATGTATGGAGTCCGCCAGCTATATCCGCTCAATCGTAGATACCACCGATGCCGTGGCACTCGTTTTAGGCAGCGGGCTCGGCAATCTGGCCGATGAGATCGAAAACCCCGTCGTCATCGACTACAAAGACATTCCGCACTTCCCGACCACCACGGTTCCGGGACACGCCGGACAGCTGATTTTCGGCTATATCAACAACGTCAAGGTATTATGCATGAAGGGACGCTTCCACTTCTATGAAGGTCATTCCATGAAGACGGTCGCCATGCCGATCCGCGTTATGAAGCTTCTGGGCTGCCGCTGTGTGATTTTAACGAATGCGGCAGGAGGCTGTAACGTGAACTTCAAAGCCGGAACGCTGATGGTCATCGACGACTTCATCAACTTCATGGGCGATAACCCTCTGTACGGGGAAAACGAAGAGCAGTTCGGTCCGCGCTTCCCGGATATGACCAAGGCACTGAAAAAAGAATACCGCGATCTGGCTTTAAAATGCGCGAAGGAGCTGAACATCGATGTTCAAAGCGGTGTCTACATGTCCTTCCGCGGCCCGAATTTTGAAACTCCGGCGGAGATCCGCTTTGCGCAGATCATCGGTGCCGATGCCGTCGGCATGTCCACGGTTCCGGAGATTCTGGTCGCAAGGCACTGCAACCTGCCGGTCCTCGGCATTTCCTGCATCACCAATATGGCAGCCGGAATCACCGGGGAAGAGCTGACGCACGAGGAAGTACAGGAAACCGCCGACCGTGTCAATAAAGACTTCCGCGCCTTGCTTAAGAAAATCATTGAGAGGATCTGAGAAAACATCCAACAGGAATAATAATAGCTTCCCCTGCGGGAAGCTATTATTGTTTATTCCAGATACATGCGTTTCAGCTGTTCTTTCTCTTCTTTGGTGACTCCGATTTCCTTCTCGATGTATTCGGAAAGGTTTCCGGCATTCTGCAGATATTTCTCCAGATATTCCTGCCTTACCGTATCGAAGTAATACGTCGGGGAATCCTTCGGGAAGTCGTAACAGTCATTGGTATAGAGATAATCCTCCATGATCGTCTCTTCATCCACATCCAGTAAATTCAGTACGATCATCGCCCCGATACCGCAGCGGTCTTTCCCCATGGAGCAGTGCCAGAGCGTGCTTCCTTCCTTCTGATCCAGAAGCAGTTTAACAAAGGTGTGATAGTTTTCCTTTGCTTCCTGCAGCGTGGACATCTGATCATAGAGGTCCGTCATGAACTCAATGATCTGTTCCGTATGACCTTTCAGACTTTCAATCATCCGGGCAAAGAAGGCTTCCTGATCATCTTCTCTGGTAATGCCTTCTTTGGTGTAGTTGAAAATCGGAAGCGGTATAAGTTTCATATCCTTAACCAACGGATCCGGATGTGACGCCATTTCCGTGTCATTACGCATATCGATGACCTGCCGGACATCATATTCATCATAAAGTTTTTCGATATCTTCTTCGCTTCCGCGGTACAGTGCTCCCGAACGGATCAGCTTATGCGCCTTGATTCTTTTTCCTTCTTTATTGATGATTCCACCCATATCGCGGGTGTTTTTCAGTCCCTGTAATTGAATTTTTTCCGATTTCATACTACCTCACATCCAAACAGCAGCTTTTATCAATCCAATGCCCTGTACTGTCAATCATATCAGTTTTTTTACTCAAACGCTAGGATTTATGAATGGCATTGGATTCATAGAAGAGCGGCAGGAAGATGTATCCGCGCTCTCTGAGTCCGGTAATGATCTCCGGCAGAGCTTCCAGTGTTCCGTTGCAGTAATCATGCAATAAGACCACAAGCAGCTTCTGATCGTGAACCGTATTGAAGAGGTTTTCGACGTACTCGTCCTTGCTTAAATTGATCAGTCTGCCGTCACCGTCTTCCGCATCCCAGTCCACATAACCGTATCCGAGCTCCTGCAGCCGCTCCACAATGCCCGGCTTCAGACTTCCGGCCGTCGGTGTTCCGCCCGGGAAGCGCAGGATGTTGGTCGTATAGCCAATCAGATTCTGAATGTACTCCCGGTTTTTCACAACATCTTCAATAAAGGCATCCACGGAACGGTAGATTCCGTTGCGGATCTTATGGGAATAGGTATGATTGGCCACCGTATGCCCCGTGTTGTATTCCCGGCGTATGATCTCCTTATGCAGATCCGAATCCTTTCCCAGTAAGAAGAACGTTGCCAGAACATCATACTGATCCAGCACATCCAGAAAGCTCATGGATGTCGCTTCGTAAGGTCCGTCATCAAAGGTCAGGTAGGCAATCTTGCAGTCGGCCGTCCCGGCAAGAACCGCATCCTCCAGCTGTTTCGCGACTTCATAGAATTCCTGCTTCTTTAATACAGGATCGTAGTTTTTATGTTCCTCTTCTTCAATCTTTGCCTGAATGGAACCTGCTTCCTCTTTTGCTCCCTCGATTTCCACATTCACTTCTTCCAGCTGCTGCTTCAGTTGTGACTGTGTCAGTAATGCATCCTTTTTCAGGGAATCAAAATGGTAGAATCCCGCTGCGGCAATCCCCAGTATTGCCACTAAGATCAGCGTGACTAATGCGGAAGTTTTTCTCTGAGCGCTTCGATCCGTTTTGCCCATACGTCATACTCCCCTCTGTTTTCCCGGTGGGATGCTACCAGGGATTCATATTCCTTCTGCAGAGTGAGGACCTCTGCCTTTTCCTCTTCCAGTAATTGTTTCTTCTCCCCGATCTCAGCCAGAACAGTTTCATTCTCTTTGAGAATCGACTGGTACGTTTCATAGGTCTGATAGGAAAAGAAGCCGGCTGCCAGAATCAGCAGCAGTAATAACCAACGTAGTATTTTCATATTCGCCTCTTTCCACTAACTATAGTAAACCCGTTCACCGTTTAAAACAACCTCCCCTCAATGAATACAAAGATTAAAATACTGGATCAATTCTCTCGTTTCCCGCGGTTGCACTCAGAAGAAATCATATAAAAAGGACAGCCTTCAGCGAGGCTGTCCGATCAATTCATTTCTTATTTCCAAAGCTGCTCATCATCCACATGCCAGCTATCCAGCCAGCGGATGATCACTTTTCCCTGCGGATATTCTTCGCACGGTTCCTTCACGATCACTGGCAGCCAGACATAGTCGGCGATGGACGTGTTTGCCGTTTCGAGTTTGTTTGCGGCATACATTTCCCGCTTTTCCTCTTCCGTCGCATGATAGTTTGCCGGATCATAGACCGAGGCAATCGCTCTGACAAACAGGTCCGCAATTCTCGCATCCACGTGATAGTCAGAGAGCCAGCGGTCTGCCATTGCCACAAATCGGTCCGTACCATTGATCCGGAACACCTTCGTGATCTGCGAATTGAAGGAGGCATGTGTATCGTCGTTTTCATGCGGATCGCCGATGGAGATGAATTCATCTTCCCAATCAGAGGCAATGGCAGCGTCACTCCTGTTCGGAACGTATCCGGACATGGAACTTGTCAGCATGTACTTTCTGCCATTGTATTCAAATAAGGACTGCGCTTCTCTGGTGAATGGCGGAATGAGTCCCCTGTAGCTTTCCTGAACCACTTCTTCCGCGTTCAGATAGTCCTCCGAGAGTCTCATGCATACCGTCGAAGCATGGTTGCCGTCGAAATAGATATAGGCATTGCCGCTTGTTTCATCCACGATGAGATCGAAGTCACCAATCTTATAATCATTCGGATGATAGAAATTATGGACCATTTCATATTCCCCCAGTAAAGAATCTGCCTGATAGACACTGAAGGCCGCTTCCGCTCCGGAGAGTTTAAACCAGCAGACGTATTTGCCGGTTTTGGCACATTTCACGATATGCGGACGGTCTGTCCGCTTTGTCGGAAACATGGAGGAGTCCGGATCTTCCAGATTCGGTCGGATCAGGTATCCCAGATCTTTCCAGTTATAAAGATCCTTCGATGCATATACCTTCAAACCCCAGGTCCAGATACCGTTCTGTCCATCGGTATATTCCTTATTTTCCCCATACCAGTAATAAATACCGTCTTCATAGTACATGGCGCCGCCATGCGCCTGGATTCTCTCGCCTTTGGTATCCAGCCATACCTGTCCCGGATAGATGGCATCCTGATGATGGCATTCTTCCTTTGGTGCTTTATTACGCTCTTCTTCCCAGATCTTCTGAAACTGTTCCATCTGTCTGCGTTCCATTTCGGTAATGATCTTTCCGGAAGCATTCAGCTCATCAAAGGCTGCACTGATCTTCGCTAAAACGGCATCGCTGTTGGGAACTCTGGCATATTTGATCAGCTGATTGAGAGACAGCGTCAAGGCCTGAGGATTCCCTTCCGCCATTTTCAGTAAGCCCGGCATCATCTGTGACAGTAAATTTCTGGTTTCTTCTACTTCCAGTAAGTTCTTGAGTCTGGTATCTGTATTTAAAATCATACTTACCCTTTCTTTATTTTCTGAAGTGCACTGTTCAGTGACTTGATCATTTCCGGTTTAATTGCCGGCCCTGCCTGCTTCAGCAGAGTTTCCAGCGGCATTCTTGCCAGCATCTTCTGCAGATTTTCATTTCTCGAGCTGGCCTGAGCGACATCACCGCGGGAAGCCTTGGCTGCTTCCATGATCCGGTTCACGATTGCTGCAGATACCGGGTTTGCCAATAAGGCACCGAAAGTATCCCTGATGGAATAGCAGCTTTCATCAATTTCTTCCTTATCGAACCAGTTGACGATTTCATTATCAAGCAGCTGATAGGACGGATCCGCTTTTTCCACTCTGACGATCCGGATTTCATCTCTGTATTCACCCGCAACCGCCTCAATGACGTGTTCCGTTTGAATGGCGACTTCAAATTCAAAGACTTTTGCGCCTTTTTTTGTTTCGATAAGTTTTCCATCTACATAGAGGGAAACCTCATCCAGATTGGAATACACCTTCACTTTGGTAACATCCTCCGCCCGGTTCACATAACGTCTTCCGCATACGTGAACAAACGGTTCTTTGCTCCAATAGGCTTTGTATAAATAGAACGCATCCTTGCGAATCTTGCGGTCAAATGTAACCAGACCCTTCTGGTTCTGTCCGTCGCGGCCGCCTTCATTTCTGCCGTCTGCCCCGAAGTCGAACATATTCCAGACAAAAGTGCTCCAAAGATAAGGCCGCGCTTCGATCAGCTTGAGAATGTGCTCATGATAGACACACTGATATTCCTCGGAATAATCCCCTCTTTGCGGATTTGAGGAATGGAACTGAATATTGGCATCCGCACCGTATTCGGAGAAACCGATCACCCGGTTCGGATATTTACTGTGATATTCATCAAAGAAGGCATCGTTGTCCTTCAGATCACCGACATACCATCCGTAATAGAGGTTGTAGCTTCCGACATCCGCGACATCGATCAGCTCGCTGTCCGTTTCCAGCATGAAGACATGCGCCATGGTTGTCACTCTGGTAGGATCCATGCGGTGGCAGAGGTCATTCAGCAGTCTGTGGTTTTCCAACAGATCCGCCGTGACGGCTCCGGAAGCCGTGATTTCATTGGACAGTCCCCAGCAGCATACGCACGGGTGGTTGTAGCACTGGGTAATCATCTCTCTCATCTGTGACAATGTGTTTTCCCTGCCGTTTTCCATATGCAGGGTAATATAAGGAATCTCCGCCCAGACGATCAGTCCCGCTTCATCACAGAGATCATAGAAATCCTGACTGTGCTGATAGTGCGCAAGACGGATGGAATTGGCACCGATTTCCCGTATGAGTTCCAGATCTTCCCTGTGTTCCTTCCGGGTAATGGCATTGCCCATTTCCCATCTGTCCTGATGGCGTGAAACACCTCTCAGAGGATACTCACGGCCATTGAGAATAAAGCCTCTTTGCGGATCAAACTCCATGGTGCGACAGCCGAAGCGGACGCAGATTTCATCATCCGCATATTTTGCTCTGGCTTCATAGAGATACGGATCATTGATTCCATCCCATAAACGAACATTTTCCAGACAGAACACCGCTTCACTGTAGCCATTTACGGATTCTACAGTCTTAGAAAGACCGTTCACGCAGAAAGTCACCTGACCGTCCCCGTTCTGCCAGCTTTCCACCTTCACTTCGGCATTACTGTCTTTGACGACTGGTGTAACTTTCAGGCCCGGCGTTCCGTCCTTGATCAGTTCGAAATGCCTCTCATTGACGGAAATCAGTCTGACATCGCGGTAGATGCCTCCATAAAAGGTAAAGTCGGCTTTCTGAGGATAGACATGATCACTCACTCCGTTATCCACCAGCACACAAATGGTATTCTTCTTCCGTAAGTCGCATAGTTCAACGCGGAAAGTGGAATAGCCGCCTTCATGATGAGCGATACAGCTGCCGTTCAGATAAACATCCGCCGTATGGTTTACACCGCCAAATTCCAGATAATGATGTTCTCCGCATTCCGGCTGATCAAACTGCTTCACATAGCTGCATACGCCCCTGTAGTAGTCGTTACCGCCATCCTGGCCGTCTTTACTGTTCCAGCTGTGGGGTAAAGAAACCTTTTCGGCATTGGCAGGAATTTCGCAGGCTACCTTGTCATCTTTGATAAAATACCAGTCATTGTTGAAGTTTTGAACTGTTCTCATAATTTGATTTCCTCATTCTTTCGAATCAGAGCCAGAACTCTGGCACAGCTGGTTCTCAGCGCTTTTCTGCTGACTATGTTTTCTTCCAGGCCTTTCTGTAAGGCAATATGCTGATCGCTTCTGCCTGGCATGATCAGATCACAGCCGCTTTCATTTGCTTTCTGTACATTGGAACTTGCCGGCTTGCATGGATCTTCCCGGGAAGCCTTCATGGAATCCCAGTCAGACATCACCAGACCTTCAAATCCCCATTCGTTTCTTAAGACCTTATTTAACAGATCATCGTTGTTTGTGCAGTAGACACCGTTTACTTTATTATATGCCGCCATCACGGTTGCCGGACAGCTTTCCTTCACAACGATTTCAAAACCTCTCAGATACAGCTCCCGCAGCGTCTTTTCACTCATATTGGAGGACGACATGTTCCGCTCAAGTTCACAGCTGTTCGCTGCATAATGCTTCACGGAAACAAATCTGCCCTTATGGGACTGTACTCCTTTGGTCAAAGCCGCAGCCACCTTACCGGATACGATTGGATCTTCACTGTAGTATTCGAATGTTCTGCCACATAACGGATTTCTTAAAATATTCAATGCCGGAGCCAGCCATACCGTTACCCCGTAACATTCCATCTCTCTGCCGATTCCCTCTCCGACTCTATTAATCAGTTCTTCATTGAATGTCTGAGCCAGAAGCAGAGAACACGGCCACGCCGTAGCGTACTGATAATGAACCACTCCGTCATCCGGAGAAGCCATCTGGGAGCGTAAAGCCATGCCGGAGAAGCCGAACATATAGCGTTTGTAGGCTTCCAATACATGCGGAACACGGGCAGCCTTGCTGGTACCGTCCGGCAGTTCCACCACCTGGGAAGTCAGATTCAGACCCTGCGGACCATCGGACAGGATGATGTTCGGGATGCCATATGCTTCATATAAGAGCGGACTGGTCGTGCCGGAAGCGCCCATGGCTTCCACCTGCAAGCCTTTCGCAGAAGTACCGCCGCCAACGACAAGACGGATCATGTCTTCCTCGCTCATCTTTTCCAGAAGCGGATCATACGCTTCCGTTGCTTCATAATGATGGATCACAGGTTTCATCTCTTCTGTCTTTATGGTATAAACATCAAGTCCCTCGACGGCTTCCTCTTTTTCCCCGTTTCTTTTCAGAGAGGTTAATTCTTTCTTCAGCGGGCAGACATTTGTGCACTGCTCGATTACACTCAGGCAATTCACCTTGATAACGGCTGCGTTCCTGACGTTTTCAGAACTGTTGCCCAACTTCAGGATATAGTTGCCTTCTTTTAGGACAAACGCGGAGAGCATTTCATCATAAACGGCAAGATCCTTATAGTCGAAGGTAAGCGTGAGTATCTCACTTTTCCCTTTGGAAAGTTCTTTTGTCTTCTGAAAGGCAATCAGACGCTTGTATTCGCCCAATTGCTGATACGGCAGTTTAGCGTAAAGCTGAACCACTTCCTTACCGGAGCAGTTGCCGATATTTGTGACTTCGCACACCACGCTCAGTCTGCCGCCTTCCACGCATAAGCCCTTATAGCTGAGTTTGAATTCCGTATACGATAAACCGTATCCGAAATAATAGCGCGGTCTTACATCGAAGGAATCAAAATAGCGGTAACCGACAAAGACACCTTCGTTGTAGTCCTGTTCATATTTATTATCCGAAAATGCGGAATAGTTTGCGGAAGACGGAAGATCTTCCAGATGGTATGCCCAGCTTGTTGTCAGTTTCCCGGAGAAATTTCTTTTCCCGCTCAAAAGCTCACCTAAGGCATTACCGCCTTCTTCTCCGCCCTGCGCGAAATAAACCAGTGCGGAAATCTTCATTTCATCCATGAAGGAAAGGTCAATCTGTCCGCCGACATTGACAATCACCGTCAGCTTATTATAGTGCTCCGCCAGAAAGCGCAGGTTTTCGATCTCAATGTCATCCAGGCGGTAATCTCCCTTCGCATCTGTTCTGTCATTCCCTTCGCCGGCCTGTCTGGCAAGGACGTAAATTGCATTCTCGCACGAACATAAATCTTCTTTTGTGATTGCAATGCCGTAAGGATGCTGGAACGGCTGAACCGTACCTAAAATCTGGTAGAAGTTCTGCATGCCCTTCACACGTTCTTCCTGCTCGATACGGTATGCTTCATAGGTATCGCTATAGTATCTGTCAAAACGGTCAAGCCATTTTTCCGTCAGGATTTCCATTCCGTTGTTCTTTAATCCGTCTTCAATGTTGACGGAATATCTTTCTCTGACAGCACCGGAACCCGTGCCGCCTTTAACGCTCATACGTGCTCCGGAGCCATATAAGGCAACACGTCTGTCTTTCAGCGGAAGCGTTTGATTGTCATTTTTCAAAAGGACAAAGCCTTCTGCGGCAGCTTCGAATGCCAGACTGCGGTTTTCCGCTTCCGTCGTGCTTACATCACTGCTTGTTGGTCCTTTAATAATCATAAGTTATCCTTTCTGTAAATACCGGCAGAGTACTCTCTGCCGGTATGGAATATACTATTCGTTCATCGCCGCTTCTTCTGCAGGAGCGTTTTTCTTGTGAGCTTTTTCGATTTCAGCAACTTCTTTTTCCAGTTTTGTGAATGCCATGGCCAGTAAGAACATGCCTAAGCAGAACAGTGCCGGAATCAGAGAATAGGAAGCTCTGATCATGAACAAGGCACCCGGTGTCTGAGTCGCAAGTGCTCCGGAATATCCGGCGAGCTGTAACAGGACACCGATCAGGAATGAACCGATGGCGGAACCGGCATTGGTACCGAAGTTCTGGAATGCGGAGATCGTTCCTTCCATACGCGGAAAACCCTTATGTGCGGAATAAGTCGCAACATCGTAAATCATGATACCCATCAGGTAGGATGGCGCAAGTGCACTGATACCGGAAAGAATGAAGCCGAAGCGTAACATTGTCATGTTGGATCCGGCAAAGAAGTTCAGTAAATAGCCGGCCAAACCGATGATGGCGCCGATACCCACAACTTTGGACAGTGACAGTTTCCGGATCATCAGCGGGAATAATGCCATTAACGGCAGAATCGCAACGGAGAGGACCTGTAATGATCCGTACAGGCCGATATCACCAACGATCCATGTGAAGTAATAGGATGCAGCACCCATACCCTGGATAGTCTGTAACATCAGAGTGATTCCGAGAACGATCCAGACATACTTGTTGGTCTTGATCAGTTCAATGATCTGTTTCAGGGTAACCTTTTCATCTTCCTGACCTTCATGATCGCTTTCGACTTTGACATCTTCCTTGACGAAGAAGAAGCGTAATAAACCAACCAGCATCAGCGGTAAGCCGTACATGGCAACCAGTTTTGTCCAGCCTGCCGGGCTTGTAGCGATGACTTTCATGAGTCTTGGGAAGGAAACGGATACGACCATGGCCAGCAATGTGCCGAGGATACCACCGTAGCTCTGCAGTTTTGTCATGACTGTCTTGTTTTTGAACGCTCTGACCATGTATGGAATCTGACAGGCAGCCAGCATTGTCTGGAAGATGGACTGTGTCAGTGCATAGGAGATGAACAGCCAAATGCTCTTAACAACCAGCGATCCGTTTGCCGGAATGGAGAATAAGGCAATTTCCGAGAGCCATAAGCCGATCAGGCATAACTCCCAAGGTCTTCCCTTACCGAGCTTGGTATTGGTATTGTCGACTAATACGCCGGCGAACATTTCACCGACAGCATCCAGAATCTTGGAGAACATCAGCAGTGTACCGACAAGTAACGGCGGCATCTGCATCACGTCCGTGCAGTAGATCGTCAGATAGCTGTTGATAATCATAAAGCTCGCAGCTACCGACCAGTCTCTCATTCTCCAGGCGAGAAAGCGACCAATTGGCAGTTTGTCATCAGGATTTTTAACTCTCTTTTCTTTTGTCATTATTTTACTCCCCTTTTATTTTATCTTTCGATAATATCTTAAAGCATAGATGAAAGCGCTAACACAATATATTTCGTCACGCCTTAATAATATTCGTCTTAATTATTAAATTTAACGAATATTGTTATATCATAGCTAATTTTATATATTATAATGGAGTCATGGATCCCTTCTTTAACCTGGAAACAAACATGTTATTAAAGATTCTGCAGAGCAGTCTGTCAATCAGCTGCGTTATTTTGAATGCGTACAGGCAGATCATCTATACAACCTCTCCGAACAGAATTACCACATTGATCCTTTCCGGGAACAAAGTATTTCACAGAATGCTCGATCAGAAGAAGGACAAACTGCCGATTCTTTTCGGCTCATCTCTGGGATCCATCTGGGCTGCCTGCTTTGATGAACGGGGCTTCATTTTCGTATTAGGTCCTTTTCTCTTATCGGAGTTAGCAGAAGACATTGCAGAAGAAGCCATGGATCAAAGTCAGATTCCGCTGCGTACTAAACACGAGATCATGGACTATCTGAAAACCGTTCCCGTCATCAACTATAACGGCATCTATCCTTACGCGGAGATGCTGCATTTTGCGCTGAACAATGAAAAAATCAGCAGCGATAAAATCGAAACGTTTTCCGCCGGAAATTCCACAGACAATTCAAAGCCATCCCGGAGAGACAGAATGCGCACCTATAAAGCCGAGCTGCAGTTAATGAAAAACATTGAAGAGGGAAATTTGAACTACAAGGAATCACTGGAAAATGCCCGCAAGCTGTCGTACGGCATGAGCATTTCCACCGGAAATCCCTCCAGACAGATGAAGAATTCCGTCATCACCTTTATCTCCCTCGCGGCCAGAGCTGCCATACGGGGTGGACTGACACCGGAAATTGCCTATACCATATCAGACATGTATACGGAAAAAGTGGAAAAAGTCGATCACTTAAGTGAACTGACGCAGATCGGCAATCAGATGCTGGAAGAATACATCAGGCGCGTTCATGCCGTAAAAAACAAAGTGAAATACAGCAAAGCCATTCAGATCGTCATGGACCACATTGAAATGAACATTGAGGAGGAAATACCGCTTTCTTCTTTGGCTCAGCTTACCGGCTATACGGAATACTACCTCTCCCGCACCTTTAAAAACGAGACCGGCGTCTCCATTAACCGCTACATTGCCAGCGCCAAGATCAAGCGCGCAAAACTGTTACTGGACACAACGGATCTCAGCGTAAAAGAGATTGCGGAAAAACTGGGGTTTTCATCCGAGACCTACTTCTCCATGGTATTCAAAAAGGAAGAAGGCATCAGTCCGGCAAAATACCGCAGCCAGAACAGATAAGCAGCCTGCACCAAAGATTCAATAAAAACAGACAGCAATCCATCGGGTTGCTGTTTTGATGCGGGAGACACACTGTATTTCCCTTTTCACAAAAGAATATCCGAAAAAAAAGAATAAGGATGTTTCCTTATTCGCTTAACAATGCCGCACCGATGATTCCCGGCTCTTCCAGCTTTGCCTTTAAGATGTAGGTATCCACAGAGCGCACATCGGAGTAGTAATCATAGTAGGAGCGCAGTGCATCATAGTATACGTCCAGACTCTTACTGACACCTCCACCCAGCACGATGCAGTCCGGATTCACCAGGTAATAGATGTAGGATAACAGATGTCCGAAATCATCCGCCATCCTGTCCACGATTTCCTTCGCCAAGGGATTCCCTTCCCGTGCCAGATCAAACACTTCCCTGGTGGAGGAAGTCCCCAATAGCCGTTCTCCCTCCAGGGCGATGGCCGGACCGCTGTAAACGGTTTCAAAGCGCGTCCGCGGATCCTTGCGAACGATGGTATTTCCCAGTTCTCCGGTATCCCCCGTGGCACCGCGGACCAGTTTTCCGTCAATGATCAGAGCTCCGCCGACACCGGTGGAATGCGTGATGTAATAAACGATGGAATGACCTGCGCCTGCCCCGACAAGAGCTTCCGCCAGCCCGGCACAGTTGGCATCATTTTCCATGTATGCAGGAATATTGTAACGCTCCGAGAGAATACTGGAGAGCGCAACCCGCTTCAAAGGACGCAGATTGCTGCTGAGCAGAAGGTTGTTCTTATAGTCGATTACCCCTGCTGCCGCAACGCCGATGCTCTTCACATCACTTAAATCAAAAGATTCAATCAGTTCAAACATATGATGCATGACGGTATCATAATCCGTGTCCGCAAAGGACGGTGTGATGCGCATTTCCACAATTTTTCCCCGCTCGTCCACTTTTGCCACGCGCAGATTCGTGCCGCCGATATCAATTCCAAGTGTGTATTTCATCGTCTTCTTCCCCTTCAGATTCTTCATCTATTTATGATAAACAAACACTTCTTTTCTTTATTATAGCCTACTTCTGAGCCCCGCAGACGTTTTATGACAAAAGAAAAATCCGGTAGTTCTCCCGGATTACTTCGTATTCTGGCGCGCTTGACGGGACTCGAACCCACAACCTTCTGAATCGGAATCAGATGCGCTATCCGTTGCGCCACAAGCGCGTATGCTTTTTGCCGCAACACTATTTTAGCACATTCCCGTTCTTTATGCGCTTTTATTTTACCTGCTGAGCGAACTCAACCAGTTTCAGATTGACTTTCTCCTTGTTCCTTAGCGGATTCTGCAGACTGAGCGTCAGCCGGACATCGTTCCCGCTGAGCTCTTCCTTCACCTTATCCAGTGACTTTCCGGCGCTACCGCTGGCGGAATTGGCAATCAGATAAACGTTTTTCCCGCTGAAGCGGTACTCTTTCAGAAATGCCTGCATTGCCGGAGGACAGTTCCCCGCCCAAATCGGATAGATAAGTATCAGCGTATCATAATCCTTCAGATTATGTTTTAACGGATGAAGTCCCGGATCATCCCTGAATAATGCGCTCTTACCGCCATGGAGGAATTTTGCAAGCCCCTTTTTCGGAGGCTCATTGCTCACCGTCAGTTTCTCCAGATCTGCCTTTGTATAATCTGCGACCTTTTCAGCGACGTATTCGCTGTTTCCTTCAAACGAGTAATAAATAACGATTTTCCTGCTCATATGTATCCACTTCCTTCTGCTTTTATTATAACCGATTCCTTTTCAATCAGGATTCTTTTGCACGCCAGCGCATATGATATAATGAGTACAGAGGAAGATACTATGTACAATTTCAAATACACGTTCAAACGGTTCCCTAAATGGACCGACACGACCGACGGCATGGAAATCATCGAGGGTGACCTCAGAAACCGCCATGTCAGCGCTACGAAAGATGTCACCTATGCCGTAAAAGACGGAAAAGAGCTGCATCTCCGCTTCTTCTTTCCGGAAGACATCGATGAAGAGAAGAAGTACCCCTGCATCCTTCACGTCAAGGGAAGCGGCTGGGCAGAGCAGAATCTGAACGGCAGAGCCGGAGACTTCTATCCGCTGATCATGGAGGGATACGGCGTCTGTATCATCGAATACCGGAGTGCGGATATTGCCAAATTCCCTGCTCAGGTACTGGATGCCAAAACCGCCATCCGCTATCTTTTTGAACATATCGAAGAATATCCGATCGATCCGGAAAACCTGTTCCTTTCCGGAGACTCCAGTGGAGGACATACCGCTATTCTGGCCTATCTGAGCTGGAATGAGGAGCTTTTTGAGGAAGAAGAGGAAACAACACCTTTACCGAAGATCCGCGGTTTACTGGACTTCTACGGTGTTACCAATCTCTATGATCTGACGCACAGGGAAACGGGCCTTTCCGCAGAAGATAACTATTCCCTGAACGAATACCTCTTCCCGCTTCCGATCGAAGAGCATCCGGAGCAGTATGCGGAAGCGAATGCCTCCTGCTATATTGACTTAAGGGAAGAGCTGGAGCCAGCGCTGATCCTGCACGGAAACAAGGACCGTCTGGTGCCTCTTTCCCAGAGCATCGCCTTCTTCCGCGATTTAAAGGAGCGGGGTGCGGAGGCGGAACTTGTCATGATTGACAATGCCGACCACGGCGGACCGGTCTTCTACTGTGAAGCGACGATGCACCGCATCCTGCGCTTTTTGAAAAAGAATACCCGACGCACAGGTTAATCTAATACAGACGGAGTGATTCTCCGTCTGTTGTTTTTTATAAGATAACGAAAAAGAGTCACCCGAGAGTGACTCTTTTCTGACTTTTTACTTCAAATGATCCCTGTGGCTTAACCTAATTCAGAGAAGTATTTGATTGTACGAACCATCTGGCTAGTGTAGCTGTTTTCGTTGTCATACCAGGAAACAACCTGTACCTGATAAGTGTCTTCATCGATCTTAGCAACCATAGTCTGAGTAGCATCGAATAAGGAGCCGTGAGTTTCGCCGATAATATCGCTGGAAACTAATGGTTCTTCAGTATATCCGAAGGATTCGTTGGAAGCAGCCTTCATAGCAGCGTTGATACCATCAACTGTAACATCTTTACCTTTAACAACTGCGACTAAAATCGTAGTGGATCCTGTAGGTGTCGGAACGCGCTGTGCACTACCGATTAATTTGCCGTTCAGTTCAGGAATAACTAAACCGATCGCTTTTGCAGCACCTGTGCTGTTCGGAACGATGTTCACTGCAGCAGCTCTGGCTCTGCGTAAGTCACCTTTTCTGTGAGGTCCGTCTAAGACCATCTGGTCACCAGTGTATGCATGAACTGTAGTCATGATACCGGACTGAATCGGTGCATATTTGTTTAATGTGTCAGCCATTGGAGCTAAGCAGTTTGTTGTGCAGCTTGCTGCGGAAATAACATTGTCTTCTGCCTTTAATGTCTGATGGTTAACATTGTAAACGATTGTCGGTAAGTCGTTTCCAGCCGGAGCGGAAATAACAACCTTACGAGCGCCGGCATTGATATGAGCCATTGCTTTTGCTTTGGAAGTATAGAAACCTGTGCATTCTAAGACAACGTCAACTCCTAATTCACCCCAAGGTAAATTGTTCGCATCAGCTTCTTTGTAGATAGTGATTTCTTTGCCATCGACTTCGATAGCGCCTTCTTTAGCGACTACTTTGTGATTGTAGCGTCCCTGTGAGCTGTCATATTTTAACAGGTGAGCTAACATTTTCGGATCTGTTAAGTCGTTGATTGCAACAACTTCATATCCTTCCGCCTGCCACATCTGTCTGAAAGCAAGACGGCCGATTCTTCCGAATCCATTAATTGCAACTTTTACTGCCATGTGTAAAAAAGTCCTCCTTCTGCAAATTTTATTATAGTTTTACACCAGTAAAAAGTCAATTGAGAGAGGGGTCCCCCAATTCCTTTTTTTCACGTAACTTACAGTGCTTCGTAGATGTTGATGTAATCCTGTGCACTGTGTTCCCAGCTTACATCCTTGCTCATCGCATTGTGGATGAGTTCACGCCAGTCGTTCGGTCTTTCATAGAAAACCTTCGCGGCCAGGCAAAGCGTATTGTAGAGGTCCCAGCTGTTGAAGTTGGTGAAGCTGAAACCGCAGCCTTCCTTCGTATATTCGTTATAAGGCTGTACCGTATCCTTTAATCCGCCTGTCTCACGGACTAACGGCAGAGTGCCGTAGCGCATCGCAATCAGCTGGGAAATTCCGCACGGTTCATATAAGCTCGGCATTAAGAAGAGGTCGCATCCGGCATAGATTCTGTGTGCCAGCTCCTCATTGTAACCGCGGTAGTAGACTGCCTGTCCCTTATGCTGATTTTCCATTTCACGGAAATAGTATTCGGCATCGCTTTCGCCCGTTCCGAGAATGACTAACTGCAGGTTGATGCCCAGAATCTCGTTGAGTCTCTGAGAGATCAGATAGACGCCCTTCTGCCAGGTAAGTCTTGCGACCATACCGACCAGCATGACATCTTCTCTCTGTTCGAGTCCGAGTTCTTCCTGTAATGCTTTCTTGTTGGCTTTCTTACCGCTCTTCTGATTGCGGTAGGAATAGTTTTCCGCCAGCATGGCATCCGTCTTCGGATTCCATAAATCCACGTCGATGCCGTTGACAACGCCGTACAGGTCGTTCTTGCGCAGCTCCAGAACGGATTCGAGGTTTTCACCGAATTCGCTTGTCAGGATTTCCTTCGCATACGTATTGGAAACCGTCATGACCTTATCCGCATAGACGATACCGGCTTTCATGTATCCGATGCCGTCATACATTCTTAAGGAGCCGTCATAGAAGTGTGTCTTATCGACACCGAACAGACTCAGAATGTCAGAGGAATAGTTGCCCTGGAAGGCGATATTGTGGATCATGAAGATCTGCTTCATGTTGCGGTATCTCTCATCGCTTCCGTATTTGATTTTGCAGAGATACGGAATCATACCTGTCTGCCAGTCATTATTATGGATGATGTCCGGGAAGTAGTTCATGCGGACCAGCATTTCCACAACACAGATCTGGAAGAAGGCAAAACGTTCACCGTCATCCGGATAACCGTAGCAGACATCTCTTTCGAAATAGCCCGCATGCTGAATGAAGTAATACTTCACTCCGTCTCTGACCGTGCTGTAGACCGTGCACGGGCACTGACGCGGACCGACGAACATTTCAAAGAAGACTTCTTCCTTGAATTCACTGAAATATTTTTCCGCAATCGGTTTATAGAGCGGAATTACGACACGGGCATCCACACCTTTTGCGGCAAGTACTTTCGGTGCCGAGCCGATAACGTCAGCCAGACCGCCGGTCTTGATGAAAGGTAACGCTTCGCCCGCTACAAATAATACACTTTTCATAGTCTTTCTCTCCTATAATAATTGCCACCTGTATTTCAAGGTGGCAATTAATATCCTTTAAATCTGATCGCCTCTCTTGATATATGCCGGGGATTCTTCTGTTCCTGTGATTTCAGCTGCGTGCTTGATCACAACGTCCTTATCGACGACAACTTTCTCCAGTAAGACGTTCTGTCCGATGGAGCTGTCTGCCATAACGACGGAATCCTTGATGAAAGCGCCTTTCTTGATGATGACACCACGTCCGATAACGCTGTTTTCCACAGTGCCTTCGATAATGCATCCGTTGGAAATAACGGAGCCTTTTACCGCAGCATCCTTGGTATAAAGTGTCGGAACGGAGTCATTGGTTCTGGTATAGATCGGCCAGTCTCTCTTGATGAGCAGACGGGCTGTATCATAGTCTCTCAGTTCCATGTTTGCTTTATAGTAATGAGTCAAAGAGTTGATGCAGCGTGCATATCCCTTGTACTGATATGCGTTGACGTAATGGTCTTCACAGAGATCTTCGATAATGTCTTTCAAGCGGTAGATGGAGCTTTCCGCTACGGCTGCTTCGATGACATTGACGAAGAGTTCACGGCTCATGACATAGGTTTCTAAAGAGATGTTGCGGATCTTGCGGTTTCCGCGGTTACGTTCGATCTTCGTGACTTTTCTGTTCTCATCCAAAGTGAGGCATTCGCAGTTGTCAAACTGTGTATCCGCATCATTGACGTTCTTATAGACGACCGTGATGTCGGCGCCCTTTTCGATATGGTTTTCGATGACATCCTTGTAGTTCATGGAATACAGGATGTGGCTCGGAGCGATGACGACGTAGTCAATCAGTTTGTTGCTCATATGACGCAGGTTCTGATACATCAGCTGAACATCCGTGTTGTATAACGGGGAAGAATACTCTTCCTGCGGGAACAGCAGATCCAGTTTGCCGCGCTTGGAGTTGATATTGTACTGAACACCGGAGCCGATGTGTTCAATAATGGAATGCGGGTTGTTATTGACCAGCACCTTGATTTCCTCGATTCCGCTGTTTGTCATATTGGAAAGCGGGAAGTCAACTAAACGGTATCTTCCGAGGAAGCTCACCGCACCGATACTGCGGTATTTCAGCATGCCCAGGTTGCCCAGGGAATTGTCATCACAGTTAACGATACCTAAAATTCTACTCATAGTGGTCACCTCCCTTTACGTTTTTGGCAAGTAAAGTGATTCCCTCACTGTCTTCTCTTCCTACCGTTGCGTTCTCACCGACGACAACACCTTCGTCAACGATGGAACGGACGACCTTAGCGCCTTTCAGGATACGGGCACCCGGGAAGATGACGCTGTCTTTGACTTCTGCGCCGGCAGCGATATAGGAATTGGTGAAGAGGACACTGTCGGAAACCTTGCCGTCGACATGTGCGCCCTGTGTAATGAAGCAGTTGGAGACTTCGGAATTTGCACCGAAATACTGCGGTGTTGTCTTGACATCTTCCGTGTAGATCTTCCAGGATTCATCATTCAGATTCAGCTCATCACGGTTGTGGATCAGATCCATATTGGCTTCCCATAAGCTTTCGATGGTTCCGACATCCTTCCAGTAACCCTTGAAGCGGTATGCGCATAACTTCTTGCCTTCATTCAGCATGGCAGGAATGATATCCTTACCGAAGTCATGATGGCTGTTTTCTTTCTTCTGGTCTTCCACCAGTTTTTCTCTTAAGTATTTCCATGTGAAAATGTAGATACCCATGGAAGCGAGGTTGCTCTTCGGCTGTGCCGGTTTTTCTTCGAATTCCACGATTCTGTCATTTTCATCACAGTTCATGATACCGAAACGGCTGGCTTCCTTCATCGGAACTTCCAGAACGGCGATCGTTGCGTCGGCATTGTTTTTCTTATGATAGTTTAACATCTTATCATAATTCATCTTGTAGATATGGTCACCGGAAAGGATCAGGACGTATTCCGCACCTGTCTGATCGATGAAGTCCATATTCTGGCCGATGGCATCCGCAGTGCCGCGATATAAACCGAAGCCGTCGGATTTTTCTCTTGGCGGGAGCAGATAGATGCCGCTGTCCGCTGCGTCAAATCCCCAATAATCGTGTGAGAGATAGAAATGCAGTAAGATCGATTCATACTGGGTTAAAACACCCACCGTGTCGATTCCCGAGTTGGAACAGTTACTCAGACAGAAGTCGATAATACGATACTTACCGCCGTAGTGTACTGCCGGCTTAGCCACTTTCTTGGTCAGGTCGAAAAGACGACTTCCACGACCGCCGGCCAGTATCATTGCAATCATTTTGTTTTGACTCATAGTTACTCCTTCGCATTCAAAACGTACTTGCGTACGTTTCTACCTAAATGATTTCAAACGAGAATAATTATTAGATACTCTTCTCCTTTATAGTAATATTATACCTATAAAAGTCCGATTTAAAAAGTGGATATTATGGTGAAAATGTGCTTTTTCAGCGATATTTCCCAAAGAAAAAGGAAGCGCTTTCAGCTGCTTCCCGTTTTTATCTAATATGTCAGTGAATCCACCTGCGGTAAGAGTTCTTCCAGTTTCTTACGGCACACCTGAATTAACGGCTGTGCTTCCGGATTATCCAGACCTTCCCGCTTGATGGTGCGGCGCAGAACCCGGGCAAAGCCGATGATCTCCGCCTTCTTTTCGATTTCCCGGCGCTCTTCTTCCGTCTTATCCGCAAAGTAGCGGCTCAGTGTCTTTTCCCAGAGCTGTTCACAGAGTTTGTGATCCATACCCAAAAAGCGTTTGGACACTCCCGGATCCGCAGCAGAGAAGCCCTTATAGGCATTGAAGATTGCCGCAAATTCAAAGACCGGATGACCCACGCAGAGCGTATCCATATCGATTAGGAGCACTTCCCCGTCCTGCAACATGATGTTTTTCAGATGGTAGTCTCCGTGCAGCATATGCTGATCCTCCGGGATTGCATCAAAGAGCGCATACAGTTTATCAAACTGTTCCTTCGGCAGATAGTCCTTCAGATAATTCACCCAGCCCATGGCGGTGGTCTTCATCGGAGGCATGTCGCCTTCATGCACCAGAGTTCCGTGGATCTTCTTCAGTAAATCAACGGACATATCCACGACTTCGTCAAGTTTTGAAGGATCATCATCGATCAGCTTCGCAAAGGATGTGGCATTTAACAGTTCAAACACGGAACCGTAGCTTCCATCCACCTTTACCACATCGTACGGGATAGCCGTCGGAATGCCGAGAATCAAAGCCGTTCTGGCCAGTTCGCGCTCACGCTTGATGTCATCCAGAGAATCCGGATCGCGGTAGACCTTGACGATCGTATCGCGGTCAATGCGGTAGACTTTACCGTTTGAGCCCTGTCCGATCACTTCGCATCCGTCAATGGAGATGTGACGGTAGCCCTTGGAGATATCCATCATTTCCGTAAAGCCGGTCATGTCAAACACCTCGTAAACTTCCGAGGAAACATTGATGATCTTCAGATCGGCATTTTCCTTCTTCAAACGGAGAATGATTCTGAGGCCGGCACTGGAGATATACTGAAGTGCTTCCAGATCCAGCACCAGGTGGGCATAAGTGTTTTCGGAAAGAACCTTGCGGATTTCCTCTTCCACCGCCGGGGAATTGGAGGAATCGATATGTCCCTTCAGATAAACGGTAATCGTGTCATTGTTCATTTTCGCATCAATCAATTGCATCGTATTCTCCTTTGAAAATGTAGTTGAGGTATTGCATGTATTCCTGCCAGGCAGGATAGTCTTTCAGTTCAGAGGTATATTCCGCAATCGTGCGGTAATACCATTCCTGCTGCTTCGGATCCTTCTGATTGAAACGGTTCCAGAAGCGCTCCCCTTCTTCATTGAACATGCGGTAGCTCACTCTCAGATTGGAAAGCTTGTCCGCCAGCCACAGCTTCTTGATATCCAGATCATCCGTATCTCGTAAGACGGCCAGGGATTCTTCCTTGCGGATCTTCCACGTTTCGCTTTTGGCTCTGCCGTCCCGCTTGTCTTCCGTTTCCGACTGAACCAGCGTTACGATCCGCTCATTGAAATGCTCGGCGATCTCTTTCATGGTTACCGGGGTATCTTCCACCGTGTCATGCAGCAGCGCCGCGCACATCAGATTCTCATCGGTACTCATCGTCGCCACGATCGTGCACACTTCCATCGGGTGAATCAGATAGGGAATATCCGCCCCCTTGCGCCGCTGTCCGGCGTGTGCCTTCTGGGCAAAGCGGAGTGCCCGGTTAAACATCTTATCTCGGTTTTTCATCTTGTATGCTCTTCTTTACCGTCAGGATGTTTTTTCCATCCTTATATTCATAATTGACATAGTCCATCGTCTTCTTGACCAGGAAAATGCCGAGTCCGCCGATGGCCCTTTCGTCTGCGGAGAGCGTCACATCCGGCTCTACCGCCTTTAAAGGATCGTACGGGACTCCGTGGTCGATAAAGGTGAGCAGAACCGTCAGCGGATCCTTCTCCACCTCCACGCGTACCGTTGCCGGTCCCACTTCCGGGTCATAGGCGAATTTGGAGATATTGCTGAAGATCTCATCGATCACGATATCGATCTGCATTTGCGCCTTCATGGGGCAGTCGAATTTTTCCAGTTCTCCGTTTACGAAGTTCGTAACCGTTTCGATATTCGAAATTGTGGCATCAACCTGTAGTTCTTTCACGTTCCTACCTCCCAGATACCGGATCGCCAGCATCGTAATGTCATCAAACTGCTCAACTTCTTCGGAATATGCATCCACGCTCTGTTTTATGGCCATGCAGAGATCGGTCATGCTGCCATCGGAATGCATATCGATCACCTGCAGCAGACGGTCATTTCCGTACAGCTGCTTCCGGCTGTTTTCAGCTTCCGTCACCCCGTCCGTATAGAGATAAAGGATGTCTCCCTTTTTCAGTGTCAGCTCACCCATGCGGTAGCTGACATTCTCCAGTCCGCCAAGGACAAAGCCTCTTCTGCACTGCAGATATTCCGTTTTTCCTTCGCGATGAATGACCGGCGGAGTATGGCCGGCATTGACGTAAGTCATCTGGCCGGAGTGAATATCCAATACTCCCAGCCATGCCGTGACGAATACGCCCGTCTCATTGCCTTCACACAAAAGTTCATTGACGCTGTTGAAGACCTGTCCGGCATTCATCTTATTCTGTGTATAATTCTTGATCAGTGTTTTTGCGATCACCATGAAGAGTGCCGCAGGAACGCCCTTTCCGCTGACGTCTCCCATGACGATGGCCAAGTGGTCATCATCCACCATGAAGAAGTCATAAAAGTCTCCCCCGACTTCCTTTGCCGGATTCATCAGAGCGTAGATATCAAACTCTGTGTGTTCCGGGAACGGCGGGAAAATGGCCGGCAGCATGTGCGCCTGAATATCTCTGGCCAGCGAGAGTTCGGACTCGATACGGGAGTTCTTCTCGCTCACTTCCGCCTGCCTTAAAACCAGGTTTCTTCCGGTCTGGGCAAGATTCACTGCCGCGATCGCAATCAGCGAGAAAATCAGGTAGCGCGGCAAAAAGGCATACAGCATCGTATTCTTCTGCAGCATCGCCGGATCCGGATTCAGAGAGGAAACTCCTACGCCGAGGAAGGTGTCCAGCACCGGAATCTGTGTCCCCATGGGGAGCGAGACGATGTTCAGATCGATCAGCCCGCGCGTTGCGCCGATATAGGCGCTGATACCGAAAGCCACACTGGTTAATAGCGTAATAAATACCGTGAAACTGCGCGAGAAATAGCGCGCGCTGATGACTGTCGGCAGTGCCATCAGAATCGCCACCTTGTATGTCAGCATGCTGTCAACGCGGGCTAAAACAATGGTGAACTCAATGAGCAGAACGTATTTCAGCCACCAGGCCTCAAACTTGAAATACCTGGCAATCAGATACGGGAACAACAGTTCAATCAGTCCCTGCCATACGACCGGTCCGAGCGTTTCGGCAGTCAGCGGGAAAATCCCCAGTAACATGAGGACCCACGCGACAACCAGAAGAATCGCGGTATTGAGGCACATCATGGCAACCAGGCGATTGGATTCGACTTCGTTCTTCCAAAAGACCTCATCCGCCATCAGCCTGTCCTTGATCTGCCTGAAGATGTTTTTCCTTTCTTCCATGGCGTTTACTCGATCGTGAGAATATCCGCAAATCCCGTCATCTGCAGAATATCCATGATGAAGTCATTGACATGGACCAGTTTCATTGTGCCCTGCTTGTTCATTCTCTTCTGATAGACCAGAAGAATTCTTAAACCGCTGGAGGACATGTATTCCAGATCGGAGAAATCCAGTGTCAGAGATTCCATGCCGTCCAGTGACGCATTCAGTTCCTCTTCCAGCGCACCGCTGGTATTGGTGTCCAGTCTCCCGGAAACCTTGACCGTAAGATCTTTATCGTTAATTGTTTTTATAATATCCATATCGTCACCCTTTTATTTATTACTATCATACCATTTTATCTTCTCTGAAAACAGTGAATCCTTCCGTGAAACAGAAAAAGGGCTCCCGTATAGGAGCCCTGTCATTCGTAAGAAACGGTATTATTTCTTTAAGTTGTAGAATGCGTCTTTGCCTAAGAATCTGGCGACATCGCCTAATTCTTCTTCGATTCTCATTAACTGGTTGTATTTCGCAATACGGTCTGTTCTGCTCATGGAACCAGTCTTGATCTGACCAGCGTTCACTGCGACGACTAAGTCAGCGATTGTGGCGTCTTCCGTTTCACCGGATCTGTGGGAAACAACGGCAGTCCATTTGTTCTTCTTGGCCATTTCGATGGCATCCAGAGTTTCCGTTAATGTACCGATCTGGTTGACTTTGATTAAGACGGCGTTTGCGGCATTGAGTTCAATACCCTTCTTGATATATGTGGTATTTGTAACGAATAAGTCGTCACCGACTAACTGGATCTTGTCGCCTAAGCGTTTATTTAATTCTACCCAGCCATCCCAGTCGTTTTCTGCCAAGCCGTCTTCCATGGAGATGAGCGGATATTTTTCAGCCCATTTCTCATACATTTCGATCATCTGTTCGGAAGTCTTTTCGCCTTCACCGCTACGTGCTAAGACATAAACGTTCTTTTCTGCATCATAGAATTCGGAAGCTGCAGCGTCCATTGCGAAGCAGACATCTTCACCTAATTTGTATCCGGCCTTTTCAACAGCTTCAACCATTAAAGCTAAAGGACCTTCGTTGCCTAATGTTTCTAACGGACCGTTTCCGCCAGGAACGCAGCTCGGAGCGTAACCGCCTTCATCACCGACTGCAGTGTTGTAGCCGTATTTCTTTAAAACGCTCTTTAAGTTGTGGAAGATTTCAGCGCCCATACGGACAGCTTCTCTGACGCTCTTTGCGCCGACAGGCATGATCATGTATTCCTGGCAGTCAGCTGCGGAATCAGCATGTTTGCCGCCGTTTAAGACGTTCATCATCGGAACCGGTAATACCTTGCCGTTTGTGCCGCCTAAATATCTGTATAAAGGCATCTTGAAATAGTCAGCAGCTGCTCTTGCGCATGCCATGGAAACACCCAGAATCGCGTTGGCACCTAATTTGGATTTATCGAATGTGCCATCGAGTTCGATCATCGTCTTATCGATTAATGCCTGATCCGTGACATTCAGTCCGACAACTGCCGGAGCGATAACATTGTTCACGTTGGCAACAGCCTTCTGAGTACCTTTGCCTAAATAACGGGATTTATCACCGTCTCTTAATTCCAAAGCTTCTCTTTCACCTGTGGAAGCTCCGGACGGTACGATAGCTCTTCCGAATGCACCGGATTCAGTAGTGACTTCAACTTCAACTGTTGGATTGCCGCGGGAGTCGAGAACTTCACGTCCCCAAACCTTTTTAATCTTCATTACAAATCTCCTTTTTCATATGTAATAACTTACTCTCTTATTATAAACAAAATGACATAAAAAGTGAACTCAATATGATGTGAGTTCACGATTTTGTTCCATTACGATTTTGCGCTCCGTATCAAGAAAACAGGTTTCACAGGCATTGATCAACAGCGTCCCCGAGGGGTGTCTGATCACCCGTTCAAAGTGTCCGTATTCGCTGTGCACATGCCCGTAGAAGAGAAAGGGAATCTTTACCTCATACAGCAGCTCATCCAGACACGCAAACCCCTGATGCGCGAGATCCTCCCTGTCCTGATAGCCTTTTAAAGGCGCATGGGTCACTAAGATATCGATGCCGTCCGCTTTGATGATTTTCTTTTTCAGAGCCTTCACGCGCTTGGCCATTTCTTTTTCCGTATACATATAAGGCCCTTCCTTATAGCGCATACTGCCGCCAAGCCCGGCAATCTTAAGTCCTTTGACAGTCAGGATCCTGTCTTCCAGAGAATCGCAGCCTTCCGGAGGACTGGTAGCATAAGAAGCGTCATGATTGCCGTTGACGTAAAGCAAAGGCACATTGACGATGGTCAGTAAAAACTCCAGATAATCCTTCTTCAGATCTCCGCAGGAGAGAATCAGCTCCACGCCCTTCACTTTGGATGGATCATAGTATTCCCACAGGCTCCAGCTTTCCCTGTCGCTGACAGCCAGCAGTTTCATGAGTTTCTGACCTCCCGGATCCCGCTGACCTCTATGCTCTCACGCACATCCGGAAGATATTCCCCCAGTGCGGGAAGTTCCCCGTCGATATTCTCATTCAGCCATGACATGCCGATGATTTCTTCCGTATTCAGCACAAAGCCGCGCGCACAGCGAAGCTCACCGCTTTGATCATACAGCGGCCCCGCAAACGGATGCAGCGCCCCGCTGAGAATCATCTCCTCCATACGGCTCAGATTCCGCTTCACCTGAGGCGGCAGATCCTCTGCCGTTTCAATACTCAGAATGCCGGTGCTCAGCCCGTACCAGGTGCTCTCCGGTTGTACCGGTTTACCCTTTTCTTCCTTTAAAATCTCCGTAAAAAGATCCTCATAGTATTTTCCCCAATGGACGCAGATCTCAGCCACGGAATGATGGCTGCCGTCTTCATTTACGACAAAGAGTCCCTTTTCCGCTTCACCCCACTCCGGCTTGACAAGATCATGTCCCGAGATGACGCAGACATCGTTCTGTTTCATCTCTTCCCGCCAGTCATACTTTTCCACCGTGGAGAAGCGGACATAGACCTTCGCAAACGGGTCCGCAAACGCGGCTCCCAGCGCAAATGCATTGATATTCGCCACGCTTCCGTAGAACGGGAAGTCGGCAACGTATCCGATCTTATGATTCGCGGATAGCGATGCCGCCAGCATGCCCAAAAGGAACTTCGCTTCATACAGCTTGGCATAATACGTGGAGATGCGGTCGTGCTGCTGATAAATCGAGCAGTTATACAAACGCACATCCGGATAACTCAAAGCCACCTTCAGCGCCGCAGAAAGATCCTTCGCGTGCACCGTGAAGAGCGCGTCTGCTCCCTTCAGTACCGCCGAAGTCATCTCCTTGATCAGCGCTTCCTCACTCAGACAGTTCTCATGAACTTCCGTCTGCACAAGTCCCTCCAGCCGCTTCTGAGCATACTGTCTTCCTTTTTCATGCTCAATCGTCCAGGCGGAAGCGCTAAGCGGAGCGGAGTAGAAGAAGGCCGCACGCAGCGGATGTTCCTCATCATATTTCAGATCGCGACGCGTTGGAAAGATTCCGCTTTTTTCCTTCAGCGAATCTTCTTTCCGCTCTTGACGCGGATCTTCCTTTCTCTTTAAAAACTGCTGCGTAAATTCCTCCCAGAGGTTGCGGATTCTGTTTTCGAGTAGTCCCTTCTGCAGATTCAGTAAGCTCTCAAAGGAATACAGGCGGCAGTAGATCAGAAAACAGTCCGCACAATACGGCATCAGTCTTCCGTCATCAAAGGAAAGAAAGGCATCACGGAAGCGGTAGTAGCCCGCCTCAATGCGGCGCTGCTCCTCCACGGAGCACCGTTTTCCCCATGTAAGTGAGACCATCTTCGCAAATTCGCGGTAGCTGTTACGCTCGTGGAAGCGCAAAGCATAGCTTGGAACGCATGCGAAGAATTCCAGGAATTCCTCATACAGTGCCTCTTCCGCTTCCCCTTCCATTAAGGGAAGCCGCCATACTTCGGCTTCAATGCCAGCATTATCCAGATATTTCATGACGCTGACACGTTTATTTCCCTCTTCCACATAAAAATCGAAGAGATATTCGTATACTTTGATCGGCTCCTTCTGCCCTTCCGACACCATCTCATCATACAGGTCGGCCCATTTCCGGGCAAATTCCGATGTATCGGATAAAAGCGGATAGAATCCCGAGGTGAAGGCATTACTGCGCGAGGTGTGCACGGTGCCTTTAACCATGTGGAGCGGGATCTCCATTCTGCCGACGCTGATTGCGGCAGGCAATTCTTTCCCCAGCCGCTCCTCCAGTGAGGGAAGCAGAATCATGGAAGGATTTAAAGCGGTATCCCGGATGCGCTGGGCCTCCTTACGGGCAAGATGATAATCACGGATCATCGTTTTTCTCCTTTCCTCTTCGGAAGAAGACGCTGCAGTTTCGCAATGCGTGCCTCACGTTTAATTTCTGAGGGGAACATGCGGTAGAACAGCTCTTCCCCGTACTGTGCCTTCATCTCACGCATCTGCTTTCTGTGCTGCAGATAGCGGCCTGTGGCAATCAGTGACGCCAGATACAATAAGAACAAAGGCATAAAGAGATAATGCAGCTCTTTTGCCCTGCCGACAAGGAAGAACATGGGCAGATTTCCCAATATCACGAAAAAATAGATCCAGATGGTTGTAAAGGCCGGAGAGAAAAAGACATAAGTATTTTCCAAAGCTGCTAAAACCTTCTTCATATCGCGTTCCCTCCGTTTCTGTTTTTCATAGTTATAACGGAAAAAAAGGAAATTGTAAAGAACACAATTTCCTTTATCTGATTTTATCAATCTGCTCCAGCAGTTTCGGCAGAATCAGGGCAAAGAGCGCGGAGAGCAGGATGCCGCTCAGCACTTTCCAGATCAGTGAGCCAAACACCAGCTGCGCGGAATAATAGCCGTACACTTTCGAATCCACAAAAAGCGCCAGCGTGTTTAAAAGCGTAACGCAGAATGCGCTGATCACCGCAATGACCCCTACGCTCAAAAAGCTGCGCTCCTTCTGCGTCTTTGCCAGATAACCGACCAGAATTCCGCTTGCCGCATGCGGCAGGATCCATAGCGGTGTTGTCAGAGTGATGCCGTAGGATGAGAAGAAGATCTGATAGATGGCGGAACCGATGCAGCCGACAAGAAAGCCTGCTGAGGGGCCGTAGGAAAAGGCCGCCACCAGAATCGGGAACGCTTCCAGCGTGAACTTGAACTGGATCAGCCGAATCGGCGTCATGACGCTCAGTACCACATAGAGGGCGATCAGCATCGCGTAAGTCGTGATCTTTTTCGTGCTCATGCTCTATTTTCCTCCTTTGAGAAAACTGCGTACTTCACTTACAAAATACAGCGAACCCGTCACCAGGATGCAGCCGTCCGCGTATTTCCCTTGCGCCTCTTTCAGCGCTTCCTTATAATCCCGGATTGCACTTACCCCGTGCTGGGCTGCCAGATCACTGAGAGGCGTGGCACGGTAGTAGTCAAAGGAAGTGACGATCAGCTCATCGCATTCCCTTTTCAGCATGCGGATCATCTGATCGTACTGCTTGTCTTTTAAGATGCTGACGATGATGCAGAGCGGATGCGGCAATAAGCGGACGCTGTCCAGGATTCCCCGGACCCCGTGCTCGTTATGCGCTCCGTCCACAATGATCAGCGGCTTCTGGCACATGACTTCAAAACGGCCGTCCCAGGAGGCCTCTTCCACTCCGTGCAGAATGTCTTCTCTGTTAAGCGGAATGATTCCCTTTTGGCGCAGATAATCGGCTGCCGCAATGGCCAGAGCGGCATTCTTGCGCTGATAGAGCGCCATGGTCCCTAGCGTTACATCATAGCCGTGATAGCGGAAACAGACGCTCCCCTCACGGATCTCTGCGTGCGGCGGACGGATTCTGAAAAGCGGAGAATGCATCTCATCCGCTTTCTTCTGAAAGACCGCCAGGCAGCTCTTTCTTCCTTCCGCGGTAAAGACAGGTGTTTCTTTCTTTATGATACCCGCCTTTTCATAGGCAATCTCTTCGAGCGTGTTGCCCAAGATCTGCATGTGGTCATAGCCGATATTGGTAATGACGCAAAGCAGCGGCTGTATCACATTGGTGTTATCCAGTCTTCCGCCTAAGCCCACTTCATAGACCGCATAGTCCACTCTCTCCTCAAGGAAATAGTAGATGCTGATGAGCATGTCGATCTGAAACATCGAGAGTTTGTATTTCTCAATCGCCCATAAAAAGCGGTTGCCGTATTCCAGAAGCTTCTCATCGGGAATATTGACATCGTTGATGCGGATGCGGTCGTTATGCACAACCAGATGGGGAGAAGTGAAGGAGCCGACCTTATACCCGTGGGATTGCAGAATGCTGCGCAGGTAGTTGGTGGTGCTGCCTTTGCCGTTGGTTCCGGCGACGTGCAGGCATTTCAGCTTCAGCTGCGGATTGCCAAGCTCAGCCAAAAGCCGCACAAAATCCTCCTTTTTGGTATCAGACTTCCGGGTCTGATAGATATATGTTAAGAATTCATCGATATTCTGATACATTCATTTCTTCTCTAAATCTGCCAGTCGATCGGCGTGACATGATTCTTTCGTAAAAACTCGTTACATTTGGAAAAATGACGGCAGCCGAAAAAGCCGTTGTAGGCGGAAAGCGGAGACGGATGTGCCGCCTTGAGCACCAGATGCTTCGGATTGTCCAGAAGCGCCGCCTTGCTCTGAGCAGGTCTGCCCCAGAGCAGAAAGACGATCGGCTGATCCTGTTCGTTGAGTTTCCGGATGGTATGATCCGTGAATGTCTCCCAGCCTTTTTTGCTGTGGGAGAATGCCTTTCCCCGCTCGACCGTCATGACGGTGTTGAGCAGAAAGACCCCCTGTTTTGCCCACTTCATCAGATAGCCGTGATTCGGGATCGTACAGCCCAAGTCATCATGCAGCTCCTGATAGATATTCTTTAGGGAAGGCGGAATGGGGACATTCGGTTTGACGGAAAAGCACATGCCGTGCGCCTGGAACGGTTCATGATATGGGTCCTGTCCCAGAATGACGACCTTGACATCTTTTAAATCCGTATAGTAAAAGCAGGAGAATACTTCCTTCTTTGCGGGATAAACGGTTTTTGTTTCATATTCTTCATGAAGAAAAGCCGCCAGTTCCCGGAAGTACGGTTGCTGAAATTCATTCTGTAAAAAAGGTGTCCATCCGTTTTCGATCATAATACCATCCTTTTATCATCTTATCACAATTGTCTCTCTCACGCGAAATAAGAGCCCAAAGGAAAAAGAGGATTACTCCTCTTCCCAGTTCACTTCATGATAGAGCAGATGATCGTTTTCCTCTGCGCTTTCTCTTAAAACCGTGCGGATCCCTTCCGCATAGCTGCCGAGGTGTTCCTTTAACTCCTTCTGATTCAGAAGGATCAGCGATGTCGGGATTCCCCTTTCGCTAAGGCAGTCATGCAAAGCATCCAGATTGTTTCCGAAATATTCGGGAAAGTTCATCTTTGTCCGGATATCCCCGTAGAAGTCGGACCTCTCTAAATAGTCCGCACCGTCCAGTATAATATATTCCATATGTCATTCTTCTCCGTATAGTAATTCAAAATGTTCGTAGTGATCCCCCGTATAATAGATCAGGCCGTCACTCGAAAAGACGATCCGCTTCGCCCCGCGGCTCTTTTTATGGAGCGTATCGATATCGCATTCATAATAGGTTCTGCCCTTTTTCTTCGGAAGCAGTCCTTCATAGTTGCCGTAGCGGTCGCCGCCGATGCACTTGCCATAGGCATAATCATCCAGCCCGCCGCTTTCCCAGCCAAGCTCACGCGCTTCATTTTTCGTAATGAAGTTTGAAGGCAATTCACCATACTGATAGAGATAAAGCGCCACATCTTCCTTGGAGGTGTAAGTCCCCTCGCGATCGAGCAGCTCTTCCTCTTCCTTGACGGGATCCTTTTCCTTCTCCGGCTCAGCGGGAGTGATGATATCCTCTTCTCCGCCATAGAGCTTTACAAAGGTTTCATAGCTGTCTTCGGTATAGTAGATCAGACCGTCATTGGAATAGACGATGCGCTTCGCTCCGCGGCTGTCTTCGTGCAGCGTGTCGATATCGCAGACATAATACTGCCTTCCGCTTGCGCTCGGCAGTTTCTTTTCGTAATTACTGTATTCATCTCCGCCGATGCACTTGCCATGGGCGTACTCATCCAGTCCGCCGCCTTCCCATCCGAGTTCACGCGCTTCCTTTTTCGTAATGAAGTTATTCGGCAGCTTTCCGTACGCAATCAGATAGGCAGAGACATCATCCGCAGAGGTGTATTCTCCATCCTCCCTGATTTCTCCGTCTATTTCCACCGGATCCACCACACCCGGATCCACGATTTCCGGATCCTGCGCAGGAGTCGGTGCCTTTTTTCCTGAAGAGAGATACAGTATCAGGCCAAGAAGGAGCGCTACCAGTACAACCGGCAGTAACAACGGGATTCTCTTTTTCTGCATTGTGAATCTCCTTTCTTCACCAGCCTCTATTATACCATGGGCCAATTGAAATAATCTTTACTTTCTTTTATCATTAAATTAAGCGATCGGAGGAAACACTCATGTATCTCAATCAGAAAATCTATCTCGGAAAAGCGGAAGACCGCAAGGTTTTCATGAATCTGAATATGGCCAACCGGCACGGGCTGATTACCGGTGCCAGCGGCACGGGCAAAACCGTAACGATGAAAGTTTTAACGGAATCCTTTTCCGATGCCGGCGTCCCGGTATTTCTCTGTGATATCAAGGGAGACGTTTCCGGCTTATGCGCAAAGGGAATCCAGAATGAGAACATGGAAAAGCGGATCGACTTCTTTGAAATCCGCGACAGTTTCTCCTACCGACCCTATCCAGTGACGTTCTGGGATGTGTATGGCGAAAGCGGACACCCTGTCCGTGCCACGGTTTCCGATATGGGGCCGGAGCTCTTATCCCGCATTCTGGACTTGACCGTCGCCCAGGAAGGTGTTCTGAACATCGTCTTCAAGATTGCGGATGAACACAATCTGAAAATCATCGACTTAAAAGACCTCAAGAGCGTGCTCAACTACATCGGTGAGCACCGCGCGGAATATATCACCACCTATGGAAACATCACATCCGCTTCCGTCGGCGCCATCCTGCGTGCACTCATGCCGCTGGAAAACCAGGGCGGGGAATATTTCTTCGGGGAGCCGGAACTGGACATTCAGGACTGGATCCGCACCACCTATGACGGCAAGGGAATGATCAATCTGCTCGACTGCACCAAGCTTGCCCTCAATCCGAAGCTATACGCTTTCTTCCTGTTATGGATGATGAGTGAACTGTACGAGACGCTTCCGGAAGAGGGAGACCTCGAGAAGCCGAAGCTTGTCTTCTTCTTTGACGAAGCCCACATGTTATTCTCCGAAGCGCCGAAGGCACTGCTGGCGAAGATTGAACAGGTCGTCAAGCTGATCCGTTCCAAAGGCGTCGGCATCTACTTCGTCACCCAGAACCCGGCGGATATTCCGGACAGCGTATTGGCCCAGCTTTCCAACAAGATCCAGCATGCATTGCGTGCCTATACACCGAAAGAGCAGAAAGCGATCCGGGCAGCCGCCCAGTCCTTCCGTGCCAACCCGGCTTTCGATACCGAAGAGATGATTTCTCAGCTCGGTGTCGGTGAAGCACTGGTATCCGTACTGGATGAAGACGGCATTCCGACCGTTGTCGAATACACCAAGATCATCTGCCCGCAGTCTTCCATGAAGCCGGCCGCAAAGGAAGAGATTGAAAACGCTCTGTCCACCGACGGCATGACCAAGTACGACCGCCTGGTCGATAACGAAAGTGCCTATGAGTTATTAGAGATCCAGAAGATCCAGGAAGCTGCCGAAAAGGAAGAGGCCAAAAAGGAAGTCGACCGGAAGAAAGCGGAAGAGCAGGCCAGAAAGGCACTGGAAAAGAAACGCCAGCAGGAGCGCAATGCCGCAAAGAAGAAAGCGGAGCGCAGACAGGCGCAGATCGAACGCTCTCTGATCAACACGGCCGGCAGCGTACTGCGCCGCGGTATTCTGAAGATTCTGAAAAAAGTCGGTTATTAATGTACCATACAAACGGGAGGATTCCTCCCGTTTTCATATCTCTTTCTTTTCTGTTACGTTCCGTTGTATTATAATAGTGCTTTACTAGAAGAGGAAGATACGACTATGAGTGTAAAGATTATCACGGATTCCGGCAGCGACATTTCCCAGAAAGAAGCCAAAGAACTTGGCATTACGGTAATTCCGCTGACGTTCCGTTTTCATGACAGGGAATATATTGACGGCGTCACGATGAGTTTGGAGGAATTCTACCAGCATCTGGAGCAGGAAGAGGAACTTCCGAAAACCTCCCAGATCACACCGTACCGCTACGCCGAAGTATTCAAAGAAGAATTAAAGGAACATGAGAGTGCAATCTACATTTCCATCTCCAGCGGTGTTTCCGGCTGTTACCAGAGTGCCCTGCTTGCCAAGCAGGAAGTCGAAGGTGACCTCTGGGTGCTCGACAGCCAGCAGTTCTGCGGCAGCATGCGTGTTCTGGTGGAATATGCCGCAAGACTCGCCAGGGAAGGCAAGAAAGCCCCGGAGATCTACTCCTGCCTGATTGAAGCGCAGAAGAAAGTCCGCATCATTGCGGTATTCGCCACACTGGAAAATCTGAGAAAAGGCGGACGCATCTCCAGTACGGCCGCATTCTTCGGCGAAGCCTTCTCCATCAAACCTGTCATTACCATCACGGACGGCAAGGTCAATGTGCTGGACAAGGTCCGCGGCATGAAAAAAGGCTTTGCGGCCATGCGCAAATACATTGAAAAGGACGGTGGAATCGATCTTTCCATGCCGTACTGTGCCGCCTATACGGGAACGGATCCTGCCAACATCCACAGATTCCTGGCGGAGAATGCCGATCTTTACGGCAACAGGGAAGACATTGCCACATCCTATGTGGGAACCACGGTCGGAACCTATGCCGGTGCCGGTGCCATTGCGACCGCATATTTTGTCAAATAATCAAAAAGACCTCACGGTCTTTTTTTTCATTCCTTTCCCCATGCTATAATAGAAGTACAAGGAAGGTATTATCATTTATGCAATTCAACAAGTTAAAACCGTTCCCGGAAGGATTCCTCTGGGGCGCTTCCTCCTCCGCATATCAGTGCGAAGGTGCTTATCTGGAAGACGGCAGAACCCTGTGCGTCTCTGATACGGCTCCCGTTCCGAAAGGCACGACCAATTTCAATGACGGTGTCGATCATTACCACCGTTTCCGTGAAGACATCGCCCTGATGAAGGAAATGGGATTCAAGGAATTCCGCTTCTCCATCTCCTGGCCGCGCATTCTGCCGCAGGGTGTCGGTGAAGTCAATCCGTTGGGTGTCAACCACTATCACGAAGTCATCGACGAATGCCTCAAGGCCGGCATCGAACCGGTTGTTACACTGTATCACTTCGATTTGCCGCAGGTACTTCAGGACAAATACGGCGGCTGGGCCAGCCGGCAGTGCATTGAAGACTATCTCGAATACTGCAAGGTCTGTTTTGAAGAGTACGGACACAAAGTCAAATACTTCCTCACGATCAATGAACAGAACATGATGGCCCTCTTCATGGGCGGCCAGTACGGCAGCGAAAAGAATGCCTGGCAGGCCAACCACTATATGCTGGTCGCACAGGCCAGAGCCATGATCCTCTGCCATAAGATCTGTCCGGAAGCCTGGATCGCCCCGGCACCGAACATCACGGCCATCTACCCGGCAACTTCCTCTCCGGAAGACAACCTTGCGGCCATGGACTTCGACCAGCTCCGCAACCGTCTCTTCCTCGACACGGCCTGCTTCGGAACATATCCGGAAGCCTTAGTCAACTGGTGGAAAGACAGTGACATCATGCCGGAAGACATCACGGAAGAAGATATGGAAAACATGAAGAACGGCAAGCCGGACTTCATCGCCTTCAACTACTACGGTGCAGGCACGGTCCGCTATATCTCCAAAGAGGACGGACTCAAAGCCAAAGCCGAAGCGAAGGAAAAACTGGACTTCATGACGGGTTTAATGACATTCCCGGGCATGTGCCAGGCAGTTTCCAACCCGCTGCAGGAAGTCACTTCCTACGGCATGGGCATTGACCCTGTCGGCTTACGCATCACGCTGCGTCAGCTGTGGGAACGCTACCACCTGCCGTTACTCATCACGGAAAACGGCTGCGGTGTTCCGGATAAACTCGAAGAAGACGGCACGATCCATGACCCGTACCGTATCGACTATCTGCGCAAGCACATCAAGGCATGCCAGGAAGCCATCACGGACGGCGTTGACTTAATGGGTTACTCCCCATGGTCTGCCTTCGACCTCATCTCCACCCATCAGGGTATCACGAAGCGCTACGGCCTGATCTATGTCGACCGTGACGAATTCGACTTAAAAGAGATGAAACGCTACAGAAAGGATTCCTTCTACTGGTATCAGAAGGTCTGCAAGTCCAACGGCGCCGATCTCGACTAAACCAAACGAAAAGAGCGAAAATCTCGCTCTTTTTTTCTGTTTACTCCGACCGCACCGCAAAGAGATAGAGCGTATAGGGTTCAATATACTGCATGCGGACATCCTTTTCACACCTGCCATTTTCATCCAGCAAAACGACATCCTTCTCAGGGATTGGTTCCTCCCAACCGAAGCTGTGCGGGTTGACCAGAAGTTTCAGATACTGATATTTCCCGGAGACCCCCTCGAGGTTGATATTGATCTTCAGCGTCGAATCGTAGATGACTTCAAACGAGTAGCGCGTCACAACATCATAGTAGCTGAAGTCAAAGATCGGAAGCTCCTTCCGCAGTGCTACCAGATCCTTGAAATAGTCCACCGTGCTCTGATACTGATCCTTGCGGGAGTAGTTGATCTTATTGACCTTATCTCCCTTGTTATAGGTATTGCCGATGCCGTACTTCGTACGCAGAAACTCCTGCCCGCTCTGGAAGAACGGAACGCCCTGCGATAACATCGTGCTCGCCATCATGAGGCGGCATATTCTGACCTGTTCTTCCGATGTGAAGTCGATCAGACGGTCAAAGGCCGTATGGTCGTCATGGCATTCCAGATAGTTGATGCTCTGCCAGAAATTCTCGAACAGATGTCCCGGCAGATAGCGGTAGATACCGCCGACATAGGCGTTGATGACGGCCTTGCCGATCTCACTGTCCCCGTTCAGATAGCCTTTTTCCGTGAGGGAATAGCCGCGCAGGGTATTGCGGAACCAGTCATTGAAGAAGCCAATCTGCAATATCTGGGCGGAGTTTTTGATGGCAGCCTTCTTCTCATCCGCCAGAACTCTTCCCATATCCCAGCCTTCGCCGTACAGCATCCCGTTCGGATTGATGCTTTTGACAAGCGCGCAGAGTTCCGTCATCGTCTCAATGTCCAAAAGTCCCATCAGGTCAAAGCGGAAGCCGTCCGCACCGTAGCGCTTCATGAAAAGCTCCACCGTCTTTTTGTAGAGATGACGGCACATCGGCTGTTCGGAGTCCATCTCATTCCCGCATCCGCTGCCGTTTGCAAGCTTATTACCTTCATAGCGGAAGTAGTAAAACGGGACGACCTTTTCAAAGACGTTTTTATTGTGGTAGATGTGGTTGAAGACGACATCGAAAATGACTCCGATGTCATTCTCGTGCAGCTTCTCCACCATTTCCTGCATTTCCAGAATGCGGCAGTACGGATCATAGGGATCCGTGGCATAGCTGCCTTCCGGAACGGTATAGAGAACCGGGTCATAGCCCCAGTTATAGGTGTTTTTATAGTTGACTTCATCCACCGTCGCATTCAGGTTGACCGGCATCAGCTGAACATAGGTGACACCCAGCTCCTTTAAGTACGAAAGCCCGCAGGAGGTGCCCCGGCTTGTTTTCCCTTCCGTCACAAAGCCCTTGAATTTTCCCTTGTGCTCAATGTCGGAATCCTCATCCATCGTGAAGTCACGGACGGAACATTCGTAAAGGATTGCCTTGTTTTTCGAGCGGTACTCCTTCATGCGGTGAAGCTTCTTCGGATCAATGACGGCGGAAGCCGTACCGTTGACGCCGACCGAGTCGCTGTAGGGATCGATGATCTGATACGTCTGGCCGTTGACTTCGATTTCATAAAGATAGAACGCGCCGTCCAGATCCCCGCTGACTCTCACAAAATAGACACCCTTTTCCATGCGGTGCATGTTGATGCGCTTCTGCTCCAAAAGAAGCGTCACCTGGTGCGCCGTCGGTGCCCAGAGATAGAAGGACGTGGAGTCCGGATGGTAGTAGGAGCCCAGCTTCCCGCGGTAGGTATAGAAGTCGTTGAATTTCTTCGTCTTGGTGACGAAGCGGTATTCCACCAGCACCTCTTCCTTTCCGACGTGAAGATAGTAGGTATTCTCCAGCTTCAGGCTCTTCGGAAGCGTCACTTCAAAGTTGTTGGCGTCGATTTTCTTCGCTTCCAAGCTGACGCACTGGTTATTTAAGAACATAGAAAAAGCCTGGTCATCTGCCAAGCAGCGGGTGGAAAACACCCGGATCAGTTTGTAGTCATCTAACCAAGCTTTAATCATAGTACTATTATAATTCCATTTTATGAATGTGCCAAATGTCTTTTACATAATCGTCGATGGTACGGTCAGAGGAGAAATAAGCGCTCTTTGCGATGTTGATCAGCATGCTCTTACGCCATCCGGCAGTATCCCTGTATCTTCTCTCGACTTCTTCCTGTGCTTCGCGGTAAGCTTCAAAGTCCGCCAGAACGAAGTACTCATCGTTTTTGAACATCAGCTCTTCATAAATGACACGGTATTCTCTCAGATCATCATTGAACGTGCCGTCGATCAGGGAGTCGACCGCTTTCTTGATGTACGGATCGGCTTCATAGATTGCACTGGCGCGGTATGTCGAACGCATCTGGTTGATCTCTTCCACCGTCTTGCCGAAGATCACGTCGTTTTCTCTGCCGACTAAGGAATCGATTTCCACGTTGGCACCATCTAAGGTACCGAGCGTGAGTGCGCCGTTCATCATGAACTTCATGTTGCCCGTTCCGCTGGCTTCCTTTCCGGCTGTGGAAATCTGCTCGGAGACATCCGCGGCGTTCAAAAGGATCTCTGCCAGAGAGACGGAATAGTTCGGCAGGAAGCAGACCTTCATATACTGCGATACATATGGATCCGCATTGACCTTCTTCGCAACATCGTGGATCAGCTTAATCACTTCCTTTGCGAAGACGTAGGATGGAGCCGCTTTCGCCGAGAAGACGAATGTACGCGGATAGATGCGGAATTCCGGATCGGATTTCAATCTCTGATAGAGATAGATGATATGCAGGCAGTTCAAAAGCTGTCTCTTATAAGCATGAAGACGCTTTGCCTGTACGTCGATGATGGAATTCTCATCGATTTCCACATTCAGACGTTTGGAGATATAGTCTTTCAGGATGCGTTTGCGCTCCAGTTTGCATGTCGCGAACTTTTCCTGTACCACCGGATCATCCACGTATTTCATCAGATCTTCCAGCTTCGTGATGTCATCCTTGAAGCCTTCCCCGATGGTTTCGCTCAGCATCTGTGTCAGCTGAGGGTTGCTGTAAAGCAGCCATCTGCGGTGTGTGATGCCGTTGGTCTTGTTGTTGATCTTACCCGGATAATAGTTGTTGAAGTCTCTTAAGACATCATTCTTCAGAATTTCCGTATGGATCTTCGCAACACCGTTGACGCTGTAACAGACGTGTACCGCCAGATTGCACATATGGACCATTCCGTCATGGATGATGGACATGTGATAGGCATCGGACGGGTTGACCCCTGCCAGCTGCATCAGTTCGTTCTGACGGCGGTTGATCTCCTGAATGATCATGTAGATCCGCGGCAGAAGCTTTTCAAAATATTCCACCGGCCATTTTTCCAGAGCTTCGCTCATGACCGTATGGTTCGTATAGGCAAATGTACGGCGGACGATGTCATACGCCTGATCCCAGCCATAGCCATAGCTGTCCATCAGGATACGCATCATTTCGGCGATACCCATGACCGGATGCGTGTCATTCAGCTGAATGCATACTTTTTCCGGCAGATTGTCCAACGTGCCGTAAGTGGCAATGTGGCTCTTAATGATGGTCTGGATGCCGCTGGAAACGAAGAAGTATTCCTGTTTCACACGCAGATAGCGTCCGTGTTCCGTCGAGTCATCCGGATAGACGTTCTGACAGATTTCATTGACTTCGGAAATGTAGTGAATGAAGTCCTTGTTCTTCGGCAGAATGTCGCTGGCTTCCGCACTCCATAAGCGGAGCGTGTTGACCACGCGGTTGCCCTTGCCGATGACCGGTACATCATACGGAACGGCGCGGACATGCTCGGCATCCTTATGACGGATGATGAATCTGCCGTTGCGGTATTCCTGTTCAATGTGTCCGTAGAAAGCCACGTCAACCGCATGATTCGGTTTGCGTACTTCCCAGATATAACCGAGTTTCAGCCACTGGTCAGGAATTTCCACCTGACGTCCGTGACGGATCAGCTGTTTGAATAATCCATATTCATAACGGATGGAATTGCCGTGTCCCGGATAACCGTTGCTGGCGAGAGAGTCGAGGAAGCAGGCGGCGAGACGGCCTAAACCACCGTTGCCGAGTCCGGCATCCGTTTCCATCTCTTCCAGATCATTGATATCTATTCCAAGGTCTGCCAGACCTTCTTTTACCAAATCATAGATTCCGAGGTTCATTAAGTTGTTGGTCATTAAACGGCCAAGCAGGAATTCCATGGAAAAATAGTAGACCTGACGCTCTTCCGTTTTGGCGACAGTCGTCTTGGAGTTCCTCCAGTCCGGACCTACGATATCACGGATGATTTCGCCGAGAATCAGATACTGTTCCGTAGGATTGGATTCCTCCACGTTACGTCCGAAACGCTCAACGATGCGTCGTACATATCGGTCCTTAAACTGTTCCTTATCAGTAAACATAAAAGTCCCCCTTTATAGGCATGCGCGTAAATAATAACACAGTTTATTTCTTAATTTCAAATAATATTCCTGCAAATGGCGCAATTCTGATACGGATGATATCTTTTTGTTTTTTATGGACCGATTTCACCGGTTTATAGTTGCACATATTGTATCCGCTGTAGATATCACGGTCAGAGTTGATGACTTCCGTGTAGTAGCCTTTCATCGGCACTTTGACCTCAAAGCGCTCGTGGGCGACCGGTGTCATGTTCAGTACCGTGATCATGATGCTTTCTTCATCTTCCCTGTAGAAGGTGTAGATGCTCTGATCGGCATTGTCCGCATCGATCCACTTGAAGCCTTCCCAGCTGTAGTCATACTTGTAGAGGCAGCTGTGGCTGAGGTAGATCTTCGAAAGGTCATGCATGTAGCGGCGGAAGGAGTCATGGTTCGGATATTTCAGTAAGAACCAGTCGAGTTCCTTCGCTTCATCCCATTCGCGGAAGTGACCCAGTTCATTGCCCATGAAGTTGAGTTTCTTTCCCGGATGGGTATACATATAAAGATACAGGTTCTTTGCCTGGGCGAATTTGTCGTTATATAAGCCCCACATCTTGTCGATGATGGTCGCCTTGCCATGGACCACTTCGTCGTGGGAGAATTCCATGATGAATTTTTCCGAATAGAAGTACGCCATGGAGAAGTTGATCAGATTGTGATGGTACTTGCGGTAGACCGGGTCCATCTTGTAATACTTCAGCGTATCATTCATCCAGCCCAAATCCCACTTATAGTCAAAGCCCAGACCGCCGTAGATGGTCGGCTTAGTGACACCTTCAAAGTCGGAGGAGTCTTCCGCAATCATCATGACATTCGGGAATTTCTCCTTGATGTCATAGTTCAGACGCTTGATGAAGTCCAGAGCTCCGGTATTGACGCCGAGATTCTTGTTCCCCTTCCAGAAGATGAGATTGCTGACGGCATCGACGCGGATTCCGTCCATATGGTAGTAGTCGCACCAGAAGGCGCACGCACTCATTAGGAAGGAACGGACTTCCTCTCTTGCCAGATCAAAATAGCAGGTTCCCCATTCGCTTTCGGAATTCTGCTGATATTCATACTGCGGCGTTCCGTCGAATAAACGTAAGCCGTGATTATCCTTGACAAAGTGCACCGGGACGAAGTCCATGATGACACCGATATTGTTTTCATGCGCCTTATCGACAAAATACATGAACTGCTGCATGGAACCGTAGCGGCTGGTCAGAGAATAGTAGCCGCTGGCCTGATAGCCCCAGCTGCCGTCAAACGGATACTCGTTGAGCGGCATCAGTTCGATATGGGTATAACCATTCTCAACACAGTACGGAATCAGCTCATCCGCCAGTTCCACATAGGTCATCTGGCTTCCGTCTTCCTTGAACTTCCAGCTTCCGGCATGCACCTCATAGATGTTCATCGGACGGTCATAGTTGATCGAGCGTGTTTTCATCCATTCGCTATCTTCCCAGTTGTAGCCGTCCATGTGAACGACCTTGGAGGAAGTGGACGGACGGTACTCGCTGTAGAACGCAAACGGGTCACTCTTTTCCGTCAGCGTGCCGTTGCCGCTTTCGATCACATAGCGGTAGATGTCCCACTCGGAAACGTTGTAAAGCGTAATGGAAAAGACGCCGCGGTCATCCACCTTCTCAAGATAGGACGCTTCTCTGTCCCAGTAGTTGAAGGCACCGATCACGCGCACGCTCTTGGCATGCGGTGCCCAGACCGTAAATGTGGTTTCGCCGTTTTCCGGATTGCGGTGTGCACCGAAATGGCGGTAGGCATCCAAACAATGCCCGCTGAAAAAAAGATTGTATTTTTCCTGTATCATAGTTTCACCTGTAAAACTTTCATTCTATTCATATTATAAATAAAAAGATGTCTCATTAAAAGGATAATCTGAGACAGTTGCCCAACAGATTCCAAAGAAAAAGGACTCCTTTTGGAGTCCCTGTGATTTTAATAGCCGAGATATCCGCGCGGTGCCACACGGCACGGTGCGCCGGAATTGCTGCAGGTTCTGCTCAGTGCCGCGCTTCCCCAGCCGCAGCCGAAGGCGAGGTCACCGTTCCAGTTCTCGACATAGTAGGAGATGGATTCATCGCCGAGATAGAAGATCTCGATATGGCAATGCGGTCCGCTGGAGTTGCCGCTCGTACCGACTTCCCCGATCTTATCTCCCGCATTGACGATCTGTCCGGAAGAGATCGGCGTTCCGCTGCGCATGTGCAGATATTTTACGACATATGTGCTGCCGTCGACGCGTACCATCAGATAAACCTGGTTGCCGCCGCCGTTGCTGCCCGGATAGCCGCACCGGCTGCCGAGGTAACCGTACGTTTCGCAGGAGTCTGCGGAGAAGAGGATGTAGCCGTTTGCCACGGCACGGATCGTTGTTCCGACATCCGCCGCAATATCCAGACCAAGGTGCGTTCCGCCGCCGAAGCTGGCCGGATAATGCCATGTTTCCGCGGAAACATAACCGCCGCTGATTGGCTTGGACCATCCCGGAGACGGTTCCACGCTGTTGAGTTTTTCACTGATGGCCTTCAGCTGTGCCTTGACGGAATCCAGATCAGAGTAGTACTGCTGCTCCTGTGCTTCCAGATCGGCTTTCTTGCTGTAGTACTCGCGCAAGAGCTGCTCCACAACATCCTTTAAGCCTTCCACGTAAGCTTTTCTGGCTTCCACGGCCTGCTTATTCAGCTCAAGTGCTTCCCTGGCTTCTTCCAGATTGGCTTTGGCCACATTCAGCTCCGCAATCTCATGATCCAGCTGTACCAGAAGATCATGGTCATACTTCTGAATGTCGTTGAGAGCTTCAATACGCCGAATTAAATCGATGAAGCTGGAGGCACCGACCAGAAAGTCGATGTAGTTATTGACATGGATGAAGGACTGCAGAGCCACCATCCGGTTCTGAATGCTCAGATCGATTTCCTCGATATGATCTTCTCTCTGCTTGATCTCTTCTTCCAGATGATGAATATTGCTCTCCAATGAGGTGATCTGGCTCTCGATCGATGCGATCTCCGTTTCGATTTCCGCCATCTGCTTTTCATAGTCCTTGAGTTTGACGACGCTGTTGGCAATATCCGCCTTCAGATCGTCAATCTCTTCCTGCAGTTTATTGAGTTCCTCATTCAGTTCATTGGCTTTTTCATTGAGGATCTTCTGACACTGTCTCTGCTCTTCATCGCTCAGCTCTTCATAATCTCCGCGGCAGGCTGCTTCATCCAGCGCCAGAGCCGGCACGGAAAAAGCACTGACAAGCAGGAAGAGTGATAACAGAAATGTCAGACAAGTTTTGACGCGTTTCATCGTTTCCACCACAGTTTCTTACTTACGGAAATAAAGCTTCCGATGGCGCCGACAAGCACGCCGGCTGCCAGTAATCCTCCACCGAGATAAACGATAAAGTTCATCGGCGGAATCAGAGAGAATAACGTGGAGAACAGATTGCCTCCCAGAAGGTTGTAGAGGTAATAATAGCCTCCGCAGAGAATCCCGATTGGAAGAATGGAGCCCAATATTCCGATGATGATTCCCTCAATGATAAACGGCCAGCGGATAAACCCGTTGGATGCGCCGACCGTACGCATGATAAAGATTTCCTCTTTCCGGGCATTGATTGTCGTATTGATCGTATTGGAAATCAATAAGACCGCAATCACGGAAAGCGCGGCGACGACTAAGAAACTGATCCGCTTGATTTTCTCCATGGAGTTGACCAGCGTGATGGTTCCCTCCCCGCCGTAGTTGACATTTTCAATTCCCTGAAGCGCCCTTAACTTCGCCGCTACCGGCTCGATATCATCCCCGGTATCGGTTTCAATTAGGAAGGCATTGCGCAACGGGTTCTTTTCCCCGACATACATGCGGAAGAGTTCTCCCTGATCGCCATAGGAGGCAATGAAGGATTCCAGTTCCTGATCCTTGGAAGAGAACTGAACATCTCTGACACCCGGAATCGCCTCAATCTGCTTCTGCAGCTGCGTGATCCCCGCGGAATCCACGTTGGATTCGATCTTGGCATGGATCTGAACATTTCCCTCCACATTTTCCACAATGTGCTGCAGGTTGAAGTTCAGAATCACGAAAGCTCCGATGATCAGTAACGTCATCGTAACGGCAGAGGCACTGGAAAAGCTCATCGCGCCATGGCGCTTCACACCTAAAAAGCCTTCACGGAAGACACGGAAGATTCTATTCATGAGAATGATACCCTCCTTCTATCAGGTCGGCCACGATGTGACCGTTTTCCAGAACGATCGTTCTTTTGCGGTACTGGTTGACCACATTCATGTCATGGCTGACCATCAGGATGGTGGTGCCCAGTTCCTTATTGATTTTTCCCAGCAGGTGAATGATCTCACGGGACATTCCCGGGTCAAGGTTTCCTGTCGGTTCGTCGCAGATCAGAATCTTCGGCTTGTTGGCAATCGCGCGCGCAATGGCGACACGCTGCTGCTGACCGCCGGAGAGTTCACGCGGGAAGGACAGCGCCTTGTCGTCCAGTCCGACCAGATTGAGTACTTCACGGACTCTGTGGCGGGCTTCCTTGACATTGGCATTGATGACTTCCAGTGCGAAATATACGTTTTCAAAAACCGTCTTCTCCGGTAAAAGCCGGTATTCCTGGAAGATGACTCCAAGATTCTGACGGTATTTGGCAACCTTACGGTTTTTCAAAGCGCCGACATTGATATCGTCGAGGATCACTTCTCCCTTTGTCGGAATTTCTTCCCCGTTGATGATCTTCAGCATGGTACTCTTTCCGCTTCCGGTTGGACCGATAATATAAACAAATTCGCCGGTCTCGATCTTCATATTGATGTCGTAGAGCGCATTGGTTCCGTTCTTATATGTTTTCGATACTTCTTTAAACTCTAACAAAGTATATCACTCCAATCATAATGATTATAGCACACTCGCCCATGCATGCCAGTGAAATGTTGAAGTGTCCCGTGTCTCATCGGTTGCTTTTCTTACGCATACTTTTCGCAAGCAGGAAGAATAGTACAAACATCACAAGGTTCATTCCCAGCATCCCGTAAAGATACGGCAGATAGGAAGAAGTGAAATCGTAGACATATCCGATGATGCTCAGTGCCAGCGCAAAGACGCCGGAGCCGATCAGATTGGCCAAGGCATACAGCGACGTGTAATGTTCCAGTCCGTAGATTTCCTTGATGAATAAAACCGTCAGGACGGATGTGATGGCATAAAGCGAGCCCAAAAGGAATGCCCCTGCCAGAAGAAGAGGAAGGCTCTTCTGTGTCAGCAAGAGAATGATTCCCGCAAGTGAGAGCACGGAGACAAAAAGCGAGGTTTTCAGCGGCCCGATATGGTCCGCCAGAGCACCCGCACTCACCTTGAAGAAGATGTTTCCGATCATCATCGCACTGACTAAAAAAGCACTTTCGGATGCGTCGATTCCCTTTGTAAGCGCAAAGCCCGAAAGGTGCTGCGACATGCCGACGGAAAGGTTGATAAAGAGCGTCAGGATACCGATATAGAGAAACGGAAGCGGATTTCCGCCGAACTGTCCGGAACTTTTGGAATCCTTCTTCTCCGGGTTACGGTACTGTAACGGATAGAGTAAGCCCGGAAGATTAAAGAGGATCATGGCTGCCCCGACCGCAAGATAGCCTGTCGGATAACCGGAAGACTGAATGATTCCTGAAATAAGCGGAGACAGTAAAGCCCCGACCAGTCCGCTGAAGGAAAGGACAAGCCCGGTGACCCCTCCCGCGTTTTCCGTAATGGAGGTATTCAGAATCGTGGTGATCACGACAACATTGAAGCAGCTGTTCCCGATTCCCATCAGGATGGCCAGCGCATAGAAATGAAAGACGTTTTTCGCCACACTCATGGCCATCAGCGACAGGGAAGAAAGCAGCACGCCGCCAAAGTACACCTTCTTGAAGTTCTTCTCCGTCAGGATTTTCGGCACAAACATCTGCGCAACCGCAATGGAGAGCGAAGAGAATGTCGTATAGAGAGCGAACGTCCCCCGCTTCACGTTTAACGCCTCACTGACCGGCGCATAGAACACGCCCAGAGAGTTCATCGCAATGCCAATGGATGCTCCCATCATGCCGCAAAGGGATAGTATCAATAACAGTTTTCTGTTTTGTTTCATATGGAAAAACCTCACCCAATTATTTTATGCTTTTCCTTTTTTCTTTGTCATAGAGAAAAAGGCTGAAATTCAGCCTTCTTTACCCACTTTCTCCCTGTGTTTTTCCAAAAGTGCCAATAACCGCTTTCTGCTTGTGCGCTCATACGGCCGGTTCTGATCCGTCAGTTCCTTCATGAGCTCTGCAGGCTCTTTGAGGTCATAGCCGAGATTCCATGCCTCATGCAGCATATTCAGCGCATCTTTTTTCACAAAGTGTGTTTTCAATATCTCGATCCATTTCCGACAGAATTCCTTCTCTGCTTCATGATACCTTGCGCCTTCTTTTAAATCAGCGGGAGAATAACTCTCTTCATTCTGAAGAATGATCTCTTCCCCTTTCACGGGATGGCCGTCCTTTGTTGAGCGGAATGCCAGATTGAAGCTGAACAGCGGAGCAACCATCTTTTTCTTCGTGCTGAGCGCATACAGCTTCAACATCCGGTTTTCATCACCGAATCCGGATACCATCAGGGCATTCACCTCTCCCTCTGACGGTCTGACACCGCACGAAAGAAGCTTCGCTTCCTCTTTTTCATCATAGATTCCAAATGCGTCATAATCCGGGAAAAACGGATGATCCCAACGGTAAAACTTCTTCATATTCACTCACTTCCAACTTCAACCTTAAAGAAAAAACCTGCCGCTGTCAATGCAGCGGCAGGAGATATCCGTATTCTCTTTAGTAGACGAAAGCTTTGTTATAGGCGGAATGGAGTGCATCATAGATCTGTCCCGGACGGGAAGCGTCCCCGACGAGAATGACCTTTTCACCATACGCTTCCTTCAGTTCGGCAACGACCGCACGGTCAGAGCGCACACCCATGGCTAAGACAACGCTGTCCGCTTCAATCTGACTGACTTCCTTCGTCTTGGTATCGCAGACTTCCACACAGCCATCCTTCACGGCAGTCAGTGCCTTTCCTTTTAAGATCGCTCCGCCGTTCTTCATGATTTCCTGCGCCAGATGCATCACGACACTCGGGTAGAGATTGCCGCCGACCTTGTCCAGCATTTCCACAACCGTGACCGGATGATCCTTGGCGAGATATTCTGCCGTCTCCAGCCCCGTGACACCGCCGCCGATGACGACAACCTTGCCACTGACTTCGGCTTTCTTTGCCAATACATCTTCCGCACTGACGGCTTTTTCAATGCCTTCGAGATCCGGACGGACCGGGTTGCCGCCGGTGGCCACAAAGACTGCTTCGGCATTCACGCTCTTTACGGCTTTGAGAGTTCCCGGAGTATTCAGACAGACCGTTACGCCTGCTTCTTTCAGTTCGGCAATCTGAGTATCCACAAATTCGTTCAGCATGCCCTTAAACGGCGGAACTGCGGCAAGATTGACCGTACCGCCCAGACGATCCTGCGCCTCGAAAAGCGTGACCTTGAATCCGCGTTTGGAAAGCGTCAGTGCTGCCTGCATGCCGGCAGGACCGCCGCCGATCACGGCAATGGATCTCCCCGCACCGTCTTTGACCAGTTTGTCTTCTCCGTATTCAAATTCTCTTCCGAGGATCGGGTTCAGGGTACAGCCAAGCGGCAGGCCGTCATTTAAGATGCGGAAGCATTCCATACAGCCAAGGCACTTCCGGATGAGCTCATCCTTTCCTTCTCTGGCTTTTCTGACCCACTCTGCATCCGCGAGATGTCCGCGGGCGATGCCGATAAAGTCGCAGTCACCGCGTTCCAGCTTTTCTTCCGCATAAGCAGGATGCTTGATATTATCGACCGCAATGACCGGAATCTTGACTTCTTTGCGGATATTCGCTGCCAAGTGGCTCTTCCATCCTTCTTCATAGAAAGACGGTTCAATGATCGTGCTGCCGGAATCATACATGCCGCAGCTGATATTCAGACACTGGATTCCCAGTGCTTCGGCATATTTCGCAATGCGGATGCCTTCCGCATCATCGATGCCGTCCGCCAGGTAATCATTCCCGTTCATTCTTACCGAAATCGGGAATTTCGGTCCGCAGTAGGCCTGAATACCCTTGACGATTTCCGTCAGGAAACGCATTCTTCCTTCAAAACTGCCACCGTACTTATCGGTTCTGTGATTGGTATGCGGCGAGAGGAACTGACTGACAAGATATCCGTGCGCGGCATGGATCTCCACGCCATCCACTCCGGCTTTCTGGGCAATCACGGCACCTGTCACAAATTTGCGTACCATCGCTTCCACTTCTTCCGTGCTTAATGCACGCGGCTTTTCCCCGATGACATTGCAGGTGACGTCCGATGCGGACACCGGCTGTTTTCCGCCAATGAGGCGGGATGGTGTCTGGTTGCCCGGATGGTGCAGCTGCACAAACAGCTTGGTATCATAGGCATGCACCGCCTCTACCAGACGGGACAGCTGCCCGATGATATGGGTATTGGTGACGCTGAGCTGGTTCGGCGTTCCGACACCTGTCTCATCGTCCACCCGGGTGATTTCCGTAATGATCAGACCAACGCCGCCTTTTGCGCGTTCGGCATAATAGCGGATCATACGCGGACCGGCTTCCCCGCTGACTTCCGCAAGTGAACAGCCCATTGCCGGCATGACGATCCTGTTTTTGATTTCCAGCGATCCAATGCGGCCAGGCTCAAAAAGATACCTGTAACTCATAATGATAATCTCCTTTACTTCTTTCTACTTATATCATAACGAAAAAAAAGGATTCCGACTACGGAGATACCCCCGTCTGTCCGGAATCCGGTTGAATATACATTCTAATGTATGATTTCGATATGAGAGAGACCCTCTTCGTCCTTGCGGACAAGGATCTGCTGATCGATCCGCTGCTGCAGTTCCTTCACATGGGAAATGATACCCACCAGGCGGTTTCCTTCCGAAAGCACGCTCAGCGCTTCCATCGCCTTGTTCAGGGAATCCTCATCCAATGAGCCGAAGCCTTCATCCACAAACATCGTATCGATATGAACGGATGCCGTGCGGCTCATCACCTCATCGCTGAGCCCCAGCGCCAAAGAGAGAGATGCCTTGAAGGACTCTCCGCCGCTGAGTGTCTCCACGGCGCGCTCGCTTCCGTTGACGTGGTCGATCACGTTCAGTCCGAGTCCCGCAGCGGCCCGCTTAAAGGTATACTGGGAATCCGTCATGATCTCAAAACGGCGGTTGGCATAGGCCAGAATACGGTCGAAGTACGTCATCTGGACATAGGTCTCAAAATCAATCTTGTCCTTTCCCTTCACCTTGCCTCCGCACGTATCGCTGATGGCTTTCAGGTAACGGGAGCGCTCTTCCAGCTCCCCGATTTCCTGAGCGGTGTTACGGATCTGCCTTAGTGCTTCTCTGTTTTTATCCATGCGGCTGCTCATAGTCACCTGCCGCTCCCGGAGAAATTGTCTCTTTTCCTTTAATGCGGCGGTTTCCGCACGCAACTCTTCCTCTTTTGCCTCAGGGTATTTCGCGAGGTTTTCCTTTAATACCGCAAGGCGGCTATTGAGAATATGAACTTCCTGCTCTGTCGCGTGCAGCTCTTCTTCCGCCTTTTTAATTGCATGTTCCAGAGCGGTCTTCTGCGCTTCCTTTTCGTGCTGAGCGGACAAGAGCGCTTCCTTACTTTCAAAGCGCAGGGAATCTTTCAGTTTAAACAAGGAATCCTGCAATGCTTTGAGATTCGCTTCCGCCTGGGCTTTTCCCGCCGTCAGAATCAGGATCTCCTTCTGCGTCTTCTCGATTGCCGCATCGAGCAATGATGCTTTCTCTTTTGACTCTTCCAGCCGCTTCTTTTCCGCAATCAGATCCGCGCTTTCCTTTTCCAGCTTCACGCGCTTCTCTTTCAGAAGTCCTGCTTCTTTATTCAGCGCAGGATCTTTCTGCAGGCTGCTTTCCCTTTGGAAATATTCCGCATATTCCCGCCGGTACTCCTTTTGGCTATTCTCATAGACGCCTTTTCTTCTTGACGCTTCCGTGGCCGCATCCTGCATTTCCTGCTCCGCTTTCTGCGTGGAAAGCTCTTCCTGTTTCAGTTCGGCTTCGCTGATCACCTGCTTGGCCTTATGTGCCTTATCGGGGTGATGCAGAGAGCCGCAGACCGGACAGGGTTCCCCTTCCAAAAGACCCTCGGCCAGAATTCCCGCCTGGGAGTCCAGAAAGAGCTGATGATCCATCTTATAGCGGGCACTCTCCTTTTGAGCAACTTCCCTCTTTCTTTTATAGAGTTCCATCTGCTGCAGATAGCTCTTCTCGTTCTGTTCCAGAGCACGTGAGAGGACAATCAGTTCCTGCACCTTCTTTTCCTGCTCCTTCACACTGAATAATTCCAGGTTCTTCTCATGTGTCCGGGTTTCAATCTCCTGCAGAGATTCCAGATCCTTCCGGCACTCTTCCGCTTCTTTCGTCTGCTGCGTCAGTCGTGCTTTTTCTTTCTCTAAGGCAGCGGAAAGGGAAATGCGTCTTTTTTCCGCTTCTCCTTTTTCCGTGAAAAGTTTTGAGAGTTCCGCATATTTCGGCTCTTCTTCTTTCAGTAAGGCAAGCTCCTGCACGAGTGACGTGATCTCCGGCTTTCTGAGTACTGCCGCTTCATACGTCTTCTGCAACTCTTCCGCCTTAATCTTCAGCTGCGGAAGTTCCGCCATGCCTTTTTCATATTCGACTGCTTCGCTCTTCTTCTTTTCCAGTAAGCCAAGCAAATTGTTCTTTTCCAATAAGAGCGCGTCTTTTTGGGCAATCTCTTCCTCTGTCTTTGTCAGTTCCTCTTTGTCGATTGTCACGATCTTTTCCAGAACTTCTTCTAAAGAGGATGTCAGTGCATCTTCGTTTTCCTTCAGGACATCAAGTTCCGCCTCCAGCTCACTCCCTGTTTCATAAGAAGTCATATCCAGATACTGGCGGATCTTCTGGTGTGAGAGGGAAAGACGCTGCTCCAAAAGCTTGCTGTCATCAAAGATCTTCTGGCGGATCTCCTGATAGAAACTCGTATCAAAGATCTTACGCAGGATCTCGCCTCTTCCCTTGGCATCATACAAAAGCTGCAAAAAGTCTCCCTGCGCCAGCATGACGATGCGGCGGAACTGCTCATAATCGAGATGAATAATCTCCCGGATCTTCGCATCCACCTGCCGCTTGGCGGAAAGCACACTCCCGTCCGGAAGCGTCAGTTCAGCCTTCGGCTGCTTTGTCGTAGTTTTCCCGTTGCGGTTGGTATATTCGTAGGCGGGAGAGCGCATGATGCGGTATTCTTTCTCATCGTAGCTGAACCACAGCTCCACCTTTGTCTCCACGCCTTCTTTTGCATAGAGCGAGCGCAGCTGTTCCGGGGAGCGGTTGGAGCCGCTCGTCTGATCAAAGAGGGCGTAGCAGATCCCGTCAAAAATGGTGGTCTTGCCGGCACCGGTATCCCCGCTGATCAGATACAGTCCGCTTTCCTTCAAAAGGGTAAAGTCCACCGTAACCAGATCTGCATACGGGCCGAACGCCTGCATATTCAATTTAAGCGGTCTCATCCGGATCCTCTCCTTTCAGCTCACTTACAACCTTGCGGAAGTATTCTTTCTGCATTTCATTCATCGGCATCCCGTTCTGCAGTTCATAGAAGTCATCAAAGAGCTCTTCCACGCTCTTCTCTTCCATTTTCTCAATGGCCAGTATCGAATTGCGGGTACGGGTGCGCGTGTTATCGTAATCCAGTTTCAACAGATTCGGATAAACACTGCGCAGCTTCTTCGCTCCGTCGATGATATCCTCCTCATCCGTTAAAATCACATGGTAATAATCCTGTTTCCTGTTATTATCCTGCATTAATTCTTCAAAGCTGCCGCGGACCTCTTTCAGCTCTTTTTTTACAGAGAGATCCACATAACTCAGCGACAGGTTTCCCTTATCTTCCAGCTGTACTACCGTAAAGCCGTTGGTGTTCTTCAGTTCACTGAAGGAGTACTTCATCGGCGTGCCGCTGTAATGAATGTTCCCTTTCAGTGTCTGGCGCTTATGGATGTGGCCAAGCGCGACATAGTCAAAGTCACAGAAGACTTCCGCGTCCACGCTCTCCACGCCTCCCACGCTCATCTCTTCCGAACCGGAGGTTTCCGATCCCGCCACAAACTGATGGACAATCAGCACATTACGTTCCGCTTTGTTCAGCTTCATCTCTTCAATCAGGATACGGAAGGCATCGGTATAGGTTTCAATCTTCTCATCCGGATAGTAGCGCCGTACCTGTGAGGGTCGCAGAAACGGAAGAAGATAGAAGTTGACGGGTCCGCAGGCATCTTTGAGACGGATGGGTTTTACTTCCCCGTGATACACCGGCGAAATATAGATGCCGCTTTCCTTCATGATATTGGAAGCGAAGGCAATCCGCTCTGCGGAGTCATGATTTCCACTGATCAGAAAAACGGGAAGGTGAAGCTTTGCCAGTTCACTCAAAAAGAAATCAAAGAGTTCCACCGCTTCCGCACTGGGCAGTGACTTGTCGTAAATATCCCCGGCCAGTATGATTCCGTCGGGCTGAATCTCTTTGATTTTGAGAAGAATGGTCTGAAAAAGATCTTTCTGGTCTTCCAGAAAGGAATGTTCTAAGAGACGTTTTCCGATATGCAGATCGGACAGATGGATGAGTTTCATGGATTTCCTCCGCTTGATCTTCTATTCCTATTGTAACAAATTTCCCCAAAGCGGAAAAAAAGATGTCTGTGAATTCCAGACATCTTTCGCATTAATAACCTTCCGAGTAGAGATGGAAGACGCCGTTTTCGTCCCACCATCCGTTGTCATGATAGACACCGTTTTCATCCCACCAGAATTCATACAGGTCATCCCGGTTCGGATAGTAGTGCTCCTTACAGCGTTCTTTCGGAACGGAATCCTCCGTTGCGTATTCCCAATGGGTCGGGCAGTCCTCCTTCGGCAACATGCCGGAGTTGGAACATACCTTATATTTCCTGATGCCGAGCTCTTCCGCATCCTTCGGCATGATTGCCTTATCTTCCAGACCTTCGTGGATCGGCTGCATGTAGCTCTTCCAGAGGGCGCTGGTCATGTAGTAGGAAGACGGTTTGATCAGGTTGCAGTAGTCATCCGAGGAAACACGGACGAAACTTGTGTAGTACGGTGTGTATCCGCCGAAGGAAATGACCTTCTGCTCATGGGTTCCCGTCTTGCCGGCACAGTGCATGCCCTTCAAGCGGCCGCGGACACCGAGACCGTTGACCATGTTGGTTTCCATCATATCCGTCACCAGCCACGCGGAGGATTCCTTGTAGACCTGATGGCGCTCCACCGTGCTCTCATCCAGGATCACCGTACCGAAGCGGTCGAGAACCTTGACGTAGGAGTGCGGTTCAATGTATTCTCCCATATTTGCCAGCGTCGCATAAGCTGCCGTCATCTCCATCGTGGAGACGTCGCTGGCGCCCAGGGCCATACCGGCCGGGCTCGGAGAGATGTGATCCAGATTGAAGCCTTCCGCTTCCATATATTCCAGTGCGGTTTCAATTCCGACCTTTTCCAGTAAGAAACGGACCGCCGGAATGTTATGAGACTGCTCCAAGGCACGGCGCATCGTGATGACATCCTCATCCGTTAAGCCGCCCGGGTAGCCTTCATCCGTGTTGTAGCCTTCGATTTTTTCCTTGATATCGAGAACCGTGGTTCCCGGATAGCAGCCGACATCCAGTGCCGGTGCATAGACCGCGACCGGTTTCATGGAGGAACCGACCGCCTGCAGGGAGTCCGTGGCACGGTTGAAGCCCTCGGCGTTCTTTGTCTCTTCCCTGCCGCCGATCATCGCCACAACTCTTCCGTTATGATGATCCATGATCACGGCGCTGACTTCCGCATCCAGTCCGCTTTCCGTGCGCGGATAGTTGTCGAATTCATACACCGCCTGCTGGGCGATGTCCTGGATATTGCGGTCAAAAGCCGTATAGATCTGATAGCCGTCGTTGCGGATCTTGGTGCGCATCTGCTGCAGTGTTTCCGAAGTGACTTCCGTCCCTTCCTTTTCTAACAGTTCCTTGGCAACATCCTCAATGGCGTATTCCACGTAGGTCGGATAATCGTAAAGCAGGAAGCGCTCCGTGCTCGGCTTGATTTCCAGCGTATCGTTGAGCGCCTGCTCATATTCCGCATCCGTGATCTTTTCCTGTTCATGCATCGTATACAGAACCGTGTTGATCCGGTAATTCATCGGCTCATAGTTTCCGCTGCGCACCGCTTCCCGCGGATTGTAGACGTTCGGAATCTGGACTAAACCGGCAATGGCGGCGCACTCTCTTAAGGAGAGGTCCTTCAGATCCTTGCCGAAATAGTCATCCGCGGCGATCTTGATGCCGTAGTTGGTCTCACCGAGATAGATGATATTCAGATACCACTCGAGAATTTCATCCTTGCTTAAAATCTTCTCCAGCTGCAGTGCCAGATGGATCTCCTGTGCCTTGCGCTCATACGTCTTGGCACGCGTCAGGTAGACGTTCTTGATCAGCTGCTGGGTGATCGTAGAACCGCCGTGATTGCTCTTATGGGTGATCTGCCCGATGACGGCACTTGCCAGACGGCGGATGTCGATTCCCGGATGGGTATAGAAGCGCTTGTCTTCAATCGCGATAAAGGCATCTTTCAGTTTCTTGGGAACATCATCGATCTTGACCCAGTCGATGTTCTCGTTGCCGACATAAGCCGCAATCTCATCTCCGTTGATGTCATAGACCGTCGAGGCAATCGAATAGTTGTCACGCTTGGAAAGATCCAGCTCCGGACAGCCTTCCAATAGCTTATTCCAGTATTTGTACGCGAAAATGCCGCCGGCAATTCCGGCCAGCACAAAGAAGATCAAAAGACCCAGTAAGATCTTTTTGAATAATCCCATTTTCTTCTTTTTCTTTCCCTTTTTCTGCGTTTCTTTCTTTGCCATAATCGTCCTCTGAACCGATAACAACATCATTTTAGCACAACATTGAAATTTTCGTGAAATTTTCACATGCATTTCTGCGGATGTGACAAAAAAAGAGAAGTTTCCTTCTCTTATAAACTGTTTCGATAGATGGCGAGGCAGTCTTCGTAGTTCAAATCGACAAAGCCCTTGATCGGGTCGTTGGCTGTGACCCGCTTTGCCATGACTTCGAAGTATTCGTCATCAATATTCAGAGCGCTCAGATTGTCCGTCAGCTTCAGATCCTTGTAGAGGAAATCCTCCAGCGAACGGATGGCTTCCTTCGCAATCACTTCCTTCGGCAGATTGTAGTCAATCTCCCAGACTTCCACGCCGAACTTCACAAAGGCATCCAGTGTCTTTTCATTCAGGATATGCTTCATCCATCTCGGGGTCAGAATCGCGAGGCCCAGACCGTGGGTGATGTCATAGAAGGCGCTCAGCTCATGTTCCAGCGGATGGCAGGACCACTTATGCGGCTTGTCAATGCGGGCAAAGTTGTTAATCGCCCACGAGGAAGCCCACATCAGGTTGGCTCTGGCCTCATAGTTCTCCGGCTCCGCCAGAGCGATCGGCGCATAGCGGATGACCGTTTTCATTAAGCCCTCGAGGAATTTATCCAGCATGTACATGCCTTCCTCACGGGCAAAGTAGATCTCAAAGATATGGGAAAGAATATCCGCCGCACCGCAGGCTGTCTGATAAGCGCTTACGGAGAAGGTGTTCGTCGGATCCATGAAGGATACTTTTGGCTGCATTAACGGATCGGCTCTGCCGAGCTTTTCCTGCGTTTCCATATTGGTGATGACTCCGCCCGGATCCATCTCGCTTCCCGTTGCCGCAATCGTTAGGACCGTGATCAGCGGCAGTGCCTTTTCGATCGGGGCTTTCTTTTTCACCAGATCCCAGTAGTCGCCTTCGTAGTAGCGTCCCGCGGCCATGAATTTGGAAGCATCAATCACGCTTCCCCCGCCGACAGCCAGAATGACGTCAATGTCTTCCTTCTTGCAGAGATCGGCTCCTCTGGCGACGGAAGTGATGCGCGGATTCGGTTCGATTCCGCTCAGTTCAAACACTTCAAGATTCGCCTCGTTTAAAAGCGTCATGATCTTGTCATACAGACCGTTCTTTTTGATGGAACCGCCGCCATACGTCAGAAGCACTTTTCTTCCGCATGCCTTCAGCTCCTTCGGCAATTCGCTTAGATAACCCTGTCCGAAATACACTTTTGTCGGAATATTGTAAATGAAATCTTTTAACATGGAATTCCCCTTTCCGTTATTCATCCAATGTGGTTACGGCCTCCAGAAATTCCAGCGCCGAGCTGAGATCGCTTTCCTGCCATACCTTTTCAAAATCAATTTTATTCACTTCATCCTGATAGAGATGCGCTCCCGGTGTAATGGATGCGATCCGGTTTTCTTCATCCGTCGCAAGTTCAATATAGGTGATGAGACTGTACTCGTTGAATGGCCTGCAGTCGATATAGAGCACGCCTTCGCCCCTGGACGGACGTCTGTCTTCCGTATAGCTTCCCTTCCACTCCAAAACATAGGAACATTCACAGTCAAAATAGGTCAGATCGAGCACGACTTCCTTCTTGAGAAACGGCTTCAATTGTTCCATGACATTCATGCGGATCTCCTCCCTGTTCTGATTGTATTGTAGCGCGTTTTCTTTCGCGACATGCGCCAGATACATCTTCAATACCTTCTGATCCGCGCCAAGCAGGCCGCTGTCCTCATCGTAGGCACTGATCCAGCGGATGCCGGAGTGATCATGCAGGTGCATCTCAGAGCTCACAAGCGCACAGAGAAAGCAGTCCATGCTTAAGTGGAAATCCTCATAATCATGCTCTACCGTTCCGAGAAGTTCCTTGACGTGAATCTCCAGTTCCATCTCTTCCCGTATTTCACGGACAATGGCTGCTTCCGGAGTCTCATTTTCTTCAATCTTTCCTCCCGGAAATTCCCAGTATCCCTTCTGCTTTCCATACGCCCTTCTGGCAATCAGAACCCTGCCGTCCTTTTCAATCAGGGCACAGACAACTCTCACATTTCTCATATTACTTCAATCCTTATCTATATTATAGCGGATTCTGCCTCCTCCTTTCACGGTTGTTTTCTTTTTCACAACTTCACAGGTTCATTCACCTCTGAAATCTGATACAATGAAGTTAGAAATCAATGAATACCATTTCGAATGAAGAGACCGGGAGAGACTAGACTTAGCGCCGAAGGGGAAGCAAGAACTCTCAGGCAAAAGGACCGGTTTTGGACGAAACTCTGGAAAGCGAAGCACCAACGAAGCAATCTTTATGAGAATCTTTCAGGTTAAGGACAGAGGCAGAGAAAATTTCTTTCTCTGTCTCTTTTTATAAGGAAGGAAATATAATTATGGAACTGAAAACACCGCTGTATGAGGAACATGTGGCATTAAACGGAAAAATCGTTCCGTTTGCCGGCTATCTTTTGCCGGTACAGTATCCGACCGGGGTCATCAAGGAACACATGGCAGTCCGTACGGCTGCCGGTCTGTTCGATGTCTCCCACATGGGAGAGATCACCTTCAAAGGACCGGGTGCACTTGCCTCATTAAACCACATTCTGACCAACGACTACACCAATATGAAAGTCGGAAAAGTCCGCTATGGCGTCATGTGCAACGAGAACGGCGGCACGATCGATGATCTGATCGTCTACAAGTTTGCGGAAGACTACTACTTCGTCGTCGTCAATGCCTCCAACCGTCACAAGGACTTTGCCCACATGAAGGCAAACATTCTGCCTGATACGGAAATCGAGGATATCTCCGATTCGCTGGCTCAGGTTGCCCTGCAGGGTCCGAAAGCCTTTGAAATCATGGAGAAACTATTGCCGAAGGAAGACATCCCCTACCGCTACTATACGGCAAAGGAACATGTCAATCTCTGCGGTATGGACTGCATCATCTCCTATACCGGCTATACGGGTGAGAGCGGCTTTGAGATCTACACCGCCAAAGAGAACGGCGTGAAGCTCTGGAGACTCTTACTGGAAACCGGCAAAGAATACGGACTGATCCCTTGCGGACTCGGCGCCAGAGACACGCTGCGCCTGGAAGCCGCGATGCCGCTGTACGGGCACGAGATGGATGAAGACATCTCCCCGCTGGAAACGGGACTGGACTTCGGCGTGAAGATGAACAAGGAAGAGTTCATCGGCAAGGAAGCCATCGAAAAACGCGGAGAGCCAAAGATCTGCCGCGTCGGACTGGAGATCGTCGACCGCGGGATCCTGCGGGAACATCAGGATATCTATCTGAATAATGAAAAGATCGGTCATACTACCAGCGGAACGCTCTGTCCTTATATTAATAAGGCCGTGGCTATGGCTCTTATCGCAAAGGAGCACGCGGAAGAAGGAACCATTCTGGAAGTCGATGTCCGCGGACGCCGCTTAAAGGCAAAAGTGGTAGGATTACCATTCTATAAAAAGGAAAAATAAACAGAAGGAGGAATAATACATGTTTAACTATCCTGAAAACTTAAAATATACCAGATCACATGAATGGGTCAGAGAAGAGGAAGACGGTACTTACACGGTCGGCTTAACGGACTATGCCCAGGACGCCTTAGGCGACATTGTCTTCATCAACCTGCCGGAAGTCGGTGATTCCCTCACAAAGGAAGAAGCGTTCGCCGATGTGGAAAGCGTCAAGGCCGTCAGCGATGTCTTCTCGCCGCTGGACGGAAAAGTCCTCGAAGTCAACGAGGAACTCTTGGATGAGCCGCAGAAAGTCAACGAAGACCCGTATGGTGCCTGGCTTGTCAAAGTCGAAAAAACAGGAGACAACGAAGAATTATTAAACGCGGAAGAATATGCAAAAGTAGTCGCAGAAGAGGCTTAATATGGGAAGATATGTTGTATCTGGAAAAGATGAACAACAGGAAATGCTCCATGCGCTGAACCTCTCCACGCTTGATGACCTCTATGAGGACGTCCCTGCATCCGTTCTCAATCCGGAACTGGATCTTCCGGAAGGAAAGAGCGAGATGGAGGTGCTCCGCCTCATGGACGAAATGGCGGATAAGAACCGGAAATTCTCCCAGATCTACCGCGGTGCCGGAGCCTATCATCATTACATTCCGGCAGCCGTTACGAATATCGTAAACAAGGAGGAATTCCTGACAGCCTATACTCCGTATCAGGCAGAGATTTCCCAGGGCATCCTGCAGTCCATCTTCGAATATCAGACGGAAATGTGCGAACTGAGCGGCCTGGATGTTTCCAACGCCTCGGTCTATGACGGTGCCTCCGCTGCCGCGGAAGCATGCTTCATGACACTGGAGCGCAAAAAGAACACGGTGCTCATCTCGGAAACGGTGAACCCGCAGACACTGGAAGTCGTTAAAACCTACTGCGAAAGCCGCAGCGTCAACCTCAAACTGATCCCGGCCAAGGAAGGCAAGACGGATTTTGAAGCACTACAGGAACTCTTAAATGAAGAAACAGCCGGCGTTCTGGTACAGTCTCCGAACTATTACGGCATTCTGGAAGATGTTGCCGCAATTGCGGAAACTGCCCACAGCGTCAAGGCCAGACTGATCTATGCGGCCAACCCGGTTGCCTTGGCACTGCTCAAAAACGCGAAGGAAGTCAACGCGGACATCTGCGTCATGGAAGGTCAGCCACTCGGCATGCCGGTCAGCTTCGGCGGCCCGTACCTCGGCATCATGACTTCCACCAAGGAGCTCATGCGCCGTCTGCCGGGCAGAATCGTCGGCGAAACGCTGGATAAAAACGGCAAACGCTCCTATGTTCTGACCCTGCAGGCAAGAGAGCAGCACATCCGCAGAGAGAAAGCTTCCTCCAACATCTGTTCCAACGAAGCCCTCTGCGCCATGACGGCTGCCGTCTATCTCGCTGCCGTCGGTCCAAACGGACTGAAACAGGTCGCATGCAACAGCGCTTCCCATGCCCACTATCTGAAGGATGAGCTGGAAAAGCTGGGCTTCAGGCTCCGCTACAATCAGGAGTTCTTCCACGAATTCCTCGTGGACTCCCCAATTGACCCGACGCTTCTCGAAAGCCATCTGGCTCAGAAAGGAATCCTCTCCGGCCTGACGGTCGATAACGGCATTCTCTTCTGCACCACGGAACTGAACACAAAGAAGGATATCGACTATCTGGTATCCTGCATCAGGGAGGTACTCGCATGAAACTGATATTTGAACGCAGCCGCTCCGGACGCGGCGAAAGTCTGATTCCGCCGTGCGATGTTACACCGTACGCATTTGAAAAGAAAACGCTGAGAGAAGCTCCGCTCCGCTTACCGGAAATCAGTGAAGTGGATCTCTCCCGTCACTATACGGAGCTGCATAAACAGGTCCACGGAGTCAACGACGGCTTCTATCCGCTCGGCTCCTGCACCATGAAATACAACCCGAAAATCAACGAGAAGGTTGCCTCCTTCCCGAAATTCACCATGATGCACCCGCTGCAGAATCCGGCCACGGCCCAGGGTTCGCTCGAAGTGCTCTATCGCGCCAAGAAACTCTTATGCGAAATCACCGGCATGGATGACATGACGTTCCAGCCGGCAGCCGGAGCGCACGGCGAATACACCGGCTTACTGTTAATCCGGAAATACCACCAGATGCGCAATGACACCAAGCGTGTCAACATCATCGTCCCGGATTCCGCGCACGGAACCAACCCGGCATCTGCCGCCATGGCAGGCTTCAAAGTCGTCAACATTCCTTCCAATGCGGAAGGCGGCGTAGATCTCGAAGCCTTGAGGAATGCGGTGAATGACGAGACAGCCGGACTCATGCTGACAAACCCGAACACGCTGGGCATGTTCGACCGGAACATTCTGGAGATCACCCGCATCGTTCACGAAGCCGGCGGCTTATGTTACTACGACGGAGCCAACCTGAATGCCATCATGGGACATGTACGTCCGGGTGACATGGGCTTTGACTGCGTCCATCTGAACCTGCACAAGACCTTCTCCACGCCGCACGGCGGAGGCGGACCGGGCAGCGGACCTGTCGGCTGCAAGGAATTCCTGAAAGAATACCTGCCAAAACCGGTCGTGGAAAAGACGGAAATCGGTTATGAATTCAGAGATCCGGAACACTCCGTCGGTCAGGTACGCAGCTACTACGGCAACTTCCTGGTTGTCGTCAAGGCGCTCGCCTACATCCTCACGCTCGGCAAGGAAGGCATTAAGGAAGCCAGCGCGAATGCAGTCTTAAATGCCAACTACATGATGAACCGCCTGAAGGAATTCTACCCGATGGCCGGCAGTAAGATCTGCATGCATGAATTCGTCATGTCGCTTGAGGAGCTGAAGAAAGAGACCGGCGTATCCGCCATGGATGTTGCCAAAGGCTCACTGGACTTCGGAATTCATCCTCCAACGATGTACTTCCCGCTGATCGTCCACGAAGCGCTCATGATTGAGCCGACGGAGACGGAAAGCAGAGAAAGCCTGGATGAGGCCTGCGATATCTTCATCCACCTCTACCACATGGCACACGAAAATCCGGAATATCTGCACGAAGCACCGCACAACACGCCGATCAGCCGGCCGGATGAAGTGCTTGCGGCGAGAACTCCGCATTTGAAATACGAATTTGAATAACAAATGATACAAGACCTGTACGTGATAGAAACCGCACAATGCGATCCATATCATAATCTTGCTTTGGAAAAAGCACTCTTTGATCATGTCGGAGAAAGCAAGATGATCCTCTACCTCTGGCAGAACGAGAAGACCGTGGTCATCGGCAGAAACCAGAGTGCACACAACGAGTGCAATCTGAGTGCTCTGAAAGAGGACGGTGGAGTGCTGGCAAGACGGCTGAGCGGAGGCGGTGCGGTCTATCACGATACAGGGAACCTGAATTTTACTTTTCTCTCTCACGAAGATAATTTTGATACAGCGAAACAGAACGAAGTGCTTCTTTGTGCTTTGAAAAAGTTCGGCCTGCCCGCGGAAATCAGCGGACGCAACGACCTTTTAATCGAAGGCAGAAAGTTCTCCGGTCACGCCTATCTGCACCATAACCGTCACGCGATGCATCACGGAACCATCATGCTGGATGTAAACACCGATGCCCTCTCTCGCTATCTGAACGTCTCCCTTTTAAAGCTCAGAGACAAGCACGTCGCCTCCGTCCGCTCCCGCGTCATCAACCTCAAAGAGATCCTTCCTTCCCTTACGGTAAAGATGCTGAAAGAAGCCTTGAAAGAGGCATTTGCGGAAGTATACGGAGCCAAAGTCAGAACACTCGGCGAAGAAGAGCTGAACAAAGAGGAAATCGAGCGCAACAGAGCCTTCTTCTGTAACCCTGAGTATCTTTTGGGAAAAGAGAAGGATCTGCCCTACGCAGCGGAAGGGCGCTACGCCTTCGGGATGCTGCGGATCGAATATGATCTCTGCGACAATCGGATTACGGATGCGGCAGTCTACAGCGATGCGCTGGACACGGAATATCTTTCCTCCCTTGCGCCAAAGCTGATAGGCCAGAACATCTCTGACATCAGACTTGACGCAGAAAGCGAAAAGGAAGCCATGATGAATGAAGCGCTGACGGAGTTAATAGAAAGAAATAAATGTCAATGAAATATGATATCGGTATTATCGGCGCCGGTCCCGGCGGTTATACGGCTGCCCTCTGCGCAGCGCAAAAGGGACTGAGCGTCGTCCTGTTTGAAGAAAACAAGGTCGGCGGAACCTGTCTGAACCGCGGCTGCATTCCGACCAAAAGTTTACTGCACTCCTCTGAGCGCTACGCCCTATTGCGCAGTGTTCTTTCTGACTTCTCACCTGTGTCGGAAGAGATGATTCAGAAAAAAGAGGAAACCGTGACGCGTCTGCGCACGGATATTGAAAAGCTCTTAAAAAAAGGCAAGGTCACGCTGGTTCCTCACCATGCCTACATGCTGGATAACCACTCCATCGTGGCCAATAATGAGACCTACGAAGCGGAAGACATCATCATCGCTAGCGGCTCAAAAGTTTCTTTACCGCCAATTAACGGCATCGATTCCCCTTCCGTGATCACTTCGGATGATTTATTGGAGAAAAATGATCTGAACTTCGCCTCTCTGACGATCATCGGCGGAGGCGTCATCGGAGTGGAATGCGCCAGCATCTTCACCGCCCTGAACATCCCCGTCACAATTCTGGAAATCGCCGACCATATCCTGCCGACGATGGATGCGGAAATCGCCCAGCGGCTCACGCTCTCTCTGAAGAAAAAGGGAATCGTGATCCATACGAAAGTCCGCGTCGACCATATCGATGGTAACAAAGTCGTCTTTATCGATAAGAACGGTGCGGAAGCCGTAGTGGAAAGCGAGCGCATCCTGGTGGCAGCCGGACGCCGTCCCAATATCTGCAACCTGGTCAATCCGACCTTATGCCTGGAGGCGGAGAAAGGCATCGTGGGAGATGCCGTCGGTAAGACCAACATCTCCAATGTCTTTGTCATCGGGGATGCCAAAAACCGCAACATCCAGCTGGCTCACGTGGCGGAAGCCCAGGGGAGAAACGTTATCTCCTATCTGACGGAAAAGAAATGTGTCAAGGATCTCTCCGTCATCCCGAGCTGCGTCTATACAAACCCGGAGATTGCCTCTGTCGGCCTGACGCAGAAGGAAGCGGAAGATGCGGGCATTAAAGTCCATACAAAAAAGACGCTCACCGGAGCCAACGGCAAGAGCGTGATCGAAGAAGCGGAAAGCGGATACGTCAAGGTGGTACTTGATGAAAATGAAACCATTCTCGGTGCCCAGATGGTCTGCCCGCATGCGACGGAACTGATCAGTGAATTCGCTCTTCTGGTACAGAAGAAGATGACACTGAATGATCTGAGGGAAGTTGTCTTCCCGCATCCGACCGTATCGGAAATGATCTCCGCACTCACCGAATAAGTATTACGGCAGACTTCGGGTCTGCCTTTTTTTCTGAAATTAATGGTTGTGTAAGCGAAAATGATGTGCTACAATAAATAAGCCGACGGACAATTAGCTCAGTTGGGAGAGCACCTCCTTGACGTGGAGGGGGTCAGGGGTTCGAGTCCCTTATTGTCCACCATTTGAAAAAACAAACCGGAAATATCCGGTTTTTTTCTTGTTTTCGGTAACTCTACGATGCATAGGGTGACCTGTGTTACAATATGAGGTAAGGTGAGTGCAGGAGGAAAATACCATGAATCTTCAACAGACAGGTAATTTTATCGCACAACTGCGAAAGGAAAAAAACTATACGCAGCAGGAACTCGCCGACCTGCTTCACGTCTCAGACAAGGCCATCTCCCGCTGGGAAACCGGCAGAGGCTTCCCTGATCTTTCCAATCTGGAGCCGCTCAGCGAAGTGCTGGACGTTTCCGTTGCGGAACTGCTCAAAGGGGAACGGATGAAGGAAGAGGTATCATTAGAAGAAGTGGATGCGCTGCATAAGGATACTCTCCGCTCCTTCCGTACTTTACTGCATAAGCGTGAACTGCGCTCCTTGCTGATCGGCTTTCTGGCATCCTTACTGCTCTTATGTATTACCATAACACACCTCAGAAGCCCGCAGTCCATTCCCTATGACAGCGATCTTCTCTCCATTGAAGTCACGCAGGAAGGAAAGATTCTCGCCTTAGCCAACCGGAAAATCTCCGGCTTTGAAGTCGATCACGTGAATTATGAGGGAAATCATTCCGTTCATCTTTCCGCCTATTCCACGCTCTGGGATCAGCTCTTTCAGAAGAAAGTCGCGCAGGTCATCCAGCTCGGGGACAAGACGGAAATCGATGAAGTCTACTACTACCCCGGAACTGCGGAAGATGTATTACTGTATCAGAGAGAAAACATGCACCGAAACGGAGGCGTTGAGACACTGCCGCGCCTAATCTATAACTACTGGATCCTGATCGGTGTGCTCTTCAGCGTTGCGGGTATCGTCTTCACCCTTCTTCAGAAGTCAAAGGAAAGGAAAAAGAGTGCCCTGAAGATCGCTCTGCTTCCTGTGTCACTGACGCTTTCCATGATTCTGATTCTGGCAGGTCACACCAAGGCCCTCTATGATGCCCCATATTATTTCAGCGGCATCCTGCTCAGCACCTTTGTGCTGTACGCCTTATCCCTCTTATGGCTCACGCGAAAGGATCAGCAGAATTCATGACGGTTCTCACGAACCGTTTTTTTTGTTTCCCTGACAGACTGGATTTCCGCAATGCACAGCTGAAAATGAAAATAGTGCATTTAAATTGACAAACATTTTATAATGTGAAAAAATAATTTCAATAAGAACGTGACTTGCATAAGGCGTTATCTTAATTACAGTTTGTAAAGGTGATATTCTTCGGAAGCGCTACTCTACATAAAAGTAATTTTTATGTTTGCTGCGCTTCCGTTTTTTACTGAAAGGAGGAAAGCCATGAAGATCATTAAAAAAATCAACACATCCGCTGCAATCGCTCTGGATTCTTTGGGAAGGGAGATCGTAGTCCTGGGGAAAGGCATTGGCTTTCCGCCCGTACCTTACGAACTGGATGATCTTTCCAAAATCGAGAGAACTTTCTACGATGTGGATCCCAAGTATCAGGGAGTGATCGCGAACATTCCCGAAAACATCGTAAAGGTAGCTGCCGAGATCACCGAGATGGCCGAAAGTGAACTTATGACGGAACTCAGTCCGAATTTTCCGTTTACACTGGCTGATCATCTCAATTTTGCCGTTGAAAGACTGAGAAGCGGCATCGATCTGACGGTGGCGATCTCTTACGATATCCGCTATCTGTATCAGAAAGAGTATGCGGTTGGAAAGAAAGCGCTGGAAATGATGTATGAGAAAGCGGGAATCATGTTACCGGAATCGGAAATCGTGAATGTAGCGCTGCATATTATCAATTCGGAAAAAGGCAATAACAGTGCCACGAAAGTAATCCGGGACGCCAGAATCGTATCCGAGGTTGACCGTATCATTGAAGAAAAGATCAACATCCGGCTGGACAGACAGAGTTACGAATATGCCCGCTACGTCAAGCATCTGATGTATCTGGTACAACGGTTTGAGTCGCAGGAGAACAGCGAGGTAAAAAACGGCATGATGCTGAATACGCTGGCCCGCGAATATCCGGAAATCTATGACTGCGCTCTGGCCATCACCAACTATTTCACCAAAAGCTGGGGATGGAACTGCTCCAAAGACGAAACCCTGTATCTTATGCTTCATATTAACCGTTTATTAAGCTGAATATGAGAGAAGAAATCATTTCCTACTTTAACAATGACAGTAATATCGTATCGCTCCGCACGCAGGACAATACGCTTTTCGTTACGGTCAAGGACAGCGGACTCATCAAAACCGAAGAAATCGAAAAGCTTCCGGAGGTAGAGAAAGTTTCCGTGTCACGAAACAAGATAATCATTCAAACAAAGGAGATTCAAATGGCAAATAATTATAATGAAATCAGCAGTAAAATCGTCGATTTGGTCGGCGGTAAAGACAATATTTCATATTTCACCCATTGCGTTACCAGACTGAGATTCAATCTGAAAGACGCAGAAAAAGCAGATAAGGCCGCCATCGATCAGCTGAAAGGCGTTCTGGGCTCCCAGTGGCAGAACGGTCAGTTGCAGATCATCATCGGACAGGCTGTCGGTGATGTCTATAGGGAAATCTGCGAGAAGAACAGCCTGCAGATGGAAAAAGCCATCGATGAAGTCGTGGACGAAGTGGAAGGTAAAAAAGGCATCAAGGGAATCGTCGACAAGGTGTTTGACGGTATTTCCGGCTCCCTGACACCGTTCATTCCGGCTTTGATCGGTTCCGGTATGATCAAGGTCATCCTGATCTTTGCCGATATGCTTGGTGCGGATGCGGCAAGCGGTACCTACCAGCTTCTGAGCTTTGCGGGTGATGCAGGTTTCTACTTCCTGCCAATCATCATCGGTGCATTTGCAGCGAAGAAATTCGGCGCCAACCAGGGCCTTGGCATGGTCATCGGCGGCATGCTGGTCTATCCAAGTTTTGCTGCTGCCAGCGGCCTTAACTTCTTAGGCATCCCTGTCTATTCCAATTCTTATTCTTCAACGATCATTCCGATTATTCTA